>JAQTPT010000126.1 GCA_028712795.1 Methylococcales bacterium
ACGATTACGTTTATGATCGCGTGTCTGGGCGATTCGAACTTCCCTCTTTGGCAGATTTAATTACTCAAAAAGCGCAAACCTTGCAGGTTTGATGTTGGTTTTCCCCTGGAATTTAAAGTAGATACCAGAATTCTTCGTGCTTGCTCAGGGGCGAATGCCATATACTGGCCAAAACGCGTTCCAGTCAATCCTTTCTTTCAATCTTACCAAGGGATCACCCGTTTTGGTCAGTTGCGCGGATCTATTTCCGCCTAAAATTTTTCGACTTGTCCGTTAAACCTTTACCTGTATGAAAATGAGGCCTCAGCCTTTACTGGAGCCCTACCCAGATAATTTAGACGATGGCCTTTCATTTAGGGGGTTTTAAAACGGCTAATTTAAAACGAACTCATGGCCACCTATATCGGGATATGTTCCACGAACAACCTGGAAGAAATCCTTAGTCACCTCATTTATCGGCAATGCCGCATCAATCACTGGTGAGCTTCCAGAAGATATCTTGAAATAATCCGGTTTCAAAGTACCTGGCGTTGTTGTTCCTGTTCTGGCTATCTGCGGATCACCCACTACGTCAGTCGAGGATGCGGCTAACGATGGCGTTTTTAACCAGTTATTATTGGAAAACGTAATGCCGCTATTACTTGGAACCTGGCTATTTCCTCTAATAATATTATTTTCAATTTGTGAATTTGTATTTACTATGGAATTACTCCCCCCATTTCCTGTAAATAACCCACCATCGACAATGGTATTGTTTGCTATTAACACATTTTTTAATCCAGAATTTGGAACTAAAGTCCAGCTAAAAGCTTGGAGTCTGGCATTATAAATAAAATTATTTACAACTGTGTTGTCAGTAGAACGAGGAACGGTTGCAACTTCATCAGCCAGCGTGATACCGAGAGGCATAGTATTACGTAGGATAATTGCAGGTGATGAGGAGATATAAACCATATTGCCTTGCACTAAACTATTGGTAGAGTCAGAAAGATACAAGTTGATTGTCCAGTTGTCATAAATAATATTATTTTCTATGGTGCAGTGATCCGCTTCGTAACAGGATAGACCTTCTCCCCAATTGTTATACACAATGTTATGTCTCAGAATACCATAAGAAGCAATGCCTGGAATTAGAGCTGAAGCACTTGGGTTTCTTGCTACACTAAGTCCAGAATCCCATCCTCCACCCACTCCATTATAATTTCGCAAGACAGTATCATGTACTATTGAATTTTCTACAATACCATAATCTCCATGTATTATTATTCCATTTGACCATGTATCATGGACTTTCATGTTACTGATTGTATTATGATTACCTCTTACAAATATTCCAATACCGTTTGAGTAATTACCGGAAATATTGCTGTTTTTTATCTCAAAACCGGAAACGGTATTGTAATCTCCGCCAATACCCAGTAACGAGGCACCACTTGCACCAGGCAATGTAGTACCACCGTCAATAACTGGAGTATTATTCGGATAAGCAAATAGTCTAATTCCGCTTCTTCCAATCCATATTGCTTCTGCATAAGTCCCCGTCAGCACATAAATAGTGTCACCACTGAGCTTGGCTTTACTCAATGCATTTTTTATAGTTTGTACAGGGGCTGAAAGAGATGTTCCACTATTTGTATCATTACCAGTAGGTGAAACATAATAAGTCGCCGCATAAGCTTGTTGAAATACTAGTAGACATTGAATGCAAACAATAAAAAATAATTTGTAGGCAATTCTGTTTTGAATGATAATTTTCATAACTTTTCTCCTAAATAATTTAATTACATCTCTAAAAATCACTCCTTCCCACCACGATTTTTGACGAGAAGCAATGGCGATAAAACGAAACCTAAATCCTGCAAGCCCTAAAACTGGGCAGCGAGCCCTGTCTTTTTCCCCACTTTATAACTCAAGGCCTACCGATGACTTGCGTGCCGATAGACCAAGTACTCAGTCAATCTTGTAATGATGGGTAAATTTTTTTCACTTTTACCCGATCTTCCTCAGTTGTAAGTCGCCATTCCATTGGCCGAGCAATAGCATTCCTTTTTCCTGCCATGCTGTGATTTCCATCTTGAATGTTTCTTGATCTGGAATGCGCCGATCCAAACACTGGCGAGACAAGATGCTCAATTCTATTTCCGTCATATTTATCAAGCTACCCTGCTTGTGCGTGTAATGGATTACCAATTTATCCAAAACCCTACGTGCTTGATCAGTGGCTAATTCCTTATGCAAAGATGCGCCCGTGTACGTTCAAAATATTCATCATCAGAGTACTACGTTCTGCATGAGCGGCTTAGGGTGTCTGTAAACAAACTAAAGTTCTAAAGGGTACTTCTGTAGGCCTGATCCAATAAGACTTATAGTCTGTTTTCGACTTCCCAAAAGCTTGTCTGTATGACATTGCGCGGCACTGACTTTGCATTAGGGTCAATGGCAGCGTTAATCTCAGCGTAACCGCTCTAGCGATGGGTTATAAAGCCAATGAGCTTTAAGTGTCGTTGAATAAATACCTCCGTTCATATTTAAAATGGCTGTTCGCATGGAGTTATGCCTGTGTGCTTGGCCACTTTCACCCTCAGTGGCTATTGATTTCATTTATAAACAAAGATGAGAAAATCCAATTGCGGCGCATTAGACCACAAAAAAAATGAAAATACTATACGTACAAATACCTAGTTCACGGTAAATTTGTTCTCCACCCACCGCTCTCATCCTGAGCAACCAACAGCGCAAGAGTTTTTCGTCATCTTAATGTAATCAAAAACCAGTCGCGTGTTTCGAACCAGTTCGCGTATTTTTTGCGCCACGCAGTCAGCCCCTTTGGATTTGATTAGGCCCACAGCGAAGCGGCGTAGCCGGGTGATGTTGGCGGGACCGTGTCCGGTGCGAATGCGGCAGTGGTCTTCGTTATAGTTCCAATCAATGACGTAATGGCAACTATTTTCTATACGCCAATGCTCGCGGTTCGTCTTGAGGACTTTTTCGGCATTGGCCTTTTCCGGCTTGCAACGGGTCACTCCGTAAACGACTTCGTGGCTACGTTCACCTGTTTTTTTGTTGATGCTTTCCCGTTCAATCACGAAGGCCTGGCCGACGTGGGGGAAATCCAGGTAACCGTTAAGCGCTGTGGTTGTCCGGATTTTGCGGGTTTCGATGCGACCGTGATCGGCTGGGGCGATGCCGGTGAAGTCCGGCTCTTGCCGGTTCTCGAAGAAAAGGGCAATATCCTGGCGTAAAGCGGGCTGGTTATTTTTGACGGTGAAGTGATAATCGGCCTCGCGATTGACCACCTAGTCAGCGAATTTGCGCTGGGTCAGTAATGCGTCGACGGTGATGGTCTTGCCTTGGATGGCGATGGCATCCAGTAGCGGAATGACCCTGCCGATTTCGTTGGTTTGTTTTTGTTCCTCGCTACCGCCTGCTACGGGCAGAGTACCGACTTTTTTTGGGTGTAGCAGGCCT
>JAQTPT010000127.1 GCA_028712795.1 Methylococcales bacterium
AGATTCAAGGGACTGTTGTGTGGTGTGTCAAAGACGCACTTTATACAGCAACGGAGAAGGGATGTCCAGAATTGGCTAGCAAATCCTTGCTGACACCGGGTTTTCTGGGTAGAACAAACTTACCGTGAGTCGTAGAGGACTTGCCTGATTCAGCCATGATGGCAGCTATCCATGATGATTTGGCGGCGTCTGTGCGGCTTTCAGAAGATGCAAAATTTGAAAATATACCCCTGCTGGCGGCCTCACTGGAGAATTCAGTCGAGCGTGCCAAAGCGTTAATCAAGCCCTTGACCATCATGGGCGGCCTTTTGGATCGGCTTAATGAAACTGAATGGCTGAGAAAACTGTTTAATGCCTGGGTCGGGGTTCACGGTGATGATGAATTCATTGAAATGTTTCAGGAATTGATTCATCCGTTGCCGGGTTTGATCGAGAAAAGAGCCTTTTATGTCAAGACCCTGGTTGAAATCGACGATCCGGGGCCATTCAAAAATGAAATAGACGAAGCGCTGGCCAATCTCTCAGGAGGTGGCAGCGCCTTCGGGCTTTTTGGCTTTGGCCACAAGGAAGCAAAGGCCTTGCTGGCGCGCGTGAAAATCGATGGAGAGTATCCCGGATCGCATGAACAGTGGGAAATTGTAAGAAACTATATGCAATTTCAGGATGATGTAAAAAAATACATGATCAAATGGAATCACATAGGCGAAGAATTATCATTGCCCAAATTAAGCTATGAATACGGTTCAAACGTTAAGGCCTTGCAGGCCACCTACAAAGATATCAGCGATGCCAAAAACATTGCTGAAAACATCTGGATTTCGGTCAAAAATGAATTATGTGAGCTGTTTCCGCATGGCATCAGTATCAATGACTTACTTTTTAAACGCAGTGAAATTAATAGAACCATCAAGGCTATCGAGCTTAACACTTCCCGTATAACCTTGGGCGCTCAACGTCTTAAACTGGATGATCTGGTCAACAAACTTAAGCATTCAGATTCTCCAGTCGCGCATGAGATGCTTGAGTTTATTAACAGTGTTATTGGCAATACCAGCTATACCTCCGACACGGTGATCAAAACTTGGCAGGATTTTGTCGCTGAACTAAACCGTTTGAAAACGCTGGTAACACCGATGAACACGGTGCTGAGAATAGCCGACAAGATTGCTCATTCAGGCGCTGAACAATGGGCTAAAGCCTTGGTGGAAACACCGGTAACAGAAATGCAGGATCCACTGACGCCTTCAACCTGGTTTGATACCTGGCAATGGAAAAGGCGTTCTGAGTACCTGAAAACTATTGATGGTCGCAAAGAACTGGCTGTACTGGCAGAAAAACGTATGTTTCTGGATCAGGATTTAAAACGTGCTTTTTCTGATCTGATCAAGGTTAAAACCTTTATCGGCCTGCATTTGAACATGACCGAGCGCGTCCAGGGCGCATTGATGCGTTTTATCTCGGCGATAGCCAAAATCGGCAAGGGCACTGGCAAACGGGCACCCCGTCATAAAAGAGATGCTTATCGGGCCATGCAGGATTGTTATGCCGGCGTACCTTGCTGGATAATGCCCACCTGGCGCATCAGTGAAAGTCTGCCGTCTGAATTCGGCACCTTTGATCTAGTCATTATTGATGAAGCGTCACAATCCGATATTAGCGCCTTGCCGGCTATTTTACGGGCGAAAAAATTATTAATTGTCGGTGATGACAAGCAGGTGAGCCCTACCGCCGGTTTTATTGCGGAAGAAAAGATGCTGCAATTAAAGCATAACTTTTTAAGGGATCAGCCTCTATCAGAACTGCTCTTACCCGGTGTATCCATTTATGATTTGGCGAACGCCTCATTTCCAACTCAGCGCATTCTGTTAAAGGAGCATTTTCGCTGTGTGGAACCGATTATCCGCTTCAGCATGCAATTTTATAATGAGGCCCTGATCCCGCTCAGGTTACCCAAGTCTTCGGAACGCCTGGATCCACCCTTGATTGATGTTTATATTCCCGATGGAATGCGCGATGAAAATAAAAAAGTCAATACGCTGGAAGTGGATGCCATTGCTGAGGAAATAAAAAACATTGTTGCCGATCCGAAAATGGCTGGTCGCAGCATAGGCGTCGTTTCCCTGATTGGCGCACAACAAGCCAAAGCCATTCAAGAAAAATTGCTGTTCGATCTGGGGGAGGATAAATATCAGGCCCATGATATCGCCTGCGGAGACGCGACAGCCTTTCAGGGCAAAGAAAAAGATATTGTGTTTCTTTCAATGGTTGTAGGAGTTGGGCAAGGCGCTGTAATGACCAAGCGTGAAGATGAGCAGCGCTTTAATGTAGCGTTGTCCAGGGCAAGAGACCGCATGTATCTTTATCGAAGTATTGAAGCCCAGCATCTGAAAAACAGCAACGACCTCAAATTCAAAGTAATACATCATTTTGCCAATCCAATGCCTGTTCAAATCCAAACTAATAACCTGATAGAGTTATGCGAATCCTACTTTGAAAGAGATGTATTCAGTAAATTAACGGCATTGGGTTATAACGTAACGCCTCAAGTAAAAGTAGGGCCGTTTTCCATTGATATGGTGATAGAGGGGGATCAGGACAGACGGCTGGCTATTGAGCTGGATGGCGACAAATACCATCCTGCCGAAAAATGGATGGAAGATTGGTCACGGCAACGAACGATGGAACGTGTGGGCTGGAAGTTTTGGCGATGCTGGGGTTCCAGCTACACGCTGAGTCCGGATGCTTGTATGAATGATTTGCTTGCCACATTAAAAGCCTTGCAAATTCATCCGTCAGACAGCAAGGCACAATGGACTGTTTTTACTGAACATCGTGTATATAAAACAATAAATAAAGGTTTACTTCAGGCAGAAATGGAACATTAGCAATTTGCCTTAATGCGAGGTGTCATTTAACTCAGACCCCAGTTCTCATAACCAAATCACGCAACCTATCGGTCTTCCAAAATCAATGGGCTTTACCTTTGCGTCGATAAAATAACCGGAAATTTTACCCCTTCCATCCTGTCCATAAAAATGATTGCGCTTCCAGAAAATACTAGGCTGGTTGAGCTACTTACAAAATACCACATCATGTAGGGTTTAATACGTAAAAACCTCTACATATAGTGGATTTACGAAAAAAGCATACTATTGCAAGTAGCCCCTGTTGGTTAAGGCTTACAATCCCATAGACACGCACTGCATCGGCAGGTACTGAATCATAATATCCGGGAATAAAAAACACTCTGTATTCTGGTTTTTAAAAGTTTGCAGAATTTAGGTGCTAATTTTTTATGGATAAATAGGGTAAATTCAAACAAGCACTGATTCTGTTGACACCGGTTGAAAATTGACCATGAAAACCATGTAATTCCGGACGAAAACTGACCCGTGTTGTTAACCTCTCCTGTCCAAAAATTAGACAGGAGCCTAAGAGGATGATAGCCATGATTCTAT
>JAQTPT010000019.1 GCA_028712795.1 Methylococcales bacterium
TTAGAGTGACCGATGAGGAACTCGAAAAAATCAACATCCAAAAAGCCAACTTCCATGGCGAATGGAATTACACCATCCTCCCGTCAACCTGAAAGTTGTTACAGTTATATTTGGACAGGCTCTAAGCGCATAGGGCCGGGGATAGCGTCAATTTCTGGCGTTGATAAAGCGATCCATCAATCAACCAACGTACCCCAAAACGCTAAAATCCGTTGGTCCAAACAGCTTATGGTAAAAGTTGGCAAAATCACTGCTATTACGTGCACGCTGGGAATCTTGCTTTGGTATTTAATACCGGTTGGTTTATTGAGCCCAAAAAAAGATACCATTACTGGCAATGGAGGCAACGCGACATACCAGCAAGATAAACAGAAAGTGAACATTCCAGATCATCCACAGCAATCAATAGAGCTGGTTGATCACGTAGAAAATGACTCTAAGCTAGTGGATCAAAAACGACAATCCGAAAAATCAATAGAGAACATCCGGCCTAAACCAGAAATTAAACCGGAATACACATTTAAGCAAGCGATCGTTTTTTACGGAATGAAACAGTTTGCCGAAGCATTACCTTTATTCAAGCAGTTGGCGGAGGATGGCAACCCCGAAGCGCAGCACAAGCTGGGACTGATGTATGAAAATGGCAAGGGTACCGATCGAAACTTGGATAAAGCCATATCCTGGTATGAAAAGGCTGCACAACAAGGTATGGCAAAATCTCAATTCAATCTCGGCAGCCTATACCTACGTGAACTTCAAGATAAAAATCACGCGTTGTACTGGTTTAAACAAGCGGCTGAACAGCAATACCCCAATGCAGAATTTAATCTCGGCGTATTCTATGCGAACGGGGAACTGGGTTTGGAGAAGGATATTCCCAAGGCTGAAAAGTGGCTACAACTTGCTGAGCAACACGGCTATAAGAATGCCGGTAAATATTTATCACAATTAGGGAAGTAAACGTGATATCCGGTTTGTGAACGAACTGTTGGTGTGAGTTTATACACTTCGCTAAAATACATAGGTGTACATAATGGCACGTTTTATCACAGGGTTATATTGGATGGTGGTTTTTTTTCCATTTTTGCTTACGGACTGCTCTACCAACTATCCCAACTATCCCAACTATTTTAATAAAGCCTATGATTTAGATCAGACAGGCAATTACCAACAGGCAATGCAATGGTATCATAAAGCTGCGGACGAGGGTGATGCAATGGCCATGAACAATATAGGTGTTTTGTATGAAATGGGACAGGGCGTTACCCAGGACTTTTGCACAGCATTAGAGTGGTTTAGCAAGGGTGTTCGTGGAGGAAGCGAAATAGCAAAAGAAAACTTGGAGCGTTTGGAAAACTTTTATAAGGCAAGAAACTTGGAAAGCTATGAAAAGGCATGTATGGCCGAAGCATATTTTTCTAAAGCTTACAAATTCGACCAAGTCAAGGATTACTCACAAGCCATGCAATGGTATCTTAAAGCTGCAGAGTTGGGGAATAGCGATGCAATGGGCAATATTGGTGTTTACTACCATAATGGTTGGGGTGTTTCCGCTGATGACTGCAAAGGTCATGAATGGCAGCTTAAAGCAGCAAATCGGGGAAATGCTTTTTTCCAAATCAATGTGGGCAATGACTTCCGCTATGGAAGGTGTAATTCGATAGATTTAGCTAGGGCGGAAAAATGGTACAAAGCTGCTTTGGAAAATAAAAATGCCTCTGATGAAGAGCGAGAGCGCGCCCGCGAAGCATTGAAATCATTGCAGGAAGAAAAAGTTCAAGAGGCCAAAGAAGAAGAGCAGGCTCAGGCTAGGCGAGAACAAGACCGGGTTGAGGAGCAACTGGCTTGGGAACGCGAACAAAGGGAACAAGAACGTAAAGCACAAAGAAAGCCACACTACAGCTCTCCCCGTAAACCCGTGGCGCTACCTATCCGTCAACCAGCCATACCCCAAATCGAACCCGACCTGCGACCGGTGGAATGAGTCTTCCCTGTTTAATTTCATGGTTTCCCCAAAATCTGTCTAAAACTAAAGCTGTAAGGCGGATTCGCGTTAGCAATCCGCCATAAACGGCGATTTAAAACTAAACCCTACCCGGATTCTTCCAAGCTTTTTCTTGTGCCTGATTGTTTTTGATGTTGTGCGTTGATATTGGCGGTTTGCTACCGCGAAACCGCCCTACAAACTACCGGCAAGTAGGTGCTTGATGAATACGGTGAAAACGATACGGTTTAGTTTATACATTCTATACCCGTTCCATGTCTGTGAGTGGTAGACTACCGCCTACTAATCACACAGAGAAGCAAGCATGACTGATAACACGGAAAACCTTGCTTTGGAACACCTACGACACATTCGTGGGCGTGTCGATCTCATCGCCGATGACATGAAAGAGGTAAAGAGCTGTAGGGTGGATTCGCGCCAGCAATCCACCTTAGCATTGGTGTTCGCGGTGGTGGCGATTTGCTATCGCGAAACCGCCCTACAAGTTTCCCTTGAAGAATTAACTTCAGGTATTTTTTTCTTTGAAAATTGACAGTCGTTTGATAAGGATTTTTACTTCTCAGGCTAAGAAATTATTGGTAAGCTCATAACCAGCCTATTCAATTTCAAAATAATTTAATGTCGAATCAATTAATCCATTATCAAGTTGATTTAATTCTTTTTGAAGAAGGAAAGTTTTCAGTTTTAAATTGGTTACTCAGAGAGGGTTACCTTGATTACAATGATTACCAGAACTGGAGAAATGGTGAAAACTCTTATCTGGAAGATCATTTTAAAGCAACGATCCCGGCCATAATCGCTGATCTTGAGATAGTCCGGTGTTATGCCGGAAAACTGAAGCTGGAATCTTTTCGGCATTCGTATATTTCAGTGACCAACCAGGCGCTAAATTTTTGCCGAAGCCCTGCGAATGAAATCATTTTCACAACAGATTATGAACCTGCCCGGAATCGGTTACAGATGGACTTGTTTTTCGATACCGCGCCTGTTTGTGCTGCCAACGACTTGATAAGGGCCATTATTGATAAACGTGGAGATGATGTCTTGCGTTTAATGAGTCAACTAGAATCGCTGGCTCCTGAGAAGCACCAAAAATTTGCTTGTTTTTTGGCGCGACAAAAAGAACTGACATTATCGAGAAAAACCAGCGGCAGAAAAATCAAATTGTTACTGCAAACAGTTACGCCATTGGCTTTTGATGTTTTAGGACAGTTTGCGCATGATTTCCTTACGCCTTTATGGAACATGATTTCTGTCGAAATTGCTGACCGCTATTTTGATGCTGAATCGCCAGAAGATCATTTAAGTTTTACTGCCTTTAAAGGATTTCAATGGCAGCAAGTGCTCTCTTCTATTACCTGGGAAGCAGACTGGATGAAACAGCCTGTTTTACTGTTTCGTTATAGCGAAGCTTGTTTTAAGCTTAATCAAGAGCGGGAAGGATTAGAGAGTTGGTTCAGATTGTTTTTGACATTCCCTGAAGTAGCAGAATCGGTAGTTGAAAGCTCTTGTAATCGTTTGCTGTTAGCAGATTGGCGGCATTTCAACGAGTTGGACCCTGAACTGGAACCTGTGTTTTTTCCAGCTTGGGTGGTGCTGAAAAAACCGGCACTTGCGAAAAATGCTTTTTGTATCGATTGTGCAGGTGTTGGAAATACGTCGTTGCAATTGATAATTGGTTTAGCGGGAAGCAAAAAAATTGGTCTCAATGAAACAATTATTAAACTTAGAGCCAGACTACAACAGGAAAACCCAAAGTTATTTGTTCATTATATGGCAGCCTAAGGTACTCCCCATTGTCAAGTCCAAAAACCAACTATCTAAGAAAAAGCCATGTAGGGTACGCTGTGCGTGCCATTAGTCAACGAAAAGGCACGCATAGCATGGCTAAGTTTTATGTGGTTAAAAGTAACCCATGAATGACACTCTGAAAATCTCAAGGGACATAAAACTCAGCCAAATCTTTAGCGCTTTTCTGCTGATTGGCGCGACCAGTTTTGGCGGTGGAGTAGCGGCCTATTTGCGGGCGAGTCTCGTCGCCAGGCATCGCTGGTTGACGGATGCCGCGTTTGTCAATTTTCTTGCGATCAGCCAGACGCTGCCGGGACTGAATGCGACCAACATGGCGGTTCTGGTGGGAGACCATTTACGGGGTGCGCCGGGTGCTGTCGCCGCGATGGCCGGAATATGTCTGCCGGGCGCATTGCTTATGTTCGCGGTGGGGATGATTTATGGCCATCACGGTGATCAGCCTGCCGTGACGGCCATGCTGCATGGCGCGTCAGCGGCTGCGGTCGGGTTAATCTTCGCCACTGGCGTGCAGTTGGGACAGAAGACGCTGGAACGCTTGGGTGACCTGGTTTTTGTGGCGCTTGCCATAATTGGCATAAATGTGTTTCATTTGTCCGTCCTGTATGTTCTGTTTGGCGTGGGGGCGCTTGCTATTTGGTGGTACCGGCCCAAGACCGGACGCAAGGGATCATCCCAATGATTAACCAGCTTTTCGCGTTGCTCAAGGTGTTCGCATATTTGTCGCTGCTAACTGTTGGCGGCGGCATGGCAGCATTTCCTGAACTCAAAACCCTTACCGTCGATGTTCACCACTGGTTGACATCCACCCAGCTCATTCATCTCTATAGCGTTGGACAGATGGCTCCCGGGCCCAATATGATGATGGTGGTATCAATTGGCGAACGGGTGGCCGGTTCGCTGGGGGCTTTGGTGGTGTTTATGGCGTTTTTTTTGCCAACGGCTGTTCTGACATTCGCCGTGGGGCGGCTGTGGAACCGGCTGGAAGGCTGGCCTTGGCGAAATGCAATTCAACGAGGTCTTGCGCCGGTCGCCATCGGCCTGTTTATGGCCGGCTCCATCACTATGGGCAAGGGAGTCATCACCGATATTTTGGCTCTTGGGTCGGTCGCCGTGTGTACAGCTGTTGCCATCGCGGTTAGCGTCTTTGCTACTCTGATAGTCACCCATCGGATTAACCCGGCTTTTCTGATTTTGGGTGGTGCGCTCATTGGTCTATTCGCGTTCCGCAGTGGATAATATTTCGATACAAACATTTTTAGCACCCAGGGCGAAGAAATTAGTTCTTACAGGGGATCAGGTTATCTCAAGACTGTTCCTAAATAAACAAGGCAACTGTTGTGGGAACAACAGAACGGGGCATAAACTCTTTACATAAGAGTTAAAAGTGACTTAAATAAAAAAAGCGAAGAATCAACCAAGTCAACCCCATTAATTTTTCGCTTAATAAATTCGCGCCTGCATTCACGGGTGCTAACAAGGAGTGGGATTATGGGCAAAAAAACGCAAAGTAAAAAGGAAGCAATGAAATCGCTGCCTGTCATCGAATCATCCGAAGCGTCGCCAGCCTTTTACAGCGATGGACATCCGCTCGACAAAATTGAATATCTTGAGTCAAAGATCATTCTCAAGGGCGAGTGCTTCACGTCATTGGACAGCTTTAAAGAATTTACCAAGCTCGTAAAAAGGGCAGCCAGGGCAACTGGGGTCGGTTTTTCGCGAAAGGGGTTCAAGGGGCTGCAGCCAGAGTTGCGCGAAGTGCTCTTTCTCGATACGGCTGACTTTAAGCTTTACAACAACGCGTTCATTTTGCGTCGGCGCACAACTTACGAGCATGGCTTCCTGTCCGGCAATCCTGAACTTGTTTTGAAGTTTCGCCATACTGACCAGCAGAAGACGGCGGAGATGGATGTGCGTCCGAAGCTCGCAGGGCCTTACCGGATCAAGTTCAAGGTCGAGGCGTTGCCTTTAAAAAGCGGACCCGGCGGCATCCGGATGCTTTATTCCCATAACGCGCAGTTTCCGCTGAGCTCGCTCCACGAAGCGGATCGTGATTCGATGGCGACACTTGCAAGAGTCTTTCCTTCTCTGACTGCGCTCAACACCGTGAAAGGGGAGATCGTCGAGTTAGTGAACCAGACTGCCGTCGTGGAAGTGCTGCTCGACATCGGCATGTTGGACTTCGGCGACGGCATCACTGCCAAAGCGAACGTGGCGGTCTGGCGAACGCGCGGCGACGAAAAACAGCTCGTTGGTGAATTTGCTTACCAGACCAGGTTCCACCGCCAAAGTGATATCCATGCTGCCGCGAAGAAACGCATTGAGCATTTTTTCATGACGCTGCAGCACATTGCCGCGGATTGGGTTGCGCCAGGCATGACCAAGACCGCCGCGGTATATCGGCTCAAGGGCAATCCCCCCCAGGCTCATGAATAGGCGGAATTGCACTCCTCATTACATTCCCGATTCACCACGACGCATTGCAAAACGAAAAATGATGCTGGCAAGATCTTTCTAACGTTTACTGTGCCAGTTTTAGGTTCGAGATGGCTGATCGGCTCATTCCTAACCGGATTTGTTGGCCTTTCCCGCTCTAAGAACCTGTTTATGATCTTTTTTAGCTGATATTGTTGCCGATTTTTTCACCGATCATGCCAAGAGCCATCTATCCTAGCGATATAACACGATCGGTCCTCCAAAAAGACGATTCAGGATGCCGGTTGCGTTGCTTTTGCGAACGAAGGCGGCGATGCACACTGCTTTTTGCGCCATTAATAAGTTGAGCTAGTTTGCGAACACTTTTTTTTGCCACCTCGGCCTATTTCAACGATAATTGTTAAGCTAATTGCTCGTATTTTCTGTGCTGTATTGTTCTTTTAGTCATTAACTCATGATACTAAAATACGGCAGTCTAGCTCTAATTTTTTCCCGCTTTAAGTCGATAGCCGAAAGGTGTCGCCGTTTATGGAAGAACTGTGAAGGATTAATTAATACCGGTTTACAAATGGTCGTATTGGCATTCCCGGCGTTGCTACTGAAAAGATTATAGACAGCGCTTTTTAAAGTTGCTCAAAAAAGCTAGCCAGAAAAACTGAAATGAGTAAAAAAGAGGATATCAACAAACGGATGGGTTAGCGACTCGGGCTCCCTCTAATTTTTTAACCAAATGCTGTTTGGCAAAATAGGTAACGGAAAGATCATAAACAGGTTCTTACAACCTTTGCCGTTATTTTGCCGGCATAGCCAGCATTTATGAGGAGGAATTGATATGAATATTATTACAGCCAATGATCTTTCCAAAGCCAATATGGACATGGAGCTTCCAACCACGCTCTACGCCGCGAATGGCCACAGCCTTTTCTGGCTGGGGAATACTGACGAAACCGCCTTCCGCTGCAATACTTATCTCATCCTGGATCAGCATGAGGCAATTCTGGTTGATCCCGGCAGCAAGCAGTATTTTTCCCAGGTCAAGCAACGGGTCTCGCAAATTATGCCTCCAGAAAAAGTCAGCGGCATGGTGCTCTGCCACCAGGATCCCGACGTGGCCGCCTCCATGACGGACTGGCTTGAGGTGAATCCGTCCATGCGGGTGTTCACCACCCCGCGCACCCAAGTGCTGCTGCCGCATTACGGCCGCTCGGGCTATCCGTATTACGATGTGACTGAAAACCCGGTCTATGCCCTTCCTTCAGGAGCCTGCCTGAAATTCGTCGAAGCCCCATTTCTTCATTTTCCTGGCGCCTTCGTAACCTACGACACCGGAGCCCGCTACCTGTTTTCCGGAGACATCTGGGCTGCACTGGATCTGGACTGGACACTAACGGTAAATTCATTCGAAGACCACATCCAGAAAATGAACCTGTTTCACCTGGACTACATGGCTTCAAATCTAGCCGCCAGAGGGTTTCTTAAGCGCATCGAAAATCTCGTCATTGATGCCATTCTGCCCCAGCATGGCTCAATTCTTGGTCCACAGCATGTGGCAGCCGCTCTCGTTTATCTGCGCAACTTGCGCTGCGGTACCGATATCATTTATGCGGACATAGAAAGTAACAATGGCGGATGACATTCAACTTGAATTGCAGCAAAAAATTGAGGCTCTTGAGCGGAAAAACAAGCTGCTGGAGGAGGGGCTGCATCAGGCAGAACGGCTGTTGCAAATGTTTGACCGGACGGAACAGGAACTCAAAGCATCCAAGTCGTTGCTGATACGGCAGGGCGAAGCGCTTAAAGAACATATTACCGAGCGTGAGCAGGCAGAAATTGCCCTGCGTGAATCGCATCAACAAATGCATTCATTGCTGAATTCGATGGCCGAAGGTGCTTATGGGGTCGATACTGAAGGGTGTTGCAAGTTTGTGAACCGGTCCTTTTTAAGGATATTAGGTTATGAAAATGCAGACGAAATCATTGGCAAGCATATTCATGAGCTTATTCACCATTCATACCCCGATGGCAGGCCCTACCCCGACACAGAATGCCGGATGTATGCTGCTTTCCGCCATAATGTGGAAGTCCATGTTTCAGATGAAGTTTTTTGGCGTAAAGACGGTGTTGCCGTCACCGTTGAATATTGGTCACAACCCATCATTATGAACAGTGTTACCACAGGTGCGATTGCCACTTTCGTTGACATTACTGAGCGCAAAAAAGCCGAAGAAGCTGCCAGATTAGCCTCTGAATATGCACGCAGCCTGATTGAAGCCAGCCTGGATCCTTTGGTGACAATCAGCGCTGAGGGCAAGATCACCGACGTCAACACTGCCACCGAGCGGGTAACAGGCATGGAGCGAGGTCATTTGATCGGCAGCGATTTTACGAACTATTTTACCGATCCCGAATATGCGCGCGAGAGCTATCTGAAGGTATTTTCGCAAGGATCCTTGACTGATTATCCGCTGGCTCTTCGCCACGCATCGGGCAGGGTCATCGATGTCCTCTATAACGCCACCTTGTACCGTGACACCAATGGCAAGGTGCTGGGCGTGTTAGCCGCGGCGCGGGATATTACCGAACGCAAGCGGATTGAGGCCCGGCTTGCCGATAGCGAAGCCCGGCTGCGTGCCATCATCGAGAACGAACCGGAATGTATCAAGATCGTTGATGCCGAGGGGCTTCTGGTGCAAATGAACCCTGCGGGACTTAAGATGATTGAGGCAGACAACCAGGAGCAGGTTGTTGGGCGTTCAGTACTAGAGGTAATCGCTCCCGAATACCGTAATGCCTTCGCCGAATTCCACAAGCGCGTCCTTGCCGGTGAAGTCATGCAAATGGAATACGAGGTGATAGGCCTCAAGGGGGGGCGCCGCTGGCTGGATTCTCATGCCGTACCCATGAAAGAGGCTAACGGTAATGTAGTGCATCTCGCTGTCACCCGCGACATTAGCGAACGCAAACAAGCTGAGCATCAGCTCCGCATCGCCGCCACGGTTTTTGAAGCCCAGGAAGGCATGATGGTCACCGATGCTAACAACAACATCCTGACGGTAAACAAAGCGTTTACTGACATGACCGGTTACACAGTGAACGAAGTGATCGGCCAGAACCCGCGCCTGCTGCGCTCAGGCCTTCAGACTCCAGACTTTTATGCCTCGCTATGGGAGAGCATCGCTAAAAAAGGCGCATGGGAAGGTGAAATCTGGAACCGGCGCAAAAATGGCGAAATTTACCCAGAGTATCTCACCATTACCGCAGTGAAAGACGCAAATAAAATCGTGACTCATTATGTTGCTACCCATACGGATATGACGCTTAGAAAGGCAGCAGCCGAGGAAATCGAGCGCCTGGCGTTCTATGATCCGCTCACCCGGCTGCCTAACCGGCGGCTGCTGCAAGAGCGTTTAAAACCGGCACTCGCCTCAAGCCAGCGCAGTAGCCGGAAAGGCGCGCTGCTGTTTATTGACCTGGATAATTTCAAAACCCTTAACGATACCTTGGGCCATGACATGGGGGACTTGCTGTTGCAGCAGGTAGCCGAACGTCTGAGCTCTTGTGTCCGTGAAAGCGATACGGTGGCCCGGCTGGGTGGTGATGAATTCGTGGTGATGCTGCAAGATTTGAGCGAACAACCCCTTGAAGCGGCAAATCAGACTGAAATCACTGGCAATAAAATTCGCACTATACTCAATCAACCCTACCAGCTTGCCTCGCACGATTACATCAGCACGCCCAGTATCGGCGCAACTTTGTTCAGCGGTCAAGAAAGAACTGTAGACGAACTGCTGAAAAATGCTGATATTGCAATGTATCAAGCCAAAACTTCAGGCCGCAATGCCCTTCGTTTCTTCGACCCGCAGATGCAGAATGCTATTGCTGCCCGATTTACACTGGAAGGTGATCTTCGTAAAGCTGTTGCGAGCCAGCAATTTGAGCTATATTACCAGCTTCAGGTCGATAGTGCTCATCGCGCATCGGGCGTGGAGGCATTGATCCGCTGGAGACATCCTGATCGTGGCTTGATGTCTCCGGCAGAATTCATTCCACTGGCGGAAGAAACCGGCTTGATTCTGCCCATTGGACAATGGGTGATGGAAACGGCGTGCGCCCAGCTCAAGGCATGGCAGCAATCACCGCTGACCCGCAGCCTTATGCTATCCTTCAATGTCAGCGCCAAACAGTTTTTCCAAGCCAATTTCGTGGCGCAACTGCTGGAAGCGGTCCAGTATCATGCCATCGATCCGATGTTGCTCAAGTTGGAGCTGACTGAAAGTGCATTGGTAAAGAACATCGAATACACCATTGCCACCATGAATGCATTGGGAGAAATAGGCATTCAATTCTCGTTGGACGACTTCGGTACCGGCTATTCCTTCTTGCAATACATCAAGAAGTTGCCGTTGAATCAACTCAAGATTGATCAGTCATTCATCCGGGATATTACTGACAACACCGGCGCTCTGACTGTCGTACGCACCATCATTGCGATGGCGGAAAGTCTGAACCTGAATGTCATTGCCGAAGGGGTGGAATCGGAACAGCAGCGACAATTCCTCCAGAACAATGGCTGCACTAACTATCAAGGCTACCTCTTCAGCAAGCCGGTACCCATTGCACAGTTTGAGGCTTTGCTGAAGCAGGAATGCTTTTGAAATGCGAGGTTGCTGTGGGCCGATGGCCACGTGTTACTGTTAAGATAAGCGGTAATTGAGATGTTGATATTCATTACGCGTATTGACATGTTTTAAAGCGGGAGCAGGCTTTGGAATACTAAGCCGGCTATTTGTGTAAGGGCTTATTTTTGTATTGGGAGGCTTGGAGACATGGAATCTTACCTGAGCCTTGTCCTACATGACAAAATTGACCTCGAAATGGTGAAGTGCGGATTTCTACTTCAGAGTAACAGGAAAAGCATGCAAAGCTAATAGGCTCCCAATTTTCTGTAAACCAATGAAATAGAGCTTCGCAGCTTACAATCATCTATGCGCTAAACATAGTTGTGTACTCTACATAGGGGGTCGAATTCACCCATTCAATGTCAGATCCGCTTGAGACTGATTTTTGAAGCCGTCAGATCAAGTCCAGAGTTTCACAAGCAACCCGGTGCAAGTAGCAAAGTTTGCCGGGTTAGCCTGTGCTAACCTGACCTAACCTAATCCTATGAATTACTCATCCGCCTTGGGTTTCGCCCGTCTGGATGTGGATCCCATCCTTTTTTTGCTTTTGTCGAGTTTTCTAGCCGCATCATCAGGTTGTGATCTTCTGACACTATCATCCATTTTTGAAATATTAAGCTGTTGCCCTGCCACCCTTATTCTTTTAAGCTCTTCAATCAACTCTTTGGGCATGCCTGCTGGTAACTCAACCGTGCTGTAGTCGTCTTCAATTCTAATCCGGGCGATATGATCACCATCTATGCCTGTCTCATTGGCGATGGCGCCCACTATATTACCTGGTTTTACACCGTGATTATGGCCAACTTCAATTCGGAATGTCTCCATTTCTACAGCTGCCCCACTCCCAAATGTGCGCTTTGGCTTGCGATCCCTTTCCGGACGGTCTTCTCTCCGTGGGCGATCATCCCTATACGAGCGGTCATCTCTTTGAGGCCTGTCCTCCCTGCTTTCGTAAGACTTTTTAGGTAAATTCTGCATTAACAGCGGTGTATCGCCTTGCACCAACTTTGCTAGAGCCGCGGCTATTTCCAGTGCGGACACATTATGTTCCTGCTGGTATTGTTCTATCAGTTGCGTGAAAAAACTCAATTCCTCTGCGGCAAGGGTATCAGTAATGTTTTGCTTAAACCGTGAAATGCGTTTATTGTTAATAACTTCGGTTGAAGGCAAGCCCATTTCTTCAACTTTTTGTTTGGTTGCTTTTTCGATGTTGCCAAGCAGTTTTCTTTCTCTGGGCGCAATAAACAAAATTGCGTCGCCCGTGCGTCCCGCGCGTCCGGTTCTGCCAATGCGGTGAACATAAGACTCGGTATCATAAGGGACGTCGTAATTGACAACGTGGGTGATACGGTCTACATCCAATCCGCGTGCTGCGACATCGGTTGCAATTAAAATATCCAATTTGCCGTTTTTCAGATGCGCAATAGTGCGCTCTCTCAGTGCTTGTGACATATCCCCGTTGATTGCCGATGCCGAGTAGCCCCGTGCTTCCAGTTTTTCTGCCAGTTCAATCGTTGCAGTTTTGGTTCTGACAAAAATAATCATCCCGTCAAAGGTTTCAGCTTCAAGAATGCGGGTAAGCGCATCCAGCTTATGCACGCCACTGACCATCCAGAAACGTTGGCGTATATTTTCAGCAGAGGTGGTGGTGACTTTAATGGTGATTTGTTCCGGCTCATGAAGATATTCTTGAGCAATTTTGCGAATAACCGTAGGCATAGTCGCAGAAAACAAGGCGATTTGTATGTCGTCAGGCGTTTGTTCAAGCACCCATTCCACATCATCGATAAAACCCATTCGCAGCATTTCATCGGCCTCGTCAAGAACAAGAACGCTCAGACCATCCAGATTCAGCGTGCCTTTGCGCATGTGATCCATGACCCGGCCTGGCGTGCCGACAACTACATGGGCGCCGCGTTTTAGCTGGCGTAGCTGGGTGCTATAGTCTTGTCCGCCGTAAATGGGTAAAACATGAAAACCTTTTAAATGAGCCGCATAGCTCTGAAACGCTTCGGCCACCTGTATGGCGAGTTCGCGAGTCGGCGCCAGGACCAGGACTTGCGGATCTTTTTGACGAAGATCGATACGCGATAAGATAGGCAAAGCAAACGCTGCTGTTTTACCAGTGCCTGTTTGTGCTTGGCCCAGAACATCTTTGCCTTGCAGCATGAGCGGAATAACTTGTGCCTGAATGGGCGAAGGTGTTTCATAACCGACATCTTCCAACGCTTTTAGCAGCGGTTCAATCAGTGCTAAATCACGGAAAGTGGGTAATGGTGAAACATCATTGGACATGGATTTACCTGTATTGGAATATTTAGAATGCGCAAAGAGCGCAGAGAACTGTTTATTTATTATGTTATTGTAGCGCATTACATTCGATTTTGCAGTAAAAAGCATATATGTGCCATTAAGGGCGACATGGAGGGCTTGGATAGGTGGACGAACAGAATTGTTCTGTTCAGTTGGGTGGCAAGGAACTATAGCTTTTGGTTTTAAGCCTTGCGCCTTGTACCTTTTTTACGTATTTGCTTGTTATAATGACAATAGTTTTGTAACCGTATCAATTCTGATCGAGAGAGTTCATGATTCAAGGTAGTATCGTAGCGTTAGTGACACCGATGTATGAAAATGGTGCTATTGATAAGGAAAGTCTGAAAAAATTAGTCGAGTTTCACATTGGGCAAGGCACCGATGCCCTCGTTGCAGTAGGTACGTCTGGTGAATCAGCCACTCTGAATGAAGATGAGCACTGTGATATTATCAAATGTGTTGTGGACTATGCCGGAGGCAGAATACCGGTTATTGCTGGAACAGGGGCAAACTCAACCACTGAAGCAACTGCCCTGACACTTAAAGCCAAACAAGTTGGCGCTGATGCCTGTCTCCTGGTAACGCCTTATTATAACAAGCCGACTCAGGAAGGCTTATTTCTGCATTACAAAGCCATTGCAGAAGCCGTTGATATACCGCAAATTCTATACAATGTGCCGGGGCGCACCGCCTGTGATATGTTGCCTGAAACCGTTGGACGGTTATCCCACATCAGCAATATTGTTGGCGTTAAAGAAGCGACGGGAGAGCTTTCAAGAGTCAAGCAAATCCGTAACTTAACGGGTCCGGATTTTGCAATTTATTCTGGCGATGATGCAACAAGCCGCGAGTTTTGCTTGTTAGGGGGCAACGGCACGATTACCGTTACCGGAAACGTTGCACCACGCCTGGTGCATGAAATGATATTGGCGGCAATGGCAGGTAATAAGGAAGCGGCATTAGCCATAGATGCAAAATTAAATGCCTTGCACAAAAATCTGTTCATTCAATCAAACCCAATCCCGGTCAAATGGGCCGTTGCTGAAATGGGCTTAATGGGTAAAGGAATTCGCTTGCCTTTAACCTGGCTAACGGAAGATTGTTTTGAAGCGGTACGCGACGCAATGCGCCAAGCTGAAGTCCTATAATGAAAACTAAAATTATTACACTCCTAATTTCCGCAGTTGTGCTTTGTACATTATCAGCTTGTAGTTATGTCAAAAATTTTTTTCCTGATAAGGAAAAAGACTATCAATACACAACTGAAATCCCCCCCCTGATATTGCCTGAGGATCTAAAGAAAGGCTTCCTCCCGGACGAGATCAGATCGGCGCCATCAACCCCTCCCCCCAGTGCCAATGTTGCAGACGCCGCTACGCCAGCGACTGCTGTTAATGCCTTGACTGAAGAAGACAAATCCGCAGCTCCGGCGACAAACGAATCGCCGGCACCTTCCATCGAACCCGAAAGCGAACCCGTGTTGCCAGACACGGCTATTACAGTTGATCACATCAAATTAAAGGATGGCGAAAACCGTTTGCGTCTTAATGTGCCTTTCATCAAAGCCTGGCGCATGATCAATAAAGCCTTAAGCCGGAAATCCATTGAAGTGACCGCGCGCAACCAGGAAGCAAAGCTTATTACGGTTCAATATGATCCTGACGAGCAGAAAATTGAGGACGGAACGTACTGGGATGAAGTCAAGTTTATGGTTAGAGGTCTTCAAGGTAATGATAAGACTTACCTGCTCAAGCTGGAAGAAAACAGTCAACAAACCGACATTTCTGTTCTGGACGAAGAACAGAAAATACTGTCTGATGAAGCCGGCGTTAAATTACTGACCGTTTTGGAAGAAACAATGAAAGCAGATTTGGCAAAAAAATAACCGGATTTAATTTTTGTTCGGGTTAACTCGGCTTAACCCGACGCAACTGTAACCATATTATGTTTGGTTACGCTTCGCTAACATGAACCCCCGTTTACTGTTTTACTCACATGTTGAAAATCCCAGGAACAACCGCATTATCAGACTTCCGTATAAAAAAACTACTGGCTGAATTACAGGGTATAGAGCCAAATATCACTGCGGTTTCAGCACGTTTTTTCCACTTTGTAGATGTCGAAACTGACTTGAATGCCGGTCAAACAGCTATTTTAAGCCAGTTACTCTCTTACGGCGCAGCCCAGACAGTAGAGGTTCAAAATCTTGAAGGCCCGATTCAAAATATTGAAACCCTACTGGCCGTGCCACGGCCAGGTACGATTTCACCCTGGTCGAGCAAAGCCACAGAGATTGCCCAGCGTTGCGGCTTGTCTACGATTAACCGCATAGAACGCGGCATTGAATACTCGCTGATAGTTAACAAACGGCTATCGACAGCGGTTAAAACACGGCTATCGGCTTTGTTGCATGACCGCATGACCCAAACAGTCTTGTTTGATAATGCCGAGCCGGATTTATTTAGCCACCACCAACCCAAACCCTTAGTCAGCGTTAAGCTCATGCAGTCAGGACGTGATGCGCTGGTTAAGGCTAATTCAGAACTGGGCATGGCGTTATCGGAGGATGAGATTAATTATTTAAGCGCCAGCTTTCAAAATCTCGGCAGAAATCCGACGGATGTTGAATTAATGATGTTTGCCCAAGCCAATTCCGAACATTGCCGGCATAAGATTTTCAATGCCGGTTGGACAATCGATGGCGTAGAACAGACCCAATCCTTATTCGCCATGATACGTAACACCGCCGATAAAAGCCCGGACGGGATTTTATCCGCCTACCATGATAATGCTTCCGTAGCGGTTGGCTCTAAGGCACAGGTTTTTATCCGTAATGCCTTAACCGGCGAATATGGCTATGTCGAAGAAGACGCCCATTTGCTGATGAAAGTCGAAACGCATAATCACCCGACCGCCATATCGCCTTTCCCTGGAGCCGCTACCGGTTCAGGTGGTGAAATCCGGGATGAAGGCGCAACGGGGCGGGGCTCCACCACTAAAGCAGGTTTAACCGGATTTTCCGTATCTCATTTAAAAATCCCCGGATTTCTTCAACCCTGGGAACAGGAAAACGGCAAGCCGGAGCGTATCGCTTCGGCTTTGGATATTATGCTGGAAGGCCCACTGGGCGGCGCAGCCTTTAATAATGAATTCGGCAGACCCAATCTGGCCGGCTACTTCCGCAGCTTTGAGCAACCTGCGCCCGGCAGCAAAGGCAATGAGTTTAAGGGGTATCATAAACCCATCATGATCGCCGGCGGCATGGGCAACATTCGCCCCATGCTGATCGAAAAACACCCTATTCCGGCTGGTTCATTGATCATCATATTAGGCGGTCCGGCCATGCTCATTGGCTTGGGCGGCGGCGCGGCTTCATCACAAGCCTCAGGCGCAGGTTGTGAAAACCTCGATTTTGCCTCCGTGCAACGCGAAAATCCCGAAATGGAGCGCCGTTGCCAGGAAGTCATCAACCATTGCAATTCGTTGGGTAACGAAACACCCATTATCTCCATACATGATATTGGCGCGGGCGGCTTGTCCAATGCCGTACCTGAAATAATCCATGACTGCAAACGCGGCGGACGCTTTGAATTGCGCAACGTACACAATGCCGATAAAGGCATGTCGCCCATGCAAATCTGGTGCAATGAAGCGCAAGAACGCTATGTGGTAGCCATCAAGCCGGAATCTTTGCCGCTGTTTAGCTCTTTTTGCGAGCGCGAACATTGCCTGTATGCGGTCATAGGCGAAGCAACCGAAGAAGAACATTTATTGCTCAATGATGCATTATTGGGAGACAAGCCGGTTGACATTCCCATGTCCATCTTGTTTGGCAAGCCGCCCAAGATGCACCGTAATGTCAAGCGCATTAAGCCAAAAACACGGGCATTGGATATTAGCCGTATTGATATAAAAGAGGCTGTTAAACGCGTATTGTCTTTTCCCGCCGTCGCCGATAAAAGCTTTCTCATTCATATCGGTGACCGTTCGGTAACGGGACTGGTGGCGCGCGACCAAATGGTCGGCCCCTGGCAAGTGCCCGTGGCGGATGTTGCAGTCACTGCCTCCGGTTTTTATGCCTTGACAGGCGAAGCTATGGCAATGGGAGAACGCTCGCCGATTGCCGTTATTGACGCCCCTGCTTCGGGCCGCATGGCGATAGGCGAGGCCTTAACCAATCTCGCCGCTGCCCGGATTGAATCGCTTAGTCACATTAAAATTTCCGCCAACTGGATGGCGGCGGCCGGTTTCCCCGGCGAGGATGCGGCGTTGTTTGACACCGTTAAAGCGGTCGGCATGGAGTTATGTCCGGAACTGGGCATTGCCATACCGGTGGGAAAAGATTCGTTGTCGATGAAAACCATATGGAAAGATGACGCTGGCGAAAAAACCATGACGTCGCCGTTGTCGTTGATTGTCACTGCGTTTGCGCCCGTGGTTGATATCAGCAAAACCCTGACGCCCCAGTTAAAATGGCTGGATGATGAAAATAGTTTATTGGTCATGGTTGACTTAGGATTAGCCCGCTTGGGCGGGTCGGTGTTGGCACAGGTTTACAATCAAATGGGTGATGACGATGACTGTCCCGATTTGGACGATCCGGATTTATTAAAAATATTCTTTAATGCCATTCAGACACTCAATAGCCAAGGTAAAATACTGGCGTATCATGACCGCTCTGACGGCGGCGTGTTAGCCACCATTTCTGAAATGATGTTCGCCAGCAGATTGGGAGTCAAGTTATCACTCGATTACCTGGGCGATGATCCGTTGTCTGCCCTGTTTAACGAAGAACTGGGCGCCGTCTTGCAAATTCGCTCCAGCGATAGTTTTGATGTTATTGGCTTGTTAAATAAATCGGGCTTGAGAGACTGCACTTTTTTCGTAGGCAAGGTGCTAAAAGAACAGCAATTGACTATCAGCTTTGAAAATGACTTTGTTTATTCCGCCAGCCGCGCCGAATTGCAATCCATCTGGTCCGAAGTCAGCTACCGGATGCAGGCCTTGCGGGATAACCCCGATTGCGCCAAGCAACAGTTTGAGCGCATCGCCGACGATAACGACCCAGGCTTGACGGTAGCATTAACCTTTGATGTTAACGAGGATGTTGCCGCACCATTTTCGTCAGCACCCAGACCCAAGGTTGCCATTTTGCGCGAGCAAGGCGTGAATGGCCATGTGGAAATGGCGGCGGCGTTTGATCGTGCCGGCTTTACCAGCATTGATGTCCACATGACTGATATTATTCAGGGACGGGTGAGTTTGAGTGACTTTACCGGACTGGTTGCCTGTGGCGGGTTTTCTTATGGAGACGTATTGGGCGCGGGTGGCGGTTGGGCCAAGTCCATTCTCTTTAACCCGCGCGCGCGGGATGAATTCGCGGCATTTTTTCAACAGCCCGATACCTTCGGTTTGGGTGTATGCAACGGCTGTCAGATGATGTCGGCATTAAAGGAAATCATCCCCGGAGCAGAACATTGGCCACGCTTCATGCGTAACACGTCAGAACAATTTGAAGCCAGAGTGGCCATGGTTGAAGTACAAAAATCACCCTCCATTTTATTTGCAGGCATGGAAGGCTCCAGAATGCCCGTTGCCATCGCCCATGGCGAAGGCCGTGCAGAGTTTACACTCGACCCTCAGTCCGTTATTGATGAACAAGCCGTCACCTTGTGTTATGTTGATAACTACGGCGCTAAAACGGCCGGTTTTCCTGCCAACCCCAATGGCTCGCCTTTAGGCATTACTGGTTTAACGACAATTGATGGACGCTTTACCATTATGATGCCGCATCCTGAACGCTGCTTTAGAAAATTGCAAAATTCATGGTATCCTGACAACTGGGGCGAATATGGCGCATGGATGCGGATGTTTAGAAATGCCAAGGTTTGGACGCAAAGCTTAAATTGAAAGTAACAAGAGGCAAGTAGCTTTTTAGCCTTGCCCCTTTCAAACCACAGGCAGGACGACAAATGATTATAACCTCTAATCGAAAGATTCTTTACGGCTTGGTTCTAATCGGCATTGTCGCAATGATAACGATGCCAGATGTGATTATTGGCTTATTGTTTGAGTTAGCACATCTGTTCTTTGAGGTCGTGTTTATCTCGTTCGAATGGCTTGAGACTCTATTGGATCATATCGTCGAACACTTACTCCACACTGAGTTACACGAAACTCAAACCATTGTATTTTATTTGCTGCTGGGGATTTTTGCATACCCCTTTTACTATCTATCGAAGAGGCTGCTGCGTCTTTTTTTTCGCTTAAAAGAAGCGCTGCATGCATTCAATGAGAAATGGCCACTTTACAAAGCCAAGGCTCGCTTTTACTGGCAAGATTTGTCGTTAATCGAAAAAATAAAAGTGCTTGTATTTACGTTGGGCGCAATTTATCTGGCTTCTTTTCTGGTTATGTGAATTTAATATAATTTGCGCACGGATGCACTGGAACGGACGGTTAGGCACAGATGTGTTAATTAATGCAAGACCTGACCGGATTTTCACAGGATAAGATACACATTCCCGAAAATCAATAAATCAAATCAATGTCAAATCATTGAACTCAAGTTTTCCAGTTTTTATGCTCGTGACGTATATAGGAAAACAAATTATTAAGGTGATGATATGGACTCCTCTCTCACCTTGGCGCAGTATAAAATGCACCGGCAATTTTTAAACGGCGTAATGAGACATTGGATCAATTTCTCCCCTGGAATTTGACATCCGACACTCCACTCCGCACTCTACTCTCCGTTACCCTGAATTCAACGCTGCTTAACGCCGCCATAACTTGAACCCAACACCGTGTAGGCCCGTTCCGGCCGAATCTCCAGCCACTCGCCAGAGGCCGCCAAGATTAATTCACGGGTGCCGCCAATCGTTTCGGGAACGCGCGTGATCCAGGGGAAATCGCCAAGGTCTTGCACTGTATTCGCAGTATAAAGCGCACTGTCAGCAACAATCAGTGACAGACCCACCCGCCGCCGCGCAACTATTCCAGATACGCATTCTGCGTCTGCCGAAAACTGGCTTTATCGCTGCTGTTGCCGCTCAAGGCATCCATCCACAGCGGTTTGCCCGGCTGATGTTCGCAAATCAGTTGGAGTATCACCTGATTCAAGTCCGGCCGATGGTCTAGGCTTACGCCCTGAGTGAAATGAATAACGCCTTCCGGCACGTCCTCCTGGCCGCTGTTCTAGACATCATCAACATGAAAGCTACTGGTGTCTATGTGCCCGGCTGTGCAGGATTGCCCCAAGCGCTTGACCGCTTGAGCTGCCAGCTGCCAGTTGCCCATTTTGCCCAGTAAACGTGACCGGTTTATCCTTAATAAAGTGCGGCATCAGGTATGGCGCTCGATTGACGAAACCCAGACCGTGTAAAATCATGGCCTTGACGCATTGCTCCACAGAGACTTGGCGTTGCTCTTGATCCAGTTTGATCACAGTATCGATCAGTTCACACAAGTCCAATTCATCAACCATACCTGCTATGAGGCCTAAATGATCCAAGTTGTAGCTGCTGTAATGTATTGTTTGTCTGGTGGTGCGGAATTCGGTGACAGAAAAAATTGAACCTCTAAATCAAGCTGCTTAGCTTGTCTATGAGGGGAAAATTACCGCTTACAATAGCTTTGCGGGAGTATGGGCTCACTTTGCAGACAAATATCGCAGTCTTTTGGAACCGGGAGATTTTGATGAAAGCCTCAGGCCGCATCCGCAAGTGAAGATGATCGCCTTTTAAAGTGTGCAGCACAAAGATTACGCCCGGAATCATTTACTCACAGATCATCGGAACAACGCACTTTTTGGCTTCGCAAAGGAATGGAAGCTGGTGATATAGCGGCCTGCGAAACCTTTGCAATTGCGGTAAAAGATAATCTTGGAGCTGTTTTTAGCTTGTTGGGATGATGAAACCAAGAAGTGGCTGCAAACATTTAAGTTACAGACACTTCCGGGATTACCATAAACCTACTTTACCGATGAAACATGGAAGTTGCCAGATTCACAGGTATTTTTCTCATTTTTAAGAGAAAAATGACTTTACGGATGAGGTTACGCTGTTCCAGCCTTCTTCCAATTTTGATGTTGCCTCGTCCCATCCTGACTCCAACGATTCTTTCACATCATCCCAGACATCATCAGCTGACTCAGCTAATTCCTTAGCTTTTGCCTTTGCCTGCTCTAACTTGGGTTCCAAGTCGGCAATCGCAGCACGCATATCATCAAGCGCTTCATGTGACTCATCAATTGCTTTATCTTTAAGTGACTCGAGTTTTACTTGTTGTTCGTCAATCGTGGCTTGCATTTTTGCTAATAATTCTTCTTTGGTCATAGCGTAATTTCCCGGTTGAATTAAGTAAAAAACATCTGATTTTGAATTCTCGATTATTAAATAAAGTGAAATTCTGTCCTTTCACTCATCGTATAATCCTCTTTTTATGAATCTAATGCAACCGTTTTTGCCGTACCTAAAAGCCTAAAAGAAGCTAAAATTTACTCTTTATGGTGCTAAACAGCGTGGATTTTTTCCGGTTTTGGCAAAATAAACTTCCAAGTTTTTCCAGTAATAATTGCCAATTTATTAATCTCACAACGCCTAAGGGCATAATAAAATGGAAAAGTGCGTGCTTAAAGTGGAAAATATTGGGCGCCGTATTACAATCCAGAGACATTCGGAATATCTGAATAATTCCGAACTGGGACTGGGCTGAAAACAGCGGTAAATGAAAAATCGGGAGAACAACCGCATACGTTTGGTTTCTAATGATTTTGATTTTAACTTTGTATTTTACAAAAATATCATCTATTATTTAGATTCTGCATCAATCAATTAAACGACCAATTTAGCGTCAGGTGATAAAGGATGAATATAATTGATATGAGAAAGGGTCCGCGAAGGACATCAACAACCGAATCTGAATCCGAACGACGCAAAAACACAAGCGAGTTTGGATCCCCCGAATGGTTGGAGCATATAAAAAACAATCTTTTGGATTGTCCAAATTTTGATAGACGCAACATTGAAAGACGTACTTCTGATCGCCGTGAAACCAACACTACTGAATCAGCACATACCACGAAAAATACCGTACGCATTTTTCTTACTCCAGCGGAAAAAAAGCTGATACAAGATTTGCATATGATCGATTTGAAATAGCCGGTAGTCCCTACAAATCAATGCAGGTTGATTTTTATCAACAGGTTACCGGAATAGGCATCACGAATAAGAATCTCCAAGTTAATGCCTCTTGAGTTAATCCCATTGCCATGGCAGGTGTCCGATGTGTCCATTTTTTGAAATCGCGACACGCCAGGAAGTGTATGTGGCAGCCTTAAGCTTTTATGATGGCATCGTTGTAGTCATAGAGATTAATCCAAAGCGTATCCGTAAAATTCCCTTTCTTTTTACAATAGCCCAATGTTTTCCTTTGCAAATAAGATACCCATAGTCTTAACGTCAGATTAAAGCGCTCAATATAAGAGGTATTTTGGGGTTTTCCTTTAAAATCGTCTTCAGTTCCTTTTACGAAACACTTCTTGACGGTGACCAAGCGCATTTTTACCCTTTTCTTAACGATTTGCAGATAAACATAATCTATATCAGTGAATACCGACTGTAACGCATTTTTGTAAGCCGCCAGCTTGTCAGTCGTGACCTTTAATGGATTTATCCGGGACAACTTGCGAAGGCGGCGGGACAATGATTGTGGATAAATTTATCAAACTGACAGATAAAGATACTACCGGAAGACTCCATGTGGACAAAGCGTGAATTTCCTTCGGAACGTGTGGATAAGCTGATGGAAAACTGCTTAGGCAATTTACCATCAGCTTACCCGCACTAATTCACCCTTTGACCACATTCCGCCGTAGCAAGCATATTGGAATATCAAAATGCCCGCGGCGCAATAATAACAATTTGTTAAATACAAGAATTGGGACAGCGCCAGTCAGTTGTAACAGAGACAACACTCTCTTAAACTCGATGATAAATTGTCTGGACAATGGGGTCTACTTATAATGGTCGTATCAACTTTTTTTATGTTTCAGATCATCAGACTTAACTAATCCTAATTTGATGCTTTAATATAAGGTACAATTTCCCAAGTGTTGTTATCACCATGTTGCTGGGTCCAGAACACTCGCCAGCCATTGATAAACGGCGTTGGATTTTTTGAACCTAGCAGGCCCAAAACAGTTGGATCACCATTGGAAACATGGATGCCCGTTATTTCATTGTCACCATTAGCATTTAATCCAGAAGTTGCGGAATCCAAGGTTGCGGAAGCATCACGACCTTCTGCAAGGAAACGGATCGGTTGATTAGTTTTTACACTGTAATTCGCTCGAAGATCAAATAAATAGCCTGAATCAAGGGCGTTTCTTTGAGTATGTAAAGTATCGCCCGCATCTTCAACAACTAAAAGCTGGTAGTAATTCAAGAAAGCTATGTTATCGAAACCGGAATGTTTTGCATCACCTAAATAAACCATTTTCAAACTGCCAGTATTAGCGGCAGGACTCGATTGCGTAAGACTAAAGATGGCTCCAAAGCCGCCATAAGCGCTACCCGCTTGAGTATCGTTGTTGGTATCGCCTGTTTCGGTGAAATAAAAGTGATTAAACGGATTGTTAAGTGAAGGACGGAAAACACCGTTTTCAGGGCGTTTAAATGGTGTGGCATTGGCTGTTTTAGCAGCCACATTAGCATCAAAAGCTACGAAACCATTTGTAGCCGTATCATGTATAGTTACCCATGATGTACAAAAAACTTTGCCGTAAGAATGGAGATCTTTTACATCGTTAGACAGAATGTCGGCGTCTGCTTGACCCTCGTGGAAAACAATAAAGCCGGAATGCGCCTGGCTTTTGACTTGTAATGCCTGTAATTTCCCGCCTAATGACAAATTGGTTTTATCTTTAGGCACAAAGCGATAAATAAAGCTATTAGGTTGTTTGGCTTTATTATTAACTATGCCATTGGATCCGCCTTGATCGGCTACCAGCCACAGATTACCATCAGAGTCTACCTGAATGCCTTCCCAGCCACCGTGACCGATTACCCCATCAAGCTTTGTTACTGTAGATGGGTAATCTGGCGTGGCTTCTAATACAACGCCTTCGGATACCCCGGCAATAGCACCTTCTTCACCAGTGAACAGCAATTTGCCTGAGAAAGGATCCCAGGTCGAGCCATCAATATTTGGAATTATGTTGCCATCGGCCATCTTATCTGCCAGCAAAGTTACTCGATGCGCACCATCGGCATCCAGGTTAATACGAGTAATATAGCCGTGGACACCTGATTCATGTCCTTGATATAAAAAATGTGTGCCATAGTTATATTTTTCATCTGCGCCATTTTGCCCTTTCAAGACCAGATAAGTGTTTTTGTCCGGCTCAGTCTTAGATGCTTCAGTCGCTGGCGCAATGGGGTTAGTCGCGCTGCCTAACAGGGGAACCATGTTGTTGCCAGTTCCGTTATTAATATATCCGTAGTATTGAGTGGTATCGGTAGCTCCATCCAATTTCATTGAACCGGTAGCCTGTAAACGTAAATCCAATTCAGGTGACAGGATATTTGGTGCCGCGAAACCAAGTGTTTTTGTATTGGCTGCATGAAGGTTGGTAAGGGTAAAAGCGTTGGCTGAGCCTGCCATAGCGGCCAGTATTAAACAAACATAATTCAGATGGAGTTTCATGTAATCTCCTAAGATTTACAAGGTTAAAAAAGGTGAACTATAAACATCGTTAATTTTTAAAAACTTATCTAGTGCTGTTTATTCTTGTGCTGCAGATGACTCAAAGAGGAGCCATTTTCGAGCAATTACAATTCTATATTGACTTTGCTACGATACGATGAAGACAATATGGCAGTTTGATGACGGCCATTATTAGAAATATTCGGCAGTGCCCCAAGTTGGCATACACGGTCGAGTTGGGTACGAAATCCACTCATGAGTCGACCAAATATGCACGGCTTTCTCATAAAAACATGACGTGCCTTAGCATTGATTCCAGGGTGGAAACCAAATCGGCGAAATTCTTATGGCGGCCTGAAAAGTTTTCCGGTGATGTTTTTCTGATCAGTTCGATACCAAGACCTCTCAACAAAGCCATGATTTGCGATTGATTGCCGGCTTTGGTTTTAATGCGATCTTCATTAAAGGTGACATCGCGAATCCAGTTATTGGATTTCACGCCCCAGTGACCGCGGATTGCTTGGGTCAACTCCTCGGCAAGCGGCTTGATAACATCAGATTCAAACACGGAGTTGCTGACATAACAGGATGTTTCAAAACCGGTTTTTTTATTTGGCAATCTCGAAGGTTTCGCGCTCTACAACAATCAGCGTCGACAGCCCGCTGTTTTTTTCATTGGGAATCCAGGCTCAACGATGTCAAGGAGAACACGTGGGCTTTACGTGTGGTGACACGACCCTGCTCTTTTTCATATCCAATCGTTTCTGCAAGTGGCAGAAACTGTTTGTGGACTATTTTGCATTACTGCAGGAATATCGCCTGAATTTCTTTGACCTGTGTTAAATAAACACCGCCAGCCAGCCTGATAAATTTGAGCCGTAGTAGCCGGATTAAAGTGATGCGCATTCGGAGACACTTTTTATTTGCCCATGCCGCTGTCTTTTAATAGCTCACCAATGGCCGGCTCGCTGGATTTGCCGCCGCATTGCCGGGCTTGGGCTACGACTTCACGGGTATTGCGCTCAACTGCCAAAATCAGATTTTGCTTGTCACCGGCATCCAGCGTGCCGCGCAATGCTTTGACATCGATCGCTACCCGTTTTGTAGTTTCGTGGGACTGTATTCGCACACCGGAACAGTCCTCAATGAGTCCCTTCAGCACTGACCCATCCAGCAAACGCGGCAGATGCGCACGGGAAATAGGTTTTACTTTGGGAGTTTGGATCAGTCGTGCAGCCAATCCGCGCGATTGCGCATAAAACGATGAATGCTGGAAAGCGTTTGGCGACCCACCAATGTGGCCAACACAAAGGCAGCAATCACGAACGCCAAAGGATGGCGTTTACCCCGATTGTCGCGATGCTCTGGCAGCTCATTTTTCAATAGGCCGACAAAGCAAGTGACTTGCTCGCTGCTGTAAGGTTCTTCATTACTCATTTGCTGGGGTTTTTTGCCATAAGTTTCGGGGGCGACGATTGTACTCCAGTTCCCTGCTGTTTTTTATGAGAAAGCTGTGACCTAATATGACCTGTGAGTCACGCCGCCATGGCGGGGGTCCGTTTTTTCCACCCGCCAGTTTCGTTTTTGATCCGCAATGTCGTGACAGGCCAACAAAAATTATAGGTTTGCCACAAAATACGTCACAGCATTATGCATGACCCAGTCTTTTGAAAAGCTTAGGGCTTTACTCGATGTTCAAATTTTTTTAGCTTGATTGAGTCGACCCCAGATAAATCAAGGTGTTTTCATGAAGGTGTCCGGCTGCTACATGATAGTACTTATGGCTGTATGGCCTGTTTTAGCAGGATTCTACAATATCAAGAATTAAAAACTTGAACATCGGGTTTTACGAGTTTTTCCAGCATTCTGATTTCGATCCGTACCGTTATGGCGTTCGACAAGAGACGTATTGATGGTGTTACTAACGGTTGATCGGAATAGGAACATCAGCAGGATGCTGAGTGTACCAAAAACCAACGTCTTTACGCTGTCAACGACACGGCCGCCTTTACTTGTTTTGCATACAGTGGCATAACACAAATCCTTTGGCATCACCTTCTGTATTGAACCATCGGGTTGCTGCGTCTCAACGGCATAAGCCCGTTCAATCGCTGTCTCATAAGGCGCGTGTTCGTCAGAAGTAATCAATATATCTGTTCGTCCATCAGTACGCTTTTTGACCTCATCTACCACTTTTTGACACTGCTCACAGATGCGTCATCCAGGCACAATGCTTAATAACAATCGGTTTTCAGCCAAGTGCTGTATGATCCCAATTGTACCCATTTGTTTTTTCATCCTGTTCGCAGCGGGCTTCTTTCTTATAGACAAATGACCACTTTTCATCCAGTTGTACCTCCCTTGTCATCGGTGAAGTAGCTACGAGTTCATCGTGTAACTTTTTGGCATGATCACCAGCGAGACGAAAGTAACGCATCACGGTATTTTAGTGAACCCTCGCCAACCGGCTGGTACCTCTTATTCCACACCCTTCACGTAGGTGTTCCATAACGGCAATGGTTTTTTTCCAGCGGTATGCGGCTATGTTCAAGTACGGTATCTTTTCGCTCCGAAAAACACTTCATACATGTCATGCAACGAAGGCATCGAATTAGACGCTTATGATCGCTCCATCCATGCCATCGTAAGTTACCTTTTCTTCTAATTCCAGCATTTGGACAAGATGGATTCTGACAGCAAAAATTATTAATCTGGTACATACAAATCCCTTTAGTAAAATTTGATGACCAGAAAAATTACTATATATCAGTATGATATGTCAATATAAGGCACAACCATGTCTCCTCCTATAAACACCACCGCAAGGTGGAACATAAAAACGGTACCGAAACACGAGAACTGGCACCAAGGAAAAAAAATCCATCTATAGCGTGATCGATCTGCGGGAAACTCTCATCGGTTGCAACCGGCGCTATCTTGACTTCCTTTCCTCGCTGGATAATCATTCAGACGGACAGCGCGCATTATAAAAGCTCACCGAACCTAAAACCGTCCAAAAAATAAACTGGCGAGGTTTTAATTTCTTCGCAGCAACTGACCAGGCATTACCATGTACTGTATTGGACCCCAAATTTACTATGCACGGACTACGCCGTGCTGATTTAAAACCCTATCTTCCCAATCTGTCGGATAATTCGCTATCACGCCAGCTAAAACGGTTGCGCATATTTGGCATGATCAAACGCGTGTCTGGTACCTTTCGCTATTACCTGACCAAACCAGGCAGGGCAGCAACCGCAGCCTGTGTTCATGCGACAGAATTTAATATCCTGCCAGCCCTTGCCACTACTGCTTGAGGGGCTAATTCTTGTCAAAAAATGTAAAGACCTGGCTGGTAAGAGACTAAATTACCTGCTTATTACCGTGAAAATCGCTTGCTCAATGAATATAGTCTGGGTAGACTGTGAGAGATTTCATTCGTCTTGACGGCTGACAATATTGGCAACGAAACGCAATCAGAATGAATATTTTTAGTCCTGATGACATTGCGCTGGGCGGATTTTCATAGATTGAGAAGAAAAATTGCAAGGGATCACCTTACGGGTTCTTCTCATTGCGTAGTAATGTTTCTTCACCTTGTTGGGTTGGGTTGAAACGAGCGAAGCAAAGCCTGCTCTAAGCGAAGTCTTAGGGAACTATCGGGGCAAACTAATGTATTGACGGTAGCGTAATTTTTGCTGATTTTTCCAGTAGGATGCCTGGAAAAATCTTGCGCAAATAATAGCGCCCACCCCTCTTAATTTATTCCCGAGGATGGCGATTGACCCAATGGCTTAACTAAGACCCTAACCCAACTTAGAAAGTATTATATTGTAAAGCTACAACGCCGAATAAATATTTTTAACCTAAATTTGGCGATAATCACAGCCAATGAGCATATCTAAGCGAATAAAGGAAAGATTGTGAGTAAAAAAGTAGCATTAATAACTGGCGTAACTGGGCAAGACGGTTCTTACTTGTCAGAATTTTTATTGGAAAAAGGCTATGAAGTCCATGGTATCAAAAGACGTTCATCGCTTTTTAATACGCAGCGGGTCGATCATATTTATCAGGATCCGCATATCAAAAACACTAAATTTTACCTACATTACGGTGACTTATCGGACAGTTCCAATTTGACCCGTATTCTTAGTGAAACCCAGCCGGATGAAGTCTACAATCTTGGTGCGATGAGCCATGTCGCAGTATCCTTTGAATCGCCCGAATATACTGCCGATGTCGATGGCATTGGCACTTTGCGTCTGCTTGAAGCCATCCGGTTTTTGAAGATGGAAAAGAAAACCCGTTTTTATCAGGCTTCAACTTCAGAACTTTATGGACTAGTTCAGGAAGTACCTCAAAAAGAAACCACGCCGTTTTATCCACGCTCACCTTATGCAGTAGCCAAGCTTTATGGCTACTGGATTACCGTCAATTACCGGGAATCTTACGGTATGTATGCCTGTAACGGTATCCTGTTTAATCATGAATCGCCTCGCAGGGGTGAAACTTTTGTTACGCGTAAAATTACGCGTGGTCTGAGTAATTTAGCCATGGGTCTGGAGCAGTGTTTGTTTATGGGTAATATGGATTCGCTCAGAGATTGGGGACACGCCAAGGATTTCGTTCGCATGCAATGGATGATGCTGCAACAAGAGCATCCCGAAGATTTTGTAATCGCGACGGGCATTCAGTATTCGGTGCGCCAGTTTATAGAAATGTCCGCTAATGAACTTGGTGTAAAAATATGCTGGGACGGTGCAGGCGTTGATGAAAAGGGCTATGTTGCAGCAATTGAAGGTGATAAGGCGCCGGGGTTGAAAGTCGGGCAAACTATCGTAGAAATTGATCCCCGTTATTTTAGACCTGCTGAAGTTGAAACTCTGCTGGGTGATCCATCCAAAGCCAAAAACAAACTAGGCTGGGTGCCGCAGATTACCCTGCAGGAAATGATCAGTGAAATGGTGGCTTTCGATCTTGATGAAGCCAGAAAACATGCGCTTTTAAAAGATCAAGGTTACAACGTTTCGGTTAGTAGGGAAGAAAGGAATGACCGACAAACAAAGTAAAATCTAGGTAGCAGGTCATCGGGGTATGGTCGGGAGCTTTAGCCAAATCCGGCGTACAGAGCTTCAAGCTGCGTCCTGTTTTTGATCCTCAGTTTGTTTAACTCCGTTGACGAATTTTCACGCCGGTAATGACATCTGTTTTTTCTCATTTCAGCGCCATGACTTCTCGCCAAAAATGGCAGCGGAGAAGATATATTTAGAGAAGCCTTTAAATTCAATCGTGTATTGGGGTCGTTTTTGTTTAGTTTGATTACTCATGTTCAAATCTATTGACATTATAAAGCTGTCTTGAGAAGTGCCCTGTTTAATTAAATAAGGCTCTGGATGAAATTGCTACAATCAGTTTTCGTTTATTCATAATTGAGTTAGCGTCCGCACTAACGATTACTTAGGTAACTCGCAAAAATACCCTCCGCTAATTTTCTTCAGGACACCCATTAAAATCGATGTATCCTACCGACATGATTTTACACATCGAAATTCTTTGCCATGACCCATCTATCTGAACAACACTTACTAAAGGATGAGCCATGCTCTGGTTAAAAGCTTTACACTTGATTTTTATGGTCACCTGGTTTGCAGGTCTGTTTTATCTGCCGCGATTGTTTGTTTATCATGCGTTGAGCTTTGATAAAATCAGCAATGAACGCTTTAAGGTAATGGAACGTAAACTGTTTTTCGGCATCATGACACCGGGCATGATAGCGACATTAGTATTTGGCGTCTGGATGCTAACTGATTACGCATGGGGACTTTATTCAGCCAGCGGCTGGCTTCATGCAAAACTGGCGCTACTAGCGCTCACTCTGGTTTATCACTACTTTTGTGGCGTGTGGCTAAATGATTTTAAACATGACCGCAATCAACATAGTCATGTTTATTACCGCTGGATGAATGAAGTGCCGGTATTATTTTTAGCGGGCATTATCATTTTGGCGGTTGTTAAACCTTTTTAAAGCGATTCTACAATCAGTGCCGCTCAAGCCTAAGTGCCTGTTAATAAACTGTATGATCTAGTTTGCTGTTACTGACTCGGCCAAGCCTAACCCAATCTGGAAATTGCACGGCAATTTTTTAAACGATTCGGGTTCCAGTTCTCAATCGACCAACTGAGCAATTCAGTTAATGGCGCATGTTGAAGCTCGCCAGGCGGGTTTTGCTTTAATAAGTTCAGCAGTTCAAAAATGACCGCGTGAGGTTTTTTTAAATCGACCGCTGTTGCCCGGGTTTGTTTGCTAAGCTTATAGCCCTGTTCATCAATAATAACCGGCACGTGCATATAGTCAGGCGTAAAAAGTCCCAAAAGTTGCTGGAGATAGATTTGCCGGGGAGTTGAATCCAGTAAATCGTAACCGCGCACAACATGATTGATATGTTGCCTGTCATCGTCAATCACAACCGCAAATTGATAAGCGATAATCCGGTCTTTTCGTTTTAGAATAAAATCGCCATTGTCGGCCAGATTCTGGGACATTAAACCCTGTAACCTATCGTTAAAAGCAATAAAGCGGTTATCAGTTTTAATGCGGAGTGAATAGGGACTATCGGGCAGCGTCTGTTTATTCCGGCAGATACCGGAATAAACAGACGTCAAAGTTTTCCGACTGCATGTACAAGGATAAATCAGCTTGTCGTTGGCTAATTTATCAAGAATTTCATGATAAACATCGAGGGTTTGGCTTTGATAGGCAACACGACCGTCCCAATGCAGGCCAAAGGTCTCCAGCGTTTTTAATATGCTGTCCCCTGAGCCTTTTATATTCCGGGGTGTATCAAGGTCGTCAATGCGTAGCAACCACAAACCTTGCCGTGAACGGGCTTGCAGGAAACTGGCTAATGCTGTGTAAAGTGAACCGATATGCAAGGGGCCGGTAGGCGAAGGCGCAAACCGGCCAATATAAGGTTGTTTATCCGGCACGGCAAAATTCTAACCCATTTGTTTTTCCCGAATTTCATCAAGCGTTTTACAGTCGATGCACAAAGTGGCTGTGGGCCTGGCTTCCAGTCGGCGTATGCCGATTTCTATGCCGCATGACTCACAAAAGCCATAATCCCCGGATTCAATCTCTTTTAGGGAGTCATCAATTTTCTTGATAAGCCTACGTTCACGGTCACGCGTTCTTAATTCCAGACTGAATTCTGATTCCTGAGTCGCCCGGTCATTGGGATCGGGAAAATTAGCGGCATCATCCTGCATGTGGTGCACGGTACGGTCTACTTCGTGCATTAATTCGGCTTTCCAATTTTTTAAAATTGTCTCAAAATGTTTTAATTGAGCTTCATTCATATATTCTTCGCCTTCTTTTTCTTGGTAAGGCGCAAAACTGAAAGGTGATGCAACAATTGGTTTAGTACTATCGGTCATCCATTAACTCCTATAGTCAGGATAAATAAAAACTGCGCATTTTTAGCAGAAAACTCACCAGTTAGCAAGGTTTATTGGTATCATTTAATATTTTTACGGGAACTTCCACCATGCGCAAGCGACTTGCAGAGCGAAACTCGGAGATTTCTTCGTTTTATGTCATGGAATTGTTGCGCCGCGCCAAGCAATTGGAGGCGCAAGGCAAAGATGTTATTCATATGGAAGTTGGCGAACCCGATTTTCCGACACCGCCGGCTATTGTAGCTGCGGGCATTAAGCACATTCAAACAGGTGAAGTTAAATATACGCCTGCAGCCGGGTTGCCTGAACTGCGAAATAGGATCGCAGCATTTTATCGGGGGCATTATGGTGTGACAATAGACCAACAGCGTATTTTTGTGACGCCAGGGGCTTCTGGCGCGTTTTTATTGGCGCTTGGGGTAAGCCTTAATCCGAACGAAGAGCTGTTAATGGCCGACCCTTGTTATCCCTGCAACAGCAACTTTGTCACCTTGCTTGGCGGCAGGACTAAAACCATAGCGGTTGATGCCAGCACACGTTATCAATTAACCGCAAAACACATCAATAAGCATTGGACTCAAAAAACTAAAGGCGCATTGATTGCCTCTCCGTCCAATCCCACAGGGACGCTGATCAGGCCGGAAGACTTAAAGCAAGCTATTCAAGCAGTTGATTCCCTGGGCGGTTGCTTTTACTCGGATGAGATATATCATGGGCTGGTTTACGATACCCATGCCACAACCGCGCTCGCATTTAGCGACGACGTATTTGTAATCAACAGTTTTTCCAAATATTTCGGCATGACGGGCTGGCGCGTTGGCTGGTTGATTGTGCCCGATGAGTTCATTCAAGCCACTGAGAAATTAGCGCAAAATATTTATATTGCCACTTCCACGCATTCACAATATGCCGCATTAGCGGCTTTTGATGAAAATACCTTAGTTGAACTTGAAAACAGGCGTGCCGAATTTGCCGCCAGACGGAATTTTCTTTATGATAATTTACTTCGCTTGGGCTTTGAAATTCCCGTTAAACCGGAAGGCGCTTTTTATATTTATGCCAATTGCAAAAAATTTACCGATGACAGTTGCCAATTCGCACTGGATTTTTTGGAAGCCGAAGCAGTTGCCATAACGCCGGGGAAGGATTTTGGCAGTTACGAAGCGCATCACATGCTTCGTTTTGCCTATACGACTTCAATCGCTAACATGGCTATCGCCATGCAACGTTTGAATCGATTTATTAATCAAGGATAACTATGACTGTAAAACAACTATCAGCAACAGAATTAAAGAACAAAATTCAACAGCAAGAAAACCTGTTTTTGCTGGATGTAAGAGAACCGCATGAATTTAAATATGCCCATATTGCTGACAGCGTATTGATTCCACTCAATCAAATCCCAGGCAAGCTGAGTGAACTCAATCCGCAGCAGGAGATTGTAGTGATCTGTCATCATGGCATGCGCAGCCTGCAAGCAGCCAATTATCTAGTGCAGTCAGGTTATAAAAACATTGCCAATTTAACAGGCGGAATTGACGCCTGGTCTTGTACCTGTGATAGTTCAGTACGGCGTTATTAAGCGACGTTACGCGCTTTTGAAATTTTTTAACACCGGCACGAAGTTTTAACCTAACGATCATGAAGATGCTTTCATCACCCCGGAGAATGAAAAATGTATTTTCATGGTAAAGCTTTCTGGTGTTGTTCCTTTAAGTTGATGCGTCTGATCCCAGAAAAAAAGATACTCCTTGGATAGAAATGGCTTTATCATGTTTTGCTTTAATGATAAATCATGAGGATATGCTATGCCCTATACCCAAGACGTTGTGGACGAAATTAACATTCTGGTCCGCTACAACCTGAGCACGACACAAGAAGGAATCAAGGTTCATAAAACCGCTGCACCCGAATTGATTGCAGCAACTAAACGTTTATACGATAAGGGACTGGTAACTCAGGAAGATGGAGGCTATTTGACTAACCTGGGCCATGAAGCCGCAGAACAAGCACAAATGTTATTAAACTTGCTTAATCCCGCTTAAGTGAAGCCCAAAAAGATCTTGCAAAAGAAGGAACATCGAATAGAAACGAAGCTTATAGAAGTAAAACTGATTATTTTGGCGAATGTCGAAAACAATAATGATTCAACGGTAATTGAACGCTAAACCCTAAGTAATAAGACTTCAGGAATCAATCAATGACCATTTTAATCCAGATTTTCTTTCACATTATTAATTAAGACGCTGAATGTAACCATGGATTTATAAACTGATGCATTAAGAAAATCAGTAAAACTGTAAGACGTAAACTAACAAAGGCTTAACGATAAAATCGCCAAGCCTTTGTTAATTAAGTTAATAATAATCAAGCTTCAAGCACTACTGCGGTCCTGAGCTTTTTCATTGCATTTTGTTCCAATTGCCTGATTCTTTCGGCAGACACATTATAGCGTTCTGCAAGCTCATGCAGCGTGGCTTTTTTGTCCGCTAACCAGCGGCTTGAAAGAATATCCAAACTCCGTTCATCCAAGCTAGCCATAGCTTCTGTCAATAAATCCTGTCCATGCCCTTCCCAATCGGCATTTTCAAGCAATTCAGAGGGATCGGTCCCATGTTGTTGAAGGTAATTTGATGGATAGGCAATGCTTTCTTCTGCGGACTCATCAACAGGCATATCGAATGACATATCCTGACTACCCAAACGCTTTTCCATTTCGTAAACGTCACTCAAGTCAACCTTCAAATCTTCTGCGATAGCCATCGCTTCATCATTTGATAACCAGCCTATATCTTGTTTGGATTTACGCAGATTAAAAAACAGTTTGCGTTGGGCCTTGGTAGTCGCAACCTTTACAATACCCCAATTCTTGATGACATACTCGTGAATTTCCGCTTTAATCCAATGAACTGCAAAAGACACTAAGCGCACGCCTACGTCTGGATCAAAACGCTTAACCGCTTTCATAAGTCCGATATTGCCTTCCTGAATAATATCAGGCATTGACAAACCATAACCACTATAGCCTCTGGCGACATGTACGACAAAACGCAAATTGGTCATGACCAATTTGCGTGCAGCTTCTAAATCGCCGTGATCTCTAAATTTTAACGTTAATTCGCGCTCCTGATCAGATGTCAACCTTGGCATTTGACGAACCAGATTCAAATAGGCATCAAACGTTCCAACCGACAAATTTACGGGTAAAGCCAATGCGTTACTCATGGTATCTCCTGGGAAAAAATTTTTGACAAATTCTAGCACTCTCTTAACAAGAGTGCTAATAATTTTTAAAGTCGGCTTTTACTCGGGTTTTGTTCGCTGAAGCTGGCACATAAGCACCACCCATGAACCTAATACACCGAGCGCTGAAGAAATACCTATCAGCGCTAGGGTTTCGGTAAAGCTTAAAAACAATAAATGGAAACCGCCTTCATAAAGCCCCGAGAGTTTTTCAACCGATTGCCTTAAAATCAGCATCATTGCGGTGACAACAAACCAAGCAGATACCCCTGAAATAAAGCCTATCCAAAAGCCTGTGTACAAAAACGGCCTCTGAATGAATGAATTTGTTGCTCCAACCAATTTAGCAATCACGACTTCATCACGACGAGTATGCAGCTCCAGTCGTATTATATTACCGATAACAAATAACACAGCAGCCCCTAGCATCAGATTGAGCAAGGTGGCAAAAAGTCTTGCCACCTCAATAATTGATTGCAGGCGCTCAATCCACTTTAGATCCATCTGGGCAAAATCGACTTCAGGAGATTGTTGAAAACTTTTCAGCAAAGTCTCAAGTCCTTGCTTATCTTCCAGTGTATTTTTAGGCAACACCTGAATCACAATAGGCAACGGATTTTTTTCAACTGCATTAATCGCCGCGCCAAAACCACTGTAGGTTTTGAATTCAGCTAGCGCCTGTTCCCTGGTAATTAATTCAACTTCCTGAATGTTCGCATTCTGCCTAATGGTTTCGGCTAATTTATTAGCGTGCGCATCAGAGACATCATCCCTGAGAAATAACGAGATTCTATTACTGGTTTCCAAATTGCCTGTTAGTTGCTGGAGATTTTCCACCAGAATATAAAAACCGCTGGCAAGTGAAATGGCGATAGCCAATACAGCTATAGTCATTATCGAAGTGAATGGTGAAGCCACCAAGCGGCCAAGACTGGAAAACAATGCGTGCGCATGGAGGTCGCGGTAAGCATTTAGTTTATCGAAGAAATTACCGCCTGCCGTTTTAGTTTGCCGGATATCCTGCCTGACCTGCTTAGCTGGAGGGTCTTTTCTGATCCGGTTTTTTAGGTTTCGCTTCATAAGTTAACTCGAAACCAGTTGACCATGATCTAACTTTAAGACCCGGTAGTTCAGTTGGGTAATCAAAGAAATGTCATGTGAGGCAATCAAGACTGTGACCCCTACCTGCTGAAACTGCCCAAATAAGAACATGATTTCTTTAGATAATTGCGGATCCAGATTACCGGTTGGCTCATCGGCAATAATCATTGGCGGCTTATTAACCACCGCCCTGGCAATTCCTACACGCTGCTGTTCACCGCCAGACAAAGCCAGTGGATATTTTTTTTCTTTACCCGTCAAGCTTACTTTATCTAATGCCGCCCTTACCCTGCGGACAATTTCATGGTGTCCGAAGCCAGCTATAACCAATGGTAACGCCACATTATCAAAAACGGTCCGATCTTGAAGCAACTTATAGTCCTGATAGATAAATCCCATTTTTCTTCGGATAAAAGGCAGTTGGTTTTCCTTGGCATGACTAAGATCTTGCCCATCCAATAATATTTGTCCACGGCTGCAACGCTCCATGGCTGCAATCAACCGTAATAGCGTACTTTTCCCTGCCCCTGAATGACCGGTAAGAAAAGCAATTTCGCCGCGTTGTAAATGAAAACTCACGTTGCGCAATACGTCGCCTGTCTCAGGATAGCGCTTGCTTACATTGACAAACTTAATCATGATTTTTAGTCGGTTACGAACAAGGCGTCGACAAAGTGTTCTGCATTAAAATCCTGTAAATCATCAATGCCCTCCCCTATGCCTATAAAACGGATTGGAATACCGGTGCGCTTGGCCAATGCAAAAATAACACCACCCTTTGCCGTGCCGTCCAGCTTGGTCAACACCAGCCCTGTTAAAGCGACTGCTTCATTAAACAGTTTTGCCTGGGACAGCGCGTTTTGCCCAGTCCCGGCATCTAATACCAGCAGGACTTCATGAGGTGCTGTTTCATCCAGCTTACCCATAATCCTTTTTACTTTTTTCAACTCATCCATTAAATTTGATTTTGTGTGCAAGCGTCCCGCCGTGTCCGCGATCAAAACATCTATGCCTTTAGCCTTCGCAGATTGCAGGCCGTCATAGATAACCGACGCCGAATCTGCTCCGGTATGCTGAGCCACCACCTGGATATTATTACGCGCCCCCCAAACTTGCAACTGTTCAACCGCCGCCGCTCTGAAGGTATCCCCGGCGGCTAACATAACGCTATGGCCTTGCGCCTGCAAGCGTTTTGCCAATTTACCAATAGTTGTGGTCTTCCCTGCCCCGTTAACTCCGACTACCAAAATAACAAACGGCGTATCTTGTTCAGGTATTTGCAGCGGTATGCTACAAGGTGAAAGTATACCCAGTAACTCTTGCTTTAAGGCCATTGATAACGCTAACCCATCTTGCAGCTGATGACGCTCTACACGCTGCGTCAAGCGCATGATTATTTCTGTTGTGGCATCAACGCCCACATCAGCCATTAGTAAATTGGCTTCAATGTCCTCCAGTAAATCATCATTAATTTCTTTCTGGCCGATAGGCAGTCTGGCCAGTATGCTGCCAAGGCCGGAACGGGTCCGTTTTAACTGTGATTTAAGGCGTAAGTATAAAGACTCCGGAGCAGGCTCTACATAAACTTCTTCAAGAAACGCTTCGACAGGCGCGGTAACGGCAACCCTTTCAACGGTTACGGGTACGGGCCCAACCTTTTCGATGACAGTAGGTCGTGTTTCCGCCTGCCCGTATCGACTATAAAAGCTGATCGCAATCAAAGGCAGCATTAATAATGCCGCGACAGCATGATGGGCGATTGCCGCCCACAAGGGTATGCTTAGCCTGACGCCAATAATACCTATGCCAATCTGCGCAAAAAGCAGCACACCTAAGCACAAGCCCGCTGTCCTAACGGGTTTTACCGAATTAGTTGCCGTTGCCATGAACATCAGCAAACTTAGCAAAACAAAGCACACCAATGCGCCGACCCTATGCAGCCAGTTAGCCGCCACCTGTGCTTCGAAAGAAATTACACCGGTGTAACCAGTAAATAATCCGCTAAATAAATTCAGTGCGGTTTTATAATCCGCTTCAGGCCACCATTGACCATTGCATTGTGGAAACCCGCTACAAACTAAAGCCGCATGATTTGCGCTAACCCAAATGCCCAGAACAATCTGCAAAAATAAAACAAATTGGACAAAACGGGTAAAGCTTAGAAGACCGGTACGCACTTGCCCCGTTAAACTGACACGACTTGCCACTACCGGATTAACACGTAAATATAACCCAAAAAACAGCCAAAAGGTTATCATGCCCAACACGACATGGATCATTATAACGATAGGCATATTGACTATTGCTTTAGCCCAAAACCCCAAAGCAGCCTGTAAACCGACTAAAACCAACAGCAGCAATGAAGTCGTCAGCGCGGCCAATCGGCATTGTTTTTGCTGCCACGACAAGGTAACCAGCAAAACGGCCAGTAAACCGGATGCAGCTGCCAGATAAACATGGCTGCCGCCTATCAGTGCATCAATAAAGTTTTGTTTGGATAATACCAGATCAGCGCCCGATAACCGGAAATATGATCCCAAGACGGTAATTATTAGCGTTAAAAAAACGCCAAATAGAGTTAATTTTCTGAACATTTTATTTTCCATTAACCAATTTGTGAAATTCTGAGTAGATGCATGAGGTCATCTTTTACTTTATAAGTATTGAAACCCGGTTCATATTGCATCATCAAATTTCCCATGGGATCCATCAAAAACAGCATTCCATCAGGCACTGCACCCTGCCTGTTACCGGCAATTTTTTTAGCCAGCCCTGGACTGGGCTTAACCCTTATGAGGTCTGAGTTAAGGGCGAATTCGCGGTCTTCATCACCGATTAACTTTTCTGTTAGGGCGTCATCCATCTTATTTTCTTCCCGGAGCAAGCTTAAAAAAAGTGTATTGTCATCCTTTTTTTCTGTGCGACGCAGCCGCCATAAAAGCGTGTCTTTCAACCACCATTGTCTTGCCGCTTCTGCCGCTGGTTCTTTAAAAACCATAACGACACGACGCGTGCGCGGCAACTCCTTATTTAACATGAGTCTCAATTGTTTGGTTTTAAGAAGCGCATCAAGGCAAATTTCATTACAGCCCGTATTTGGAATCACGTTGACTATCAACCAATGACCAGCCAGTTCCCTAATATTTTTTGCTGAAAATGAATCGAAGCCTGTAAAATCGGCGCGTTCAGTTGGTAGCGGAGGAATAATCAGCTCCCCTCTGTTAGTTGTACCTTTTACCAACCCAGGATTTTCCTTTAAAGCCCAAGCGATTATAAATGGAATAATGGTCATCCCAAAAATTGCCAAAATTAATAGCCGGTTTTTCTTCTGTTGATTATCCATTGCGTCTTTTACAACTGTACCAAATAAATAGTAATGTGAGCGTAAATGCCAGCGCAAACCATTGAACCGCGTAGGCTATATGCTGTTCTGGCAACATAATTGTTGTTGTTTGCCACTCCCGTTTAAAACCCTCGGGGAGATTTTTATCAAGCTCAACCTGGAATGGAAATAACGGATAAGCCAATTTCTTTGCCAAAACTTGAGTATCAATTACCTGCAAGACTGACGGCCAACCTTCTGTTGGTATTTCTGCTCCCGCTAACTTTATGCCAACACTGGGAAAACGATTTATTCGCCCGCTCACTGTGCTTTGCTGAGTCTTGATCTGTACCTCGGGCAAAACTGATCTATCGTGATTTAACGGAACCCAGCCTCTATTGACTAAAACAGCCTTGGCTTCACCTTGTAGAATAAAAGGGGTCAAAACTAAATAACCCGGTTTCCCGGCACTGATTTGATTGTCTATCAGGAATTGATGCGCCAGATCATAATGACCGGTCGCTTGCACTTTTTTATATCTGAGTGCGTCCGCATCATCTTGAATGGCAGTTGATAACGTTAAGATTTCAGAGGAAGCCATTCCCTGTTCTTGCTTTTCAAGAAATACCCGTTTCTCCTCTGAACGCCCTAATTGCCAGATCCCCAGTGCAATTAACAGCGGTAACAAACATAAATAAGCCAGCGTGGGCGCTTTTTCAAACTTCATTGAGCAGTGTCCGTGATAATTATCATGCTTATTTTCTTTAACCTATTGGCATTGGAACACGAATAAACGAGAATAGAGGAATTATACCATTAAGCATAACACTACCATGATTATCAAAAGCGTCGTCATCGTTGCCTTTATCCTGATAATTATCAGTCTCGGCTCCGCCCTGTTTCACCTGATTAACCATAAAGCTGAAGAAGTGTCGGAAAAAACAGTTAACGCCCTGACTTTTCGTATCACCCTTTCAATCCTGTTATTTATTTTTGTTTTTATTGCCGTTGCAACGGGCATTTATAAACCGGGTGGGTTGGGAGCAAAAATGCACATGCAAAAACCTATACAGACCGAACCATCAAATAAATAAAAAATCGACCGCAAACATCACGACAAAAAAAAAGCGCTGCCTGTTATTAGGCAGCGCTTTTTGGGAAATTGATGTTTGACTTATATCAAATAAACGAAGATAAACAACCCTAACCAAACCACGTCAACAAAATGCCAATACCAGGCAGCGGCTTCGAACGCAAAGTGATTTTCCGGTTTGAAATGGCCTTTAGCGCTGCGGAACAGTACCACACTCAAAATGATAGCGCCGATGCAAACGTGGAAACCGTGGAAACCGGTCAACATAAAAAATGTAGAGCCATATACGCCCGAGCCTAAAGTTAAGCCCATTTCAGTGTAGGCTTCATGATATTCAAATGCCTGAAAAGCAACAAATAAAAATCCTAAAGCCACAGTAGCAATCAAACCTTTAATCAATTGATCCCGGTTTTTTGCCAGCAAACCATGATGTGCCCAAGTGACAGTAACACCGCTGCTTAACAGAATCAACGTATTCAAAAAGGGCAAACCCCATGCACCCATCGGTTCAAAATCACCACCGACTTTACCCGGCCCATTAGTTGGCCATACGGCTTGATACGCAGGGTGTAATAGTTCTTTTGTTGCGCCTTCGCCTAACCAAGGCACGGACAAATTACGCGTGTACCAAAGCGTGCCAAAAAAAACGGCGAAAAATACAATTTCCGAAAAAATAAACCACATCATGCCCATACGATAGGAAATACCTACATCATGGTTATACATGCCGGATTCACTTTCCGTAGCTTGTAAAGTAAACCAACCCACTAACATGACTATAAAAATAAATAAACCCGCCACCATTAGGGTGGGGCCAATTGAAGAACCATTTAGATAATTTGCAAATCCAGCCAGCATGGTCACTAGACCCAACGTACCAATGACTGGCCAAGTCGCTTTATGCGGAATGTAATAAGCGGTATTTGTAGACATAACCTTCCCCTTTTAGTTTTTTTCTGATCTTTCAGTATTATCGAAAAATGTGTATGACAGCGTAATGGTTTTATATTGCTCAGGTAACTCTGGATTAATGACAAACCGCATCGGCATGATTTTCGCCTCTTTCGCCTTAAAAGTCTGTTCCGAGAAACAAAAACACTGGGTTTTTTCAAAATAGCTACTGGTTACGGCAGGCGAAAAACTGGCAATTGCTCTAGCTAGCATGACTTTACCAGTTTTGTTTTCAGCATAAAAATTCACCGTGTGGTATTCACCCGGATGAACTTTTAGTTGCTTTTTTTCTGCACGAAATTCCATAGGTGTTGATTCATTAAGCGTGGTCATGAATTCTACGTTTATCTCCCTATTCTTATCGACTTTGTAAGCAGTCTCTGGGACTTTCTTAATGTCATCGGGCCGATCCCGCTCAATCCATTTCCATTCGCACAACACATCGTAAATGGGGACCAAGGCGTAACCAAAGCCAAACATAGCCACGGCAACCAACAGCAAGGTAAGCGCTAATCTACTGTTTTTCTTGCCCAGATTATCACTCATTGAGAAACAGCTTGCGTCACCGCGAATAGATAAAAAATCACGGTGATAGCCACCAAAACCACTGCCGTTAAAATATTTTTATTTTTTGTTGTCATCTATTGATTCGACGCATGGCCTGCACTTGAAAGGTCAGGCAATGTGTCTACAGTACCTCAATGTGCATCCAAAACGTGTTCAGTGGGAACCATCGTGGGCGGTGTTGTCCAGGTGTGATAAGGAACCGGTGATGGCAGAGTCCATTCCAAACTGTGCTGCGCGGCATTTTCCCATACCTCGCCCGTCACTTTTTCACCCGTGCCGCCTCTTATGGTATCAATAACGATATACAGAAACAGTAATTGGCTTGCTCCAAATATAAAACCACCAATGCTTGAAATCATATTCCAGTCAGCAAATTGCACTGCATAATCCGGAATTCTGCGCGGCATACCCGCTAACCCCAAGAAATGCTGAGGGAAAAACAGAATGTTCACTGAAATAGCCGACAACCAAAAATGCAATTGACCAATTTTTTCGTTGTACATGTGCCCGGTCCACTTAGGCAACCAAAAGTAACCCGCCGCCATCAAAATAAAAATGGATGCAGGAACCAAGGTGTAATGAAAGTGGGCAACGATAAAATAAGTATCGTGATACTGGAAATCAGAAGGTGCAATAGACATCATCAGACCAGTAAAACCACCCATGGTAAACAACACCACAAAGGCAATTGAAAACAACATCGGCGTTTCAAAGGTCATTGCGCCTTTCCACATGGTGGCTGTCCAGTTAAATACTTTAACGCCTGTCGGCACGGCAATTAACATGGTGGCGTACATAAAGTAAAGCTCGCCCGCGATAGGCATGCCTACAGTGAACATGTGATGCGCCCAAACGATGAATGACAGAAAAGCAATCGAAGCAGTCGCCCAAACCATTGAGGCATAGCCAAATAACGGTTTACGCGCAAATATGGGTATGATAGTTGAAGCAACACCGAAAGTAGGCAGAATCATGATATATACTTCCGGATGCCCGAAGAACCAGAAAATATGTTCATATAGCACGGGATCCCCGCCGCCCGCCGCATTGAAGAAGCTGGTATGGAAAAATTTATCAGTCAACAACATGGTCACAGCGCCAGCAAATACGGGCATAACGGCAATCAACAAAAACGCAGTGATCAACCAGGTCCATACAAACAAAGGCATGTCCATCATTTTCATGGACGGCGCACGCATGTTGAAAATGGTCGCGATAATATTGATCGCCCCCATGATGGAGGAAATACCCAGCAAATGCACAGAGAACACCGCAAACGGCAATGCCTTGCCGACGGTAATCGGCTGCAATACGATGGGAGGGTATAAAGTCCAACCGCTATTGGGCGCGCCGCCTTCCATAAACAGCGTGCTAGCCAGCAATAACACGCCAGCAACCAGCATCCAAAAGCTCATGTTGTTCATGCGTGGCAACGCCATATCGGCTGCGCCAATCATCAGTGGAATTTGCCAGTTAGCCAAACCCACGAAAGCTGGCATAACCGCGCCAAACACCATAACTAAAGCATGCATGGTGGTCATTGAGTTAAAGAAGGCAGGGTCTACAAACTGCAAGCCCGGCTCAAATAATTCGGCGCGAATAACCATTGCCATGGTGCCGCCAACAAAAAACATCGCCAGCGCAAACAATAAATACAATGTGCCAATATCTTTGTGATTGGTGGTAACGATCCATCTTAACAGCCCCTTGGCAGGGCCGTGATCATGATGATCATCGGCATGATGATCATGTTCATCTATGACAGCAGACATAGTTTATACCTCAAAAATAGTTAGAAAAGAGTGAGTTGACAAGAAAATCAGAGGCTTATTCATCGTCATCATCGGGAAGCGCAGTTTGCTTGGGTTGTAATTCGTCGCCGACATTATTACCCAAATTGTTACGCACATAAGTCATCAATTCTGCAAATTCCTTACCATTCAGTTTGTCGAATTTTGGCATTTTGGAAGTGCCTGCACGCAAGAAGCCGTCTAATGATTCCCATTTTCCTGTTGCAATAACACTACCCGTTAAAGCCGGAATTAAACCAGGGACACCCGCGCCAGTAATCTGATGACAGCTGACACAATTTTTTAAATAGACCGACTCGCCATGCGCCATTAGTTGCTCACGACTTTGGTCACTCAAATCCGGTTTTTGTTTTTGTTGCTCCAGAGTCTTTTTAACCCAAGCATCGTACTCGGGTTGCTCCATGGCAATAACGACGATAGGCATAAAACCATGATCCCTGCCACACAACTCTGTACATTGGCCGCGATAAGTGCCCGCTTTGTCCACAGACGTCCATGCTTCATTAATAAAGCCGGGATTAGCGTCCTTTTTCCAGCCCAGAGCAGGCACCCACCAGGAATGGATCACGTCTCCTGAAGTCAAAACGAAACGTATTTTTTTCTTGACAGGAATTACTAACGGCTTATCAACATTCAACAGGTAATGAGGAACCGCGCGAGGATCAGCACCTACCGTCCGGTGCGTTCTTTCACTTGCTTCATCCAAATGGCTTTCAAAATGAATGTCATTATCCAGATACTTATAATCCCAATACCATTGCCTGCCCGTAATTTGGATGGTCATGTCTGATTTTTCAATATCATTTAATTCCAGCATGGTTTTTGTTGCCGGTATTGCCATGCCAACTAAAATCAAGGTAGGAATAATCGTCCAGATAATTTCAACGGTGGTGTTTTCATGAAATTGTGCCGCAATATGCCCTTTTGATTTACGGTGATGGTAAATCGAATAGAACATAGTGCCAAATACACCAACACCTATGGCTACGCAAATCCATAGAATCAGCATATGCAGGTCATAAATGTCATTACTGACTTTTGTAACCCCTTTCATTAAATTGAGCGTATAGTCCGCCTGTGCTGTTCCTAGCCCTAAAGCCATTAAGATTACACCTGCGAATAGTTGCTTTGTTTTGTTCACGGAGCAGCCTCTTCGATAGTAGTTATAAAACTTTTTGATAAGTGTTATATCGTTTCGTAATTTCAAGCCACGCAAAAAAAAAGCGGGCATTGTTCCCTTTACGTAATAATTATCACAAAAACGACTGAATTCTAACCCATGACGCCTGTCTATGCCAGCTGTCCTTAATATGATTTTAATATTGGCGCAAAAAAAAGCTTGTGAATCAGAAAAATCACAAGCCTTTTGTGTTAACAGAAGGTTCCTGTCAACTGTTCAACGCATCAGTCTATGGTTTATCAAACGTTAGGATATGGTTGTCTAACCAGCCCTTAATCATTTGACCCGCTTCTTCAGTGACTTCCGCTTCACCGGCATGAAACTTTGTTTGTAAACCCCCCACATACAGCTGTTAATGCTTTATGTTCAGCCTTGTGCAGCTCATAGCCTGCATATCCTTTTGCCTGCATTTCTTTTTCTTCAGGGACAAAATGCCCGACAACATAGCCAATCAAATCATCCAGCTGCGCGCCTATCGCAGAACGGGCAGCCCCACCCGCTGCCAAGTCATATAATTTGTTGAGCTTAATCAAACAAAATTTTGTGTACATGGTCCGCGAAACCAACATTTGTTCGGTATTGACTCGCTGTCCAAGCAATTAAAGCCATATTTAATCACCTGAGTTTTCATTACAGCCATATTAACCTGACAGAAATCATGGATTATATCCCCCTTGAAGTCAATTTTAGCGTAACGTGCTCAAAAGGGATGGGTCAACAAGACGGATAAAATGAGTGAGTGCTGAAATAAATAAACGGTCAATTTATCCGGCAATGCGTTTGATTGAAGCATTTGTTTAAAAACCGCAACTTTAAACGCTTGGCGTTTAGTTGTTATTTTATTTCAAACGAAGTTAATGTCTCATCGGATTCCAGTTCAATAATTTCAACATTATCAACCCGTGCTGTAATAGGGCCTCTGCGGCACCATTTGATAAAATTTTCAACGCTGTTTTGGACGCCTTCAGCAATTATTTCGACCCGTCCATCCGGAAGATTTTTGGCACAGCCTTTTATGCCAAAATGTTTAGCCTTGTTTTGAGCGAACATCCGAAAATAAACCCCTTGCACGCGACCTGACACCAAAATCTTAACCCTACGCATCATTTTGTTATCCTCCAGCAATAATGAATTCTTGGACTACGGGAAAAATCTTCCGGAATCGTTGTTGCAGTAATATCTTCCAAGGTTAACCCAGACAGGGCTGGTTTATCCATTTTAAACCGTCTGAAATTAGTCGAGAAATATAAAATGCCATCCGGTGCCAGCAATGCGGCTGTATTATTAATGAGCTGGACATGGTCATTTTGTATGTCGAATACGTCATCCATCCGTTTTGAATTGGAAAACGTAGGGGGATCAAGGAATATTAAATCATACTGCCTGATCTCAGCCTGTTTGGCTTCATTTTCTAGCCACTCAACGCAATCGGCCTGAATAAACTCATGCTGCTCTCCCGTGCATTTATTCAAGGCCATATTGTTTTTAGCCCAGTTGATGTAGGTGTTGGACATATCGACCGTTGTGGTTGATTTTGCGCCGCCCACTGCGGCATGGGCTGTGGCGGTGCCGGTATAGGCAAACAGATTTAAAAACCGCTTACCTTTAGCCTGTCGTTGAATTAGCATGCGAATAGGGCGATGATCCAGAAACAAACCGGTATCCAGATAATCTTCAAAATTAACCAATAACTTGCAGCCGCCTTCTTCAATGCTATGAAATCGACCCTGGTCGCCTTGTTTCTCATACTGGTCGGCGCTTCTTTGTTTTCGGCGTATTTTTAAGAAAACCTGCTCGCTGTTAACGCCAAGCACCTGCGGTATTTCCGCCAGTAACCCGGCCAACCGCTGATCTGCCTTATGTTGATCGACAGTTTTAGGCGGTTCGTATTCTTGAACAATGACCCAAGTTTGTTCGCCAACAGCGGCGTAGGCGAGGGGCGTGGACTGGGAGCGGTAGGCTTCGCCCTGATAAATATCAACGGCGGCGGCGTATTCGGGCAAATCGGCATCGTAAACGCGATAACAGGTAATATGGTTTTGCCTGGCCCATTTTGACATTTTTTTCAGGTTCTTTTTAAGTCGATTGGCAAACGCTTCCGCTCTCAGTTCACTTACACTCTCCCCATCCGCAAACCTTTCAGTGCCGGCATCGGGCTGCTTTGTGGTGCCAATCGCTAGTACCTGAGCAATTCGCTCTTCCTGTGTTTTGGCTTTAGGGATGAAAAAATTGCTTTCTTCGATGTTCAGACGCAACAATTTACACTCAAGGGCACCGTTAAAGAGAGTAATCGGTTTTTGTGAGCGTATACCTAAGCGAAAACCCAGTTCGGGGTCGCTTATAATCAACGCGGCTTTCCAGCCGATAAAGTGAGCTTTCAGTGTTTCTCCCATTTTTTTGTAGAGTTCCGCGGTTTCCTGCGCATCGCCCAAACGTTCACCGTAAGGTGGGTTACAGATTAATAGCCCGGGTTTCCAGCTTTCCGCAGGCTCCGCATCTTCGATATCTCGACGCTCGACATGGATTTTATTTTGCAGTCCGGCATTGGCTATATGCGTTTGAGCGGCGTTGACGGTGTGACGATTTTGATCGAAACCGGCGATAACCGGGAGCTTTTCCAGCCCCGCTTTTCTGCGCTGCAGCGCTTCGATGCGTAATTTTTTCCAACACTCCGCATCGTGTTTTTTCCAACCGGTAAAACCAAAATAATCACGCAATAAACCTGGCGCATAATCAGCAGCAATCATAGCGCCTTCCAACAGAAGCGTTCCTGAACCGCACATCGGATCAATCAATGAGCCATGTTGTTTTGCGATTTCCGGCCATCCGCAACGCAGCAGCATGGCGGCCGCAAGATTTTCTTTCATCGGCGCTTTTATATTGATATCCCGATATCCCCGGCGATGCAGACTTTCTCCTGAAAGATCCAGACTAAGCTGGGCGGATTCGCCGTTCAAATAAACATTGATACGAATATGAGGTTGTCCGGTATTGATACTGGGGCGTTTTTGAAATTTTACCCGCATCTGATCGACAATCGCGTCTTTAACTTTTAATGCGCCAAAGTGGGTGTTGTTAATCGCTTGTGAATTTTTTGCGCTGAACGAAACGGCAAAAGTATCTTCCGGATTAATATGCTCAAACCAGTTTATTTTTTGTACGCCGTTATAAAGATCCTCCTGGGTTTTTACCTCAAACGAACTTAGCACCAGTAAAATCCGGTTTGCTGTTCTGGACCATAGGCAAGCGCGATAGGCGGTTTCCAAATCACCCTGAAAAGCAACACCGGCCATTGTCGCCTTAATATTGTTGATACCGAGACTTTGAAGTTCTTCGGTAAGAATGGTTTCCATCGCCTTGGGCGTGGTGGCGAACAACTGATAGGTGGACATAAGGTCAAAGCGAAAGGAAAAGACGAAAATAAAAAAGCGCAAGGCACGGGCTTGTTTGCCTGCGCCTTACGCCTTTTATCTGATTTTTATTGAATTTTGATCAGTTCAACATCAAATATCAGGGTTGAATTTGGGGCTATCGGGCCAGCGCCTTGCTCGCCATAAGCGAGTTCTGAGGGAATGTAAAAGCGATATTTGGCGCCTTCTTTCATTAATTGCACACCTTCAGTCCATCCCGGAATAACTCTGTTTAAAGGGAATGAGGTAGGTTCGCCTCGACTGTAAGAACTGTCAAACTCTTTGCCATCAATTGTGGTGCCCTTGTAATGAACCGTAACGTTATCGGTTGCTTTAGGAGAGACAGTGCCTGTTCCCGCTGTTAAAATTTCGTATTGCAAGCCACTTGATGTGGTGACGATATTGGCTTTTTTAGCATTTTCTGCCAAAAAAGCCACGCCTGCGGCTTTACTTTCTTCAGGTGTGGTGGCGTTGGCCATTGAATACATAGTGATCCCTATAAGAATAACGGTGACAATTGAAATAACTTGAGTTTGAATTTTTCTCACGGTTTTGCCTTTTAGTTAACGTAAAACATAATAGTCTATCAAAAAACAGGGTTTGTTTTTAATTCATTTTGCAAGCGCTCAATTGCCTTTGAAATAGCCTGGCGCGATAAGCAACTTTGTCCGCAGCCCTTTTTAACCAGGCCTTTTTTAAATAACTCTTATGCTGATAACCGCCGTGCCCTTCATGATAAGCGAGATATAAATTTTTTGCGTCGCCTTTGGCTATACCCAGCTTGGAGTTACTCAGATTACTGTACCAGCCGATAAAGTCAGCTGCGTCAGCAAAATCATCTCGATCGGCTCCCCAGCTTCCTGCCTTATCAAGATAGTCATCCCAGGTTCCATCCTGAGCTTGCGCGTAGCCATAAGCACTGCTGGGTCTAAACCAGGGGATTATGCCTAACAGCCAGGTACGTGGAGGCTGAGCATCCGCGACAAAATGCGATTCCTGGTGCATAATTGCCATTTGCACGGATATAGGCACGCCCCATTTGTCTGACGACTGCTTGGCATCGTCATACCATTCTTCATTCTCTCTAAAGGTAGCGCATAAATCATCACTATTTTTAGGAGAAAGAGCGGTACAGGCGATTATAAAAAATAAAAAAAACAGTATTAATGGCTTTTTCATCATGCTGCGTGAAAAAAGAATCGAAAGATTAATAATCATAAAACCAGGCAAAGACGATTAAGAAGCAAGTATAGGCGATTCCAAGCCGTTATAATTGTACGTCATGCAATTGAACACTGTGAATCTGGAATATAAGAAAATAGTCAATCAGGAGATGCTAATGTATGTAAAGTTGAATCGGCCCCGTCGCACGAACTTAGTTTCGCAGGGATTAATTTATATGGGGGGGGAAGAGCATAAAATCACTATTAAAAATATTTCTATAAACGGCGTACTTGCCCAATTAAACAGTAACCGGGAAGACATTGATATCAAGTATATTTTTAATCAATTACAGATTTCAACAATTGTTGATTTGTATCTCCCTGAAATGCGCTTGGCGGGTGAAGTTGAGGTAGTAAGGGCTGATATGGATGAGGGCCATATTTTGCTCGCCATGGCATTTAAAAATATTGCTTATGAAATGGATAAAGATTTCAACAGGAGAAAAGCGTATAGAAAATACATGATTGACCCGGGGGAAATTTTCTTAAATGGTCAACATCATAATTTTAATACGGTAAATGTTTCCGTAAAAGGCTTAATGATCAGCCTGTCGGAAGCAATATCAGCTAAAGTGGGCACGATGATCCAGTTTGAACTTAAGCGATTGATGCTACAAGGAAAAACAAAATTAATATGGATTTATCCACTATCCGATGACCAAACACTGATCGGTTTGCAATTTATAGAAATGGAAAAGAATGCTATCAGAGGGATTCCCCGATTTGCCGATTAGCAAACCTCATAATTTTTTCTGCCGCATTCACATATAAGTCGCCTAATTATAAGCCTGCGTACTTTTGCTTGTCCCTGCTTAACCAGTAATCCGTCGCCAATTGTTGCGCCTGTTGCTGGCTTTCTGCTTTGCCCAATAACTTAAGTGCAATTGCAGCCGTACCGATGATCGCGCTTTCCGCAAATTCATCCTCAATGCTTCCCTGCCAAATTAAAGCCAGTTGCCTTGGGTCAAGCTCTTCGGGTTTGACGTGGCGGCGTTCGAATAGGGCCGGCCAGTTTTCATCAAGTAATTCACCGTTATGCACGCTTTGCACCAGGCATTCCATATCGGGATTGCGCTCGGTTTCACCGCCCTCCCCTTTTAATACAGCCGCATGAGGCTGTTGCAAAATTGCAGCCGCTTGCTGATGCACCGGTCGATAACCTGGATGGAATATACCCTGAATGCTATATTTCGCATTAAACGGATTTAACAGGCGCACCAGCGTATGGACAGGCGAGCGTAAACCCAATAAAGGGCGCAGCTCTATAATCTCATGCAGCTTCGGGCAAAAATGCTCCAGCGACAAATAACTGAAATGCTGCTGCTTCAGTTGCTGCCTGGTTTGTTCAATTGAGACTGAGTATTCCAGACCCAGATATTTCAACATATTCTGAGTGTAGAGCCTGCCAGCGCTATGGCCGCCAGCGCCATGCATAAAAACACGAATACCGTTTTCCGCCAGTAGCAACGCCGACAACAAAAACCAGGGCAAATGGCGCCGCTTCCCGGCATAAGATGACCAATCCAAATCAACTAACGCCTTATCACTTGATAGATCGCACGATTCTCTGGCCGCCAAAACAAAACCGGCCAGTTCTTCAGGCGTTTCTTCCTTAACACGCATTAACATTAAAAATGCGCCCAACTGAATAGGCAGCACTTCGTCTGCCAGAATCATTTTCATTGATCGATAGGCTTCGTCCTGCGTAAGGGGTCTTGAACCTTTTTTGCCTTTGCCAAGAATACGAATGTACTGCGCAAACGGATGTTCAGGATGCCGTGTTTGTTCGTGATGCGTAAAAGTCATAAGGTGAACCATAGATAATGATCGATCAACAAAGCCGCAAACAGAAGCGTTATGTAAACAATAGAGTAAACGAAGGTTTTCATCGCGGTTTTGTTATCTTTTTTACGCATCATCAACACCGCGTAATAAATAAAACCAAGACCTAACAGCACCGCGGACACCAGATAAATAAGAGCGCTCATACCCGTTAAATAAGGCAGCAGCGTCACAATCATCAACAGGATGGTATAGAGCAATATTTGTAAGCGGGTAAACTCAGGGCCGTGAGTGACCGGTAACATGGGTATATTCACCTTGGCATATTCTTCGCGTCTGGCGATAGCCAATGCCCAAAAATGAGGTGGCGTCCAAACAAAAACGATCAACGCCAGCAGCAAGGCGTAGGGATGCACTTCATTCGTCATTGCGCACCAGCCCAATAACGGCGGCGTAGCGCCAAAGATGCCGCCGATGACAATATTTTGAGGCGTCGCTCTTTTAAGGTAAAGCGTATAAACAATAGCATAACCAAATAACGACAGAAACGTCAGAATAGCGGTTAAGGTATTGACAAATAAAATCAAAATGACCATTGAGCTCACGCCTAACACCAGCGCAAACGTAATCACATTGGTCGTGGTCAATTCACCTGCGGGTAAAGGCCGTTTTTCGGTGCGGGCCATTTGCGCATCCGCATTCCGGTCAATAAAATGATTAACAGCGGCAGCAGATGAAGCAGCCAGAGCAATACCTAAAGTCCCGAAAATAAAAGGCTCTACAGGCGGCATTCCCGGAACGGCCAATAGCATGCCGACAACAGCGGTAAAAAGCATTTCTGCAACGACATTGGGCTTACAGAGTGTGTAGTAGTTCTTCCAGGTAAGCACTGAGGATTTGCTTGGCATTATTTAATTAAGTTCCAACTTTTACATTAATGTATAGAATACCGTGAACTATTGATTATTGAAATAGTCCGACGCGCTTACATCCATGAAAGAGGGAGTTATGAACAATCGACTACTGTGTACAATCTTGCTGTGTCTGCCCGTGTTTACGAGCAACGCAGAAACCAAAGTATTTGAACTTACCTTGGCGAACGGCCTTAAGGTTCTGGTAAAAGAAGATCACCGGTCACCGGTTGTAGTGTCTCAAGTCTGGTACAAAGTGGGCTCCAGCTACGAGCCTGGCGGCATCACCGGCATCTCGCACATGCTGGAACACATGATGTTCAAGGGGACTGATAAACATCCTGCCGGTGAGTTTTCCCGCATTATTGCCGAAAATGGCGGCGATGAAAATGCCTTTACCGCACAGGATTATACCGCCTATTTTCAAACCATGGAGTCCTCAAGACTGGCCGTCAGTTTTGAACTGGAAGCCGATAGAATGCGCAATTTGCACCTGTTACCCGAAGAATTAAAAAAGGAACTTCAAGTCGTGACGGAAGAACGCCGGATGCGGACTGATGATAATCCGCAAGCAAAAATGCAAGAACATTTTATGTCCATGGCTTATGCCAATAGCCCTTATAAACATCCTGTTATCGGCTGGCCTTCAGACATTGCCAACTACACGGTCGAAGACCTGCAAGCCTGGTATCAACGTTGGTATGCGCCGAATAATGCCACGTTGGTTGTCGTGGGCGATGTTCAACATAAAGCCGTTTTCGACTTGGCTGAAAAATATTTTAGCGATCTAAAACCCAGTGATATCAAACCGTTAAAGCCCCAAACTGAAATCGAACAGCTAGGCGTCCGAAAAATGACCGTCAAAGTGCCTGCAAAGCTGCCGTCCATTTTAATGGCTTACAAAGTGCCGGTGCTGAAAACGGCGGCTAATGAATCTGAAGCTTACGCATTGGAAGTATTAGCTGGCGTATTGGATGGCGGCAGCAGCGCCCGATTAACTTCCGGATTGGTGCGTGGCAAACAAATAGCGGTTTCTGCCAGCGCTGGCTATGATATGACTTCAAGAATGTCCAATTTATTTGAGCTGGAAGCAACACCGGCAGAAGGAAAAACCGTAATGGACTTGGAAGCGGTATTAAAGAATGAGATTAAAAAACTGCAAGAAAACTTGATCAGCAGTGAAGAGTTAAAACGTATCAAAGCGCAGGTTTTAGCCAGCGACATCTACCAAAAGGATTCCAACTTTTATCAGGCTATGCAAATAGGAACGCTGGAAACAGTCGGTTTGGGCTGGCAAAAAGCTGATGAATATGTCGCTAAAATCAATCGGGTGACAGCGGAACAAGTGCGTGATGTCGCACGAAAGTATTTAGTTGAAGATCATCTGAGTATTGCTTACCTGGAACCACAGACAATCAATTCAAGTGTTGAAAATAAGGGAGCCAAGTAATGCGTATCCGCCATTTAGATAGGGTTAGCAATAGTGTAACCCAACACATCAAATTTAAAAATAATAGCTTGCAAACAGCACCCAACAAGCCCATGGGTATTTATTTGCTAGGTCTTGTTCTATTAATCTTTAGCCCGTTTACAAACGCCACCGCAAAAATTGAACACTGGCAAACACCGCAAGGAACCCGTGTTTATTATGTGCATACCGAAGGTCTGCCCATGGTGGATATACAGGTTGTTTTTGATGCCGGTAGCGCGCGTGACGGACAGCAGTTTGGCTTGGCGGCATTAACGGCTGATTTACTGGATACCGGAGCCGGGAAGTGGAATGCCGATGAGATAGCACAGCGCTTTGAGAGCGTTGGCGCACAATTTGGCGCAAGCAGTTCAATTGATACGGCTACCGTATCGTTGCGCACATTGACCGATAAACCCTTGTTCGATAAAGCCCTTGAAACGATGCAAGTCATTTTGGCCCAGCCAACGTTTAACGAAGCCGACTTTAAACGGGAAAAAAACCGAACCCTGGCCGGCTTAAAGCAACAGGAAGAGTCCCCCGCTGAACTGGCCAGCATTGCCTTTTATAATGTCCTTTATGGAAAGCACCCTTATGCGCATCCGACTTCCGGTGTAATTAAAACAGTTTCCGGTTTAAAGGTTGCCGATCTACGCCATTTTTATCAAAAGTTTTACGTGGCCGCCAATGCGATAGTCGTCATTGTCGGCGATTTATCGAAACCGCAAGCAGAGCAAACCGCGGAAAAATTGGTGGCCGGATTGCCCGTCGGGGAAAAACCGGAAAGCTTGCCCGATGTGGCGATGCCGCTGAATGCGACACAGCAACATATCGAGTTTCCTTCAACACAAACCCATGTTTTGGTGGGGTTGCCAGGCACTTATCGCAAAGATCCCGATTATTTTGATCTGTATGTCGGTAATCACATTTTGGGTGGCAGTGGCCTGGTTTCCAAGCTCTTTGATGAAATACGGGAAAAACGCGGCTTGGCTTACAGCGCATCCAGCGCTTTCATACCGTTGCTGAAACCCGGCCCGTTTCTGGTTAGCTTGCAAACCCGCAACGATCAAACCACGCAGGCTTTGCAAGTACTCAATCAAACTCTGGCCGATTTTATCGCCAAAGGCCCGACAGCAACCGAGCTTATTGCGGCAAAGAAAAATATTACCGGTGGCTTTGCCATGCGTTTTGACACCAATAAAAAACTGGCCAGCTATGTTGCCATGATCGGTTTTTATGATATGCCTTTGGACTACCTGGACACCTTTCAACAAAAAGTTGATCAAGTTACGATCGCCTCAATCACGGATGCCTTTAAACGCCGGGTTAATCCGCAACTGCTGCAAACCATCACCGTCGGCAAGTCAGCGGAAAAAAGTGCAAAATAAGCTTAAGATAATCGGGGGAAACTGGCGCAGTCGATACATATCTTTTGTCGATGCGCCGGGATTAAGGCCGACTCCGGCCAGAGTGCGCGAAACCCTGTTTAATTGGCTGCAAAATGACATCATCGGCAGGCGTTGCCTGGACTTGTATGCCGGCAGCGGCGCGCTAGGCTTTGAAGCCGCTTCCCGAGGCGCAAAATCCGTCATTCAGGTAGAAAACAATTCGCTCGCCTGCCGGGCGTTAAAAGAAAATGCCCTCGCGTTGGCCGCCTGCCAGATTAAAATCGTTCAATCGGACGTCTTCCGTTATCTGGCCGGTGATGCCGAACCTTTTGATGTGGTGTTTATTGACCCGCCTTTCGCAACGGGCCTGGCCGTCCAAACCTGTCAATGGCTGGAAGACAAAGGCTGGCTGGGTAAACATGCGAAGGTCTATGTTGAAGCGGAAAGCACTTTGAGGCTTGAAGGTATGCCGGAAAACTGGCGGCAACTGAAAAGCAAAGTGGCGGGAGAGGTTGGGTATCATTTGTTTGAGAGGCTCGGCTAAGCGATAACCGTTGTCAAGAACAACAATCTATAAATATGAGCGTGATGTTGCTAGAGCGAGAATGTTAATGCCATAATGCAGCTTAGCCGTATAAAATTTGATACAATGTAAGTAATGGATCAGAAATGGAGCAAGAAAAAGAAATCCGCTGGATGGGTTCGGCTTATGCGGATATTTTTAACTTTCCACTTGAGTCGAGACGAGAAGCTGGATTTCAGTTAGGAAAAGTGCAGGCAGGGCTTGATCCAGATGATTGGAAACCATTCGGTAATGCAGGTAAGGGTACTCGGGAAATCCGTATTAGGGATGCTACTGGGATTTATCGAGTTATGTACGTGGCTAAGTTTGACGAAGCTATTTATGTGCTTCACTGCTTTCAGAAGAAAACCGAATCAACTACGAAGCGCGACAAAGATATTGTAGAAACTCGCTATAGAGATTTAGTAAGGGAAAGGAGTAAGTCGAAATGAACGATATTGATACAAAAGTAAGACATGTAACGCAGCCAGGTGCGAATCTATTTGTTGAACTCGGATTCGATCTGACTGAAGCGGAGCAACTCCAAGCTGAATCACGAAAACGCATCAACGACACCAAGGTCTTGAAAGAGGCGCTAATGAGTGAGTTGGCAAAATGGATTAAAGAAAACCATCTGAAACAAGAGGAAGCTGCCGTGATCTTGCATATAACACACCCACGTGTGTCTGACGTTGTGAACAAAAAAGCAAGTAAATTTACGATTGATGCTTTGGTTGATATGTTAACCAGAATCGGTAAAACCATACATTTTGCAATTGGTTGAAGAAAATAGCAAGTTGCAAGTAGCCATATGGAGTCATACGAAATACGGGGGGGATCGTGGTGTGAACTCTCCCTCATTTAAAGTTCAACTGGCTACGGATAACACCAAACGTTAAGGACGAGGTACATACCCCGTCCCGCTCGGATACTGAACCTTTTGATGTGGTGTTTGTTGGTCCGCCTTTCGCTATGGGTCTGGCCGTTCAAACTTGCCAGTGGTTGGAAGACAAAGGTTGATTGGGTAAACAGGCAAAAATCTATGTTGAAACCGAAAGCACTTTGAAGCTTGAAAGAATGCCGTCTAACTAGCGGCAGCTTAAAAGCAAAGTGGCCGGGGAAGTGGGGTATCATTTGTTTGAGCGGGCGGGGTAAAAGCGTCCTATGCAGCTTGATCCATAAGCTTTGGCGGTGTATTGTTATTTCCCCTATAAGGATGCATATACAGCTTGCCATCAATGACGGGGACTTATAGTATTTGGCTCGACAGATTGCCGTAGAGTGATATACATTGGCGATTGAAATTTAATATACACCTAATAAGGTGTCTACTTTATGTTGGACGACAAACCGAATAACCGAGTTGAGTAATCCGCGCTTGACTGCCAGAGCCCAACATGAGTGGCAACAGATAACATAAAGTTGCGTGGAGGGACGGGAGAAAAATTTTTGTGTGCTGCTGAAAGGATAAAAACGAATGAAAACAGTAGTTGCTCCTGGGAGTGATTTTGAATTTCAGATTAAAACCTTTATCAATTTAAGTCCCACACAAGGTTCATTCAAAAATACTATTTTTGGTCATTTGATAATAGAAGAATTAATAAGAGAGCTGGTCTCGGATAGGCTTAAAAAAGCATCCGTTATAGAAAATTCAAATTTTTCATTCTATCAAATCTGTTCAATTGCTGAAGGTCTATATGGTGATGATATTCCGTCTTGGATATTACCCGCAGCAAAAAAATTGAATAAAATAAGAAATCAATATGCTCACAATTTAAATCCGGATGGAATTGATGATCTGCTCAATGATTTTAACCAATTCGTGTTCAAAGAAAGCGGTTTAAAAAAGAAAGAGGTAAAAGCTAAAAAAATTCTCGATGAGAAAAATAAGGCGGCCGAAGAACAAAGAAAATCTAACAAAAATAAAGGATTTTGGCTCCCGCCAGAACGTAGTATTTTGGACAGAAGCACAGAAGAAATATTTCACAGGGCAGTTTTAGAGTTGGCAGAATACATTTACCGCTGCTCTCCAAAAGTGAGACAGGAACAGAAAGTCTGAATAAGGAATTTGCCGCCGGAGGAACTTGCCGGGGGGAGAATGAAAGTCCAACTTGCGGCTAGACCAGACCGCCCGTAAAGACTGGGCGGACTGGTCAGCCTTATGACGTTAGAGATTTTATGTTGCCAACAAATATAAACAATCAAGAATTCTGTTCACAGCTTGAAGCATTTGGATACGCAAAAGTTATTGGCCTTCTTAGCTCTGGTGAGCCAGGTACGCACCGCGTACCTCTTGATGGCTTGATTTATCGGAACGCTTTGATTAAATGTACTCAATGCGTCACGGCTTTCTCATAAAAAATTGCATGGAACTGTAACCCGGTAAGGCGCAATAGCCGTATTGCGCCGCATGAAAGGCATAAATTGTCCTTCACTACTTTGTTACAATGTGGGCATAATGAGCGAATCAATGGGGTCAACGCGTAAGGCGCAATCCATAGGGCGCAATAGGCGATAGCCGTATTGCGCCGCATGAAAGGCATAATTCTTCTCCACTACTTTGTTTCTTTGTTACAATTTGGGGATAATGAGGATTAACAATGCCTGACTATCGCCGTTACCGCATTCCAGGCGGCACTTATTTTTTTACCGTCAATCTGTTGGAGAGGTATCCTAA
>JAQTPT010000081.1 GCA_028712795.1 Methylococcales bacterium
GTGGAAAGGATAGTCTGATTTTATAAACAATGCGTTAGGTGGGATTCTGGTAACTTGAACAGTCATTCTGGCAACTTGAACACCAATTCTGGAAAATCCAGAAAAGTGTTCAGCTTGAAACCAGAATGGGTGTTCAACTTAAATCAGAATAGGTGTTCAGATTGGTTCAGAATGGGTGTTCAGGTTGAGCCAGAATATGCCCTCCAGCCGCCAATGCTTAATTAGCTATACCTTATTCATGTCCGGCTATCATTGATTGAACATATGAGTTGAATTCGCCGACGTTAGGCATTGTCGCAAAGTATTCTTTCAGCAAACTGTAAATGATAAAGCTGCCAAGGCGTCAGGCCATGAAACATCATATTTTCCATGTCAGGCAGTGTATCCACAGGAATATGGATCGCGACCGGCGAGTACTTAAGTGATGCACAATTCAAGCCTGATACAGCGACGGGAGGAAAGGAGTCAAATATATCCGGAATCAGCGGGGCCACCGCCTTAAGATGTTGATGCGGCGGCACGCCATACGCCGATAATTCAATTCGGGCAGCAGGACTGGCGATGTCTTCAACGTTAACAATAACGGGCCGGGTGTCGGTAGTTAAAATGCAGTCCGGTATATATTTTTCCTGTTTATCCTGATAAGGCTGCTGTCTCACAGAAATATCGACCACAGTGTAAGGGGGCGCATACAGCCAAGTATGGCCCGCGATAAAGTTCCCATGGTCTGCCGACCAAAAATAGGTGGTATCTATTCCAGCTCTCTGGGGAAAGGTGATTGTGAGCGATCCTTTAATGCAGCAACTCCAAATCTTTTCCTGCTCAAGGATTCGAAATAGTATTTCTGAAATCCCGACACAAGCGCCAAGCCCTCCGTGTTCGACTAGTTCTGCATGTAGAAGCGAAACAACGTGGTCAATTATTACTTTTGCCCTTGCCAGATAGCTGGGGTCATAGGGTCGTTTGGCCACAAAGGCAGCGTAGTGATTCAGGTAATCGGGATCACCACGCTCCACCTCAAAGAAAGATGGGGAATCACAGAAGCCTGGTGAGTCGACGGAAATCCCCCTGCATCGGAAATCGTCAGCCAAGGCCTCGTAAGTAGAGGAGAACACACTCATCAGATGTCAGCTTGAGAAAGCACTATGTTTCAGTTGTTTATTACAATGATCCAACTTTTCGAATTTGCAGGGTATCGATTATTTTGTCCTTGGCTAGGGCATTACTGATGACGATGAGTGTCTGTCCATCATTTACCCATTTTTGTCGCTTTAAGTAATCAAGCGAATTTTTAATCGTATCCTCGGGATCCTCGGAAAACGCCATCTCAAACGGCTCGACGCCCCAGAGGATCAATAAGTTCCTGAATAATTCCGGTATATCAGTAAAGGCAAAAATAGGCACCTTTGGCCGTAATGACGACAGCATCCGCACTAAATAGCCGCTTCTGGAAAAAACTACAATGCCACAATGCTCTATGTCATTAGCCAAATAGACTGCCGAACGTAGCATTTTCCCTTTCGGTGTTGGTAAATGAAGCTCTTTGGTCGGCTCATCGTTATGTAAACTCTCAATGCGCCGGGCAATTCTGTTAAACACCTTGACGCATTCAAGCGGATATTTGCCAGTTGTTGTCTCTCCAGACAACATAATGGCGTCAGCTTTTTCCAGGACTGCGTTCGCTATGTCGGAAACCTCGGCACGGGTAGGGACGGGTGCTGAAATCATCGATTCCAGCATGTGTGTCGCAACAATGACGGGGCGGCTTTTCTTAATGCAAGCCTTGATGACCTGATGCTGGATAATGGGCAATTCCTCATACGGACATTCAATACCCAAATCGCCCCGGGCAATCATTATCCCGTCACTGGCATCAACAATCTCCTCAATATTGCTGATGGCCTGTTGATCCTCTATTTTCGCAATGATCCGCGCTTTTGAGCCTTGCCCGGTTAACACCGAGCGTAACGAGTGCAGCGCTTCGGCATCTCGCACAAATGACAGGGCAATAAAATCGATACCCTCGTCCAGGCCAATTGCAAGATCCCCCTGGTCTTTTTCTGTTAAAGAGGGCAACCCCACTCGAACACCGGGCAAGTTGATATGCCGGCGATTTCCCAATTGCCCGGGTATGACAACCCGGCACCGGATCCTGTCATCCAGTGTTGCAACTACTTGCATACGTATCAAGCCGCTGTCGACAAGAACCGTATCCCCCACCGACACGTCATTAATCAAATTCGGGTAGTTGACATTAACACAATGAATGCCGTCCAGGCTCGCATCGCCAACGGGTAATCTCATCAGAAAATCAAACAGTTGATCTTGCTCCAGATAAATCGGTTCACCGATATCGCCTGTTCGGATTTCCGGGCCTTTGATATCCATCATAATGGCGATATGACGGTCAACCTCCCCGCAAACCCGTTTGATCTGCTGAATAATACCTCGCGTCCATTCATGGGTGGCGTGCGCCATATTGATGCGGCAAATATCGACGCGTTCGTTGATTAGTTCTTTCAGAACGTCATCGATTGATGTTGCAGGTCCGATGGTAAATATGATTTTGGTCTGGCGATACTTCATTTCCAGTGTTGGGTTGTCCATAATCAGGCTTGAAGACGATAGGGATTTATTCTTGTTTGGATTCATGCTGGATATCCAGGTTGTGTGAAAAATAGACACTATTTTTTGCAATTAGCATGGAACATTAACGGGTCAGATATCTGCATCACAAAACTTATGCGCTAAATATTGTCAAGCTGTTTCATGGGAGTTCGGCAAAGTGCCAATAGCTATTTGATAAATAACATTTTATGGTCGTTAGGTGCTTTCACGGTTCATTTGCAATTTTGCTTTTAAACGCGTCTAAAACCGGCGAACTTCATGAATTAAGGAAATGGAATAAAGAATGAATGAGTTTAGGATAAAACAGCACGCGTCCTTGGACTGATGCAATTAAATTGTTGTTTGAGGGTGCGTTGAGTAGGCCCGCTTTTCCATCATTGACGCAAGCTACGCAATAAGGGATCATTTTGAAAACCTATGTCGGCGCTAAGGCCGGAAGAGTCCGGTAATGGGTGATATTTTCGACTTCCTGAAAGCGGGCAGTATTTCTAGTCATTTTATTCCTCTTGATCAATTAGGGGTAATTTATTCAATTGGTCTAAAAGAGACTATTGAACTTTTGTATGCAAAATTACGGGTTACAGTTGAAGTTGTCATATAAAAAACCTCCCAATGTACGTTACAAAGGGAGGAGATAAACCAAGCAGGACTATGAGGGGATCTGCTTGTGTACACCACACGTTTGAAGGCAGGTAAAAGCTTAGATGGAACGCCTCGCTATATTGCTAAAAATAGCTGCGCTCGCAAATAACACGGTTGAAATTATGAATTCGCCGGAAAAAAAACCCAATATGCCAATGACGAATAATAGTCCAATCAATATATCTTTATTTTTACTCATCGTTTTACTCCTAATATTGGCCGTAAACAGAATAATGAACGTCGAACTAAATTTATCTTCAATTTATATACAGCATAAGTTACGCCAAATGCTTGCCGTCAAAAATATATTTTATATTTATTATTAATAACAATATGTTATTAATCCTACAAAAGGTGATTGAACTAAAATTGATTGCTCAATATTTTAAAAATTATGGTTATTACGCTTAAAAAATGTGCAATTGCATTTACTTTTGCACCAATAATCATCATTGACACTCAAATGAAGTTGGATAAACCAGGTTGGATTAATTAAATATCAAGTTATAAAATCGGCAACTTTTAGGTGTTCTTGAGGATTGATAGGTAAGTATGAACAACGCGTTGTACCAATATTTCGTAATGTAATTTAAAAAATGTAGGGTACGCTTCGCGTGCCGCAGAGTGGACAAGATTGATTTTGGAAGGTAAAGCGGATATTTGGAATCGTGATATGATATATTAGCTTTATGACAGCCGCAGCTTACTTTACCGGGCTTGCATAAATCGCCGGTAAGCGCCGTGGTGAAATTGAATTGTTAGCCTGATGTTTTTATAGCATGCCAATTCAGTAATGTCGCACTGGTTACAAGATTCAGTGTTAATCTTTATCTAAAGGAGTATCGCAGAATTCTATTTTCGATCCCCATTTTCAGACTCAGAGCCGCTCGCAGCGTAACAAAGTAAGGATCCTGCTATTACAAGTGATAATAAAATTATTACGGCCATTAGAACCACCATTTCCCAAAACTCTAGTTTGCCAATTGGAGAATACATAAGTTATTTCATGCATGCTCCTGAGTTTACTAAAAACTCGTGGCAAGTTGTGTTATTAAAAAAACAGAAAATAACCGGATTTATGTGCATCAGTTATGATTCGTGGTTGTTCGCCAACAGTCAACAGCGCTAACAAAGCACTATAAAGATCTCATTCTTCCAACAACTCACCTGAATCTTATCATTTCAAATTAAATAATCAATTAGTATAAATACCTATAAGCTAACAAATTAAGTTGTTTAGGTGCAATCGCCATTACCTCAATACCTGTGACAATTAACAAGGGAACAGACCTGATAAGTTAGGAAAAATCATCAAAGCTAGTCAGCATAAAAAAGCCACTAACCATTGTTGTTTTTCCCGAAGACAAAGAAACCCCCGCCAATTGAACTAAAACCAACCCCAAAGTAATAACACTTTACTTGCCATACCGATTCCTTGTCAAGTAAAGAGGTTGTACAGATTCATGGTTACTTAAATGAAGGGTAGGGCTCCTTTGCGGGTTGGTTTCATGGTGCAGAAGTTTCTCCATTGGGCAACACAAACTTGATGTCCAAGGTTCTCAAGTAGGTTTGTAATCCAGCGTCTTGCATCGGTATTAAATGGGCTTCACTGGAAGACTCATTATAATGGGCGTGCCAGTAACCTGGGGGTGTGATAAAGGCTGAATAGGGTTTCCAATTTATCCGGGTCGCGTCTATTATTTTTCCTTTTGCAGAAATCCTCGTGCCAACCAGTGTGTAGCAACCCGGCTCACAATCTAAAATCAAATCCAGGGCTACTGATTGATGCCGGTGCGGTAATTGTATTGCGTCTTTGGGTAGCACCCCAAGCATGGCCCAAAGCGTGTGTGTCACTGTTAAAGTTTGGTCCAGCTCTTTGTTGGCAAGCAATACACTTATGCGGCTTCGATTCGCGGCATCGGCCTCTTTTCTCACTTTATCCAATTCCCGCAGGGAATCTTCGGAAGTGTAAAGCGTCGGTTTGAAACGTGGAATGCTTGCTTTAACGCCGAGGTAGCGCAGAAGCGGCTCATCATGAACCAGGTAAAATACAGAGTTGTCATGCGCAAAATGGCGCGTGTCCTTACCCATCGGCAACACTACAAAATCGCCCGTTTTCCAGGGTATGTCCACACCATCAAATTCTGTATATCCACTTCCGTGTATTACATAAAATAGCTGCGAGGTTGCGTTAAAATTCGTGGACAACGCTTCTTCCGCCAGGATACGTACAAAATTTGCGCAAAGGGCCGGGCTGGTCGCAGGCCCTTCGCAACTTAACGTCTTGCTAATATCAAGCGGGATAATTCGGGTGCCGCCAGTTTCATGCAACTCCCTGCCGAATTCTGCAAACGGAATTTTTGCAATTGCTCCAGAGCCAATCGGATCGGCTGCTTTTGTGTATTCGTAATATAGGCCATTCTCAAGTAAATCTTTGAGCTTGCCTGATTTATCCAGCGTAGTCATAGCGCTTGCCCCTAATAAGTGAATGATTTTAAAGTATAACAAACCTATTGGTAGAGTGGCTGATTTTGACTAACACACCTCACCCAACCCGATATTAAGCCTATCATTAAGACGTTGCCTGGATTGTCTGCCCAGTAGCCGTTTGATTCCAATACTTCCAGCTTCCAGCAATCAGTCGAGATCAAGTGAAGCGTAATTCAGGATGATTGCCTTCGTTGCGCTTCATTCAAGTTGATTCCTTAATGATTGCACATGGCAGCAATCAAAACCTTCCGGGCCGGCGTGCGCCGCTATAGTGCTTATGCCAATAACGGTTTTTAAGGCTGGAAACCAGCACCCTTCCTGTCCGTTGGCTAGGCGCGTGGACAAATTGGTCATTATTGACATAAATGCCGACATGGGAGAACGATTTTCCGTTGGTGTTGAAGAAAACCAGATCACCGGAATGCACATCATTTTTCGGGATATGCGGCAAAGATAGCGCCATATCCAAGACTGTGCGCGGTAAGGTGATACCCTGCTTTTGGTAAACATGTTTAACAAAGCCACTGCAGTCGAAACCTTCTTCAGGCGTGTCTTTGCCAAAATGATAAGGCGTGCCTTGCAAGCTTAGCGCATAAGTGATGACTGGTGACTGACTTTGAGAGGCAGGTTTTATTTCAGTAGCTTTTTCAGGATTACTGGCACAGCCGGAAAATAAAATAACAGCTATCGGGATAAGCAGCCGGATAAAAAAATAGCGACTGGTTTTAGTGGCTGACCTGTTCATGATTTGCTTTAGCTGCCTTTAGCTTAACCACTTCTGCTTAAGTTTTTGTCTGTTCAATGCCAGCCATTGAATAGCAATAATCGGAATGGCTGACTCGATTACGTTTTCCTCCAGCATTTGGTAGGCTTCGTCAAAATCAACAACGCTCACCAAAATATCCTCGCCCTCGTGATCCAGTCCATGAATACCGCCGACATTAGAGCTATCCACTTTGCCACAGAATAAGGTGATGCGTTCAGATGCCCCCCCCGGCGTGGTGTAAAACTCGTTGATGACCATCAATTCCTGAATCTCGCAGCCTGCTTCTTCCAGTGATTCCCGGTAAGCGACTTCCTCGGCGGTTTCGCCTTCTTCTATCGCGCCTGCTACAATTTCGACCAGCCAGGCCCTATCCGGTTGCAGGATGGCACCGGCCCGGAATTGTTCGATCAACACCACTTTATCCGTGTGCGGATCATATAGAAGCACCGCAACACAACTGCCGCGGACAAACAGTTCACGGCTTATTTCAGCGCTCCAGCCGCCTGCAAAAAGGGTATGCTTCAGGCGGTACTTTTCCATGCGGAAGAATCCCGGATAAACGATTTCCTTCTCAAGAATTTCAAACTCTTTTTTCATAATTTTCCCTGGTATGAGACTTTATATATAACACCCAGCATATCATCACTGATCAGCAGGCTGCCATCGGGGAGGGTTAAAATATCAACAGGCCGTCCAAGCACTTCGCCCTCTTTAGTTAGCCAGCCACTGATAAAATCCTGCTCTGAAATGACTTTGCCCTGATTAAACTTGACCAAAACAACGCGGTAGCCTTGAGGCACAGTTCGATTCCATGAGCCATGCTGGGCGACAAATAACTGGTTTTTGTATTCAACCGGAAACTGTTTTCCCTGATAAAAGCGTATGCCTAAAGGCGCGATATGCGCTTTAAATTTCCATGCGGGAGATTTAAATTGTTCACATTTTTTACCGGCAGCAAACTCAGGATCGGGAATATCGCCACCATGACAATAGGGGTAGCCAAAATGTTCCCCTTTCTCAGACCATTGGTTTAGTTCTTCAGGCGGCGTGTCATCACCCAGGTAATCGCGACCGTTATCGCTAAAAAACAACGCATTTGTTTCGGGTTGCCAATCAAAACCGACGGTATTTCTGATGCCTTTGGCAATAATCTCAAAGTCGCTACCGTCAGGATTTAACCTGACCAGCGATGCGTAAATTTCTTTTTCGGGATTGCAAATGTTACAGGGAGCGCCGACGGCTGTGTATAGCTTATTGTCGGGACCAAAACGCAGATATTTCCAGCCATGGTGTCTGTCTGATGGAAATTGGTCATAGACCACAACGGGTTTGGGCGGACTGGCTAACTGCCGGGCAATCTGGTCAAAGCGGATAATACGGCTAATTTCCCCGACATAAAGCGCTCCGTCCTTGTAGGCCACGCCATTGGGCATGTTCAATCCGCTGGCGATGACATAGTGTTTGTCTGCTACGCCGTCTTTATTATTGTCCTGCACGGCATAGACTTTTCCAGCGCTTCCCGTGCCGATATAGACAACGCCATCATCGCCCAAGGCCAAACTCCGCGCATTGGGTACGTTATCGGCGTAAACAGAAATAGTGAAGCCTTGAGGCAAATGCAGTTTATTTAACACATCCTGATGAATGCCGGATGCTGCAAAGGCAAGGCAGGTGTTAAGTACAAGCATGGAGAACAAGGTAGTTTTAAAAAAATACATGACAATGGCCTTTATAAATTAACTTCAGCGTTATATTATCATTCTTAGAAAGGTTGGAAAGCGTTATTCAATCCCCATAGTAGTCATACATCAATTTACCTGAGGCTATCACCATGATGCGAATTTTTCTTTTTTTGGCGACCAACATCGCCATTATGGTCGTTGTCAGTATTATTTTTAACCTATTGGGCTTAAGCGGCGTATTAGATGCTCAAGGCATAGGCCTCGACCTAAATGCCTTGTTAGTTATGTCAGCAGTGATAGGTATGACCGGTTCCGTCATTTCTCTGGCCATGTCCAAATGGTCCGCTAAACAAGCGATGGGCGTGCATGTCATTGAACAGCCGCAAAACCGGACTGAAAGCTGGTTACTGGATATCGTCGCTAAACAGGCACAACTGGCCGGAATCGGCATGCCTGAAGTGGGTATTTTTGATACTCCTGAAGCGAATGCTTTTGCTACCGGCATGAATAAAAACAGCGCCCTGGTGGCCGTCAGCACCGGTTTGCTGCAAAACATGAATGCCGATGAAGTGGAAGCGGTGGTTGGCCATGAAATGACACATGTATCCAATGGCGATATGGTCACCATGGCCTTAATGCAAGGGGTGGTTAATACCTTTGTATTCTTTTTTGCAACCATCATTGGTTATTTCGTTGACCGCGTTGTTTTTAAAACCGAACGCGGCCAAGGTCCGGCTTATTTCATCACCCAGATGGTGGCGCAAATTGCCCTGGGCTTTCTGGCGTCCATGTTGGTTATGTGGTTTTCCCGTTACCGGGAATTCAAAGCCGATGCGGGTGGCGCAAAGTTAGCCGGTCGAGAAAAAATGATTGGCGCCTTGCGTGCGCTTCAACGCGGACATGACGCACAAGACCTGCCCGGGCAATTGGCCGCTTTTGGCATCAATGGTGGTGGCATGAGCCGTTTGTTTATGAGCCATCCGCCTTTGGAAGAGCGCATTGCCGCGTTGCAAAATAGCCGTTAACCGCTTTCCAGACAATGAATTGGACTGTAGAGACGTGATTTATCGCGTCTCTACATTATTCATTTTCATCCCGTTCGCGTAAAATCAAACGCCTAACATTCCACTAGTTATAAGGAATACCATGAAAAAAAATTTTTTCTTAAGTCTATTATTGTTTGCCGGAACCGCCTTCGCTGATGATGCGAAAAATGAATGGCATAATACAACCCTGTCTGATGCCACCATTGAAAAAATCCAGGCGGCCAAATATGAGTACAAAAAGTGTGTTGGCGGTGAAATGCAAAAATCGGCTTATCAGGAACAAGACAGCCGCAAGGCGACTGAAGCCATAATGAAACAATGCGAATCCATTTTATCGGGTATGCGTGTAGTCTACACCGATGCGAAAGTGCCGGAAGTCATCGCTGACCGTCATTTAAAGCAAATGCGCATGCAAACCACACGCGAAGCATTGCAGGGCATGATGTTTTCGGAAGCTGCCCGCAAAGCGGGCAATAAGCCACAATAACCAATAGAGCCTCTCTCAATGAATCCTACTTATGCAATTGATTTATCACTGAAACCGACCACATTCGATTTATGGCATGTCTGCCTTGCGGGTACGGTTGTTCTATTATCCCTGATTCTTATTGTATTGCTGCTGGCAATGGTTGTCAGTCTGGCGCGCTGCAAAAGAAAACCGGTTGAACAAAGCGTTCAATCCGTTGCACCCACTCCCGAACCGGTCGTAAAAATCGTGGAGAAAATTGTCGAAGTTGAAAAGCTTGTTCATGCCCCTGCGCCGGAACCGGTGATATTAAAAGAATCCACCCCCGATGCGGCACTGCAATTACTGGGCTTGCTGCAAAAAGAAGCCCGCTTTATTGATTTTATTAAAGAAGACATTGCCACATACAGCGATGCGGATATTGGGGTTGCCGCGCGTGTTGTTCATGAAGGTTGCAACAAAGCGCTTAATGAACACTTTACTTTGGCACCCATTCGTAGCGAGCAGGAAGGAGGAAAAATCACCTTGCCGCAAGGTTTTGATGCCTCTTCAGTGCGTTTAACAGGCAATATAGTCGGATCTGCGCCTTTTACCGGCACACTGATTCATAAGGGCTGGCAGGTAACCAATATCAGATTGCCAAAATTGACGCAAGGGCATAACGCCAACATTCTTGCCGCCGCAGAGGTTGAGTTATGAGTTTATTTGACCATATAAAAAAGAAGCCGGATGCTAATGAAGAGCCCAAGATGAATGAACCGGTGGCAAATAATGATCCTGGCAGAGCAGATTCAGAGGATTCGGACAATGATATAGCCGGCGCAGAGCTTGAAGACCAGGAATTTGAAAACATGAATGATGAAAACTCGTCAGAGTCAGCATCTTTCTCAGAAACAAACGAAAAAGAAACCTCACCTGTAGCCGCCAGACGATTTTCAGTCGGCATCGATTTAGGCACGACTCATTGTGTTTTATCCTACGCAGACATTACCGATATTGACGACCTGGAGTTTTCCCAGCAGGTCATGGAAATACCTCAATTGACATCGCCCGGCGTAGTTGAAGAAAATTTTCAGTTACCGTCATTCATGTATCAAGCGCACGAAGCGGAACTTGCCGAAGGTTCTACCGCATTGCCCTGGAATGCAAAGCCGGACTTTCTGGTTGGTGAAATAGCCCGTAATTTAGGCAGCAAAACGCCAATTCGCCTGGTATCCAGCGCCAAAAGCTGGTTATGCCATGCGGGTGTGGATTGTAAGTCGCCGATTCTACCGGCCGATGCGCCTGAAGAAGTCGAACGCGTATCACCGTTTCAGGCAACCACCGCTTATCTGCAACATATCCGCGATGCGTGGCAAAATCTGCATCCCGATGCGCCGCTGGCAGAGCAGGATTTGGTTATTACCGTGCCGGCCTCATTTGATCCGGCAGCTCGCGAATTGACAGTCGAATCTGCACGTGTTGTTGGACTTGACCAAGCCATTTTATTGGAAGAGCCTCAGGCGGCTTTGTACAGCTGGATTGAAAAAAGTCAGGGCGACTGGCGTAAACAAGCGACGTGTGGCGATATTATCCTGGTGATCGATATCGGCGGCGGCACTACTGACTTATCCTTGATAGCGGTCACTGAACGGGATGGAAATCTCGAACTAACGCGTGTTGCTGTCGGCGAGCATATCTTGCTTGGCGGCGACAATATGGATTTGGCTTTGGCCTATACCGTTAAAGCCAAGCTGGAAAAAGACGGAAAACGGTTGGAGCCCTGGCAGGTACAGGCATTAACGCATAGTTGCCGTGACGCCAAGGAAAAAATATTCACAAACTCTGATATTGATAATATTCCAATGGTGGTCGCTAACCGGGGCTCGTCGTTAATGTCAGGTAATCTGCGCACCGAACTGACCCGTGAAGAAGTCAACAGAGTCCTGGTTGAAGGTTTCATGCCAAAAGTGCCGGTCAGTGACAGACCGGTCAGCCGAACCCGAACCGGTTTAAGAACTGCCGGTTTGCCTTATGCCCAGGATGCTGCGATCACCCGGCATTTGGCGTCTTTTCTGTCCAAACAGCAAAACGCCACCGACGATCTTAAAGATATTAACCTGCCCGGACATGCGACCTTTCTGCATCCTACAGCCGTTCTGTTTAATGGCGGCGTGTTAAAAGCCAATGCCTTGGCAGACCGTTTGATGGACGTGTTAAATTTATGGCTGCTAGGCGAGCAAGCGCCTGAAGCCCGTTTGCTGGCGGGCGCTGATCTTGATTTAGCGGTTGCGCGAGGCGCGGCTTATTACGGCTTTGTCCGTAAAGGCAAAGGCGTTCGTATTAAAGGCGGCACTGCGGCGGCTTATTATGTCGGCATTGAAAGCGCGATGCCTGCCGTACCCGGTCTGGCTCCGGAGATTGAAGCCCTGTGTATCGCGCCGTTTGGCATGGAAGAAGGAACAAAAGAAGAATTACCGGACGATGAATTCGGTTTGGTAATTGGCGAGCCGGTGCGTTTCCGTTTCTTCGCGTCCAATATCCGCCGCGAAGATAAAGTAGGCACGCGTCTGGAATACTGGACGGATGAAGAACTGTCCGAACTGGATGAAATTGAAATTACCTTGCCGGAAGAAGGCCGAAGGCCGGGCGAAGTTGTACCGGTACATCTGTGCGCAGCGGTTACCGAAGTCGGCACTCTGGAACTGCAAGCGGTATCGCAAAAAGACAGCGGCCGCTGGAAGATTGAGTTTGATGTCAGGGCAGGGGAGTAGGTGCATGGCCGGTCGGGATTTGTAACCTCGACCGGAACGTTTGAAGGCCTCAATAATTTATAAAACGTGTGTAACGGGGTTGCAAACCCCGTCACGCTTCGTAATTAAGCCAAATCACAGTACACCGTCTGCTATACTGCCACCAACCCCTTCTTGATCAACGCAGGTTGTCGCGGGCCAACGGAATTGCACCGGAGGGGATGCCGTGGCTATTGCGGATCTCAAACTGGGCGCGCACCGCAGAGGTTGGCGCGTCCTTCAGTATTATCGACGCTCCATACGCACGACCGTTCACTATTTCAGTTTCATTGAAGAAGACGCAGGTTGTGTTTGGGGGAATGCTGGAGACGCACGTGTCGTAATCGATATGTAGGGTGCCACCTTGTTCGTTAAAGATGCGTTTACTCGAGAGTGTGATTGGCTTCGAGCTTACATTTCGTACATAGACAAGCGCACCGTCCTGTGACCAGCCGCCAAACATCGTTGACGACGCAAGTAGATGAGCATATATATCTGTTGATGCCGTTCCAAGGATTATTGAAATACTAAGTGTTACTATCTTTCTGAACATTGTTTATCTCCGGTTGTATTTGCTCAACGCAAAGTTAAACGGGCTGAGCGAAAAAGTTTTTTTGGATAAAAATATATAGACTTTCAGAAATTAATTTTCCAAAATCCACAAAAATCATAACCAAACGCCTTTAAAATACCTTCACTTACAATCCTTATAATAAGCATAGCAATGATAACCTTTTCCAAAGAACTATTGAAAAAACTACGAGCAAGTTCGTTAATTGCGTTCAAATTAAAAAATATTCAAGCATACCGATTAGCAACAGCACTGATTTGTTATGGCGAAGGGCGAGGAATAAACGAGATTGCCATACTGTTTGGAATAAGCGTCAAAACTGTCGTCAATTGGCTAATAAAATTCATGTCCGGAGGAATAAACTGGGTAATGGGTAAGCATTACCATGGCCGTGGACGCAAAGAAAAACTGACTAAAGCGCAGCAAAAACAATTGCATGACATGGTAGCTGAAGGCCCTGAAGCACACGGATTTACGAGCGGAATATGGAACTGCGCCATGATTGCAGAGCTTATTTTGCTCAAATTTTAGCGATCTTTACCGTAGCGGCATAACCGCGAGCGACTATATCCAAATCGATGACACCAGTGCGCGCGTCAACGGCACCAACCAGTATTGCCAGATTGTCTGTAGTCCACTGTTTACAGCCTATTTCA
>JAQTPT010000020.1 GCA_028712795.1 Methylococcales bacterium
TTCATCTGAGCGTCCTATTTGAGTTTGATTTGGTCTTCAACTAACCATTATTATACCCTTTTAGGATGCTTTTTTCATTAACTATCAATGACTTGTTTGTTTATTTCAACTCCGAAACTTTAGTTATAAGCACTTACTTAGTTCACTGCCGCACAGGCAGCTTAGAAATGTCTCTTATCTCTTTGCTCAAGCCTGCCTGCGTTCACTGCCGCACAGGCAGCTTAGAAAATCTGATCCGGGTTCAGATTCTTCTGCGCTGCGTTCACTGCCGCACAGGCAGCTTAGAAAAGCATGGAAGCGTTTGAAAAGATCAAGCCGAAGTTCACTGCCGCACAGGCAGCTTAGAAACAAACTGTGGTAAAGTGGAAACGCTTTTTTCTGTTTAAAAAGTATTTTAATTGAGCGGCTTTACTTCTGCCCTATCTGCTCAAATAAACATGCAATCAATCTTCCAGTTGTTGAATACCATCTAAAAGCCATTTGGGCTGGATGCCGGTTTTAGGCTTAACGAAATGCCATACTTCCCTGACCTGTTCAGTTTGAGCATTGATGTCTTCGCGCATAATGGTGTCAAAAAGCACCACGGCTTCAAGCTCTGCGCCGATTTCCCTGACTTCCAATAGTTCCGCGTCGAGTTTGAGTATGTCGGTGTGGTTTTCAGTCGCCGATGTTTTAAGTTGTTCCTGAATTTCAGCAAAGACCTTGTCCGTTGATAACCCCCTGATTTCGGAGAGATCACGGTCATCCCAGGCTTTTTGCAGGGTAGTAAAAGCTATTTTAGCGCCTGATAAAAAGGCCTGTTGGTCAAAGCCTTCAGGAACCGCCGGGGTGGTTTTGGACCCGCCATCCTCTTGGAAATTTTGCCTCGCTGACTGATTTTTACCTTTATTGAATAATACATCGGTATTAAAACCGGCTGGATTTCTTTGGGCAGGTTGTGGTTCCTCATAATTAGTGGCCGTGCGATTATAGGCAGGCCGCTGTGCAGCGCCTGCCTTGGCGGCAAATAATTTATAGAGCAAAAAGGCAATCCCTCCAAGAACCAGAATATCCATAAAGTTAAAGTTTTCGAAAGCGCCGCCAAAGAAAAGCGAACCTAATAATCCCCCCAGAGCCAAGCCACCCAGCATGCCCATTAAGCCGCCGCGATTGGCCATGCCTTGTCTGGCCGCCTGATTTTGCGCAGACGATTGTTGTTGGCTTGCGGATCGGCTTGGCGGTATTGCCTGGCGTTGATAGGGCGCACTGTAAGTAGAGCGTCCGCCAAAAGAACTGCCCCCGCCGAAACGCTTGGCATCAGCGTCCGGCATGCCACCCAGGCTTAAGGATAATGCTATCAAACAGAAAACAACAATACTGGTATATCTATTCATACAATCACCGGTTTAAATAATTTTGTCAGGCATGGCAAGCCATGACATGCCCCTTCAGGGTAAATGAAAATATGCTCCAGGCAAATTTTTCAGGTTCAATTAGTTTTCGAGCTTATAATCAACAATTAAAGTTACTAGCCAAGTTGTTAATTATTTTTTATTAATATAGCATTGTCCACATGTTTTCAATACTCCGCAAATTTCTAGTCATTTTTCTGACGATGCTGCAATTTTTTGCACCGTTGGTACATGCCCATGCGAGTAAACATATTTCAACGCAGGGCTTGCATGTTCCTGGTCTTGAACACTATGGCGCTGAACTTAATACGCTTAAAGCTCAAATGAAGGCGTTACAGTACAGTGACACTGTAGATGGCATAATTATTGGCGTTAATACAGGTTTTAAACAAAACCAGATGGATCTGGCTGATTCAGATAGTAACTTCTACCTGCATCAGCAAACCGTTGTATTTAACCCCGCAATTTCCGGATTTGATTCTAAAATTATTTCGCAGCCTCAACAGTTGGTTTACCGGTTATTTAGTCAATCACACCCGCCACGCGCGCCGCCAGCGCAATAAATCTTCCTTCATTTCGTAGAGATACGATTCAGCGTGTCTTTTTAAACGGCCCCGATTTGTGCGTTTCTACCAATAGCGCGGTTACAACCCTAATGAGCTTACCTTATGTTTACCTTGGACCTTTTCCAAAAACGCGTGCCCAGGCTTCTGCTAGGCCAGGTTTTTTTTCTGGCAATTTTGTTGCTTAGCTCCCAGTCCGCCCGTTCCGATGACACGGATTGGGGACGTGATCATGATTTACAGACTGTTGATCATCTTGATCCGATTATCATCGATGCAACGCTGACTTTACCTAAACTCATTGATTTAACGATGGCAAAATATCCGGACACGACCTGGCTAAAGTCTTTGGAAGAAGAAGCCACGGCTATTTCGGAACGGAGTAAAAGCTGGACGGCTGGGGCATCGCAAGCAATCCTCGGCTATCAGTCTATGTCCACTTTTAAGCTGAATTGGGGGACTGGAATGGTGCAGGTACCGTTATGGAATATCGGTCAGCGCGATGCGCAACATAATCTGGCGAATGAGGCTGAAACCAGCGCTGAATTGCAAGCGGTAGGGATTAAATTAAGGGTCGCAGGATTGGTCAGGATTGCTTTGTGGAATATGGCTCTGGCAAAAATCCGTTATGAGCAGGCGGAAGCGGAACTGGATATTTATGAAAAATTATTGGCTACCATTAAGCGCCGCGTTGAATTGGGGGATTTGCCACGCGCAGACGAACTATTGGCGCAAACGGAGTTATTGCAAAAACGTTCAGTGTTCACCTTGGCTGAAGCGGAATTAATGCATGCGCGTAAACGCTATACTTCCATTACTCAAACAAATAAGGTACCGGTCGTTTATGAAGAAAACCTGGTGGCAATAAGGGAAATCGAGCAAAAGCATCCTACCCTAAGCGCTATTAATAGCCAGATTGAACGAAAACAGGCTGAAGTAAATGCAATTAAAGCAATAGGTTCAGGGCAAACCCATGTTGTTGCCGGGATATTGAGCGATGAAGGTCAGGATCAGCGCAGCAACCATGCGGAATTTTTCAATGTCGGCGTAATCGTTCCTTTCGGGGGGAGTGCGCACGCGCAACCACAGATTGCGGCCGTCAATGTTGAATTGAACAAGTTAATCGCGGAACGTCAACAGCTTTACCGTGATTTGGAGCTGGCGCATCACGAAGCTGAACATAATCTGGAAGTTAATCGAGTCGAATTGAGTACGGCCAATGAACAGAAAAAGGTATCCGAGGAATTGTTAACTATGACCCAATTATCTTATTCCGTGGGTGAAATCCACCTGATAGATTTATTAAAAATCCAGTCCAGAACACAACAAGCCATTCTCTATGCTAAAGAACGCGCAGTCATGTTGCAGCGGGATAAGGCGCTTTATAATCAGGCAGTAGGAGTTATTCCATGAAAGCGTATCAATTTTTACTGTTATTAAATTTTACAGGGTGCGCAATGCTGTTCTGTCCACCGGTAATAGCTGAAAATACTATTCAAATATCCCAGGATTATTTTAATAATCTGGGTGTATCTCTGGGCAGGCTGGAGACCGCCAAACAAATTCCGGTATTAACCGCGCCTGCCAAAGTGGTGATTCCACCCACTCAGGAGTATATTGTCAGCGCATCCCAAGCTGGATTAATCACTAAATTGAATGCGGCAATAGGCGATAAGGTAAAAAAAGGCGACGTTTTAGTCCAGCTTAACAGCCCTGATCTGCTGTCAATGCAGCGCCTTTATCTTAAATCAGTCAGCGATATGCAATTAGGTTCGTTGACTTACCATCGCGATAAAAAACTGCTGGGAGAAGGTGTCATTGCCGAAAGACGCTGGCAGGAAACAAGTAGTCAATATAATGCCTTTGTCTACGATGTTAATGAGCGCAAGCAACTTCTAAAAATCGCAGGGATGTCAGACGGCGAAATTGATAGTTTGGGCAAAACCCACCAGTTAAATAGCCTGCTAAACGTCCATGCGCCTATTTCAGGCACGGTTATTGACCGTATGGCTGTTGCTGGAGAGCGAGTCGACATATTGGCGCCGTTATATCGCCTCGCTAATCTGAACGAACTTTGGCTGGAGATCAATATCCCTCATGAACGCATAGGCAGTATTAAAACCGGTGATCAGGTCCTGATTGAAAATAGCCCGGTCACTGCACAGATCACTTTACTAGGTCAAAGCGTTAATCCAAAAAACCAGACGCTACTGGCACGGGCGAGCATAAAAGGCATTCAATCTTCCGTACGCGTCGGCCAAACCGTCAATACCCAGATTGTTCGGTCCAGTGTAAACGCAGCCTTTAAAGTACCCAATACTGCCATCGCCCAAAACGAAGGAAAAGCATTTATTTTCATCCGCAATCAGACAGGATTTAAAATCAGCCCGGTGACAATAATAGGCAAGCAGGGAGAGGAATCAGTTATTAGCGGCGATTTGTCCGGTGATGAGGACATTGCTATTAAAGGCGCTGTGGCGCTAAAAGCCAAATGGTTGGGATTGGGGAGTATTGAATAATGGTTAACCTGATTCGCTTTGCGCTGAGTCAGCGGCTATTGATGATGATATTCGTATTGCTGCTGTCCGGGGGGGGGTACTATGCTTTTAAAAACATCCCTATTGATGCCTTTCCCGAGGTTTCGCCCACCCAGGTAAAGATTATCGTTAAAGCGCCCGGCATGACGCCTGAAGAGGTTGAAGCCAGGATAACCACGCCCATCGAGGTCGAGCTGCTGGGTATTCCCCATCAAACCATGCTGCGATCTATTGCAAAATACGCATTAACCGACATTACCGTTGATTTTGCAGAAGGTACGGATATTTTCTGGGCCCGTCAGCAGATTGCCGAACGCTTGAACACAATGTGGGGTAACTTACCAGCGGGAGTCGAAGGCGGCATTGCGCCAATGACGACGCCCTTAGGTGAAATGTTTATGTTTACCGTTGAAGGCGGCGGATTAACCCTGATGGAGCGCCGTGATTTACTGGATTGGGTCATTCGTCCGGCGCTGCGAACCGTTCCAGGTGTTGCCGATGTAAATTCCTTAGGGGGCATGGTCAGAAGCTTTGAGGTGATTCCGGATAATACCCGCTTATCAGCCAGAGGCATCAGCATCGATCAATTGATGAAAGCGCTGCAAGCCAATAATCGTAATGACGGGGCAGGCCGCATGACCGATGGTGAAGAAGCACTGATTGTGCGTGCCGAAGGCCGGATAAAGACGCTGGCTGATGTCAGTACTATCGTCGTTGATAATCAAAACGGCACTCCCATTACGATAGGCGATGTTGCTGAAGTTAAAATCGGCGCCCTGACGCGCTATGGCGCGGTAAGTAAAAACGGCGAAGGCGAAGCCGTGACCGGACTGGTACTGAGTTTGCGCGGCGCTAATGCCAGACAAACGATTGCCGGTATTGAGAAAAAATTGGCTAAAATTAGCTTGGGATTCCCAAAAGGCGTTGAAGCCAAAGTCTTTTATAATCGCGGCAACCTTGTTGATAAGGCGGTGGATACGGTGTTGCATGCCTTGCTGGAAGCGATAGCGTTAGTGGTGGTTTTGCTGATCTTGTTTCTGGGTAATTTACGCGCCGCTTTGGTTGTTGCCCTGGCCTTGCCCCTGGCGGCCTTGTTCACCTTTATATTGATGAACTACATGGGCATGTCGGCAAACCTGATGAGTTTGGGCGGTTTGGCTATTGCCATCGGCATGCTGGTTGACGCAGCGGTGGTAGTGGTTGAAAATCTCATCACGCATCTGGCCGACGTCGAAACAGCCCAACGCTTGCCGCGCCTGCATGTCATTTACCGGGCAACCCGGGAAGTTGCCGGCCCCGTCACTTCAGGCATTCTAATTATTATTATCGTTTTTTTACCGTTGTTGACCCTGCAAGGACTGGAAGGTAAATTATTTACCCCCGTGGCTTTGACCATAGTTTTTGCGCTCAGCGGTTCCCTGATATTGTCGCTCACCGTGATTCCGGTTATCGCATCATACTTGTTAAAAAAAGTGTCCCACGAAGAACCCTGGCTACCCAGGCAATTGCAAAAGGCTTATCAGCCTGCCTTATTGTGGTGTTTGGGTAACAGTAAAAAAGTATTTATAGCCGCAGGCGCTTTGTTGGCCGTAACTATACTGGTATTTACCCAGATTGGCAGTACCTTTATGCCGACCATGGATGAAGGCGACATCATTCTGCAGCTGGAAAAACTGCCGTCTATTACCCTGGCCCAATCGGTGGCGCTGGATGAGCAAGTGCAAAAGAGTCTGCGAAAAAATATTCCTGAAATAGCGACCATTGTTTCTCGGGTGGGCGCTGATGAACTGGGTCTTGATCCCATGGGCCTCAATGAAACCGATACGTTTTTAGTGCTTAAACCCAAAGACCAATGGCGTATGGACAGCAAAGAAGCGTTGATCGAAGAGATTCGCAAAGTCATGGCGCAAACCCCAGGCATTGCTTTTGGCTTTACCCAGCCGATTGAAATGCGGGTTTCAGAAATGCTGACGGGTACGCGCGGGGATGTGGCGGTTAAATTATTCGGCCCTGATCTTGCCGTTTTAAATGAAAAAGCCATTGAAATAGCTGACATATTGAAACATATTACCGGCTCCAGTGATGTGTTTGCCAAACAAAATAGCGGCATGCAATTTTTGCAATTAACCATAGATAAATTGGCAGCCGGGCGTTTGGGTCTGGATAGCGATACCATTGAAACGCTGTTACGCGCCCAGATTGAGGGTTTAAAACTGGGTATTGTTCAGGAAGGCATTAAGCGCACGCCCCTAATCTTGCGCGGCCACAGCACCACATCCAACATTGACAATCTGCAAATCACCTTACCCAATGGGGAGTATGTGCCGGTCGCAACCATTGCCAAAATCCAAAAAGTTGAGGGCGTGGTTTCCATTAGCAGAGAGCGGGGGCAACGTTTTGTAGTGGTTCGCAGCAATGTGCAAGATCGTGATTTAGTGGGCTTTGTCGATGAGGCCCGTACAGCCGTTGCCGAAAATGTTAAATTGCCAACTGGCTACACTGTTGAATTTGGCGGGCAGTTTGAAAATCAACAACGGGCAGCGGCGACCTTGTCGCTGGTTGTGCCTGTCTCATTAGTCTTGATCTTTTTGCTATTATTTTCAACCTTTGGTTCAGTGCGCCAGGCCGTATTGGTTTTATCAAACATCCCGCTGGCAATGGTCGGTGGTGTTTTCGCCCTGTGGGTTTCGGGCGAGTATTTATCCGTGCCCGCATCCGTCGGTTTTATCGCTTTACTGGGCATTGCGGTGCTCAATGGCGTGGTGATGGTCAGTTATTTCAATCAACTTAACGCAACCGGCATGGAGCTGACTAAAGTAGTGACGCTGGGATCTTCGCGGCGATTAAGACCGGTATTGATGACCGCCAGTATCGCGGCCTTTGGTTTGATCCCGTTGTTGTTTGCAACCGGCCCCGGCTCAGAAATTCAGCGCCCCTTAGCTATCGTCGTGATTGGCGGACTGGTGTCATCCACCTTTTTAACCTTATTTTTATTACCTATTTTTTTTAAATTGTTCGGATTATCCAGGGAGATTAAGCAATGAACTGTAAAGAGTATTTGGTAACCCTGAACATTCCGCCCGGCATTGAAGAACTGATGGTTGACAGTCTATTGATGTTTGAAGAGGATCATGGTTTCAGCAGTTTTCCTGTCAATGCCCATCATCACATTAACAAAGGTTTATCTTTAGCGGAGCAAGTGACCGGGCGTCAGAAACGAATCCGCTTCCAGATGTATGTGCCGGTAGAGGAATTACCGAGATTGTTGGAGCAATTACGCCGGGATTTTTCCGGCTCGGGTATTCAATACTGGGTCTTGCCAGTGATCGAAAATGGGGTTATCTAAACACACAGTGATTCGCGAGGCAAGGATAGGAGGTCAAATAATGTCAAGATCCTGTTCTTTTACTGAAAATTTTACGGGTTAAGGTGATTTCCAAGAATGAAAATATCCAAATTACGCAGGATTTTTGTTCATTTTCAAGGCGTCGAAAGGGGCGCATAGCGAGCTATGTAACCCTTTTGACAACGCAGAAAATAGACCAAAAGACCAGTAAGTTGGGTATATTCTTCGCCGGAAATCGCCTAAATAGACGGGGGGGAACAAGAATTAGTAATACGGTCATAATTGCCGCACTAAATTAAAACTCAAAATGCACCCTGACCCCATAGATATTCACGGGGCCACGATCGGCGTTATAAGCGGGGTTGACTAAATGTTGATAATCAAAAGACAGCCAACTGGAACTGATAACATGCCATTGGTAGAAAATATCGACAACCTGCTCCGGCCTTTGATTAATCCTGCCGTCACCGATAAACCCGTCAATTCCGCCCATGTTCAGATAAGCGGCATGTTCTTTTGAAATCCAGCTCTGTCCATAGCCAAGGCCTGCCGAATCTTTTTCCCGTCCCCAACGCAAGCCCTTCATCAACGCGCCGAAAGATATGGATCGATCGGCGGATGTATAAGAATAAACTTCAGTTTTACCATCTGAATACATACCCCTGAAAAACAGGCCGATGTCTTCAGTAATTGCCTGCTCCATGTTTATGCCGATGCCCATTTTTACGTTCGGTTTTCTGGCCCAGCAAAGATCGGGGGCCGAGGAATTATCAGAGCCATAATTAAAGCCTGTACACGTTGTCGCATTCTTTGCCGGGTCAGCCTCGAATGCCGAAATAGCGTCACTGAAACGCCCCATGTTTTCACGGTTCCTAAAGCCTAAAAGTTTTATTGCCCCCGGCTGCCCTTTAATGACATGTTTATGCTCCAGTTCAGCCTGATCACCATAAAATTTGAGCATGTAAAAATTTAGTTGTAATTGATTAGGATCCTTAGGACCGGCAATGTGCGCAAGTCGAAATGCCCAATCATCAAAATAATATTCGCCAACCAGGCCCACGGTATAGCCCCTTGCATCGGCAGCAAAGTCGTACGCGGCATTGGTCATAAACGCCATATTAAAAAATTGATGACGAAGATCGCCGGCGTAGGTATTTTTATCAAAAAAATCGAGAATGCTAAACCCCCCCGCCGTAAATACAAAACGGCGGCTGTCAACAGTTCCTGCTAATTGCATTGGAGCAGATTTAACTTCAGTGCTTGTTCCACCAAATGATAAAGTTTGTCTGTAATATATTCTCGGAACATACCAGGTAGAGTGTGCCGAACCATTTTTTTGAAGCTCAAAGTTTTGAATAGCCCCCCCTATCCCCTTCAAGTCTGAAAGAGGCCGTTCGGAAATCATTTCCGGTGCCAGATAAAACTGTCCTCCCGTCCACCATGCCTTAAGCCCAAAATAAGAAGTAAATGTTGCTGTAAAGCTGCGCTCTGCTTTAGGTAATAAAGAGTTGGGCGTTCCGTTTAAATTGGTATAAGCCGCAGGGAACGCCTGTTTAAAGCTCGAAATATAAGTTCCCTGCGAATAGACATTCCAGCGCTCATCTTGCAGGTTATGCAAGCCGAGGTCAGATAATGTCCCCATGAGGGAAAATTCGCCTTCATCATTTAAATTCGGATAGACGGCATTGGCATCGGCATGAACTGTCTGTGTCGAGAATAAAATAAACAGCAGCAAGATTTTTGAAAGCTTCATCCAGCTTAAATGGTATGACCGTTTTTGTTTTGATTCACCCTTGCCATAGGGGGGCAGCTTAACAGGAACTGGGTGTTTCATTAGTGAGTTTGTGGAGTAAACGCTCGAATTATGCCAACATTTTATTTCAACATTATTAAGGCGTTTATCTGATAGGACTACCTGATTAGACAGGACCTTCAATCCGTATCAACATACCTGCAAAGACTCCAATGATGGAATATGCCGTTGACTGAAACGTATGCTAATCAGGACAAAGGAGGATGTTCAAGGTCATTTACCCCAAATCGTGATCCCTTTCGCCGGTACTGATACGGCCACCCATAAGTGCATCGATAACATACACTTTGCCATCGCCATGCTGCCCGCTATAGGCAGCCTTCATGATGGTTTCAAAAATGATTTCCACCAACCTATCGGGTGCAAAAATTTCAATCCGCTTTTTATGCAGGAAGGGCTTGTAATCCTGGGTGTGTTGGGTGCGTTCGCGCCCAAAACCATCGCAATCAATGACCGACATACCGGGAAAGTCAGGAATTTCCATCAATGCCACGACTACATTACTGAGCTTGTGGGGCTGGATAAAGGCGCGTATTTCTTTCATGATTTTCCTTTAAAGCTCGTCAGGTTCGGCAAAATAGCGATAAAGCGCCGGTAACAGTGTCAAGGTCAAAAGGGTTGCGGTCAGTAATCCACCGATAATCACCACGGCGAAAGGTTTTGCCGTTTCCGAACCAACACTGGTCGAAAGTGCGGCTGGAAACAAACCCAGCATAGCCATCATCGCAGTCATTACCACCGGTCTGAGACGACTGACGGAGCCATTGACAATGGCATTGTGCAGCGACTGGCCTTCCAGGCGCAGTTTATTCAATTGCGACACCAGAATCACGCCGTTTTGAACCGCAATACCGAACAGCGCGATAAAACCAACGGCAGCCGATACGCTGAGATTAATCCCGGTTGCCAACAAAATCAGGATACCACCGATTAGTGCGAAAGGCACGTTCATGAGGATTAGGAGGGCATTTTTAATCGACATAAAGGCCCAGAACAATAAAACAAAGATCAGTCCAAGACTGATGGGCACGATGAACGCCAAGCGCTTCATCGCCCGTTGCTGATTTTCAAACTGTCCGCTCCACACAATATGGTAGCCGGGCGGCAAATCCACCTGGGCTGCAACTTTTTGCTGGGCCTCGGCGACAAAGCTGCCCTGATCGCGGTTGATCAAGTTATTTTTGATCGCAATCCGGCGCATATTGTCTTCCCTGCTGATCCTGGAAGCGCCCTGATTGATTCTAATCGTGGCCAGCTCCGACAACGGAATGCGCTGACCTTCCGGCGTTCGCACCGTCAGGTTTTCCAGCCCCGCTACCGAGTTACGGGCATTTTCATCATAGCGCAGAGTAATGTCAAAACGCCGCTCGCCTTCCAGAAACTGAGAAGCCGCCTTGCCGCCCATGCCAATTTCGATGACCTGCTCGACATCGGCAACATTGATGCCGTAACGGGACACCTTGGCGCGGTCGATATCAACCAACACCTGCGCCAAACCGGCCTGCTGCTCTGCGGCAACATCGGTGGCGCCCTTAATCGAGGCAATAATATGAGTGACTTGATCGGCTTTGTCCTGCAGGGTTTTCAGATCGCTGCCGAATATTTTGATGGCTATTTCACCCTTGACCCCGGAAATGGCTTCTTCAACGTTATCCTGAATGACCTGCGAAAAGTTAGTGAGATTTCCAGGGAAAATCGACAGCGCCTTGTCCATCGCAAGCACCAGATCGTCCTTTTTCTTATACCGCCAGGTGTCTTTGGGATTGAGATCGATCAACACCTCGAGATTGTTGAAGCCCTTGGGATCGGTGCCGTCCTCCGGCCGTCCCAGCTGGGTTAGCACCATTTTGGCTTCGGAAAAAGCTTCCAGTTTGTCGCGGACCTTGCGCTCGAACTCTTTGGCGGTAACCAGCGATACCGGCGTCGGCATGGTAATGGTCAACCAGATATTGCCTTCGTCCAGCTTGGGCATGAATTCGGTGCCTATCAGTTTCAACGACATAAAACTCACAACCAACGTGGCAACTGCCGAAATAAATACGGTTCGGGCATGTTTAAGCACCCATTCCAGAATTCGCCTGTAGCGTTGTTCCATGGCGTGAACCATCGGATTGTGACTTTCGGCAATTTTGGGCCCCAATAGATAGGTCAACATCGCCGGCACAAAAGTCAGGCTAAACAGCATCGATGCCACCAGCGCGAAACTGAGTGTAAAAGCCATCGGCGAGAAAATTTTCTCCTCCACCCGCTGGAAGGTAAAAATGGGTAAAAAGGCGCAGATGATAATGGCTTTTGAAAATAAAATCGGCCGCCCCATTTCCGTCGCCGTAATCAGCAGCGTTCCCCGCAAGTGGCGAATGTCGGCATTGCGCTGCAAATCCAGGGTCACCTGCACCATGACCGCCTCGACCAATACCACGGCGCTGTCGACGATGATGCCGAAGTCGATGGCGCCCAGCGAAATCAGGTTGGCGGAAATACCGTTGAGGTCGACCAGGATAAATGCGAACAGCAGCGATAACGGAATAATCGTCGTCACCAGTAAAGCCGCCATAAACCGCCGCAGGAACACCAACAGGATAATCATGATCAGCGCAGCGCCTTCCAACATGTTATGCTCGACTGTACGGATGGTATGGTCAACCAATTGGGTGCGATCGTAAATTGGGGTGATCTTGACGCCGGGCGGCAGGCCAAAATCATTCAGTTCTTTAATTTTCTCTTTTACTCCCCTCAGCACTTCGACGGCGTCGCGACCTTTGATCAGCAACACAATGCCTTCGACGATATCGTCTCGCTGGTTCATGGCGACGATGCCAGCGCGCGGCTGAGGGCCGACGCTGATGTCGGCGACATCCTTGATCCGCACCGGCACGCCATCGTTAGTGTCCACGACTATTTCACCGATTTCCTCCGTGGATTTCAACAAGCCTATGCCTCTTACCACCAAGGCTTCGTCGCCATATTTAATATAGCCGCCTCCGGTATTGACATTATTGGCGGCAATAGCGTCGTACACCTGTTTGAGAACAAGGTTGTAATTTTTCAGGCGATCCGGTTTGGCGGCAACCTTATATTCCTTGATGCCGCCACCGAAGTTAACCACATCGGCGACACCCTGAACCGTGCGAATCTTCGGCTCAATTACCCAATCCTCCAACGCACGTTGCTCGATCAGCGACAAATCCTTGGCGTCGATGACAAAACGCAAAATTTCGCCGATACCTGTCGACAACGGCCCGAGCTGTGGATTGGTGTCGCTGGGAATGGCGGCGTTTCGCAAGCGCTCCAACACCTGTTGCCGGGAAAAATAGTCCTCGGCGCTGTCGTCGAAAGTCAGGGTAACCACCGACAAACCGAATATGGAAACCGATCGCATATTCATCAAATGCGGCAATCCGTTCATCACCCGTTCGATCGGCAACGATATAAGTTTTTCCACTTCTTCCGGCGCCTGACCGGGATATTGCGTTACAACCTGTACAAAAACGTTTTGCACGTCTGGGAAAGCCTGTACCGGCAATTCTTCAAAAGCGATGACGCCGGAAACGGCAATCGCCAGCGTGGCGCCGATGACCATCAGCCGCTGCTGCAGACAAAATGCAATAATACGCTCAATCATGTCAATATCCTGTGCACAGTGCTAGGGTTTGTCGCTTTCGGTTTCAACTTCTTCTTCGACGCGCAGAGTCAGCGCGCCTTCAGTCACCAACTGCTCATCAGGTTTCAGACCCCCAGTTACAACAGCTTTATCTTTCAAGCGCAGTCCTATTTCAACCGGACGCTGCTGATAGTGATTTTCATCGAGGGCTATGAACACATAATCATCATCGCCTTCGGTAAAAACCGCCGTTAGCGGTATCACAAAGGCCAGGTCGCCGGGTTCGCTGTCCACGCTGATGGTGGCATACATGCCGGGTAATAAACGACCGTCCGCATTGGGCAGATCGCAACGCACCTGAACGGTATGGGTCTTTTCGTCCAGCACCTGAGCGATATACTGCACAGTAGCCGGAAATAGTTCGCCCGGATAAGCAGGAACAGAAACCGACAGTTTTTGTCCCAGCCTGATTTTATTGAGATTGACCTCGAAAACCGCCATCAGCAGGGTCAGTTTTTTAAGGTTGGAAACCACGAACAACGGTGCATCGCGATCGGGACGCACTTCCATGCCCGGATTGACGTTGCGCTCTACTACGACGCCCGGAATAGGCGAGCGCAAAGAGAAGCGGCCATCGCTTCTGCCCGCGCTTATGTGCAGGTTTTTCAATCGATCCTGAGCCCGCCGCGCTTCGCTACGGGTTGCATTAAAATTCTCTTGCGCCTGCTCCAGGTCCTTTTGAGGAATGGCTTTGCCTGCATAAAGCTCTCGCTGGCGATTAAAGGCTTTGCTGGCCAACGTTAAATCCGCTTGCGCCTTGGCGTAATCCGCCTCGGCAGCGGCGACATCGGGGCTGTCCAGTTCCAGTAATGTCGATCCGGCTTGAACCTGAGTACCGAGTGCAAGCGGCGAGGCAATAACGCGGCCGGCGACCGGCGAACTGATCCGTGAAGTCACGCTTTCGTTATAGGTGATTTTCCCTGTCAGCGGTTCCAGCAATGGATGCTGGGTCATAACCAGCTTGGCAGTCTTGATGTAGGCTTTTTTCGGCGAATCGGGCGCAAGATACACTTCGCCCTTCACTTCGGGCGGATGCGATACCGGCTGGGTTTTGTCTGCTGTATCGGAACAAGCCGTTAACATTGCCGTTACCAGCAAGCCACATAAAAACTGTTTTTTTCTTTGTTGAAACATCTGCTTATTCATTTCCATTATCTGAACTGGGCGAATTTTTTGGTTTAGGCGGAACATCAGATAACCGGAGATAGGAGTTATCTTATTTGGTTACGCGCGGTAGGCGCTTTATCCATGTCCAATTCCACACCCAGCGATTTTTCCAAATCGTAGTAAGCATTGGCGCGGTTAATCTCTGCCGCATAATAATCGTGCATCACATTTTTGTAACTGCGCTGGGCTTCAATAAAATCCAGTACGCTGGTGGCTCCTTTGCTGTAGGCCAGCTCAGAGCTGTCTCTTACCGCCAAAGCATCGTCGAGTAAGCCGTCCTTGAAACGATCCACTATTTTATTGGCGCTGTTCCAGGTCGCCAAGGCGCTGACAACATCGTTTCGGATGTTAAGTTCGGTCTGCTCCGCAGCCAGACGGCTCTGGTTCAAATTGACTGCAGCTTTATCGGATTCGCCCTTGTATTGATAAAACAACGGTAGCGGCACGCTGACACCAACGAAGCCCGAATTAAGGGCATTGTTGCTGGGATCCCGCGCATATCCGGCTGTGACGGTGACATCAGGGTATTTAAGCCGGCGCGCCAATTCCAATTCCCTATCGGCTTGGTCAGCTCGTTGTTTATCCGCCTGTAAATCCGGGCGCTGCTGCAAAGCCTTGCTTATCAATTCCTCTTTTGAAAGACTTTGGCCGATACCCGCAGCATCAGGCCATTCTTCCTTGGCTTCGAATTGCAAGCTTTTGTCCGGCCAACGCAGGATCACGGCTAAATCAGCTTGTGCCAACTCCACCGCTGCCTGTGCGTTGTCGAGATCAGATTGGGCGCGCATGGACTCCATTTTGACTCGCAGGAATTCGGACTCAGAAATATCTCCACTTTTCAAACGTAGATTATTGGCTTTGGAAATGACCTGATAATGATCGACTATTTCCTGAGCAAGCCAGCGATTTTTCTGCATTTGCAGCAACTGATAGTAGGCGTCTCTGACCATATTGGAAAAAATCCGCACCGCATCGCGAAAATCGCTTTCCGCCGCTTGGGTCGCAAAACCGCTACTTTGTATCCGCAAGCCGCGTTTGCCCGCGACCTCAATCAGCTGGCTAAAAGAAAAGTATTCAGCCGCTCCGCAGGAAATGTTTGAATTATGATTGCAACCGGTCGCGCCTGAGCCCTTATTGAGGTTGCTGCTGTTTAATTCGCCTACTTGAATACCTAGCGTTGGGTTTGGAATGGCTGAGGCAATCACCGCATCGGCGAAAGACTGGTCAATATTGTATTGCGCGGCAATCAGGTTGAGATTACGTTGATAAAAAATCGATAGAATTTCATCAATAGAGAGCGCCTGGGTCTGTCCGTGAACATCAAAGGCAAAAAGAAAGCTTAACAAAAGCACAGATGCCGTTGATTTTAAAAAAATATTGTTCATAACCTTTAGAAAAACGAAAGCATTTAAGTTTGGAGTCTTTGATGAAGCCAGCACTCATTCTAACATGCTTCGCATGGACATTTGATTGAGCCTAATAGTTGACGAATATTTCTCAGCCACTTGAACCTCAATCCTAATAAGGAACACGCATGAAATAACATAGACAAGTTCATCCTGACTTCGACAAGCTCAGGACGAACGGTATCCGGGTTTCAAATTGAGCAACTTATTTCATGCGCGTTCCTGAAGGTAAGGCGGATTTCGGTAAAGGATAATGTTAAGACAACATCCTTTTAACTAAAAGAACTTTAGTCCTCTCGCGAGAGACAATTTGAAATGACCGGATATCGTGGTGCCTAAGCATATTGCTTACGTCCGGTGTATAACTTGAAAAAATCAACCAATCAAGCCGAGGAGAAAGTATGGCCGACATTTAGACCATAAAATAATCACGTTATTGATTCGATACCAAGATAGCGGAAAACCAAGCGAGAAACCCAAAATTATTTGCGTCGGCATTTATTTTTTAGACGGCATGATTTTATTTTTCAAGTCAATCAGGGATTGTTTAACTTTTGCCCATGTTGCTGCTGATTTTTCAGAATGTATCGTCTCTTTTATTTCGGCAATTGCTGTGTAAAGCAACTGATAATCATCTTTTCCACCGTAGCCCAACAATTGCGCCATTTTTAGTTTTTCTTTTGCCTCATCAGTATACTTTAGTACTTCAGCCCGGCTTTTTTCCTTAGTCAGATCTTCTTTATGTTCAAGTTCAGATGCTATGGTTAGAAGCGCTTCTGCGCGTAGTATGGGTAATGGTATGATTTCTGTAGTCTCAACCAGGGTATTTAAGACGGCGTCCAAAACCTGCGCTGCATCATTTGTTTTTCCTGCATCAATCAGAGCGACAGCATTTTTAATAGCTAACGGGAAAGTGCCCAGCGGGATACTGATTGTGGTGATCCGCATTTCACTCGCTAATCCAGCCAGTAGTTGTCTGGCACTTTGCACTTTTCCGTCATCAAGCAAATCATCGGCCTGTTTAAGCTCTTTTTTGATGGCTTTTTCATCGCCTTCGTAATCAGAAATGTCGACTTCCATATCCGCAGAAACTAAAGTTAGATCAGGATTTTTAGCCAGAATAATGGCAAGTTTTTTTGATACCTCCTGCAATATTGAAAGCGCCGCTTTAGTGTCTTTTTTTTCCAAAGCCACCAGCGCTTGTTGAGTGCCCGATAAAGAATCTCTGGCTTCGATGACAACTTGCTGGTTTTTTTCGGCCAACACTTTGCGTTTGATCGCTGCAGAATTTTTATCCTTAATCGAAACGGATGCTACCGGAATTAATTTTTTTTCAGCATCCGCAAACACATCTACCGAAAAGGGCATTGATGAAACCAAAATTAACGCAGTGTATGTTGCCATTTTATGGAAATTTTTTTTCATAGTTTTCTCTACTTGATTAAAGTTGAAAGAGGCGCCCACGTTTTTTAACTACACTTCTTTTGTGAACTCTTATGATGATACAAGCTATTTTTATGCCATAAACTAAAATAATTCAATTCATCAATGAATTCATTAGGTAATGATTAAAAAAATAGTATTGAAGATGCCAATATTGAGCTACTGGTTAAAAGAACCCCTTTTTAAATGGTTCATTTCAACCGATTACTGGTTATAGTTGTCCCGTGACATGGATAGCCAAAATAATTCATGTGTTTATGATTTAGATTGATAAGCACTCAGACGCATGTCAGAAAGCTTGATTTGCTTGGACTATTCCTATGCCGCTGGATAAGGACTGGAAGGCCGGCAGGAGGAATTACCGGCGTTGTTGGGACAATTTTATCTGAGCAAATATAAATAAAAGTTTAAGGCAGCAGTATGGGGGTTCGCATGCAGGAGCCCAGCATCAAAACTCAACATCATGATATACATTCTGTACGTCATCAAGGTCATTCAGCATATCCAAAAACTTTTCAAACAATACCAGGTCATCGCCGCTAATAACCGTGGTGCTTTTTGGCAGAAATTGAATTTCGTCAACATCAAAATCTAGCACGCCAAATGAATCCGCTAGTGCTTGTTTGGCCTTAAAATAGTCGGCGGGGGGTGTGAAGACGGTAATTTTTCCATCATCGCTTTCAATATCGGTAACATCCACATCCGCTGTTAGTAATGCTTCAAGAACAGTATCCTCGTCATCATGTTTAAATGCCAGGATTGCTGCATGGTCAAACATGTGGCTGACCGTTCCTTGAGTTCCAATTTTACATTTTGTTTTGGTAAAACAAAGGCGTACATCACCAAAAGTACGGTTAGGGTTGTCGGTCAGACAGTCGATAATCACCATGCAGCCGCCGGGGCCGTAGCCTTCATATCGCGCGGGTGCAAATTCTTCACCTCCCCCGCCTTTAGCTTTGTCGATGGCTTTATCAATGACATGGGTAGGAACTTGGTTTTTTTTGGCCCGTTCAATCAGCCCCCGTAATGCTAAATTGCCATCCGGATCGCTACCCCCCGCTTTGGCGCACACATATATTTCACGGCCAAATTTGCTGTAGACCTTCGCCTTGGTATCAGACGTTTTGGCCATAGACTCTTTACGGTTTTGATAGGCTCTACCCATTTGGCTGTTGCTCCATTGACAAATAAAAATATGCGAATTTTACAGATAAGTGTTTGCATAGGAAACCTTTTAATCGCCCTATGAAGACTGAAACCTGTTTTTGAGGTGCCGGTCGCTATATTTCATTTTGTTTGGAGACTTGTGTTGAGCGCGCAGAATACTGCAACTCGGCTTCGAGGGAGATCCGAGCAGCTAGGCTGAACTTTTAATGAACGCCATATTAATGTTGATAACGCCTGGAGTGATTGATCATCTTGTGTGCAGATTTTTTGTCTTGATATAAACATATTGTCAATTCTGGCTATGTAAAAAATCAAAAATTTAACTTATCCCTCCGAGGGCACCGAAATGTAGTTAGGTTCTTATTGTTGTGTTTTATGGAATAGTATCTTGCAAATGATGTGTATTCTTCATTTCAGATAGGTCTTGTAAACTTTAACCACTCGCAACACAGTGAGTAAGGCAACTACATTAACTTACATTTGGAGAAACATCATGAACCGAATTTCTATACCGACTACAGAACAAACCCCTGCCGCCTCCTTGCCGCTACTGGATGCCGTTAAAAAGCAATTAGGTGTCATACCCAATTTAATGAAGCTGGTAGGCAATAGTCCCGCAGCTTTGGAAGGCTATTTGAGTCTAAATAATGCGTTAGGCAAAGGGTCGCTCGAACCAAAAACCAGAGAGCGTATCGCCCTGGCTATCGCCGACTTCAATGGATGCAGCTACTGCCTGTCCGCGCATACTTATCTCGGCAAAAATGTCGCAAAACTGGATGACGCTGAGATTGCGGCGAACCGTAACGGAAATTCATCTGATCCCAAAGCTGCGGCTGCCGTCAAATTTTCCACCCGTGTGGCGCTGGAGCGTGGACATGTTTCAGATGCCGACCTTGCTGCGGTAAAAGCTGCTGGCTACAGTAATGCTGAAATTGTGGAAATCGTGCTTCATGTTGCACTGAATACATTAACCAACTATATCAACGAGGTTGCCCAGACCGAAATTGATTTCCCTAAAGTTGATCTAAAAATTGCGGCCTGAACGTTAAGTTTTTGAACCTCATCCGGCGGCGATAACTACCGCCGGTTCTTTTTGGAGATCTATCATGGCTACTGCCTTTGCAGACATCACCTTTACTTCCTGCGTGAAAGCGGCTCAAATCCGATATGGCAGCCGAGAGGCCAATAGTCGCTTTGAATTGGCCGATGATCCCAGGTTTGTGATGGCTGAACAGGAAGTTGAATTTATCCGGGAAAGAGACAGTTTTTATCAAGCCACGGTTTCTGAAACCGGCTGGCCTTATGTCCAGCATCGGGGAGGTCCTAAAGGCTTTTTAAAGGTCCTAGATGAACACACCCTTGGATTTGCCGACTTTCGCGGCAATCGCCAATACCTGAGCGTCGGAAATCTCAATGCGAACGATCGTATCTCGATGATTTTGATGGACTACCCTAACCGGCGACGCCTTAAAATCTGGGGGCGGGCGCGCATCGTCCATGAAAATGAAGATCCCGAATTAATTGCGCAACTCGAAGTGCCGTCCTATCGCGCCCGAGTTGAACGCGGCATCGTCATTCATGTTGAAGCCTGTGAATGGAATTGCCCCCAGCACATTACACCGCGCTATTCAAAAGCTGAAGTCGATCATTTATTATCACCCTTGCTTCTGGAAATTCAGTCGCTAAAAGCTCAGCTTTCTTTGTCAAGGCCATCAGCTTAGAGTTAGAAAACTCACAAATTTTTTTCATTAACCAGGGGTTATCAATGAACACAAATGAAGCAGCACGCCCACCCTTACCGCCATTTACCCATGAGAAAGCGGTCCAAAAAGTACGCATGGCCGAAGATGGCTGGAATGGTCGCAATCCGGAAAAAGTTGCCCTGGCCTATACGATCGATAGCCAGTGGCGAAATCGTGCGGAATTCCAGGTAGGACGGGAGCAAATCATCACGTTTCTTACCAAAAAATGGGCGAAAGAGCACGAATATCGCTTGATAAAAGAACTGTGGGCTTATGAAGGTAATCGAATCGCGGTTCGCTTTGCCTACGAATGGCACAACGACAACGACGAGTGGTTTCGTTCTTACGGCAATGAAAACTGGGAATTCGACCAAAATGGATTGATGCAGCGCCGTTACGCCAGCATCAATGATTTACCGATTAAAGAATCTGAGCGTAAATTCCGTTGGCCGCTGGGGCGTCGACCGGATGATCATCCCGGACTAAGCGATCTGGGACTTTAAAGCAGAAATCTGCATCGGTAAGGCGCGCAAAGCGCGTCTTACTTGACTACCAGAACCTGTTTGCCATGCTGGACTTCACTGAAGCCAGTCGGGATTGCAAACTACGTTACGCTTTACAAAGGTGCCCTAGGCTGATCAGAAAGAAAAGTGGGAGGTGCCATCGTTCGGTTACGACTCACTGCCGTCATTCGGATATGGATTTAAGCTTCCCGATACTGGTCATTCGCGGAGTTTAGCAAATGACAGCAATAAGCAGGCAGCCACAACATTGGACGATCCAGACCGTATCGAAATGTCTAATGTTTATAACTAAAACCAAGAATAACGCCTTGCTCACTAGAAAATTAAGAGCGTAGCGAGTAATTTTTCCGAGTGCAGCAAATTGTTATAACCCATACTCGCCTCTCAATTTTTCCTTGATTTTATCGAGATAATCAGTTCCTTTAGCAGTCTTATCGTTGCCGCCAAGCTCCCTATACATGTCGTAGCAAACATCAATAGCTGCATCAATATTAGCTTCTGGCAAATCTGCCGTAACTAGACTTTCGATCTTATTATTGCTTGGATATAGACTATTTACTTTTACACAAGATAAGTAATACAAAACATAGAACTTAATGTCGCTATTTTCCGCAGTTTCATACTTCTTGATCACTTTCAAACGCAACTCAACTTCTCGCCCCCAAGATGCAACTACAAAATAGGTGTTCAACGTAGTATTTTCGTGGAACAGTTTTTCATACGAATCGTCATTTTCAAGTAGGGTCGAAGGTCTCGCTCTGGCCGTATCAGGTCGTTGAAGAAGCACTGACATTAAACACTGAGACAGAAAAGGGATGCTAATAATTTCTTTGGGCTTTCTACCGTCATTTTTGTAGAAGTTCTTCCTACGGTCATAAAATAATCCTCGGGGCTTGAAGTAATCTTCTATCTTCCTGTGTATATTATCCGTAGCCCTTAAAGATGATTTTGGGATCGGAGTCTGGCTGTTCGTAGCCCTTATTATCTTGTCTCGCGTTTCTTCATCTTCCGGAACAATTATTCGAAGAAGAACAGACCTTTCTTCATTTTCAAGCCTGTCAGAATTATCAGTAAAGAATCTATGAATTTCAGATGATGTCTGCAACCCATTTACAATTTGCGGATTGTGTACAATTAGCTCCTTTCCACCTGGAGTCGACGCATCTGTGCCGAGAATAGTTACGCCGTTGTTAAGCCACCAGAACTCTTCTTTACTTTCGCCCTTAAGGGTAGCTTGGATTTCCTTATTAACATTAGTTTTCCCTTGGTAATCTCTTACATTCGATTCGAAGATGTGGCGCAGCAACTTCCCGTTTTCGTCTGTAATAAATTTGAAATAATCTCTAATATTAGAAAGCGCCACAAACACTTTTTCTGATGTTGACAATGGGTTTGTGACTGTAGGCAACCTAAACACCTCATTTGGTCTCTCTTGACTTAACGCCACTAACTCTTTCGCACCGACAAAGTTAACAGTCACCTCTGAAGCAGGGAGCATAGCTTTAACATCTGCTATAAGGTCGTCGGCTTGCTTTACAACATTTGGGTGGGCATCAATACCCATAGATGCGTAATAAAAACTAATTTTCAAAGAAGGGCGTTTTGTCACTAAAGAAACATATGTTCCTTTGAATAGTTCAAATGAGGAAAGCACAGCCTCGTTATATCGGCCAGAGAACTTTTGCCTTTTAAACTCCAGATCCAGTAAGTTCTTACATAGCCTTGAGAGTTTTAAAAAGGCATCTTCCCCAAAACCATTCTCTCTTTTGCTTTGTATAATGACGAGTTCAATATCAGGGTTCTTTTTATATTTTTCTTTTACATCTGAATCCTCTTTAATCAAATCGCCGTTGACGAATATAAAAACGGAGTCAGCGCCTCCATCCAAACTTTCACCAGCAATGCCAGCCTTAATCTCATCGTAGCTAAGCTCGTACTCTTTGAGTATCTGAACTGCTGAATAAAATTCGAAAAACTCACTTTCTGTAAAGGATTCCTGAAATTCATCCGCCTCTTGCCTCAGTAGTTCACTCAAGAGGATTTGATCATTATTAGGCATTTCTATTTAACCATTTAGTGATGATTGAGTCTTACGCAGGGGTTATACAAGTGATTATACAGACCTACATAACACACGACTTTACATGTTACCCCGAAGCTGGGTTTTTTGTAGTTTTGCGACTAGACAGTTTGAACCAAAATGTCTAATGTTCAAAACGGTGTCCTTGGATTTTAGTGGTTTTCAAGGTTATAAAAACGCCAAAACAGTAGACATTACGATAACACCATCTGAATTAATAGTACATTGACCACCATGTTCATCGCCATAAAGCGGCCAGTAGCGACCGTCAGTTGATGGCCGAGACCATTCCCCCATCACAACCCATTTCATAGCCGTTTGCAGTCTGATTTGCCATCATAAATTATATTCATATCCTTTCACTGGATTTCCTTAAGCTTTATGCGAAATACAATGGATAGTTGAAGCTTGCAGTTCAAGAAGAGCACTGGCAATGGCTATCGATATTTCCGGGTGAGTTGCTATTTCGTCCTCTGTGAGCGAGGAGCCTATTAGCGGAACGGTGATAGAGGCCGCCTCTACAAGCTCAGCGGACATGGTTTTGAGTATTTCACGCAGTGCTGCATCTGCATGATGAGCCCGTGGCGACGCGTTCAGCAACGCCACGGGTTTATTGGCGAACGGCTCGAAGCTAACCAGCCAATCCAGCGCATTTTTGAGGGTGCCGGTCACGCCGTGGGCATATTCCGGACTTGCGATCAGCAATGCCTGTGACGCGGCCACTTGAGAACGGAACCTCGCAACTTGGTCTGGGACACAGTGCTCAAGGTCTGGATTGTACAACGGCAATTTCCCAATGTCCGGAGACATGACAGTCTCCATGCCGGGTGGCGACAGCCGAATTGCGGCATGCAGCAGCACACGGTTGATTGACGCAGCCCGCAAACTGCCACAGATCGCCAGTACGTTCATGGTTGCCATCCTTTACGGGGTATTAAAGGTATGTTCAATCCGCGCAACCAATAGATCAAACGAAAACCCAGCAACAGGGAAAGCAGCAGTGCAAAAGTCAGCGGATTGGAAAGGTCTTTTTTTACCAGCCACCAATAATGCACCACGCCACCAACAGCACACAGATAAACCAAGCGATGTAAAAGCAGCCAGCGCTTGCCGCCCAGTAACTTGATCATGCGATTATTGGACGTAACAGCGAGTGGAATCAGTAACATAAAAGCAGGAAAACCGACCGTAATATAAGGCCGTTTGACGATGTCATTCACAATACTTGCCCAAGCGAAAAATTGATCCAGCAGCAGGTAAGTTAAAAAATGCAGACTGGCGTAAAAGAATACGAACAAGCCCAACATCCGCCGCAAACGCATCAGCCAGTTCCAGCCGGTGAGCCGCCGCAACGGCGAAACCGTCAACGAGATTAACAGCAAGGTCAGCGTCCAGAAACCGGTGGAACGGGTTAGCTTTTCAATGGGATTGGCGCCCAGATTGTCTATATAAGCCGAGATCCCTAAGTTAAGCACCGGAATTAAGGCCAGCAAAAACACGGCGATTTTTATCCAGGCGATTATCTTATTATCAGGTTTTTTTAGTGACATATTCAAAAGTTCTTAGTCAAGTCCATGCCGGAATACAGTTGCGCAACCTGATCTGCGTAACCGTTGAAAGGCAGGGTGGGACGTTTTAAAAATTCACCGATGCGCCGCTCTTTCGCCTGAGTCCAGCGAGGGTGATCGACGGCCGGATTCACATTCGAGTAAAAGCCGTATTCGTTAGGCCCGGCTTTCATCCAGCTGGTCACAGGCTGTTTTTCGACCAGACGGATTTTTACGATGGATTTGGCGCTCTTATAACCGTATTTCCACGGCACCACCAGGCGTATCGGTGCGCCGTTCTGCTTGGGCAATACTTCACCATAGAGACCGGCTGCCAGCAAGGTTAACGGGTGCATGGCTTCGTCGATGCGCAAGCCTTCCCGATACGGCCAATCCAGCGTGGCCGACTTTTGTCCGGGCATTTGCTTGGGGTCTTCCAGGCTGACGAATTCTACAAATTTGGCCTTGCCGGTCGGTTCTACGCGTTTGAGCAATTCGGCCAAGGAATAACCAACCCAGGGTATCACCATGGACCAGGCCTCCACACAGCGCAAACGATAGACACGCTCTTCCATCGGGGCGAGTTTTAGCAGCTCCTCGATATCGAACACTCTGGGTTTATTGACCTCGCCTTCCACAGTGATGGTCCACGGGCGAGTTTTTAGGCTACCCGCGTTTTGAGCAGGGTCTTCTTTGCTGGTGCCAAATTCATAGAAGTTGTTGTAAGCCGTTATATCTTTCAACGGGGTTAATTTATCTGACAAAGCTTCAGTGGATTTTTTAACATTTGCCAATTGTTCACCGGCTAAAACCCAATCGGGCAAAAAACCCGATAGGGCCGCCCCCGTCGCTAGCTTCATAAACCGCCGCCTATCATCAAACAATGCGCGCGGCGTAATTTCCGAGGACTTGATAGGGGTTGGTTTATATCGTTTCATCGTCTTAGCTGTGGTAATATAAATTAAAAGGTAATGACTTGATAGCCATTGCTGATCAGTTTAGCGAAACTCATGTTCGCTCCATAGTCCGACAAAATCGGGATGCAGCAAGCTTTGATGGTATCGGTGACGCCATAAACAGTGGAACAAAAACCGCAAGCCCCGCTTATGTTTTCTTTTATCGCCTGATAAGTATCGTGCAATTGATGCTCGGGGCGTGATAATTCGGCCAGCCATGTGGTCCCTAGCCCCGTAAAAATCAGTTGTACCTCATCGTTGTTTTCTTTAAGTTCCTTTACTGCCATCAGTGCGTTGACGATGCGTCCCAAGCTGTCTTGTTGTTCTGTTCCCGCAAGAACTACGATTGCTACTTTGTTCATAATGATCCTGTAAATATAAAGAAATGCCTGATTAATCCTAAAACCATAGTTGGCCACAGATAGACACAGCAGCTCAACTGTGTCTGATAAGTTTAACGGACGATTAAACCGGTGACGCCTGTTGGCAGGGTGACTAGACTTTGCAGTTTTTGCAGCGCGCCGCCTTTTTGAATTTTGTAAACGCCGATAGTGTGGTCACCGCGACTGAGCGAGTAAAGAACAGAGCCATCCGAGGCTACAGCAAGGTCGTCTGGTCCGATTTCGGCGGCCGCTTTCGAGTTCAGCAGCGACAAATGTCCGCTATGGCCGATCGAAAATGAGGAAATGGCGTTGGCCGGGGTGTCGGCAGTGAACGCGATGCGCCCATCGGGTGTAGTGATCAGCCAGCAGGCCGCCGTTTGACCCACCGCGACGGCTCCATCTATCAGTTCAGCACTGCCGTCTTCCCGTAGCTGGTAAGATGAAGCGGTAGCTCCCCCGGCGGCACCGCCCTGTGCTTCAGCAACAAAGAATTGACCGTGTTTGCCGAAAGAAAAGCCAAAAGGCGTGGTTCCGGATGAATTAAGCACATGACTGTCCAGCGGCACGCCTTCTTCATCCAGAGCAAAGCTGGTGATTTTATTGGTCGCTTTTTCGGTCACAACCAAAGCGTCGGCATCCTTGTTAAAGCTGATTTGGGCAGGGCCCGTGCCTGTCGCACTGAGTTAACGGTATGAATCCGCCAAAGGCTTCAGCTTGCCGGACGAGGGATTAAACTCGAAGCCGAAGATCGAATCATCGCCTGCATTGACGACATAAACCCGGTTATGGCTGACGGTTACACTGACCGGCCTCAAACCTTCATCAGCAGCACGGTCGACCAGTACCAGTCCGTCATCCTTTACCCGAAATACCGAAACGTCATTGCTGCCGGGATTAACGGCGAACAAATAGCGTTTGTTGTCGCTGAACACCAGCGCGCCCTGATTGCCAAGGCCTGCTCCGGTACCCGCGCCGCCCGTAGCAAAATGACCGGCAGCTTCGATATGACCATCTTTATAGTGTTGAAAGGCGAGTACTTCATTGGCAGCGGCAGCATTGGAAAGGGTATAAACCGTTTCTTTGGCTTTGTTCGCATGTTCGTTGGTCTGGTCCGGATCGGCAAAGCTGGCAGCAGGTAGGCATGACGCGATGCAAACAGCGATGGCGGTAAGTTTGAATTTGTTGTTCATGTTGATGTCCTGATAAGGATTAAAAGTTAATAGGGAGGTAATATGTCCAAGCAATAAACTGTGACAATTAGGTAGAAGCAAGCGCTGTGCCACCATAAATAATTACAAGCAATGGCCTTGTATTTCAGATAGATACACTGATACTGCCGGATACAACCGCCATGCCTAAGCTATCCAACAGCCACCACTAATGGCGGCAGCCACCAATAGTTGCGGCTTGGTTTGGTGGCAAGCTAAGAGTAAGATGTATCCAGGCTTTTATCCTGACCCTCAATTCTATATATGCCAAAAAATTCCCCTACAGAGCCTTTGTTATCCGAACTACCGGTATTGCGGGCAATCGTGGAAGGCACGGCGCAAGCCATTGGCGAAGATTTTTTTCAATTGCTGGTACAAAACTTGAGTCTTGCCACCGGTGCCGCCAACGCGTTCATTGCTCAATTCGCCGAAGAAAAAACCAGGGTGCGCACCTTAGCTTTCTGGATGGATGGTCAAATTATCGATAATCAGGAATGGGAACTGGCAGGAACACCGTGCGAGGATGTGATAGGGGGTAAATTCTGTCACTATCCGTCAGAAGTCTGGAAACAGTTTCCGATTGAACAAGGCGTTGAAAGTTATCTGGGCGTGCCGTTGCAGGATGCCGAGGGCCATGTGCTGGGCCATTTGGCGATATTCGATTACAAGGCGATGCCCGAACAGCCGCAACTGTTGTATACCTTTAAAATATTCGCGGCGCGTGCTGCTGCCGAACTTAGACGAATTCAAGCAGTGAATCAACTTAAGCTAAGCGAAGAACGGTTTCGGGATTTGTTCGAAGCAGCGCCCATTGCTTACGTACATGAAGATTTTGAATCCCGCTTCATCAGCGCAAACCGCGCGGCCAGGCAAATATTGGGCATAACGCCTGAACAAGTGCCGGGTATGCTGGGGATTTCCTTAGTACCGGACACGGCGGATGCCAAACGCCGTGTTAAGGAAGCTTTTGAAGCTATAGAAAGTGGTACAGGTGCCTCCGGCGTCGAACTGGAGCTGCGGCGTAAGGACAATGGCCAGCCCATCTGGATTCAATGGTGGTCAAAACCCGATCCCAATGGCCTTTACACGCGCACCATGTTTGTCGACATTACCGAACGGATACTGCTGGAACAGGAACAAGCGAGACTAAAAGCGCAGAATCTGTACTTACAGGAAGAAATCAAATCGGCGCATAATTTCGATGAGATCATCGGCCGCAGTCCTGCCATACTGACCTTATTGACTCAGGTTCAGCGCGTTGCGCTGACCGGCGCGTCGGTGTTGATTCAGGGCGAATCCGGCACCGGCAAGGAACTAATTGCCCGTGCGATCCATTCGGCCAGCCCTCGCAAAAACAACCCGCTGATTAAAGTCAATTGCGCGGCCTTGCCGCCAGGACTGGTGGAGAGCGAGTTATTCGGCCATGAAAAAGGCGCTTTTACCGGTGCGATTGCTAGACGCATCGGACGTTTTGAGCTGGCTAACGGCGGCACGCTTTTTCTCGATGAAATCGGCGAAATTCCGCTGGAGGTTCAAGTCAAACTGTTACGCGTTCTGCAGGAACGCGAGTTTGAACGGGTCGGTGGGCAAATACCGGTTAAAGTCGATGTGCGCATCATCGCGGCCACCAATCGCAATCTGTTAAAGGAAGTATCGGAAAAAAACTTCCGCGAAGATTTGTTCTATCGTTTGAATGTGTTTCCACTGACCACCCCGCCGTTGCGGGAACGCCTCGACGATATTCCCTCGCTGGTATATTTTCTGATCGAAAAATTCGCGCCGAAAATCGGTAAAAAACTGCAAGGCATCAGCGTCAAATCCATGCAACGCTTACAGACCTATCGCTGGCCGGGCAATATCCGGGAACTGGAAAATGTCATCGAACGGGCCATTATCCTGGCCGATGGCCCCTTGCTTGAAGTTGACCCTGAGCAGTTATCGCTCGTTGCCGAAGCACCGACTAAATCCGGCGTTCGAAAAGATGCCAGCCTGGATACGGTAACAGCAGAATACATCCAGTCCGTGCTGGAACAGACCCACTGGATTATTGAAGGTCCTAAAGGCGCGGCGCGGATACTTAACATGCAACCCAGCACCTTGCGCTACCGGATGAAGAAATTAGGCATAGCCAAAGTTAACGCCGAGTGAACTTAGTCAGAACCCTACGTTTGGATTGTTTTAGTCAAAAATACCCAAGGTAAGGGCTACCCACGAAACATCCCGCAACTATTGGTGGCTGCCACCATTAATCGTGGTTGATAACTGCGCCAGCCATTGAGTTATTATCCGCCTGCAATAGCTCATCCGCATGAAATATAAAGTCTTTATTGTTAATTTTTGATAGTGGCACAGTGTTTGCATTTATTTAATTGTCGCAGTATGTTGCTGTAGACGTTTACTTAACTGATTAACTCTAAGGACTACCATGAAAAACGTAAATACTGTTGTTTCTTCTGCTTTGGCTGCTGTTATCGCAATGGGCTCTATAGGATTGGCCTCAGAGGCTTTTGCCGCTGACAATGATATGAGCAAAATGGACAAGATGGGTAAAATGGAAAAATGTTACGGCGTTGTTAAAGCGGGCAAAAACGATTGCAAGACTCTTTCTAATGCGTGTGCCGGACATTCAACAACTGACGGTCAAAAAGATGCTTTTATCGCTGTTCCTGCCGGTACTTGTGAGCGGATCGTTGGCGGCAGCATGGAAGCCGCTAGCTAAGGACCGATCATGGCGCACGCTAATCTAAAGCTGCCGATGCGCGCCCGTACACCGATTCCGGCTTGTGCCGGGGTCGGTCTCCGTTCGCAACATCACAGGGATTCGCTCATCAGTCCTGCCAAAGCTGGCTGGCTGGAAGTGCATAGCGAAAACTATTTCGGCCGGGGCGGCGCACCGTTACGTAATCTGGAAGACATCCGGGCCGATTATCCGATCAGTCTGCATGGCGTTGGCATGTCGTTAGGATCGGTTGATGAGTTGGATCGTAATCATTTACGCCAACTGAAGGCTTTGATCACCTGTATCGAACCGGGATTGGTGTCCGAGCACCTGTGTTGGAGTTCTTTTGGCGGGAGTTATCTTAATGATCTACTGCCTCTGCCTTACACCGGTGCGACGCTTACCTTTCTGGTAACGCGAATTGATGAAGTACAGGGCTTTTTGGGCAGACAGATTCTCCTCGAGAATCCTTCCAGTTACCTGGAGTATCAATATTCAACGTATTCGGAAAGTGAGTTTCTCGACGAACTATCGCGTCGCTCGGGCTGCGGTATTTTGCTGGATATTAATAACGTCTATGTATCCTGTACTAATCACGGCTGGAATGCGCTGGACTATATACGGAATATTGCCGTTGACCAGGTCAAGGAAATTCATTTGGCCGGACATACTGTGAACACTATTGCAGGCCGGAATATTCTTATTGATACTCACAATGGCCCGGTATCAGAGTCCGTCTGGCTACTTTACCAAAGCGCCTTGCAGCGGCTGGGCAGTGTGCCGACGCTGATAGAATGGGATGCCGACTTGCCCTCATGGCAAGTGTTAGTCGATGAGGCGGTCAAAGCGGACGCTTATCTGGAGAAGTGTTATGAACAGGCTGCATGAGACACAACGGGATTTCAGCCGCTATGTGTTACAAAATAGCGATCAGATTCCTGCCGGAATCAAGGCCAACGGGATAGCGGTCGAACAACGCCTGAACATCTATCGAAATAACACACGCTTAGGCTTAACGGAGGTTTTGCGGGAGGTGTATCCGGTGGTAAACAAGTTGGTGGGCGACGCCTTTTTTAACCGGCTGGCTCAAGCCTATATCAATCTACATCCGTCGAAATCGGCTTGTTTATTGACGTTTGGCGGAAGGTTTTCCGAAGTAATAGCCGGATATAAGGACGCACAAGGTTTAGCTTATTTGCCCGATACGGCGCGGCTGGAATGGTATGTTCACGAAGCCTATCATGCAGCGGATGACTCGCTGCTGGATGTTCCGGCTTTGGCACAACTGGATGCTGAAAGCTATCAGCGACTGGGGTTTAAAGTGCATCTGACAGGGCGCTTTATCGCTTCCGATTACCCGATAGGCCGAATTTGGATCGATAATCAGTGCGATGCCCGGCAAGAGTCGTTGATTGATCTGACTAAAGGCGGTTGCTGCTTGCTCATCTTCCGCCCTGAACTGGAGGTAGGGATAGTGAGTCTTAACTATGCGGATTATCAATGCCTGACAGCGCTTGCTTCCGGCTTGACGCTGATAAGAGCCGTCGAATGCGTTATTGCAACCCATCCTGATTTCGACATCCAACCGCCGTTGAAGCAGTGGTTGCAGATGGGTTTATTGACCGATTTTTTCATCCTTTAATAGAACACACCATGAACACACATCCTGTTTGCAAGGTTACAGACTTTCTGCAAAAAACTAACTGTCTGAGCCATAGAATTGAAATGGCAATGGCTCGACTGACACCATTCGGCGATCTGCTTCTGCGTGGCTGGGTTGCTTATGCTTTTTGGGTTTCCGGTTTGATTAAAGTTCAAAACTGGGATAGCACGCTGTATTTATTCCAGTCTGAATATTCAGTGCCGTTATTATCACCTGAAATTGCAGCCATGCTGGGTTCAGCCGTGGAGCTTTGCTGTCCGGCATTGCTGGCTTTAGGCTTATTTGGGCGCAGTTCTGCGGCGTTGTTGTTTCTGTTTAATCTCGTTGCGGTGATTTCCTATCCGGATCTGGGGGCTGCGGGTCTGGAGCAACACACGGTCTGGGGCATTATGTTGCTGGTCTGCCTGTTGCATGGACCAGGGGCCTGGTCAGTTGATGCCTGGCTCAAACAGCATTTTTTTATGACCGGTAAGACCATGAAACAGAACAATGAATTCTTGTCAGAATAAACGGTCTCTGGAAGGTCAACGGGCGCTGGTCACCGGCGCCCATGACGCTATTGGCGCCGCAGTTGCGGAAGCGCTGGCCGGGGCGGGCGCCAAGGTTATGATTAATTATCTGGGCGACCGGGATAAAGCCGAACGCGTGGCTGAGCGTATTCGTGCAAATCAAGGCCAGGCCATGATTTTTCAGACGGATGTCAGCGAGGAAAGCCAGGTAGACCATGTTCGATGTCTTTATTGGCTATTGGGGAAGTATCGATAATTCTGGTCAATAATGCCAGTTTGCAAAATGATACCGCGCTGGTGAATATGAGTCTGGAGCAGTGGAACAAGGTTCTTGGCTACAACCTGACCGGGCAATTTTTATGTACGCGGGAAGCGGCGCGCGAATTTTTGCGTCGAGGTGTCATGCTTGAGCTATCCCGTTCCGCTGGAAAAATCATCTGCATCACTACGCAGGGCGTGAATGCCTCGTCCGGATCGGTCAATTATGCCGCTGTTAAGGGTGGCGTGACCTTGTTAATGGAATCGCTGGCTTTGGAATTGTCCAAAGAAAAGATACGGGTCAACGGAATTTCCCCTGGAATCATGAAAACTCCGGACAAGACCAGCGAATGGGAAACATCGAAGCAGAAGGCCGGTCAACTATGCACTCCCATAGATATAGCCAGAACAGCAGTATGGTTGGCTTCGGATGATTCCTGCCATGTCAACGGCGTTACTTTTTATATGGATGGCGATACAGTGCCAGTGCAGGACTTGTTTTTTGAGGATACGCCATGAAAAATCCGCTCATTTATATTGTTTTATCCTGTTCATTGCTTTCCCCGGTTGCAACTGCGCTTAGCAATAATAATCTATGTTCCGCGCAAAGCACTGACCATATAGTTCCACTGATTGAATTATATACTTCCGAAGGATGCAGTAGCTGCCCGCCTGCGGACCAGCGGCTGAGCGGACTTGCGGATCAAGGATTTACTGGCGCCAAGGTCATACCCTTGGCGTTTCATGTGGATTATTGGGATTACATCGGCTGGAAAGACCGGTTTGCTTCGCCAAAATTTACCGCCCGGCAACGGCAAATTGTAGAAGCAGGCCGAGCAAAGTTTGCTTACACCCCCAAGTATTATTGAACGGCATCGATTTTGGCGATTGGCGTAACCACGCTAGTTTCGTGGACGCAGTATTTGCCAGTCAAAAACAACACGCTCACGCAAAATTAAGCCTGACATTAAGCCTCCAGAGTCCGGGTGAACTGCTGGTCGCAAGTACTGAGCAGGTTAATGCCGGCGACCTCGGCAATGCCGAGGTTTATTTTGCTGTTTACGAAAATAATCTGGCGTCCAGCGTGGATGGCGGTAAAAACAGTGGTCGCAACCTCAGCCATAACCATGTGGTCAGAGAACTTATTGGCCCATACCCGCCAGATCAACACAGCTTCACCCTGGATGCACAGTGGCGTCAGCGCAATGCAGGTGTCGTCAGTTTTGTTCAAGATCGTAAAACAGGTCAGGTGCTGCAGGCCTTGGATCGTCATTTCTGTATAACGGAGTAGCGCCAATAAAATGTTTATTAGTGTAACTCCATGGATAAAAAAGTTTTAAAGTAAAGCAGTCCCTCATTAACAACCCACTAAATTTAGGATAATAACCATGAAACTCGAAAACAAAACCATCTTTGTAACGGGCGCAAATCGCGGCATCGGCAAAGCTATCGTTGTAGCCTTGCTTAAATCTCCGGTAAAGAAAATTTATGCCTCGGCACGCAGCATTACAGATTTTCAACAATTTAACGATCCACGTGTAGTGCCGATAAGACTGGATATTACCGATCAAGAGCAGATCCGGCAAGCCGTGCAGCAAGCGCAAGATGCCGACGTACTAATTAATAACGCCGGTGTATTGGCTTTTGCCGGTATCATTTCCGGCGAATTTGACCTTCTGAAACGGGATATGGAGGTAAATTACTTTGGCACGCTTAATATGATTCGTTCGTTCACGCCGGTACTTGAAAAAAATGGCGATGCAGCGATTGCTAATATTCTCTCTATAGTCAGCCTCGCCAGCATGGCCGGTATCGGCGGTTATTGCGCATCAAAAGCCGCGCTATTTTCTGCTACCCAGGCGATGCGTACAGAATTAAAAGCTAAAAATATTTCGGTGCATGGCGTTTTTCCAGGGCCTATCGATACCGATATGGCTAAAGATATTGATATGCCGAAGACTAGCGCACAAGTAACCGCCGAAAACATAGTCGCAGGTATTGCTGCCTACCAGGAGTATATATTTCCAGACCCCATGTCGTCACAAATTGGCGAATTATGGGCGAAAGATCCCAAAGCCTTAGAGCGTCAATTCGCGGCAATGTAATCTGATTAGGATGGGTGGAATTAATTACTTGGAAACAGGTGCAGAAGCACTCGTTCTCCATCAGTATCAAGCAGACTTATTGAGCTCAATTTTAGGAAAGTCGATGTCAACGCGGGAAGCCTTATTAAGGATATTGGTCAGCAGATTCATGCCGACGTGAACAATGATCTCAACGGCCTCCGCAACGCCGTTAAGTTGCTTGAATTGATGACGGTGATACGTGACATGATGACTCTCCTTGGGTCGAGTAATTTAAGAGTTGTGGTGTGGGTGTCAGATTTTATTCCTGGCACGGAGATAGGTTACGGAATTTTAAAAAACTATTGAATAGTCTAAAATCACAAGACACTCTTTCATCTTTTGGAATAATTTATGGATCGCTTTCACTCCATGCAGGTGTTTGTTGCGGTTGCTGATACTGAAGGTTTCGCATCGGCTGCCAGGAAACTGTATATGTCACCGCCTGCTGTCACGCGAACCATCGCGGCCTTGGAAGATCATCTTGGCGTACTGCTATTTCATCGAACGACCCGGCAGGTTAAGCCGACCGACGCAGGCATACGCTTTTTGGAGGATTGTCGTCGTATTCTGGCTGATCTTGATGAAGCAGAGGAATCCGTAGCCGGAGCACACCGCGTTCCACGAGGAAAATTGTCCGTAACCGCATCATCGCGATTTGGATACCTGCACGTAGCCCCGCTGTTGATTGAATTTCTGGAACGTTACCCCGAAGTTTCGGTGCAAACGCTATTCGTGGATCGCGTGGTCAATCTGATTGATGAAGGACTCGATGTGGCTGTACGGATTGGCGAATTGCCGGATTCGTCCCTGACAGCCATTCGCGTAGGGTCGGTTCGTCGGGTGATTTGTGCTTCTCCCGAGTACCTAGATGCTCGCGGTATCCCGCAAGTACCTGAGGACATCAGAGCACACGACATCGTACAGTTCTCGAGTCTGGCATCGAAGGCTGAGTGGCGCTTCAAAGGATCGGCTGGCGACATCATTGTCCCTTTCTCAACACGTCTCACAGTTAACACAGCAGATGTTGCGATTGCAGCCGCCGTTGCCGGACGCGGATTAACTCTGGTATTGTCGTACATGGTTGCGCCCGAGGTTTTATCAGGAAGACTCAAGATTGTTCTCGCCGACTATGAAAATGCGTCATTGCCGGTTCATGTGGTCTATCAGGAAGGTCGAAAAGCGGCGGCAAAGGTACGCGCCTTTGTCGATTTCGCAGTAGAACGCTTACGAGTACTGACATCGATTAATTGAGAGTTATTCAAGGCGCCGGATAAAAACGATGCTAATTCATCAGCGAACTAAGAATTCGTGGATGATTCAAATGTTATTCGGGCTTTCAATGTGACTGTTTGCGGCGTTCACGCGAATAGTGGTACGGCAAAGGAGTGCTGCTTTTTGACATACTGATGGTCGATAGTCGGCCAATTGATCTAATTGTCCGGTTGAATTGACAGTCAGCTTAGAATAGGTTTTCTACCGCCTTTTTCCGCTGTTTAAATCGATAAGAATCATTGCCAGTTTCCAAGATATCGCAGTGATGAGTAATGCGATTGAGCGCGCCGTGGTCATCTTGGCATCGCCAAATACCCGATGAAGCATCGTAAAAATATTTTATTCACCTCTTTTTGCTAAATCGGTGGCTGTTTAGGGCCGGTCACCTTAACGTATACCGTATCGCCGACGGTTAAGGTGCCGCACTGATTATGCAGGGCATTTTGTCCAAAATAGACCTTATTTTCCCATTTTCTGATGCGATTGAGTGTTGCGAGAGGTTCTTTGCCAAGTTGCGCGGTTTCGGGATCTATTGTAGGAACGGAGCAGCGCGAACACGCTTTGGGAAGTCTGAAATCAATAGCTCCAATGCTGATCTCTCTCCAGTTATCTTCGGCGTAACTGGGGCAACCGTTAATAACCAGATTGGGTCTGAAACGGGTCATCGGTAAACTTAACTGCATGTCCCGATTTAATGAAACCAGCGAGTTTTCGGAAATAATAAGAAATGGGAAGCCATCAGAAAAAGCCACGGTATCAGTATAGCGGCCATAATGTGTATCGACTTGTCGGATTGTCTCTTCAGGTTGATAAACCAGTCGGCAATCCTGATTTAAGAAACTGCTTAACCATTGATCCGCTTCCACTGATACGCTAAGCGCATCGCACTGGTCAAGCCAAATGCTACTTTTAATAATATCGCCATCAGTTGGAGATACTGGTAACGACAGATTTTCCATTCCGGGTGCAGACAGAATTAAATGATGGCCTATTAGCGCCGTTTTTATCAAAGCCATTCGCGGTAATTTACGCTGGCTTATGAATTGCGCGGCTTTGTCTATAAGCATGAATTTCCTGTCGTACTGAAGCCCTGTTTTAGTCACCGGCCAGCTGGTTACACTGATGCCTGCCAATGATTTTACCGGATAAAGTATTATTGCGCTTAATGTGCTGTCTGTCATATTAGACCAGCCTTTAAATTTCAGTTTAAGTTCATAAAAGTTGGAATGGAAAAGGTTTTGCCGCAAAGTTTTTAGAAATCAGAGGCAATCTATACCTTATTAGCAATTTAACCGGCCATGAAGCGTTCGCTTTTCGCCTCGCGAAAACTGTGTTCTATTAAGAAACGTTGCGCCTGTACTCGAGCCAGCTCTTGCCAGGGCGTATCCACTGGCGCATTCGAAACACAATAGTGAGAGATAAATTGGGAGTTTAACATGACTGATTCACCTACGACTGCTAAAAATACCTTGGTTCAATCGTTACTGATTTACTTTAGCACTCGATTACAAATTTGTGTTTGTAAATAAGTGTCGAATATTTATCACTTTCAGCATCATTCAGATTATTGGGTAGATGAGGATGGAGACAAACTTCAATCTTTAGTTTTACGACTATAAAAAACAGCCAATGGCAAACAATAGGTTAAAATGCAGGGAATCACTACAGATCATTAATGGACTGATATGACGCTCAACCAAAATCCAGAACAAAAAGCTCGTGACAACATTGATAAACTTTTGTTACAAGCAGGATGGGTCATTCAAAACAAAAACCGGATAAATCTTGATCAAGGTGCAGGGCAGGCAGTCAGAGAATACCAAACCGATGCCGGCCCTGCCGATTATGTTTTGTTCGTGGGCAAGAAAGCAGTCGGTGTAATTGAAGCCAAGGCGGAAAGATTCGGCCACAGCATCACTACGGTGGAAGAACAAACTCAAGGCTACGCCGCCGCCAAACTCAAATGGATTAACAACAAAGAACCCCTGCCGTTTTTATATGAAAGTACCGGAGTGATCACCCGTTTTACCGATAGCCGCGACCCTAAACCACGTTCGCGTGAAGTCTTTACTTTCCATCGTCCGGAAACCTTAAAAGAATGGATGACGCAAGGCTCAACGTTGCGTAGCCGGCTACAAACCATTCCACACCTGAATCCCAAAGGTTTGCGCGTTTGCCAAGAAACCGCCATTAACAATTTAGACATCTCGTTCAAGGACAACCGCCCTCGCGCACTCATTCAAATGGCAACAGGTTCAGGCAAAACCTACACCGCCATTACCGCCATGTATCGGCTGCTTAAATACAGTGATGCCAAGCGCATTCTGTTTTTAGTGGATACACGCAATTTAGGGGAGCAGGCAGAACAGGAAATGATGAGCTATCTGCCTAACGATGATAACCGTAAATTTACCGAACTCTATACCGTACAGCGGTTGCAGTCGTCCTATGTGGCAAAAGACAGCCAAGTATGCATTAGCACCATCCAGCGCATGTATTCAATACTTAAAGGCGAAGAAATAGACAGTTCATTAGAGGACACTAACCCTGCTGAGCAACTCACCAAGCCTAAAACACCCATGCCCGTGGTTTACAATCCCAAAGTGCCGGTAGAGTTTTTTGATTTTATCTTTATTGATGAATGTCACCGCTCCATTTACAACATTTGGCAACAAGTCCTCGATTACTTTGATAGTTATTTAATTGGCCTAACCGCCACGCCCGATAATCGTACCTACGGATTTTTTAAAAAAAACGTGGTTAGTCATTACGACCATGAAAAAGCTGTTGCCGATGGCGTGAATGTGGGTAATGAAATTTACCTTATTAACACGGCTATCACCCAGTCAGGCGGGAAAATTCCTGCAAACCAACTCATTGAAAAGCGCGAAATACTTACCCGTCGTAAACGTTGGGAACAACAAGACGAAGATGAAACCTACTCGGCCAGCCAACTGGACAACAGTGTTGTCAATCCTGATCAAATACGCACCATCATTAGAACCTTTAAAGAAAATCTACCCATTATTTTTCCTAATCGGAAAGAAGTCCCAAAGACCTTGATTTTTGCCAAGACCGACAGCCACGCCGATGATATTATTCAAACCGTGCGCGAAGAATTTGCGGAAGAAAACAAATTTTGCAAAAAAATTACCTATAAAACCGAAGAAGACCCCAAATCAACATTAGCGGATTTTCGCAACGCTTACTATCCGCGTATTGCTGTCACTGTGGACATGATTGCTACAGGTACGGACGTAAAACCGCTGGAATGCCTTTTATTTATGCGTGATGTGAGAAGCCGCAATTACTTCGAGCAAATGAAAGGACGCGGTACGCGAACGCTCGATCATGACGAACTGAAAAAGGTCACCCCTTCCGCGCTAACAGCTAAAACCCATTATGTGATTGTTGATGCTGTAGGTGTCACTAAATCGTTAAAAACAGCCAGTCAACCGATGATTACCAAACCCACTGTGCCGCTGAAAGATTTGGCAATGGGCGTGATGATGGGGGTAAATGATACCGATACCGTGAGCTCCCTGGCGGGTCGTTTGGCACGGTTAAACCAACAACTCAGCCCCGCTGAAAAAAATAAACTAAAGAAATTGTCCGGCGGAATTGAACTGAGCACAATTATCAATAACCTATTCGATGCTATTGATGCTGACAACATCGAAGAAAAGGCCTGTGAACTGGCGGGGCTTGCCATTGCCTCTGAGCTTGAAGACGCACAACGCAAACATGCCCAAGCGCAATTAGTTAGTGCAGCGGCCAGCGTTTTTACTGGTGAATTGGTAGAACTGATTGACACTATCCGCCGTGACAAAGAACAAACCATAGACCCTACCCCTGATAAACCGCTTCCTGGCGGTTGGGCTACCGATGCGCAAACTAACGCGGAAAACCTTAGCCAAGAATTTGCCGATTATTTAGCCAGCCATAAAGACCAAATCGAAGCCCTGAGCATTTTTTATGGCCAGCCACACCGCCGCCGTGAAATTACCTACACCATGATTCACGATGTCATGGACATTCTCAAAGCCGACAAACCCAAACTCAGCCCCTTGCATGTTTGGCAAGCCTACAGTTTACTGGACAACTACCAGGGCAAGCAACCAGCCAGCGAACTGACCGCGCTGGTGGCTTTGATTCGCCGCGTCTGTGGCATGGATAAACAACTGACTGACTTTGATGACACCGTGCGTCGCAACTTTCAAAACTGGATAATGAAACGTCACGCGGGCACACCTGATAAATTCAACGAAGAACAGATGGCTTGGTTACAGATGATCCGCGACCATATCGCCAGCTCGATTCATATTGATAGAGATGACCTGGAAATGTCGCCCTTTGACGGACAAGGCGGTTTAGGAAAAATGTACAAACTCTTTGGTGCAAACATGGACAACTTGTTGGACGAATTGAATGACGGGCTAGCGGCTTGAATTTGTTACAATTCAAATAATCCATTTATTCAAAGGAGAAAAAACAATGCAGGCCATCGAGTTACCCGTAGAAATTGACCAAAACCATCAAATCCATTTGCAATTGCCTGAAACCATTGCTTCCGGTAAAGCTAGGGCGATTATTATTTATGATGAAACCGAAAAAAAATTATCAAAACCATTAAAGCTCGGCTTATTTGAGGGAAAAATAAAAATTAGTGATGATTTTGATGATCCTTTGCCGGACAGTTTCTGGTTAGAAGGAAAAATATGAAGCTGTTATTAGACACGCATATTTTTCTTTGGATGAATGGCGATACCTCAAAATTATCTGAGCATTTTAAAATGCTCAGCAAATCCGGAGAGCATGATTTTTATCTCAGCGTAGCTTCTGCGTGGGAGATGCAGATTAAACATCAACTGGGTAAATTGTTGTTAGAGTTGCCTATCGAAGAATTGGTTAACAAAAACCAACTAGAAAGCGACCTTCAATTATTGTCGATAGAGTTACCTCATATCAGTTATTTAGAACAATTACCACGGCATCATAACGACCCGTTTGACCGCATCATTATTGCTCAGGCTATCATTGAAGGCATGACGATTGTTACTGTTGATCATGCGTTTGCTGATTATTCAGTGCAGGTTGTTTGGTGAGTTGTTACAAACATGGATAATAAAACAATGGAATTGCCAAATTCATGGGTAATGGTGAAACTTGGCAAATTTGTGGAAAGCGAAAAAGGAAAAAAGCCACAAAGTGAATCAAAGGTAGAAACATCTACGCACAATTTACCCTATGTTGACATTCAAGCTTTTGAAGAGGGTGCTATAAAATCATGGACTGATGGTGTTGGTTGTCGATTATGTTCCGAAGCGGACTTTTTAATGGTGTGGGATGGTTCACGTTCAGGATTAGTCGGCAAAGGTATGAATGGTGCGCTTGGTAGCACATTAGTTCGCATCAATTTTTCATCAATGGTTAATGATTATGCTTTCTATTTTCTTCAATCCAAATATCAGCAAATCAATACGCGAGCTAAAGGTAGCGGAACCCCTCATGTTGACCCCGATTTACTTTGGAATTATGAGTTTCCAATTCCCCCAAAAAATGAACAACACCGCATCGTTGCCAAAATCGAGGCGTTATTTTCCGAGCTGGACAAAGGCATAGAAAGCTTTAAAACAGCCCGTGAACAACTGAAAATCTATCGGCAAGCCCTGTTAAAACACGCTTTTTCAGGCAAATTAACTGAACAATGGCGAACAGAAAACCAAGATAAACTGGAAACCGCCGAAGCCTTACTTCAGCGTATTCAAGCCGAACGTGGGCAACGCTACCAGCAACAGCTTAAAGATTGGGAAGCTAATGGTAAACAAGGTGGAAAACCGAAAGCCCCAAAAACTTTACCGCCGCTAACGACTGACGAATTGGCAGATTTGCCTGATTTGCCGACAGGTTGGACTTGGTTGAAATCAGGAGAATTGTTTGAATCTGTTACCAGTGGCTCAAGGGGGTGGGCAGAATACTACGCAGACTCGGGAGCAATTTTTATTCGTATTACTAATTTAGATTTTGATTCGCTGAAATTGGATTTGAGTACAAAGAAAATCAAATATGTTCAACCACCAGCTGGGGCAGAAGGGTTACGGACAAAAGTGAAAGAAGGGGATTTCCTTTTTTCCATTACTGGATATTTGGGAATGTTTGCGATTGCACCTTCATTAGATGATGCTTACGTAAATCAACATATCTCTTTAGCAAGACCATTGGATGGATTTTCTAAAAAGTATTTTGGTTACTACGTTACTTCCCATACTGGCGGCATTCACTATTTAAACAAGCAAACAAAAGGAGCGGTGAAGGCTGGGCTTGGTCTGGACAATATACAAAATTTTCCAGTTCCAATGTGTTCGCTAAACGAGCAAATAAAGATTTCGTGCGAGATTGAATTGCGTCTTTCCGAAGTTGACCAACTTGACCAAACCTTAACCACAGCCCTGCAACAAGCCGTAGCCCTACGCCAATCCATACTCAAGAAAGCCTTTTCAGGGCAATTGGTGCCGCAAGACCCCAACGATGAGCCAGCCAGGGTATTACTGGAACGTATCCAAGCCGAAAAAGCTTGGCAGTATGGTCAATCTCAGTCCAGAAAAATTAATAAACGGAAAACAACTGCATGAGTACCTTTGACAGTACCAAAACCCCTTTACCGGACATCATTAAACAAATCACTGAGGGCAAACTACAGTTACCGGATTTTCAGCGCGGGTGGGTCTGGGATGATGATCATGTCCGCTCGCTATTGGTCAGTGTCGCCCGTTCGTTTCCGGTGGGTGCCGTGATGCTGTTGGAAACGGGAGGCGATGTTCGGTTTCAGGTGCGGCCCATTGAAAACCTGAGCTTTAACGGGATTATTCCTGAACCTGAACGCTTGATTTTGGACGGTCAACAACGCCTAACATCACTGACACAGGTACTCGCTTTAGATTCGCCGGTGAAAACCTTTAACGAAAAAGGCAAACCGATCAACCGTTATTATTATATTGACATCGATGCGGCTCTTGAGGATGAACAGCTCGATGAAGTTTTTGTTGCGGTGGAGCAGGATCGGACGATTAAAACTAATTTTGGCCGCGATATTAAGTTGGACTTGTCGACGCCACAAAAAGAGTGCGAGGCGTTTCATTTCCCTTGCAACCAAATTTTGAACTCCGACGCCTGGGAGGAATGTCTACAAGAGTATGCGCCGGACAAGTTTCCGGTCTATATGCAATTCCGTAGAAAAGTGCTGAATGCTTTCCGGTCTTATCAGCTCCCTGTGATTGCCTTGGGTAAGTCGACTAGCAAGGAAGCCGTTTGCTTGGTATTTGAAAAAGTGAACACCGGTGGAGTACCACTGTCGGTATTTGAATTAGTCACCGCTAGTTTTGCAGCCGAAGGCTTTAATCTACGGGATGATTGGTATGGTAGCGTTCTGCGTAAAGTTACCGGGCGCGTTGAACGGATTAAGGTTGAGCCGATTCTGGAAAGTGTTGAACCGACAGATTTTTTACAAGCGGTAAGTTTGTTACATACTCGCGAAATAAGAAAACAGGATATTGCTGCCGGGAAAACCGGTAAATCAGTATCGGCAGTCAGTGCCAAGCGGGTTGCCGTATTGTCCCTTTCACTTGCAGATTATCAGCAGTGGGCACTGGAGGTCGAAAAAGGCTTTTTACTGGCGGCTAAATTTTTACGCAAGGAATGCTTTTTTACGGCTCGCGATTTGCCTTATCGCACTCAGTTGGTGCCTTTGGCGGCGGTTTTGTCCTGTCTGAAGGAGCGATGGCTGGAGCCGAAAATCTACGCGAAACTATGTCAATGGTTTTGGTGCGGAGTGCTCGGCGAGCTGTATGGCGGTGCGGTTGAAACACGCATTGCTAACGATCTTGAAGAATTGCTTGCTTGGATTGATGACAATGGCGATGAACCGCGAACCATTTATGAGGCGTCGTTTTTACCGAACCGGCTTTATACCTTGCGGACAAGATTGAGCGCCGCTTATAAAGGTCTTAATACGCTAATGTTACGGGAAGGAGCACATGACTTTTTCTGGAAAGCGACTATTCAGGAGCTCGACCATGAAGAGGTTGCCATCGATATACATCACATTTTTCCAAAAGTCTGGTGCGAGCAAAAGGAAATTAAACCGGCAGTATTCAATTCCATCATCAATAAAACCCCTATTTCCTACAAAGCCAACCGGATGATAGGGGGCAAGGCGCCATCGAGTTATCTTTCGTCAATTCAATCTCACAAGCAGGTGGGTCTTGATGATGCGGCGATGAATAGCATTTTGTCAAGCCATTCTATTGATCCTGGATCACTGAGAGCAGATGACTTTAATAAGTTCTATGAACGAAGACAGGAAAGTCTCTTGGAAATAGTCGAGCGAGCAATGGGCAAAACGATAGAGCGAGGAATAAGTTCAGATAACAATGAGGATATGGAAAGTGAAGCTCAAATGATGGAGGACGGCGCATGAATACAGAATCAATTGTTTCCAAAGTCTGGAGTTTTTGCACTACCTTACGCGATGACGGAGTAGGTTACGGTGATTACCTGGAACAACTGACTTACTTAATTTTCTTAAAAATGGCGGAGGAATACAGCCAACCGCCGTATAACCGCGATGTTGGCATTCCAGTAGATTACAATTGGCAAAGTCTTAAAACCAAAAAGGGCGCGGCGTTAGAAGTGCATTATGTGACCCTGTTGCGGGAATTGGGCAACAAAGAAGGGATGCTGGGCCAGATATTCACCAAATCACAAAACAAGATTCAAGACCCCGCTAAATTATCGCGTCTGATTGACTTGGTCAACGATACCGATTGGGTGATATTGGGCGCAGATACTAAAGGCACCATTTACGAAGGATTGCTGGAAAAGAACGCCGAAGACACCAAATCCGGCGCTGGGCAATATTTCACCCCTCGCGCATTGATTAAGGTAATGGTGGCATGTGTATGCCCGGAACCGAATAAAACCATTGCTGACCCTGCTTGCGGAACGGGTGGTTTCTTTTTAGCGGCTTATGATTATCTGCAATCCCACTACAAACTGGATAAAGCGCAGAAAGAGTTTTTGAAACATCAAACCTTTTACGGCAATGAAATCGTCGCCAGCACACGCCGCCTGTGTTTAATGAACATGGTTTTGCACAATATCGGCGAAATCGACGGCGATAGCTTAGTGTCGCCCAATGATGCTTTGGTTGCAACCTCCCCGCACTCGGTTGACTTTGTCTTAGCCAATCCTCCATTTGGTAAAAAAAGCAGCATGACTTTTACCAACGAAGAGGGCGAACAGGAAAGAGACGATCTGACCTACAACCGCCAGGATTTTTGGGCAACCACGTCAAATAAACAGCTTAATTTTGTTCAGCATATCCACAGCATGTTAAAAAGCACCGGACGAGCGGCAGTGGTGGTGCCTGATAACGTATTGTTTGAAGGCGGTGCAGGGGAAAAGGTGCGTGAAAAGCTCATGGAAAACACTGAGCTCCATACCATCTTGCGTTTGCCGACAGGAATCTTTTATGCCAATGGCGTAAAAGCGAACGTGCTGTTTTTTGATAATCACGCAGCCAGCCCAAATCCCTGGACTAAAGAGGTTTGGTATTACGATTACCGCACCAACATTCACCACACACTGAAAAAGAAGCCTTTACGGTTTGATGACCTACAGGATTTCATTGCCTGTTATAACCCTGAAAACCGCCATGAGCGCGTAGAAACGTGGAACGAACAAACCAATCCTGAAGGTCGTTGGCGTAAGTTCAGTTATGAGCAAATCACCGCCCGCGACAAAACCAGTTTGGATATTTTTTGGCTGAAAGACAAATCCTTAGCCGACCTGGATAACCTGCCTGAACCTGATGATTTAGCCGCTGAAATTATTGATAATGTGGAGGCGGGGTTGGCTTGTTTTCGGGAAATAGCGGGGGCTTTTTTGTAACAGGGAAAGCAATCCATAGCGGTTAACTTTAAGCCAGGGGAAGAGCATGGATGATCCTAGGTAACTACAAGTACTAGTACAGAATAACTTAAATACACCAAAATACATTTTGTTTTACCGCAATATGTCGTGCTTTTCGTAAAACTTTGAGCAAGTCTGGCTCAAACATGATTTTATCCTAATTAATTTAAAGTATTATTCTTGTTGGCTATACAATTCATTTCACATAAATTCCACTTGTTAATTCTTCATTCGAAAGAATACGGGGATTTCTGTTAAAATCAGTGAACCTCTACAAATTTATAATCCATTGATTTAGAATACTTTAATTATTTTCTCAAGTCTCTCATATCTCTATCCTGTTTTTGAAAAATCTCTATAACTCATTGATTACTAAAAACAAGTAACTACAAAAAATAAGTCTATGAAAAACATTTTGGTTGTATTTACTGGCGGGACTATTGGCTCAACTGCGACTGAAGGAACCATCAATACGGCCATCGGGGCACCGTTCAAATTGATTGAGCTGTTTCAACAGCATTACAAAAATTATCAGCAAATTCATTTCAACACTCTCCAGCCCTTGCAGATATTAAGCGAGAACCTTGCGCCTTGTGTCTGGTTGACGCTTATTGCAGCCATTGAAGAACAGCAACCCAACCAATATGACGGCATTATCGTTACGCACGGCACCGATACGCTAGCCTATACCGCTGCAGCATTAAGCTTTTATTTTAATGCCATTAAAATACCCATGCTTCTGGTTGCCAGCGACTATCCGCTGGATAATCCCAGAGCAAACGGATTGGGCAATTTTATTTGCGCAGTTGAATTTATCCTGCAAAACATTAAAGCAGGTGTTTTTGTCCCTTACCGGAATCAGCTTCAAACCACCCAAGTGCATAGCGGCTCCCGTTTGACCTGTTCTTTACAGTTGAGTGGGGATTTTTTCAGCGTGCAGGGTAAAAGTATTATGCAATTTGAAAACGGAACGTTTTCGCTGTTGAATCCATCCCCGAACTCGATCCTTGGCAAGAATAGCAAAAAGCAGCCCCCTCTCCTGCTGAACGACTTCGTGGATACAGGAGTTAGAGCAACGCATCGAGCAGTTGCCGAGGGTGCTGGGTTGAGGAAAACTATACAAACAATAACTCCCAACCTAAAAGCCGATTTTTCTGGCCGAATTTTAATGATAAAACCCTATCCAGGCTTGGATTATACCCATTTTAATCTTGAAAATGTCGATGCTGTGTTGCATGATTTATATCATTCAGGCACCGCCTGCGCATCGGCTCAATGGGGCGAAAATTATTCTTTAATTGCATTTACAAAGCGCTGCGTGAACAAAAATATTAAGGTTTATCTGGCTCCAGCCATTAAATCAACGGATGCTTACCAAAGCACACGCGAATTAATTGAGCAGGGCGCTGAAATGATCTGGAATATTTCCATTGAAGCTGCCTACGTTAAACTGATGCTCGCTTATGGGAATTTTAATGATGGACAGCAAATAATGGAATTTATGGATAGGGATATTGCTGGGGAGCATGTGTGATTCTATTGTCCTAAAGATCTGGGTTTATAGTGAATCCCAAAATCCTGACAATAGTTTTAGGGTATGCTCTGTCATGAATAAGAGGCCGGCAATCAAGTTCCCGACTGTTTAAATGCACTGTAAAGTCGATATTGATACCTTTGATAGTTAAAATAGACCATTACATAAATGGGCAATTGCATAAAAAAATCAGCTATTAACCTTGCTTATCTGGCAGAAATGCCTTAGTCCTTAATCGAATCAAGTGATATTTTTCACCATGTTGGCTTTATAAATGGCGTTTTACAGGGACTTGGTTAGAATATTAAACATTCCCGCTTCAGTGCCGGGTATAAAAAGAAACAATCGCATCATTGATGTAAAAATTTAAGAGTGAACTTGCCGGACTGTACCGGTCAATCAGGAGCAATAAATGAATATTCATGAGTACCAAGCCAAACAGTTGTTTCAAATTTTTGGAATACCTGTACCCGATGGAAAACCGGCGATAACGGCGGATGGTGCCGAGCAGGTAGCCAGAGAATTAGGCGGTGATGGCTGGGTTGTTAAAGCTCAGGTACATGCGGGGGGGAGAGGAAAAGTAGGCGGTGTAAAGCTGGCTAAAAATCTGGCTGAAGTGGCCGGATTTAGCCGGGACATGTTAGGCAAACGGATTGTTACAATCCAAACTGATAGCGCGGGGTTACCGGTCAACTCATTGTTGATAGAGAAAATATACCCGATCAAGCGTGAATTATATCTGAGCATACTGGTTGATCGAGCCAGTGAACGCGTTATTTTTATCGCCTCAGCTGCAGGTGGCATGGATATAGAAACGGTTGCCCATGAATCGCCTGAACAAATTATTTCGGTACAAATTCATCCTGCGGCGGGTTTGCAAGCTTATCAATGCCGGAAAGTTGCCTACACGTTGGGACTAAAAGGGTATCAAATCAAAGCATTGGGAAAAATAATGCAGGGTATGTATGACCTGTTTTTGGCAAAAGATGCCAGTCAAATAGAAATTAATCCTTTAATAGAAACCCACAGCGGCGATTTATTGGCGCTGGACGCTAAAATTAACTTTGATGATAATGCAGTAACGATTCATCCGGAAATATTAGCGATGAAAGACCCTTCCCAGGAAGATGACAAGGAAAACCATGCTCACCAATTTGGGCTAAATTACATCACCCTGGAGGGCAATATAGGCTGTATGGTTAATGGGGCTGGCCTGGCCATGGCAACTATGGATTTGGTCAAACTGAAAGGTGGCCTGCCAGCAAACTTTCTCGATGTCGGCGGCGGCACAAATGTAGAAAAAGTCTGTGAAGCTTTCAAACTGATTCTGTCTGATAATAGTGTGAAAGCCGTATTGGTGAATATTTTTGGTGGTATCGTACAGTGTGACGTAATCGCGGCCGGTATTTTGGCCGCCGTGGAGCAAGTTCATGTTACCGTGCCCGTAGTGGTGCGCCTGGAAGGCACAAATGTCGAACAGGGCCGGGCATTATTGAGTAATACAGGTCATAAGATTTACCCGGCGGATGATTTGGCGCATGCGGCCGAACAAGTCGTTGCATTGGCGGAGGCGGCATGAGCATTCTAATTAATAAAGACACTAAAGTAATTTGTCAGGGCTTTACCGGCAAACAAGGCACGTTTCATTCTCAGCAAGCACTGGACTACGGCACCCAATTGGTCGGCGGCGTCACCCCTGAACGCGGCGGAGAAACTCATCTGGGATTACCCGTCTTTAATACAGTGCAAGATGCCGTTATCAATACTGGCGCCACAGCCAGCGTGATCTATGTACCGCCTTTTTTCGCAGCCGATGCCATTCTGGAAGCCGTCGATGCAGGTATCACACTCATCGTCTGTATCACCGAAGGCATTCCGATTTTACAAATGTTGCGTGTCAAAGCCGCAATGGCAGGAACAGGAGCATTATTAATTGGCCCCAACTGTCCAGGAGTCATCACCCCAGGCGAATGTAAAATTGGTATTATGCCGGGGAAAATTCACTTGCCCGGGTCTATCGGAATCGTTTCACGCTCCGGCACCTTAACCTATGAATCCGTGCACCAAACCACCCTGCAGGGCTTGGGACAAAGCACTTGCGTTGGTATTGGCGGTGATCCGATTCACGGTATGAACTTTGTTGACGTACTCAGCCGTTTTCAGGCAGATGACAAAACCAAAGGCATCGTCATGGTCGGTGAAATCGGAGGTAGCGAGGAAGAAGATGCCGCGGACTATATTAAAGCCTATGTCACTAAACCCGTAGTGGCTTATATCGCAGGACAAACCGCGCCGGCTGGAAAACGTATGGGTCATGCTGGCGCTATTGTAACGGGCGGCAAAGGCACGGCGACTGGTAAAATTGCCGCGCTGAAAGCGGCTGGGATTGAGGTATGCGTGTCACCGACTGACATCGGCGTGGCAATGAAAGGCTGTTTGTAACAGTTATTGTTCATATTATTACTGCATTTGGGGCTTTAGCCGCAGTTACGCGATTGAAGCCCCGTCTTTCACGATTATTGATTTCTAAACTTTTTGGCTGATACTTCTCCTGACGGCCTTCAAGACTTTTTGCAATAAATCCGCGTCCCCTGTCTGGAAACTAAGCGCATCCGTTTCCCTACGCAACCAGGTAAATTGGCGTTTAGCCAATTGACGAGTAGCAATAATGGCTTTTTCCGTCATGGTTTCAAGATCATCTTCATCTTTCAGATAAGCCCAGGCTTGCCGATAGCCAACTGCACGGATGGAGGGCAATTTTTCGCTTAAATCACCCCGCCGATAAAGCGCTTCCACCTCAGTTAAAAAGCCTTGCTCCAGCATGTTTCGGAAACGTTGGGCGATGATGTCATGAAGAACTTTCCGGTCCGATGGGGCAATGATCAGTTTTATTTTATGAAAAGGCAGGTCGTTTTCGCCTTGAGCTGTGTTAAAGAAAGAGGATAACGGTTTGCCGCTGATTTCATAGACTTCCACTGCGCGTTGGATGCGTTGCGGGTCATTTGGGTGAATTCTTGCCGCAGCCAGTGGATCGATGTCGGCGAGCCGTTTATGTAGAGCCTCTTTACCAAATTGCTCTAAGTCCTGATCAAGTTTGGCTCTGATAGCTGGATTGGCTTCTGGCAACACAGCAAGTCCCTTTAATAATGCATTAAAATAAAGCATGGTGCCGCCGGTTAAAATCGGGATTTTTCCACGTCGGGTTATAGCATCCATTAAGGCTAACGCCTTTGTTCTAAACTGGCCGGTAGAAAATGATTCTGACGGATCCAATATATCCAGCAGATGGTGGGGAATGTCGCCTCTTTCCTCGAGTGTGGGTTTGGCTGTCCCTATATCCATGCCTTTAAACACAAGCGCGGAATCTACACTGATGATTTCTCCGCCTAATGCATTTGCTAATTGTACTGACAGGGCTGTCTTGCCTGAAGCCGTCGGTCCCATTAAGAAAATGGCTGGAGGATAGTGTTGTTTTTGCAGGGTAACCATGATGTTTGCTTACGCGCTAATGATCATGAGATGTTAAAAATATTCTAAGTTAAAATTTCACCACAGAGACACAGTTGCTTCTTAGGTTTTTTCAGGGCGAAAAATTTAACCCACTGCCTGTCTTTTTTACCCTTTTTGCGTTGTAAAAAGGGTTACATAGCCAGCTAAGTCCCCATTATACGCCTCGGAAATGTGCTCTACCTCTAGCGTGCGGACATACAGCAGTTGAAAATGAACAAAAATCCTGCAACCTAAAAACCGGACTTTAAGCCCTATTTTTTATTCCCGGATTTTATAATCAGGAACCTGTCATTTTGCCACAAGTATTATACAACAAATATAAGGCAAGCCTGATATTGATCAGTCCCGTTTAAGTTGCTGATATTTTTTACGTTGCCGCTTTATTGTATTAATAGTTTAAAAACCTTGTGGGCTTAGATGCAATTTAATTTTTCTCAACTACACTTTATTGACTGAGTTCATTTGGTAGCTATTTCCAGTATTTTCTTATTAAACATAAATCATGCAACGCAATGATTTTGTTATAAATATAATTTGAAATAAGATCAAGATGTAATGAAAAAATTAAATAATATTGCCGTCTTTTGTGAAGAAAAATCCATTTTAGCCATGTTGAAAGGATACTGTTATGCAAAGGATATTAATGTGACCATATTCAACCGCAATAATTTTGAGACTTATGAAGCCTTAAAGCAACATCCGGATATAATTATCACTCAACTTGATTGGATAAATGCCAATAATAGTAGTCATGCAAGTATTCTAAGGGATGTGGCCACACGCGAACACATAAAAATCTGCGCATTAAATACAAACTCTAATCAGATTTTTTCATCCGAATTACCAGTGTGGATTGATGAGATCATAAACAACCCATTCGATATTGCCGAGATAAATGGTTATTTCCAAAGAACTTTATTTTTGAATACTAGGTTAAGCAAGCATAGTAGGAAGATTGAAAGGCGTCCTTTTACAGAAAGCAAAAGAGCTTTATTTTCGAATACTAGTTTGAGTAAGCGCATTTGGAACATGAAAAGGCGTTCTTTTACAAAAAGCAAAAGAATAGAATTTAAAAATGGCATTGACGATGGATATAAAATATCCATAAATCAGGATTCTCAGCATAAGGGCGAGGAACCGGAATTAACCTATTTAAGAATTGATAAGAACAACAAGTGTTTGTTTTTAAATGGTATTAAAGTGTCTCTGACACCTAAGGAATTTGAGTTGATGGAATTTCTATCATCGGATATTAATCGTGTTTTTATGATCTCTGAAATCATAAATCATCTTTGGCCTGAAAGTGTCCGGGCAACAAAATCGGATCTTTATCAATATATGCATTTATTAAGAAAAAAATTAGAAAAAGACCCTAATAATCCGCAAATCATTAAAACCGTTAGAGGATTTGGATATAAGTTAAATTTCGTTTGCTCTGATTGAGACACAAGTAGGGTCATGAAGCGTAATGTTTTCTTGTTGGCGCCGATTGAAAACTGACCACGGTGTTTAGCGGTGCAGCGTACTACACCGCATCAAATTAGTCGACCAAACTAAGATAGTTTTGAACTCCTTTTTTGGTTGAGCTGTTTTGGGATAGAAATAAATTCATCCTACTCCTGAGTATCAGGCTCTGCTGTTTCTGCTAGGGGTGATGAGTGTTTAGATGACTCTCTGGACTTGATTCGTTCTTTGGCATTGGCGCTGCTTTGTTTAATTCTGAATGATTCATTACCCGTCTCAATGATATGGCAATGATGAGTAAGGCGATCCAGCAACGCCGTTGTTAGCTTGGCATCAATAAATACATTACTCCATTCCGAGAACGTTAAGTTGGTTGTGATAATGACACTGGTTCGCTCGTAACGCTTTGAAAGTAAATGGAACAGCAATGCACCGCCGATCTGTGAAAAGGGTAGATAACCCAACTCGTCTAAGATAACCAAATCCACCTGCATCAGGCTGAGTGCCAATCTACCTTGCTTACCCGCTGCTTTTTCTTGCTCCAATGTATTCACTAATTCAACGGTGGAGTAAAACCGCACTCTTTTGCTGTGATGCTGGATGCCAGAGACGCCAAGGGCTGTAGCGAAATGGGTTTTTCCGGTACCTGTCCCACCCACTAACACCAGGTTCTGCGCGGCATCGGTAAATTTCATTGTGGCCAGCTTGTTAATTAACGACTGATCGACAGTGGATTGACCGAAATCAAACCCTAAGAAGTCTCGATGAATCGGAAATTTGGCTGAACCCATTTGATAACGAATCGTCCGTATACTTCGATCCGTGGCTTCTGCTTCCAGCAATTGGCGGAGTATCACGGATGCCGTAGTCATTAATTCTGGGTTCTGAGTCTGAATTTCAGCGTAGCATTCCGCCATACCGTGCAATTTGAGCGCCTTGAGTTGACTGATAATATCAGACATCGGACACCTCTTTATTAGTCAAGCTGTCGTAACGAGCCGTGTCGGCTAGCAGTCAACTGGCCGCCCAATCGGTCAAGCGCCTGGGGCTATCCTGCAAAGTCGCGCACATAGACACCACCAGCTTTCATGTTGATGGTGTTTACAACAGCAAACAGGAGGACGTGCCGGAAGGCGTTATTCACATCACTCAGTAGACCATCGACCAGACCTCAATCAGGTGATACTGCAACTGATTAGCGAACATCAGGCGGGCATACCGCTGTGGATGGACGCCTTGAGCGGCAACAGCAGCGATAAAGCCAGTTTCCGGCAAACGCTGAACACGCATCTGGGTCAATTTCGTGAGGGTGTTGGCCTTTCATTGATAGTGGCCGACAGTGCGCTGTATACGGCGAAAACACTGCAAGACCTGGGCGATTTTCCGTGGATTACCCGTGTTCCCGAAACGATTGCCGGAACCCGTAAATTAATCTTGGCGGCCTCTGGCGACCCGGCCGGAACGAGCCTACACGGAGGTGGGTTCAAGTTATGGCGGCGTGAAGCAGCGTTGGCTGGTGGTTTACACCCAAGCCGCACTCGGGCGTGCTGAGCAAACCGTCAACAAACAACACCTGAAGCAAAGCCGGGCCGGGTACAAGGCCTTCAGCGCCTTAGCCAAACGCTCTTTTGCCTGTGCGGCGGATGCCGAGGCGGCCTTGGCACACTTGCAAAAGACGCTGAAAGTCGTCGCCTTGCACGAACCGATTATCGTCGAAGTGAATGGTTTCAAAGGCAAGGGACGCCTCGGCAAAGGCCGCAAACCCGATGTGGTCAGCTATTGCGTTGAAGCAGGCGTAGCCTCTGTTCTCGAAACGCGACGCAGCAAGATTCAACAGAAAAGCTGTTTTATTATCGCCAGCAACCCACTGGAGGAATCACAACTCAGCCACGAAGAGCTGCTTGATTACTATACGCCGGGGCAACAAAAAGTCGAACGGAACTTTCGCTTTTTGAAGGATCCCATGGTTTATGGCGAATACCCTGTTTCTCAAGTCGCCAAAGCGCATCATGGCACTGATGATGATCATGACTCTCTGTCTTTTGGTCTACGGTGCGCTGGAGTACCGCATCCGCCAAACACTTGAACAGGGCCAACAAACGTTTCCCACGGGTCTACACCCTTTTCCAACTGTGCTTTTTCCAGCCGGGAATGAATCTTTGGCAGAAATCGTCCGCATCGCAAAATATTTGTGTTACATTCACCTTGGGCCATCTCCTTAAATATGATAAATATTTTTATAACACCTTATATTCTTTCATGTTTTAAAGAGGTGGCCTCATTTTTCTTATCCCGAACTCAGGTTACTTTAGCTCGTAAATCCTTTGCTGCAATTCTGGAATCGGCAAGCGATAAGCCGGAGTAGCTCCTCCAAGGATCATTTATCTTGAAGTTCCTTTGATTTTGTAACGGATTCGTAGATAGGAATTGCAAAGTTTTCACGATAGCTTAAATAAAGGCCATCACCATCGATGCGCTCATCGAAGTATTCACAATTTTTTATCCAAGCCTTTATTTGTATGTCTGTAAGTTTAGCCACGGACTGCCCCTGTTTTAGTGTGTTCCACCAAATTTGGGCAAATTAAGCTATTGGCACACTTGTTGGTACACTTTTATTATGCGCTTTTGTGAAATTTATGAAGCCGCTAGAAACAACAAAGCCTCGATATATGCGGCTTTGAATGGGGGTCATGAGATGGCTTGAGAAGGCCTGAAACATCACTCAATGTTTTGGATCTGTTCACGCATTTGTTCAATCAACACCTTAAGTTCAATGGCTATTTGCGTCATTTCTTTGTCAGTTGATTTAGAACCCAGGGTATTAGCTTCCCGGTTAAGTTCCTGCATCAAAAAGTCCAGGCGTCTGCCGACCGGGTCTTTTTCTTTAAGCACACGCAACACTTCGGTAATATGAGTGTCCAGCCGGTCAAGCTCTTCAGTGATATCCAGTTTTTGCGCCATAAAAACCAGTTCCTGTTCCAGACGGTCAAAGTCCGGCTGCGCAACCAGTTCGGTAATTTTGTCGTTTAATTTACTGCGGATCAACAACAGCACTTCGGGCATACGGTGACCCGCCAAGACTACAAAACCTTTCATTTTTATACAACGCTCTTCGATTAGCGCTTTAAGTTGAGCACCTTCCCGTTCCCTGACCTCCAAGAATTGCGCCAGTGTTTGTTTGACCAGATGCGTTATTTGTTCATTAAGATGAGTTTTGTCTGTGTTTGGTTCTTGCGTAATGCCGGGAAAAGCCAAAATATCCAATGCTGAAAATGACAAAGGCGACAACATGTGTTCTTCAATTTGATCGGTGGCGGCAAGTAATGCTTTTACAGCATCAATATTAACGTTAAATTTTTGCCCGTTCCTGGCCTGTTCTTTATAACTTAGCGTGCATTCAATCTTGCCCCGGTTGATTTTTGCAGCGATGATGGAGCGAAGCTCCGTTTCTATAAACCGCAAGTGATCGGGCAGTTTTAGGGTAATATCACAGTAACGGTGGTTGACCGAACGTAATTCACAACTTAAGGTGGAATCTCCGATGCTAGCTTCATTGCCGGCATAAGCGGTCATACTTCGTATCATTATTCACCTGAGAAGGGTAAGGGAGCTGGTTAAAAATAGCCCATTTTAAACCTGTAATTTGGTTCGCGCATCTTTTCGCTCTTTAGCAAGGATTCGCAAATTGAAAACCAATTAGCCCACAGTTGAGGTATACTGTGCGGTTTTCATTTTACCGGAATACACATGAGACCAAGCGGACGTAATCCAAACCAACTCAGAGACATCAAATTTACCTGCGGCTATACCAAACATGCCGAAGGTTCTGTGCTTGTCGAGTTTGGCGATACCCGGGTGCTTTGTACTGCCAGCGTTGACAAGAATGTCCCCCGCTTCCTTAAAGGTAAAGGTGAGGGTTGGGTGACGGCTGAGTATGGCATGTTACCTCGTTCGACGCATAGCCGGATGGGCCGTGAAGCCACTAATGGCAAACAGGGCGGCCGCACTTTGGAAATTCAGCGATTAATTGGCCGATCGTTAAGGGCTGCGGTTGATTTAAAGGCGTTGGGAGAGCATACGGTTACGATTGATTGCGATGTAATACAAGCGGACGGCGGCACGCGAACCGCATCCATTACCGGTGGTTTCGTTGCCTTATCATTGGCGATAGAAAAAATGCTTAAACGCAAACTGATCAAAACAAACCCGCTTCATGGACAGGTCGCTTCAGTATCAGTAGGTATTTATAACGGCATCCCCGTGTTGGACCTGGATTATGCAGAAGATAGCAATGCCGAAACCGATATGAATGTAGTAATGAATGATGCCGCTGCTTTTATTGAAGTTCAAGGCACGGCTGAGGGTCATGCCTTCAGAAAAGAAGAGCTGGATGCAATGCTGGAGCTGGCTGGCTTTGGCATCAAGCAATTGCTGGAAAAACAGCAGACAGCACTGGAAAATCATCTATAAACTACAAATTGGACGCGCTTACCTTGAGCCCTTTATATGACTTTTTCTTCATCACAGCAAATTGTTCTTGCCAGCGGCAATTTAGGCAAAATTAAAGAAATTCAGGCGATTCTTGCCGGACATCCCATTGTTCCGCAGTCGGCGTTTAATGTTGCTGAAGCGGAGGAAACCGGCTCCACTTTTGTAGAAAATGCCATCATCAAAGCCAGGAATGCAGCTTTGCGCTGCAAATTACCTTCCATAGCTGATGATTCCGGTTTGGTTGTGGATGCCTTAAACGGTGCGCCGGGCGTGATTTCTGCACGTTATGCAGGTGTTGGCGCCAGCGATCAGGAAAATGTCGATAAATTGCTGGAGGAACTTGAAGGCGTACCTGACGAGCATCGTAGCGCTCGGTTTATCTGCGTCTTGGTATTTATGGAACATGCCAGTGATCCTTTTCCGGTCATTGCACAAGGGGTTTGGGAAGGCAAAATTTTACATCATGCCGCCGGCACTAATGGTTTTGGTTATGATCCCGTATTTTGGGTGCCGGAACATAATTGCGCGTCGGCAGAATTACCGGCTGCCGTCAAAAACTCCTTAAGCCATAGAGGCCAAGCATTGCGAAGTTTAACGCAGTTAATTAAGGCCCGGGAGTTATCATGGCAGGAGTGAATGATTATCCGCCCCTTACGGCTGCCATATAATTTTATTTATGAACGCATTCCTTCCTATCGCCCTTCAGTTTGCCAAAACTATTAAAGGGATATCCCCGCTGGGCAATGGCCTGATCAATGATACGTTTCTGGTCGCAACAGAATCATCGCACTTTGTCCTGCAGCGAATAAACCGCACCGTTTTTCCAGAACCCGGACAGATTATGGAAAATCTGATAATGCTTAACCGCCATCTTGAACAAAAGTCCGGCACAAATGCAAAGCTTAAAATTCCGGCGCTTTTAAAAGCCACAACTGGCCATAATTTTTATCTGGATGAAAATGGCGATTACTGGCGTGCTTTAAGCTTTATAGCAAATACTGAAAGCCTGGAGACGCTAACGGCAATGAGCCAGGCTGAGCAGACGGGCTTTGCCTTGGGGCATTTCCATCGCTTAGTCAGCGATCTTGATCCTTTACTCTTGCATGATACCTTGCCGGGGTTTCATATTGCCCCCGGCTATTTAAGCCATTATCATGAGGTTTTAACGCAAGCTCCCAGACAACTGGCGACTGAAAGCCTTTTTTGCGCAGCGTTTATTGCAAAATTTCAACACATCGCCGATGATCTGGAAGAAGCTAAGCGGCAGGGGTTGCTGTCATTACGGGTTATCCATGGCGACCCTAAATTAAATAATTTTCTTTTTGATAAAAAAAGCAAAAAAATCGTCAGCATCATCGATCTGGACACGGTCAAGCCGGGTTTGGTGC
>JAQTPT010000021.1 GCA_028712795.1 Methylococcales bacterium
CATGGTCAGGAGCTCTGGACAAAACCGCCTCATACATTTGCGCGGCTGTCTCCACGTTTACTAAAGCGATGTTTGCAGGCGCTGCCAGTGCCACTGGTCCGCTTACCAGAGTGACTTCTGCGCCGGCTTTTAAAGCGGCAACCGCTATCGCGTAACCCATTTTTCCGGAGCTTCGATTCGTAAGGTAACGCACGGGGTCTAAAGGCTCCCGGGTGGGGCCTGCGCTGATTAGCACTTTCAGGCCTTGTAAATTTTGCACTGTTGTCTGATTATTAAGTTCCAGCGCGTGAATTAAATGCTTGCAAATATCAAACGGTTCGGACATTCGGCCAAAGCCGGTTTCGCCACAAGCCTGATCGCCTTGCTCAGGACCGATGATATCAACCCCATGACGTTTTAGTGTTTCAATATTTTCCCGGGTGACGGCTTTATTCCACATGGCCTGATTCATTGCCGGCGCGACATAAACCGGACACGTTGCCGCCAGATAAAGCGTTGACAGTAAATCATCAGCCAGCCCATGACTCAATTTTGCAATAATGTTAGCGGTTGCCGGCGCGATAATTAACACATCAGCCCAACGCGCCAAACTGATATGCCCCATCGCATTTTCCGTATCGGCATCCAGCAATTCACTATGCACCGGATTACCGGAAAGGGCCTGAAAAGTTAACGGACTGATAAAGTGCATGGCGGATTGTGTCATCACCACCCGCACCTCCGAACCCTGCTTTCTGAACAGCCTAACCAGTTCAGCGGATTTGTACGCAGCGATGCCGCCGGTAACGCCCAATAAAATATGCTTGTTAATAGTCATGCCTGGAAACGAATAAAAAATCTATTATGGCAAGTACCTATAAATTCTACCAGGTCTAAATTTTGACCGGCATAAGGGAAGGACGAATAGCCGAGGATTGATTTCCACGCACATGTGTATCCATAGTGTGAATCAAAGATGGATACAGTTTTGGCAAAAATAAATCTCTTTGGCATTCCTAACTATTGCAACCGCTTTAAATTGAGGCAGGATCTGCTGGTGAAAACATGCATAAACTGCAATTTTGATCGTGTTGGTCATCGCCGAAATCTTCTTGGCTAAATCCCTATCCAGGGTGCATAAATACATTTTTCAGCTTCAGATAAAAACTTGCGTTAAAATGATGTCTGTTGTTGCAAATATTGGTGTTTACTTTAATGTATAAAAAATTTTTTCCTGTCCTGATGACTTCTTTTCTATTAAGCGCCTGCGCCACTAGTCCTACAGGCAGAAGCCAATTCATTGCCATGCCTGATGCGGAAATCAACCAAATGGGTTTACAGGCTTTTGATGCGTTAAAAAAAGAAAAACCTGTCAGCAATAACAGTCAATACAATCAGATTGCAAGCTGCATTTCCCAGGCTATCACAACTGAGCAGGGTGGTGTGTGGGAAGTCGTCGTTTTTGAAGATAAATCGCCCAACGCATTTGCTTTACCCGGCAACAAAATTGGCATATACACCGGAATGCTTACGCTGGTCGATAATCAGGATCAGTTAGCTGCGGTAATCGGCCATGAAGTCGGGCACGTACTCGCAAAACACAGCAATGAAAGGGCATCGCAAGAATTGGCCGTCAATTCCGGCATGTCGATGATTCAGGCAATGGGAGCGCCACAATCAGCTTTAGGCCAAACTGCTTTTGGCCTGCTGGGTGTCGGTGCCCAATACGGCATACTGATGCCCTTCAGTCGTGTTCAAGAAAGCGAAGCAGACATCATCGGCGTGGATTTAATGGCAAAAGCGGGCTTTGACCCAAGACAAAGCATTACGCTATGGCAAAAAATGGAACAAGCCTCGCAAGGCCAGCAACCGATAGAATTTTTGTCAACGCATCCAGCACATGCCACGCGCATTCAAGACCTGGAAAAACACATGCCGCAAGCAATGACATTGTTCGAGCAGGCTCATGCTGCAGGCAAGCAACCGCATTGTAAATAAATAATGACCCCCAATTTAAAACGCTTACATCCCTACCCGTTTGAGAAACTGGCGCAACTTAAACACGGCATAGTTCCGCCTGAAAATAAATCGTCAATCGTAATGTCCATAGGCGAGCCAACACATACTACCCCGCATTTTATTGAGGAAGCGCTGTTAAGCCATTTACACGGATTGTCCAGTTACCCGACAACAAAAGGCATGCTTGAGTTAAGACGGGTGATTGCTGACTGGATAACAAAACGCTTCCAAATTCCCAATGCGTTTATTAATCCTGAAACTCAAATTTTACCTGTCAGCGGCACACGTGAAGCCTTGTTTTCCTTTGCACAATGCCTGATTGACCCGGCCACGAACCCCGTGGTGATTATGCCCAACCCGTTTTATCAGATTTATGAAGGCGCGGCATTACTGGCGGGGGCAGAACCGTATTTTTTAAACACGCTAGAGGAATCGGATTATTTACCTGATTTTGATGCCGTGCCCGAGACAATATGGCAACGCTGCCAATTGATTTATATCTGCTCACCCGGCAATCCGAGCGGTGCAGTCATCAGCCAGGCCAGCCATGAAAAGCTGATTAATCTGGCGGAACAATATGATTTTGTTATTGCTTCCGACGAATGCTATACCGAACTCTATGATGACGAAAGCAATCCGCCCGTAGGTTTGCTCCAAACTGCATACAGCATGGGTAACAAAGAATTCAAACGCTGTGTGGTTTTCCATAGCTTATCCAAACGCTCCAACGCGCCGGGCTTGCGGTCGGGTTTTGTTGCGGGCGATGCCGATATTCTGCATTACTATTTTCAATACCGGACTTATCAAGGCTGCGCCATGCCGCTACCCACGCAATATGCCAGCATTAAGGCTTGGGAGGATGAGAAGCACGTTGTCGAAAACCGCCGCTTGTATCGTGAAAAATTCACAGCTTTCATAACTATTCTTGCGGATGTTTGCAAAATTCAGAAACCGCCAGCCGGTTTTTATGTCTGGTTAAAAACACCAATCGCCGATACCGGTTTTGCCCAACAGCTTTTTGCCAGGGAAAACATTACAGTATTACCGGGCAGTTTTTTATCCCGGGAATTTGACGGCATTAACCCCGGTATAAACCATGTCAGAATTGCCCTGGTTGCGCCACTGGATGACTGCATGGATGCTGCATATCGTATGAAACATTTCCTTAACACCTTATAAAAAGAAAATCATGTCAAATCTTGAAAACACCATTAACGATGCCTTTGAACAACGCGCCGGCATCACTCCAGCGAATGTCTCAGCCGAAATCCGCAATGCGGTTTCCGAAACCCTTAACCTGCTCGATAAAGGAACGCTAAGAGTTGCAGAAAAAATCGACGGCGATTGGGTAACGCACCAATGGTTAAAAAAAGCCGTCTTATTGTCATTCAGAATTAACGAAAACCGCATGATGGATGGCGGCAACACCCGTTATTACGATAAGGTTGAATGCAAATATTCATCTTATACCGAGGAAGACTTCGCCAAAGCAGGCGTGCGCGTTGTGCCCAATGCCGTTGCCCGTCATGGCTCATATATTGCTCCCGGCGCAATATTGATGCCTTCTTACGTTAACATAGGCGCTTATGTGGACAGCGGCACCATGGTTGACACCTGGGTGACTGTCGGTTCTTGCGCGCAAATTGGTAAAAACGTGCATCTTTCCGGCGGCGTCGGCATCGGTGGCGTTTTGGAACCGTTGCAAGCAGGCCCCACCATTATCGGCGATAACTGCTTTATCGGTGCGCGTTCAGAAATAGTTGAAGGCGTGGTTGTTGAAGACGGTTGCGTTATTTCCATGGGCGTCTATATCGGACAAAGCACCAAAATTTTCAACCGCATGACCGGCGAAGTCAGCTTCGGACGCATTCCAGCCGGATCCGTGGTCGTATCCGGCAACTTGCCTTCGGCAGACGGCAGCTATAGCCTGTATTGTGCGGTAATTATCAAACAGGTTGATGAAAGGACACGCAGCAAGACGGGGATTAATGAGTTACTCCGGGATTAATTGTGCAAAAAAGAAGGGTATGCATGGAAATTTATGAGTATTGAATTGCTCCCGGAATTTATTCTTGAGCATTATGAGCTGCATGAATGGAAACATTCATGTGCCATACTTCAAGGGGATTTTCCAGAAGAATGGACAGACATTATCTCTGTATTAAACGAATTTCGTTTATACAAAAGCTGGATAACTAATCCAGGAGGAAGGAAATCTCAAATATCAGAATTCCTCGATTCTTATCTTTATGGCCGTGGCTGGGTGGAGAAGGAATTTAATACTCAAGTGGTTGTTGATGAACATATAATGGATGCGCCAACACATAGAGTAGATTGTTTTAGAAATAGGGTCGCTATTGAAATAGAATGGAATAATAAAGATCCGTTCTACGATAGGGATTTAAATAACTTTCGTTTACTGTTTGATCTTCGAGCCATAAGCGTTGGCGTTATCATTACCCGATGTGATGAGCTGCAAGAAATATTCAAAGAATTAGGTCGAGGTTCATCTTATGGCGCATCAACTACACACATGAGTAAGCTTCTTCCGCGTATTGAAGGCGGCAGTGGCGCGGGATGCCCGTTGTTGGTTATCGGTATATCTAAAAAGCTATATGTTGAGGATGAGTAACCATGAAAGCTTCTGATGATCTTTTGAACGCAGTCGGTAACAAAAAATTCGCTACCGTTCTGGCCGATCCTCCGTGGCAGTTTCAAAACAGAACGGGGAAAATGGCCCCTGAGCACAAAAGATTGCAACGTTATCCAACCATGTCGCTTCAAGAAATAAAAGATCTCCCGGTTGAAGCAATTGTTGCAGATACAGCGCATCTGTATTTATGGGTGCCAAATGCATTATTAGCCGAAGGTATGCAGGTTATGGAGCACTGGGGTTTCACTTATAAAACCAATCTAATCTGGTATAAAGTCCGTAAAGATGGAGGGCCTGATAGAAGAGGCGTTGGATTCTATTTTAGGAATGTAACAGAAATTATTCTTTTTGGCGTTCGGGGCAAGAATGCTCGTACTTTGCAACCCGGTCGAACTCAAGAGAACATTATTTCATCAAGAAAGCGGGAGCACAGCAGAAAACCGGATGAGCAATATGAACTTATTGAGGCATGCAGTTTAGGGCCACGCATTGAATTATTTGCAAGGGGACCAAGAAAAGATTGGTTCGTTTGGGGTAATCAATCCGAGGAATACACGCCGGACTGGGAAACATATTCAAACCATTCTCAATCTACTGTCGTGCCATTTCAGAAAATCGTTAAAGCTATTTAGAAATTAATAGAGTGCGAAAACCTGGTTTATCAACCGGGCTTTCGCACCATGTAACACAGCTATTCCAAAACAAACTTATGATCAATAACGACGTATTACGCAGAGTTCGCTACGCTTTGGATCTTAACGATCAAACCATGATCGAGATCTTTGCATTAAGCGAAGTAGCAATAAGCCGGGGCGACCTGCTCAATCTGCTGAAAAAAGACAACCAGGAAGGTTATGTCGAACTAGACAATAAGCGCCTGGACGCTTTTTTGAAAGGTTTAATTACCTATAGAAGAGGAAAACTGGAAACACCGCCCGGGCAACCGAAAAAACCGGAATTGCCATTAACCAATAATAGTATTCTCAAAAAACTAAGAATCGCCTTAAACTTTAAAGAAGACGATATGCTTAACACCTTGAAGCTGGCCGATTTTGAAATATCCAAAGGCGAACTCAGTGCTTTTTTCAGGCAAAAAGGACATAAGAATTACCGTGAATGCGGCGACCAAATCATTAGAAACTTTTTACAGGGCCTTACTATTCATTTTAGGAACCCAAGCTGATGAATGGGTTCAAACTCCATACAAAATAGAGTTGCCAACGCTCTCAGATTATCCATGCTAAAAATTTTTTCTTTAACCTCAGCCACTTATTAAATATTATGAGCGAAAATATCTCAAACAATGCCATCATTTACGCCACTTTGGCCATTAACAGCGAAGTGGATTTACAGCGGGAATATCTGGAATCAGAGGATGTTCCTGAAGATGAGCGCGAAAACGAAGAAGAAATTCTGGCGGACCTCGAACAAGCCTTTATGGAATTTATTGATTTGTATAAAAAGCGCTGCAAAGCGGACAAAGAATTGCCGCCTATTGAAGAATTATTGAACAGTCAACTGTAAAAATAGCCATGCACACGCTTTACGGAATAAAAAACTGTGACACCGTCAAAAAGGCGCGTCGATGGCTTGATCAAAACGGCATAGCTTATCGTTTCCATGATTTTCTGGCTGATGGGCTAAAGCCTGAACAACTCAATGACTTTGCAGCCCGTGTAGACTGGAACACGCTGCTTAACCGCAGCAGCACCAGTTGGCGGCAACTCACTGCCGGGCAACAATGCGATCTGACATTAGAAAAAGCAATAGCATTAATGCTATGCACCCCAACCCTTATTAAACGCCCCATTTTAGATACTGGCGATAAACTGATCATCGGTTTTACCGCCAAGGAGGATGTGTATTCCACTCTCCTGCCGGAAGCAGGTACAGCGAAAACCGGTCATTACCAAGCTGAATGACTATGAGTGAAACCCTGGAACTGCTTAAAGACCTTATTAGCCGGGAATCGGTTACACCTGAAGATGCGGGTTGTCAGGATGTTCTCGCTCAACGTCTAATCAGACTGGGTTTTAAAGAAGAACGCCTGAATTTTGAAGATACTCAAAATATCTGGCTCAGGCGTGGCGATGCAAAGCCAGTATTTACCTTTCTTGGGCACACTGATGTTGTGCCAACTGGCCCACTGGATTCGTGGTTGTCACCCCCTTTTGTGCCGACTATTCGTGATGGCAAACTTTATGGGCGGGGTGCAGCCGATATGAAGGGTGGCATAGCCTGTTTTATGACGGCTGTTGAACGTTTTATCGCCAAGCATCCCGGCCATCAAGGCTCGATTGCCGTCATGATGACCAGCGATGAAGAAGGCATTGCTACCAATGGAATCGTTAAAGTGGTGGAAGTGCTGGAACAACGTAATGAAAAAATAGACTGGTGTCTGGTGGGCGAACCATCCAGTGATAAAAAAATCGGCGATGTGATTCGTGTTGGCCGACGCGGCTCTTTATGCGCCAGATTAACCGTTCACGGTGTCCAGGGGCATGTTGCCTATCCTGAATTGGCAGAAAACCCCATCCACGCATTTGCATCCGCATTAAAGGAACTGACCGAAGAAATATGGGATCACGGTAATGTTTATTTTCCACCGACCAGTCTGCAAGTTTCAAATATCAATGCGGGGACAGGCGCGGAAAATATTATTCCTGGCTCCGCCGAAGTGCAGTTCAATCTGCGTTTCTGCACCGAATTAAGTGAAGAAATCATTAAACAACGCACCTCAGACATTCTTGACAAATACGGTTTTAGATACGATATACAATGGCGCTTATCCGGCAATCCTTTCCTGACTGAAAAAGGCGCCCTAATTGACGCCACCCATGCCGCCATTCTTGCCGTAACCGGTTTTGATACCCAAGACGATACCGGCGGCGGGACTTCGGACGGACGCTTCATAGCGCCAACCGGCGCCCAAGTAATTGAATTAGGGCCGTTAAATGTAAGTATCCATAAAATTAACGAAAATGTGGGCCTGGAGGATTTGGAAATTCTAACTGCTATCTATGAACAGATACTGGTTAATTTGCTTGTCAAACCGGTGATACAAGCAAGCGAGTAGCGCCGCATCTCTCAAAATGGCTAAAAATACTCATAATGATTTTCATCATCCAAGATTGCAGTCCAATATCCCCAGATACCTACGTGGAAAACTTGTGCCGATAGGGCCATAAGTAAATCCCATTTTAGGGAATGATTAACTTCAAAAAAAAGCCGCTAAAAGCTGCGGTCATTGTAAAACGCTATTACAATGGTGCGCCAACTAACCCCAAATTGAAAACTGTTCAATTTTTGAAGCATTTCATTAACCAGATAGCTTTAAGCCGCTGCTTTAATATACAATCAAGCCATCTTCAAGAGCTGGGAACATTGATGTTAAAGAACCGTTTTATAAAACAACTGTTCAGCAGTTTTCTGGATCTTGCTCCAATTCTTGCCGTTGTTTTGATTTTTCAGGTTTTGATTATTCGTCAGCCCGTGCCTGATGTTGCCAGTTTAATGATCGGCACACTATTTGTCATTATCGGCCTCACACTGTTTATTCAGGGACTTGAACTGAGCCTGTTTCCGCTGGGAGAGGCGATGGCTCATGCTTTCGCGCGTAAAGGTAGTTTATTCTGGCTACTGACCTTTGCCTTTTGTTTAGGTTTCGGCACTACCGTTGCTGAACCTGCTTTAATTGCCATTGCAGATGAAGCCGCAAGCATCGCCAGTAAAGGCGGTATAATTGAACAAACCAGTGCCGCCAGGGAAAGTTATGCCTTCGGACTACGTATTACCGTTGCCTTGTCCGTTGGATTTGCTATTTTAATTGGGGTACTAAGAATCATCCGGGGCTGGCCTTTGTATTATTTGATTATCGGCGGTTATTGTGGAGTGATCATCATAACGCCGTTTGCACCGGCCGAGATTATTGGCATCGCTTATGATTCAGGTGGGGTGACTACTTCAACTATCACTGTTCCGTTGGTAACAGCGCTAGGCGTGGGCTTGGCGACTGCCATTAAAGGGCGTAACCCGATGGTTGACGGCTTTGGTCTTATCGCGTTTGCGTCATTGACCCCAATGGTTTTCGTAATGGCTTACGGGATGATGATATGATTGAATGGTCAACGCATTTTGCGCTTGCACTGTTAGCCACCTGCCGGGATATTATGCCTATCGCCGCTATTATCATTGGTTTTCAGCTATTGGTAATCCGCAAACCTTTAGCCCACCCCCAAAAAACGCTAATCGGTTTTTTGTATGTTTTACTGGGCATTACTTTTTTTCTGGAAGGTTTGGACATGGCCTTGTTCCCGCTGGGAAAGTTGATGGCAACCCAACTGACCACGCCTGAATTTTTAGGTCTTGGTGCTAACCAGCAAACCCTGGCCTGGCGAGCTTATGCCTGGGTTTATGTTTTTGCCGCCAGCATTGGTTTTGCGACGACCTTGGCCGAACCGTCCCTTCTCGCTGTTGCCCTTAAGGCGGAACAAATTTCAGGGGGCGCTATCCATGCGTGGGGTCTGCGTATTGCCGTTTCCATAGGCGTAGCCTTTGGGATAGCTTTGGGCGCATTTCGGATTGTTACGGGGACTGAGCTTTATTATTTTATTATCTCAGGTTATGTTGTCGTCCTGATACAAACCCTGTTTGCTCCCAAAATAATTATCGGGCTCGCTTATGACTCTGGCGGGGTAACGACATCGACGGTTACCGTACCACTTGTCACTGCATTAGGACTCGGACTGGCTGAGTCAGTGCCCGGAAGAAACCCGTTATTGGATGGTTTTGGTTTGATAGCCTTTGCCAGTTTATTCCCCATCATAGCCGTTCTAAGTTACGCGCAAATTGCCTATTGGCTTAGCCAACGCAGCCGCTCATCAAAACCCTGAGGAAAACCATGCATTTCAAATTAATTATTGCCTTTGTTGAAGATAATAAAACCGACTTGGTGCTTGATACAGCGCGTAAAAACGGCGCCAAAGGGGCAACAGTTATCAACTCTGCACGAGGCGAAGGGTTGAAACAATCGAAAACCTTTTTTGGCCTGACACTTGAAACTCAACGCGATGTGCTGTTATTTCTGGTCGAAGAACACCTCAGCCGGCACATTCTTGAAACAATAGCCAAGGCTGCGGAATTCGACATCAAACCCGGCACCGGGATTGCATTTCAGGTTGATGTTGAAGATGCTATCGGCGTTATGCGGCAGGTTGAAGAATTAACCCATGAACTTGAGGATAAAATATGATAGAAAAGAAAGGCATAGTCCGCGTCAAAGACGTCATGAAAACCGACTTCGGCACCATTGACGGTGTTGCCACGGTGGCCGATGCCTTAAAAAAAATGAAATCGCTTAAAACGGCTGTTCTTATTGTGAATAAACGCAACCAGGATGATGAATACGGTATGCTGACTTCCGGCGATATCGCTCGCCATGTTCTTGCGAAAGATCGTGCGCCGGATCGGGTTAACGTCTATGAAATCATGAGTAAGCCTGTAATTTCGGTGCATCCCGATATGGATATCCGCTATTGTTCGCGGCTTTTTGCCAACTATAACCTGGTCAGGGCACCCGTTCTTGAAAACAACAAGGTTGTCGGCATGGTTAGCCCCAATTCCTTGGTGTTGGATGGGATGTACAAAACGTTTCAATAAATGGCATCCTGCCGAAAATAGCAGTACAATTTACCTCAGCAGAGTAAAGATGTTGAACGAGTGGAAGTCCCGGTTATCAATGTTGAAGTTCTCTGTTAACCGTAAGTTTTTAATCTAGGAGTTTTTGAAAATGGCAACAGGCACTGTAAAGTGGTTTAACAACACTAAAGGTTTTGGTTTTATAGCACCTTCTGACGGTGGCGAAGATGTTTTCGTCCATCATTCCGTTATTCAGGGCGAGGGCTTTAAAACACTGACTGAAGGCCAAACTGTGACTTTTGACATCGAATCCGGGCCAAAAGGCTTAACCGCCGTTAATGTTTATCCCAAGTAAGCGATAACCATTTTTCTTTATCAAGGGCTATTGTTATCTGGCAATAACCCTTTTTATGCGTCCCCGTTCCGGCCTATGGTATTTTTAGAAACTATTTTAAAGGGCGGCCTTTTGCGTCTTTATTGATGTTTCCGGTAAAAAGCAGAACAGCTTCTACAAACCCCCAAAGAGCGCCATAGCCAACCGTTGCAGCAGTGAGAGCCAACTGAGCCAAGCCTAGCCAATAAAACCCCAAATAAAACCGATGCAGCCCTGTAAAGCCCAAAAACAAGGCCAACACTGCTGCGACATACTTATATTTAACCGCTTTGGGCGGAGCCAAATAAGCGCCCACGAGGTTAATCTTTCGCGCTAGCGTTTCTTCTGCGTCAAAATTTACGTCATCACCCACATCCGGGGGCACTTCGGCGGCCCAATCATCGAAGTGAAATGTGTAAAGTTTTTCCTCGCTTTTTATCACCCCGGTTTTGCTCTCGGGATCATAACTTTCAATATGTCCAATCATTTATTTACCTTCATAGTGTACTAGATGTACTAGCACTTTTATTTTTTGTTTGGCGGTAGCCTGAAATATATATACCCGAATGACGCAGGATTTTTGTCCGTTTTCAAGATGTATCGTCGGCCCATAGCCATCTGTGTAACTGTTTGCACAAAGCAGAAAATAGACGAAGCGACCCGCGAGCCGAGGATATCATTCCGTGAAAATCGTCTTGGTGCGTGCCCACTCGATAGTCAATTAGCAGCGGCGTTTTGTGTGTCATGAATGCCCTTATCGCATTCCTACAGCAGCAAAATCAATTATCCTGCAAACGTACCGCCAGCACATCGCAAGAAGCATGATGCAGCACCCCGTTAGCGGTTGACCCCAGTAGCAAGCCTAAGCCATGTCTACCGTGTGAGCCGAGGACAATCAGATCGACCTTTTTTTCTTCTGCAATCCTGATTATTTCAGTCTTTGGACTGCCCATTTCCAGCGACAGCCTATCTTCAGGGACACCCAACCTTTCAGCCAGCTTAACCAGTCTTGTTTTAGCCCCAGCCATCAACTCCGCTGTCAAATCCATATTAAAGGGAATATCCGTGCCATAAACGGCATCAGTAATCGGCAAACTGTCCACCACATGGACGATACTCAGTTTTGCCTGATATTTTTCAGCTAAATCTGCCGCTTTGTTTGTAACAGTTTCAGAGTTTTCATAAAAGTCCACCGCCAATAATATATGTTTATAATTTTCCATGCCCCCCCCCTTATTTAATTCCAGTAACTTCAGGAAATAATAACGCCATCACCTGATAAGATACCAATAGATATAACAACGCCAGACCTAAACTGAAGCTTAGGCTTTTCTCCAGCGCATTGTTAATGATATGCCCGGTAACTGCCCAATGCCAGCCAATTAACCCAAGCATTACCAAAAAAACCCATACCCCGCCTTGTCCAACTTCAATCGTGGCTATTCCAGGCAGGGCAAAAAAACTGATCAACGCATCCGTTCCTAATACGGCGGAAAAAACCTGATAGAATCGCCCCAGCTTTCGATCCAGAAATAACAGTGTCCAAAAAAACCCTGCCACTAGTAATACATCGACAATAAGCTGCAAAAATACATTAAGCCAATCGTAGTGGATGCTTAGCATTAATACCCGGATACCAATATAAGCAACCAGCATTATCCTCAATAGCCATAAAGAATATGGCAAATCCTGAGGCCCTTTTTTAAAGAGGCAAATATCAAATATTAACTTTATGATTTCAAGCATTCGCTTTTTCCAGCTCCATAATAAACGAGTGAATTTTTCCTGGTTTCTTAATAGACTGATTTAATTAGTATTTTCAATCTTTTCTTCGGCTTCCATCCATGCCGTTTCCGCCTCATCCAGCGCTTTATCGACTTGTATCTTGCGCTCCAGCAATTGTTTTAAACGCATTTTTTCTGAGTCTGCATAAATCGCTGGGTCTGCCAACTGATACTCCAGTTGCCGCTGTTCATTATGATATTTTTCAACAGCGATTTCTGCTTTTTTCAGCGCATCAAACAACGGTTTATGTTTTTGCCGTCGTTCGGCATCCAGCTTTCTTTGGTCTTTTCGTGATACCGATGGCACAGCCTCAACTGCCGTTTTTTCATCGCATTTTTTTTGTCCGGTCAACCATAACCGGTAATCGTCAAGATCACCATCAAAGGGCTGTACTTTACCACCCGCAACTAATAATAACTGATCTGTCACTGAGCGCAATAAATGCCGGTCATGAGACACCACCACAATAGCGCCTTCGTAGTCTTGTAAGGCCACGCTCAAGGCATGGCGCATTTCAAGATCCAAATGGTTAGTTGGCTCATCCAGCAGCAGCAGGTTAGGGTTTTGATACACCAGCAACGCTAAAACCAGACGTGCCTTCTCACCGCCAGAAAAAGGTTTTACCGCCTCCAAAACCTTATCACCCTGAAAATCAAAACCGCCCAGAAAGTTGCGTAAATCTTTTTCAGTGGCCTGCCTGTCCAGCTTTTGTAGATGCCATAACGGGCTCTCGTCAAGCTGCAATTGTTCCAGTTGATGCTGGGCAAAATAACCGATCTTTAAGGCCTCGGCTTCCTGTCTTTTACCCGATAACTGCGGCATATCACCCGCCAGCACTTTAATCAAACTGGACTTCCCCGCGCCGTTTGGCCCCAATAGCCCGATACGGTCGCCCGGCGAAATCGATAATCCCGCTTGCTTAATAACACAGGTTTGCCCATAACCAATATCAACTTTATCCAGCGTCAATAAAGGATTAGGCATTTTCCCCGGCTTGGCAAAACTGAAATCAAACGGCGAATCCACATGCGCCATCGCAATCAATTCCATGCGCTCCAGGGCTTTGATGCGGCTTTGCGCTTGCCGCGCTTTCGTGGCTTGCGCTTTAAACCGGTCAACAAAACTTTGAATATGAGCAATTTCGCGTTGTTGTTTTTGGAAAGCCGATTGCTGTTGCGCCAGTTTCTCTGCTCGCATTTTTTCAAAAGCGGAATAATTGCCGGTATATATTTCGGCTTTATTCTGCTCGATATGCACGATGTGATCAGTGATGGTATCGAGAAAGTCCCTATCATGGGAAATCAGCAACAAGGTGCCGGGATACTTGCATAGCCAGTCTTGCAGCCAGATAACCGCATCCAGATCCAGATGATTAGTCGGTTCATCCAGCAACAATACATCGGAACGGCACATCAACGCTTGCGCCAGATTAAGGCGCATACGCCATCCGCCGGAAAATGAATTGACGGCATTGTTCTCCTGAGCTGCGGTAAAACCCAAGCCGTTCATTAATCGGGAAGCTCTAGCTTGGGCCGTATAACCACCGATAGTATCCAAAGCGGCGTGCAATTCGGCTTGCTTCAAGCCGTCGCCGGACTCTTCGGCAAGCGTTAACTGGTTTTGCAAGCGCCGTAATTCCTGGTCGCCATCAATGACATAATCTATAGCGGAACTGGAAACGGCAGGAGTTTCCTGCGCAACGTGGGCTATTTCCAGATTGGGCGGCATCGAAAAGTCGCCTTCATCCAAATGCAGTTCATTTTTGACCAGCGCAAATAAACTGGACTTACCCGCGCCGTTCGCGCCGGTAAAGCCAACTTTTTGACCTTTGTGAATAGTGAAAGAGGAGTTGGCAAACAGCACCCGCGCGCCACGGCGCAGGGCTATATTTTTAAAGTTTAGCATTAAGGTAAAAAGGTAAAAGGCGAAAGGTCCAAGGTAAAAGTTCAAAACGAAAACTGGCTGGACAGGGTTATAAACTCCGTCCGGCTTGGAGTGATAATCATAATTTATAGTATTTTTCCGTGCTGAATTTTATTTGAAACTTCGTATAAGACATCTTTGACATCTTCTATCAACCCCATTATCTCATCAGACACCTTAGTTTGTTGGGCGATACTCTGAACGAGCACAAAGGTATTTTTCATGTGGTTTAAATTCCTCACGCTTTCCCAACTCATTGCTTCATTGATATGGAACAACAACTGAGAACAGTCTTTGCTTGCCTGTTCCTTGATTACCGCATCCCTAAGCACTTCCCATGCTCCCTGCAAATCGGAAAGTATGGTTTTTTCGTAGTGAGTTGGTTCTTGATAAAAGCTCATGGTTTTTACAGGTGTTTGCAAATGTATTGAATAGAGCGGATGGTTTATGCCAACGAGGCTGGCGTAATTACCAAAATTTAAGTGGCCCGGTAAAAACCAGGAATAGTATATTCAATATTGCCAACGCAATTAATAGAAAAATGGTTATCTGCATGCCTAATACTCTTCTCTTGAGATTCTTGGCAGGAAGACCCATCGCATGAAATATTCGCCCTATTATTAGCGTGGCTCCCAGTACATGAATAAGTATTTTCGGCGCTCCATTTAATTCGAGCGTTAACAAAAGCAAAAGTGCTATAGGAATGTATTCCACTGCGTTTGAATGGGTGCGAATGGCTAATTGCAACTCTTCATTCCCCCCGTCACCCACACTTATCCGGTTTATTCTACGAAGCTTTATGACGGAAAGAGAAAGCCTCACTATTAAAAAGGCTGAGAGTGATGCATAGAGTGATGTAATCATGGTTACCCTTATTATTTTTTCAACGAAGTTAGCACGAAGCTGGTCGGGGGGTTGGAAACCCCGTCACGCTTTGACCCTACCTGGCAATTAATTATCTACTATGATTTATTTATAAATATCCTTACGATGTCCAATCTCCAACACCATGACAATTAACTCGCTGTTAAAAATTTGACAGACTAAACAGTAATCACCGACTCGATACCGCCATAATCCTTTCAGGTTTCCCTGTAATGCTTTGCCGATTGCTCTAGGATTATCAAGGTTTACCAAAGTGTCTGTTATAAATTGCCTAATCCGAAGCTGTTCCGGCTTATTAATTTGTCCAATGTCTTTAATGCGGTTTCTGATAACCTAATCGTCCATTGCATTCAATCTGGCCTCCATTTCAGCAATAGAGTAGGTTTTTTCTTTACCTGAATTTATCCGACTCAACACGGTATTAGCGGCAATGATGTCCTGTAAGTCTTCCAATACCACCTCATAGTCGCTAGTATCATCCATAATGATGACTTTGATTGCTTTACCATTCAAATCATACTGTTCAATCGGTAAGTCGATTACCCAATCGTGGGCGATGGTGTCAAATGTGCGTGTTGTCATTCTTTCGCCTGTTTTTGTTGGTTTAGCCGAAGCTATCATTCTAAAGAAAAGTCATGTCAGGCTATGGCTTATTCTGGTGGGCAAAAAAGCCTGCCCACCCTACGCAAACCTCTCAATCATCTTTTCGGCCTGCTCGGCAAACTCTTCCAGGTTGCCTTTTTTTACCTTATCCACCGGAATAACCAGCGCAGTGGTCAAATCGATATAGATATATACATAGCGCTTGCCGTATTCAACCCGAACCAAATCCGCCCAGGCCATTTTATTTTTGCCGCTGGGTGATTTCTCCAGCAGATAGTTGGGATTTGCGGGATCAATGCTCAAGTTATACGTGCCGAATAAATTGCTTTTTTCTTTGGGGGTATAGTTTTTAAGGATTTGCCGGCGTAAATCCAGCATCATGATTTTTGGTGACAACAAAGCCCAGAGAATCGCCATAGCCAAGATGTAACCCGATGATTTCATATCGCCATAATAAAAATAATAAAAAGCGCCGATAATCCCCATTACACCCGGCACTATCCAGCGGTTTTTCTTGATGTTGTGTTGTATTTCATCATTTCTCGTGAACTGTATTTCATTAAAATGAATTAAATCTTCTTCGCCAAACTCGTATTCTATTTCAAACATGTTCTTAGTCTTATTGAGGTTTAAAAAATTCTAGTGCATTTTTATTTTGGCATAAACACTGCGCCTAAAGGCATTGGAAAGCGTCAACATGGCCGTTCTGAAATAGCCGTGTATGGCTACCTGGTGCATTTTATAAAGGGACAAGTAAACCACTTTGGCAATAAATCCACCGATACTCACCGTACCCATCAGATTGCCCATCAAATTTCCGACGGTGGTGTATTTGCCCAATGAAACCAGTGACCCGTAATCATAGTAAACGAAATTGACCGGGTTTCCGCCTTTTAAGCGATGGACGATGGTTTTACACAAAGCAGATGCCTGCTGGTGTGCCGCTTGCGCTCTTGGCGGTACATTGCCGGTATGGCCTTGCCAAACACAGGCTGCGCAATCGCCCATGGCAAAAATGTCATCATCACTGGTTTTTAAGGTGCAATCCACCACCAGTTGATTGATGTGGTTGGTTTCCAGCCCATCCAGATTTTTCATCCAGTCCGGCGCTTTAATCCCTGCAGCCCAAACTTTCAGGTCGGCTTCAATGAATTCACCATCATGGGTGGTGATGCCTTCCCTTGTTATTTCGGTGACGCGCCTGCCCATTTTAAGGTCAACACCCAAACTAACCAGTTGCTGCTGTGTAGCGGTCGCCAACTTAACGGGCAAAGCCGGTAGCAATTGCGTTGCCGCCTCAATAATGGTCAGCTTCACGGTGCTCTTCTCATTCAAGCCGTAAATCGCCAGCACATTAGTCACCTCGTGTAATTGTGCGGCTAACTCAACACCGGTGGCTCCTGCACCGACAATGGCGATAGACAAGGGCTTAACGTTTGCGCTGTCAGTGCCTATATAGCTTTTCAAATAGGACTCAAACAGTTGCTTTTGAAACTTAAACGCTTGTGAGGTGGTATCCAGAAACAGGCAATGTTCCGCGACCCCCTTTATATTAAACGTATTACTGACGCTGCCTACCGACATAACAAGAGTGTCATAACTAAAAGTGCGCCCCGGAATTAGCTCTTCGCCGCTATCGCTCAGTGTAGGGCTGACATAAATTTCCTTTTTCTTTCTATCCAAGCCTTCCATTTTGCCCAATCTGAAATTGAATTGATTGCGATAGCCCTGTGGCAAATATTCAACCTGTTCGGATTCATCCAACGTACCTGCGGCCACCTCATGCAATAATGGCTTCCAGATGTGAGTCGATGCCGCATCAATCAACGTGACTTCAGCCAGGCCGCTTTTACCTAATTTACGGCCCAAACTGGTGGCCAGCTCAAGGCCAGCCGCGCCGCCACCAACAATCACTATTTTATGCTTTTCTTTATTACTTTTAGCCATCGGCCTTTCTTCCCTCTAGATATGTTTGCGTACTATAGCATTATATCTAATCAGTGCCTCAGTGGCTGATTTTGCAACTAATTAATTTGCTCATAATACTTAGAAAATACAGTTAGGCGATTTTCAGCTTTTAATTTACCCGTGAGCCGGGTCGAATCAGGATACCCAATCTGGGCAGAATTAGGGGTTACGTTCGATATTGCTTCAATCGCCGCGAGACCACCTTGGATAGCGAAACCTCTTTCTGGTAATCCGTCTTCTTGAGGTTAACCACTTCAATGTCATTTGGTATCGAATAAATGTCATTTTAAAATTCTTTATTACCCATCTCACATCGCTCATATTAAGTGTTTAGTTGTTCGTGGACTGTATCGCTTAATGTGGAAAACCCAGTTAATGCAATCAAAATCCCTGTTATCCGGGCAAAAAAAAACCCGCTATGAAAGCGGGTTTTTTGTTTTCAGGAAACTCTTATTGACATCAAGAATTTCCAGTCTGGCAATGTCAACTAAGATTATTGAGGCTGATTAGTATCAATATTGTGTTCACGGCCAGGTGCTTGAGGCTCAAGAGGTTGTTGAGGCGCTCCTTCAACTTCCAATTGTACGCGACGGTTATTGGCACGGCCTTCCGGGGTATCATTCGTGTCTATAGGTTTAGAGTAACTAAATCCAAAAGCAGTAATATCGGATCTACCGCTTTTTTCACTCAGGTATTTTTGGACCGCCAAGGCACGGCGCTCGGACAACCTTTGGTTATACTTGAATGAGCCCTTATTATCAGTGTGACCTTGCACTTCAATGGCCTTTTCAGGGTGCTCTTTGATAACTTCAGCAGCATTGTCAAGGTTTGCAAAGTATTCCGGTTTAATGTTGTATTTATCGAAGTCAAATTTTACATCAACGATCCAGCAACCTTTTATACTAACCGGGACGCCGGGTAACGTATTTGGACATGCATCATCGCAATTATTGACGCCGTCTTTATCGTCATCCTTTGTCGAGCAATCTGCAACAACAGGAGTCGGAGCGGGCGCTTGAACAACTGGCTCAGGAGCGACCGGTTTAGGGCCCAACGGAATAACGAAACCAACATTGACAATCATGTCATGAAATTCATTGGTGCCGGGTTGCAAGTTAGCGTTAAAGTTTTGGTTATAACGGTAGCGTACATCACTACGAACCAGGAAGTTATCGCTCACTTCATAGGTAAAACCAGCGCCTGCTTCACCGATGAAGCCAGCGCCCGATTTACCGTTATGGCTGGTGTTCATGCCGCCTAAACCGAGTACGGTATAAGGCGAAAATTTGTCGCGAAAGATGTAATATTGGGCTTCCGCAATACCCCCGGTCATATCCGAGCCTCCGTATTTACCACCACTCAAGTTTTGATAAAAACCTTTGAACTCGACGTTGAAATGTTCATCAATCATTTTGCCAAAGCCCATGCCGCCGCCCCAGCCGTTATTGGATTGGCGATCGCCACCGGGTTGAACAAAGGTTCCAAAAGGCGCGACATAGAATCTATCATCTACGACTTTTTCTTCCGCTTGAGCCGTTGGCAAAAAACCCATGCATGACAATGCTGCAAGAGCCAGTAAGTGTTTCTTTAACATAACATTCTCCTTAAATTAACTGCAAATTAAAACGGTAAATCGTAAAGTACAAATCTAATCTCGCTACCTCCCACTCCTTGGAGTCATCATACCCAATGCATAGGGTAGCGTAAAAGCTACAACTTTTACAAATTATGCCACACTGTTTTCTGATATGTCACCATTTTTTGTATGTCAAGGTGAAATAAACACACTAAGCGTGGTTAATTAGTCTAATCCAGCCATTGTTCTCTAACATTAAGCGAGTGCGAATTACGTTATTGTTAACCAAAATACATCGCTGACTTTCATGGGGTCATCTTTACCAACCTATTGGTTACAAGTAGCAGGCTAAGCCATTATTGAAATTCCATTGGCATTTTATAAGTAATTAAAACGTTTTTAAACCCTTAAATCGGTGGACTTTAAAAAAATTGCAGCTCTATATATTGATCGTTAAGGCTCAGTTAAGGAACGAGCATGAAATAAGTTGAGCAACTTGGAACTCACATACCAATAATGCCGGGTTTATCGAAGCATGAACTTGATCAGGTTATTTCATGCTCGTTCCTAATTTCAAAAGACCATCGTACTTTAACTTCGGGCAAGTGCTAATTCACTTTGATCGTAATTATGGCAGAAGGCAAGGCTCCACCACTCAATCCACCTGGAGGCAAACAGGGTCGTTTTAACCCAATTAATTTAAGGTCTCTGTATTTGTGAGTGACATCTGTATAATGCAAACCTTTAAACTCAACTTTTTGAGATTAACATGATTAAAATTTTTCACCTTACCTTTATCTTGCTATCCATTTTCAGTTTTGTAGGGCGGGTTATTTTGTCAGAAACGCATCCGTCAATCATTAAGCAAAAAGCATTCAAAATCGCGCCCCATGTGATTGACACTCTATTGCTGGTCAGCGGCATCGCTCTGGTTTTCCAAGGGGGATGGCTATCCACTGAATATGGCTGGATTATTGCCAAAATAGTGGCTTTAATAGGCTATATCGGTTTAGGCGTGGTTGTTATGCGAAATCGCGGAACTACCCGATGGCTTGCTTTTGTTGGCGCAATGGCCTGTTTTGTTTATATCGGTATTGTCGCAGTTACCAAAAACGCTTTTTTCTTTTTTTAAGCCAACTCGCAACCACTACAAATAAAAGTCTGCGCTGTCGATTTTTAGATTCAGCCACCTTAACACATCCTTTCCGCTATGGAGCGAGGCCTCATTCAATTCAAGCGACTGCTGATCAGTGACCACATTCCAACGTGATAGCTGATTTTTTAATTGCATCCTCTCATTGACGGTAAAATGATAACGGTCTATAAGCTGCCTGAAAAGTTTGGGTTCAGCCGTATTTAACGTCTCTGCCTTTGCTGCTACATGCTTCAGCAGCAATTCAACCGTAGCTAGGTTTACAGCTATTAATGCGGCAACCTGTTTAGGATGAATATTTTCGACAGCCGATAATTCATTATCTGAAATGATTTTGAGGCAAAAGATCAACTCACTTGTAGAAAACCGCACCGCTGTTTCATAAAACGCGGCGGCTTCCATGTCGCAAAGATATGACTGATTGTAACTCAGCTGCGGCTTTGCGAAAGTCTGGATGGTGCCGGTAGGGCAAGATGATGATGTAATGACAGAAGGGAAGTAGTTTCTTTGGCTATCAACATCGATAATTTTATCGATTAAAAACAAGCTGCCCAATGGATAATACTTATGTCCAGCGATACCAATATTTAGCATAACCACCGGGCATTCAACTGTAGCGAACAGCGCTTGCGAATAAGCCACTCCTGCAGCCATCGCGCTTTTGCCAAGTCCTGTCACTGTCAAACAGATTTCATGATTTAAATAAACCATAAATGCTTGGATAGTGACATCTTTTTTTAAGTTGTAATGCTCTACTAAAGGCTTCGCCTCACAGGGCAATGCAGTGTAAATGAAAATCTTGCGTATAGGGTAGGACATAACTTAAGAGGTTTTCTCGCTTTTGTTAAAAATTTTATTGATGCTTTCACTATATACGATAAAACAACCTAATCCAAGCGCAGTATTGATAAGTTCTTTGCGGGAAACTTCCTAATAAAACTGAAATAAAAAACGGTCACCAAATTTAAGACGAGACAAGTATTTAAAGCCTGAATTCAATAAAACTCCGCCTTGGCTTGGTCAAGTGAGTACCTTAAGCAAATCACTAAACATGTTTATCAGAGCTTTTCCGATTATTTTTACCTATACCCGTCTGTTTTCACTTAAATTGAGGACGCTATATTTTTAGCCGCCATTTTTTCCGGTTTATTTTTATACGTCTGTGGTGAACAAAAACTGGGCCAACGAGCGCGGCAATGGTTTGTATAATTTTTTGCACTCTTTCATGACAGGAAAAATCGGCATTATGGCCTGTATTCTGGCCATTTTTCTTATTAGTAAATGCCATGCTTAATTACCTGGATTAACGGGTAATGAACGTGACCTACACCATAGCCAGCGGGAAAACAATGCATGGAATGCTGTTACTGCCTATAGTCTGGTGGACGGTATCGTTCTGGCGATGTGCCGCGAATACACGTTATAAAATTTAGAGCAGTGCCGCATCACTACCACGCTTTATTTGTTCCTGGAATATATCTTACGCTTTATTATTAGCGCTCAATACCCCAATACCTTCTTTGACTGTCGACTATTGATCATGGAGTACGGCGACTGTTTGTAAAGCAACACTAAAACCCCGCTTACACAGGTAAATTGCTTCTCGGGAAGCTCAATATAATCACAATATGTGCATTATTTGGAAACAATAATTAAATAATATACATTATTTGTGCATATAAATGATATAATCGCACTCAATTGAGCCCTTTAGATAGTTCAAAACCCCAAAATTTGGGTTGATCACCATTTCATCTTTCGCTCATAAATAATTAATAAAAAGCTGAAGCCCTTGATCATCATGGCCTACAGGGATTTTAAACAGCAGTTCAATACAACTCATCGAATATTTGGCGCGAGTTTTGCTTTTCTTTAATAATAAGGAGGATAAGTGAGCTTTAATCAACGGATAAATCAAAGGCTACTTATTTTAGGTCATTAAGTATTTGTTAATGTCGGATACTTATAATTAGATAGTGACAACATTTGGAAAGCAACTTTTGTCATCAAACTGTCATTAACATTACTTAAGATTATTATGCATATCAGCTTTAGGAAGAGGAAAAGACAATGTTAAGCCCAGCTTCTTTACTTGAATTCAATTTCAGATGGTCGACGATGATGCCAGGCGAAGTACTGGCATTAACATTACTCATGGTTTTCGCCACACTGGCGACCGTTGAATTTTTCGCGCCAAGAGAAAAACTGCCAAAAAAACATTTGCGCCAGTCCTATCAAACAAACTTCAGTCTGTTTATTGTTAATAGTATTGCGCTTTCTTTAGTGTCGGCTTCATCTTTATTGGCAATAGCCGAACGCTATTCAGACAAGGGACTCCTTAAAACACTATCCAGTCCGGCATGGAAAGCAGTCTTGTCATTTTTAATGCTCGATTTATTAGTGTATCTCTGGCACAAAGCCTGTCACAGCTTTGATGGTCTTTGGATGTTTCACAGGGTGCATCATAACGATCCTTATTTAAATATTACAACATCATTTCGCATACATTTTCTTGAACTTGTCTCCACCAGTTTTCTGAAAGCGACTCTAATTATCCTGTTAGGTATTGAACAAACAATGGTGTTAACGAGTGAAGCAATCATGACCCTGTTTATAATGTTTCATCACACGAACATTTCCTTCGTAGGCGAGAAATTACTGGGATATGTCATTATCGTTCCCGCACTGCACCGGACTCACCATTCATCGCAGCGGAGCGAGCATGACAGTAACTATGGCGCTGTGTTGTCGCTATGGGATCGGCTTTTTGGCACCTTATCAGAGCTAAAATCAGCTGAAATAGGCATTAAAGGAAGTTCACCGCAGGATCTTATCAACCTGATAAAATTCGGTTTTGGCTTCACACTGCCAACATCGTCAACCGTTAAACCCATTAATATAGATGCCATGATCGCTGAAGCCGCTTATTATAAAGCAGAAAAACGCGGTTTTTCTCCTGGCAATGACATTCGTGACTGGCTTGAAGCAAAAAGAGAAATAATCGCCCTGGTTTACGGAGAACATCCGGTTAAAAACATTTTTAAACGTAAACATCAACATAGATTCCTTAAATTCATGGGCTTTAGTATGGATCATAAACGCATACAGTATTTTTAAGGTTTGTAGGCCTACGTACTTAGGCACTTATCCGACCAATAAATTCGGGGCGTCTAACATTCCGGTATTCAATTTAAAGGATAGGCTTAAACTCGATGTTCAAGTTTTTAATTCTTGATTTTAAAGAATCCTGCTAAATCGGGCTGTGCAGCCATAAGAGCAATCATGTAGCACCTGGACGCATTGACGAAAACACCTTGATTTATCTCGGGCCGTCTCAGTCAAGCAAAAAAACTTGGCCATCGAGTTAAACAAACAAGCCAATAAAATAAGATCTTGTAACGGTAGCCCAACCCGGACAAGCCGGTACCAAAACGGGTAAACTAAGCTTCACATTATTGTTTTACTGTGAGGACTTTGGTTATGCCACACTGCTAACCGAGCGTTATAAAAATAATCTACAGGGCGTCCTTTCCTGCTATGACCGGATTGTCTTACGGGTACCTTGCCCAGCGCTCGCTATCCCCAAGGCCTGACGAGTTATTTCCATGCCCGGAAGCCAACAGAGAAGCAACTTGTTGTCGTCAGTTACACAATTAGCGCCGAATGTGTATCTTCATCTAACTGTTTTAGTGCGATTGTCTGTTTTACAGCGTTTTATGTAATGACTTAATTGCCGTTTACAGCTTATAATTAGCAATTTTGTTCGGTAGCATATTCCGGTCATCGCGGGGCCGCCTAATTGCTGTTAGTTAGTATTCAGAAGGGAGTTTCCTAGTGAAGGGTATGCTGCTCGCCGCTTGGCGTTATCGATTTTTTATTATTTCTTCCATTAAAACAGAGCTGAGAAGCAAGTTTGTGCGTAGCCGTTTAGGCGGGCTGTGGATGATTCTAAATCCGCTGTCACAGGTGCTCATTTTCGCCTTTGTACTCTCAGCGGTATTGTCTGCCAAATTACCGGGTATTAACAACCAATATGCCTATGCCATCTACTTGATGGCCGGCACCTTGGGCTGGTCGCTTTTTGCCGAAATTGTCAACCGCTGCCTGACCCTGTTCATCGACAACGGCAATATTCTTAAGAAACTGGTATTCCCAAAGATTGCTTTGCCGCTTATTGTCACTGGTAGTGCTTTGGTTAACAACGCTCTGCTTTTTGTCGCAATTTTATTGATTTTTGGCGTTTTAGGGCATTTGCCCAGTATGGCCCTTATATGGCTACCCGCATTAATGATCATTAATATCGCCTTTGCGCTTGGCTTGGGCTTGGGCTTGGGCGTACTCAATGTCTTTATCCGTGATATCGGACAAATTGTGCCGGTAATGATGCAATTTTTGTATTGGTTTACCCCCATCGTTTACATGGCCGACATCATTCCTGAGCAATACCGGCATTGGCTGGCATTTAACCCCATGATTCCTATAATTGTCGGCTATCAAAACATTCTGCTATACAATAAAGAACCGGAATGGGCTGGTATGGGTGTTATCACGCTCATTGCGGTTATGTTGCTGGCTTTTTCCTTGCTCCTGTTTCGAAAAGCCAGTCCTGAAATGGTAGACCAACTATGAGCGACCAAAAACATGGCTAAAAAATTAGGCTCCAAAATATCATAAGAGGAAGTTTAGAGCATGAGCAGCATCGTATTAGATACATTGGATTACGCCACCCAACTCAAGGCTGGCGGATTCACCGAGCAACAGGCTGAGACGCAAGCGCTCGATCGCTGAAATAGTCGAAAAGCAATTGGCTACCAGGCAAGATGTTGCCACCCACGAAGCCGAAATAAAACGGGACATCCATGTGTCTGAAAATCGTTTGGAAGCCAGGGTAAAAGAACTTGAGATATTGCTTCGTAAGAATGTGGAGATATTGCATGCGGAAACAAAAAGAGACCTTGCAGAAACAAAGGCCGAACTCGTCCGCTGGGTGGTAGGCGTTGGCATTCTTCAGCTGGCGATTACAACAGCCCTGCTTCTTAAGTTGGTTAATCAAATCTGATCTGGATAGGGATCAACACAAATCATAACCGCGTCATTGCCATTCCGGCAGGGATTTACGTCAGGCTATCCTATTCCTGACAGATTTGTGCCGGAATCCGGATTATACGGATGTAAAAAAAAATTATAAGAAGGGTTCATGTATCTAAAAATTAGGATGGCGACATTGTATATGCCAGCCATGGCAACTGAATCCCTGCACTCCATGCCGGGATGACGAGTTGTATAGATGCTAGTACTCGGTTGGAAAATGAACGGGTGGAAAACTTTCACCAGTACGATAAATTAAAACATATCATATATAAAGAAAAAACAATGAGAAATAGGGCAGAACAACTATGAGCGGAGAACTGCTCGTAAAAAATCTGGGTAAGTCCTACCGCCAGTGGGGCAGCGAATGGCGACGAATGGCTTCGTGGTTTTCACCCTTTATACGCCCCCGTGAAGAGCATTGGGTGCTTAAAAATATCAACTTTTCGGTAGGCTCCGGCGAAACGGTTGGCATTGTCGGCCAAAATGGCGCTGGCAAAAGCACCTTGCTCAAGCTTATCACCGGCACTACCAGTGCCACTGAAGGTCAAGTTCAGTTGCGTGGCAGCGTGGCAGCTATTTTAGAGTTGGGCATGGGCTTCAATCCGGATCTTACGGGCAGGGAAAATGCTTACCATGCTGCAGGACTAATGGGGCACAGCCAAGCCGTCATCAAACAATCAATGCCTGAGATTGAAGACTTTGCTGAAGTGGGGGAATATTTTGACCAACCCGTGCGAACTTATTCCAGTGGCATGCAAATGCGTGTGACATTTAGTGTAGCCACTGCGTTTAAACCTGATCTGTTGATTGTGGATGAAGCGCTATCGGTGGGTGACAGCTATTTCCAGCACAAAAGCTTTAGCCGGATTCGGGAATTTCAGAGCCAAGGGTGTTCGCTGCTGATTGTCAGCCACGACCGGTCGGCAGTGCAGGCGTTGTGTGATAGAGCAATTTTACTGGAACAAGGTTGTATGATTAAAGATGGCGACCCAGAAGAGGTGATGGATTTTTACAACGCCTTAATTGCTGAAAAAGAGAACCTCAAGGTTGACTATATTCAGCACTCCTCGGGAAAAGTGCAAACGATATCGGGTACTGGCGAGGTTACCTTAGCCAGTATTCAATTGCTTAATTCTGAAGGACAAGCGGCTGAGTTTGTTGATGTAGGCGAGGCTGTGGAATTGGTTGTGCGCGTGCAGGTTAACGCCAATATCCCCCAGCTTGTGTTTGGTTACATGATAAAAGACCGTCTTGGTCAAAGTGTATTTGGCACAAACACATGGCACACCAAGCAGGTGTTGCTGGCTGCTAAGGCGGGGGCAGCCATCGAATATCGCGTTGCGTTTGCAATGAATTTGGGGCCCGGAAGTTACTCGATCGCTATTGCGTTACATGCACAGGGCGACCATATCGCCAATAATTATGAATGGCGAGACTTGGCCTGCGTATTTCATGTGGTCAATCTCAATAAAATTGAGTTTATTGGCTCAGCCTGGCTGGCGCCTAAGATTGAGGTACATCAATAATGGATCCGTTTTATCTGGCATTTGAGGATCGTTATCGCGGAACACGAGAGCTGATCGCGTTACGCTTGGAAGTATATCTGCCCTTTGTTCAACCATTTAAAGCGCTTTATGAGACTCCGGAGATTCTTGATTTAGGGTGTGGACGAGGTGAATGGCTTGAGTTAATGCAAAAAAATGGCTTCCTGGCAAAAGGCGTTGATCTTGATGAAGGAATGCTTCTGGCTTGTCGAGAGCTTAACTTGAATGTATGTCAAGCTGATGCGCTTGATTATCTGAGAAAGCTGGAAGCGGATAGTTTGACTGTAGTTTCAGCTTTTCATGTTGTTGAGCACATCCCTTTTGAAACATTACGTCAATTAGTCGGGGAAGCATACCGCGTATTGAAGCCCGGCGGCTTATTGATTCTGGAAACTCCGAACTCTGAAAATTTGGTGGTCGGCACGTCAAGTTTTTACCTGGATCCGACACATCAAAAGCCTTTACCCGCGAAATTGTTAACCTTTGTTGTCGAGTATGCGGAATTTGAGCGAGTTAAAACCCTATACCTACAAGAGCACCTCGACCTTGCTACCGCGCAGAAAACCAGTTTATTTGATGTTCTTGCCGGCGTAAGCCCAGATTACAGCATTGTGGCGCAAAAAAAAGACGACCCTGAGGTGATGGAACTATTTGATAGGGCCTTTAAACATGAGTACGGAATTTCACTTGATTATTTAGCCAATGCATACGACCGGCAAGTTGATGCGACGATTACGCAATTGGAAACTAAAATCCGGAAACTAGCCGCTTTCGCTGAAGCCCAAGCCCAAAAGGCTGAAGTTGAAGCACAAAAGGCTGAAGCTCAAGCCCAACAAGCTGCAGCCACACTTCAAACCATTTATGCAAGCCGTTCTTGGTTAATAACAAGTCCGCTTGGTTGGGTTAGAGCACATTTAGGAAAGACGCGTCTAATGCTCAAAAATGGAGTTGCTCAAGCATACTTGTCGGCTGTGGCTCCTGTATTACAGCCTTACAGACCGCTAATGCATAAATTAAGTATTTGGCTGTTAAGACATTTCCCGGAAATTCACTATCGTTTACGGAGCCAAGCTCGAAGAAAATTGTCATTTTCAAACATTTCATCTGGAAAAATTTCTACCTCAATAGTGAGCCCTTCGCAAAGAGTAGCAGATGTATTGTCTGACCCTGCTTTCCTAACTCTTGAAAGACCCGTTAATCTTTCTGTCAATGCTACTTCAATCTCAACTATTCAAGAGGATTTTCTGGAGCCCCTGGTTGAACTAAATCAGATGCGGCAGAGTGCGACATCAATCTGCTTTGTTGTGTTCATCGATAAAGAAGATCCTGTCGCATTAGAATCCACAATTCAGTCTGTTCTGCGCCAAACCGATCCTTCTTGGGAAATTTTGCTTTTTGCTTGTGAAGGACTAGAAAAGCTTGCCGAGGAGTGGCTTGATATTGACTGGCGTGTTAGGCGATATCCTGATTTGATTCATACGGGAGAGACTTGGCAACTTGTTGTGGCAGCAGGGTTGGCGACTACAGATTTTATTGGGTTGTTATCTCAGGGTGATGTGGCTGATGATGATGTTGTGAAGCTGATCAGTAAAAAGGTGCGGGATGTTCCAGATGCCGAAGTAATCTATACGGATGAATGGAGACTCCTTGAAAATGGCACTCTAGGACTTCCTTTCTATAAGCCTGACTGGTCGCCCGAGCATCAATTCTCGGTTAATTATGTTGGCCGCTTTACAGCTATACGCAAAAAGCTTTTATTGGATATAGTTCTGCCAGAGAAAATTGCCAATAGTGCAGCAGAATATAGCCTTATCTTAGAGGCAACACGCAGGGCTAAAAATGTTGTTCACATTGATGACGCTCTTTATATTCGTCATGTACCTGAAGATATTGCTATTGGTGGATATTTTTCAGCAACGGCATTGGCCGATGCACGCAAAGTACTTGAACGATATGTTCACATGGAAAATCCAGATGCCTTGGTAATCGCTGATACAGAAAAAGGCGCTTTACAAGTGACTTGGCCAGTTCCTCAGGACAGCCAGGTGACGTTGTTAATCCTTACTGGAATGTATAAGCGGAACATTGAAGGCCGAGGTGAAGTCATTCTTGCTACCAATTTTGTTGACTCAATTATTAAAAAAACAAGTTTTAAAGACTATAAGATTATTATTGTTGACGATGGGTTTGTTCCGGATGATTTGCAGGCGTTACTTTTAGCCAATGGACATGAAAGTTACACTTATAAAAATGATGGCCCATTTTCATTCGCCAACAAAGCCAACTTTGCCACTTCTCTAGTGCCGGGTGGTCTTGTTATATTGTTGAATGACGATCTTGAAATTATTTCGCCAGACTGGATTCAGGCGCTGGCAGGACAAGCTGCCCGTAAAAATATCGGTGCTGTTGGTGCGAAATTACTATTTGCTGATGGCCTTATCCAGCATGCTGGCATTGTCATCGGCTTCCATGGCACTGCCGGACATATATTTCATCGTACCGAGCCTAACGGTCAAGAATATGGGGGTTTTGCATCTATCGAGAGAAATTATAGCGCCGTAACCGGTGCTGTATTAGCGTATCGTAAAGAGGTTTTTGATGAAGTCGGAGGGTTTGATGAACGATTCAAGACTGATTACAATGATATTGACTTTTGTCTGAGGTGTATCGAGGCAGGCTATCGCATTGTTTATACACCAGCTTCGACGCTTTACCATTTTCATAATTCAAGTTTTAAACGTAATCATGACAACGAGATCGAACGGGTGCTCTTCCTTGAGCGCTGGGGGCATGTAGTAGCGAGGGATCCTTTGTTCAGTAAGCATTTTCAAAAACAATCTCAAGACCTTCCACTCCTGATTTGGTGATTTTATGAATGAAAATGGTACAAAAACTATACGTGCTTCTCTCGATCCATTTTTGCAATCTGACTTTCTGATTTTGCTGGAAAGACTTGAACTTCGCGCTAGACAAAAAGCTGCTGCCCTTGGTTTTAATTGGAAGGCCAGTTTAAAAAATTCAAAGCATACATTGGCAAAGCAGGCTATAACAATACTTAAATTAGGATTATTCGACGAATCCTATTATCTTGCAACATATCCAGATGTTCTAGCATCAAATATAAATCCGCTTTTGCACTATGTAAGTTTTGGTGATCTTGAAGGCCGTTGGCCCAATCCTATCTTTAGCCCCAATTTCTATCGCTCGCAATTTGGAGAATCTGGCTTGCATTCGGTTTGTACTTTGTACCACTACGCAGTTATGGGGGAAGCTATTGGGTTGAAAGCATCGGAAATTTTCGATCCGAATCGATATTTAGTTTCAAACATGGGGTTGCAGCCATGGCTTGATAGGCCAATGACCCATTTTCTGCATATGGGCAGGCATATAGGCTTGGCAATGAATCAGAAAACTCGTTTGGAGGCTAACCAGAAGGTCCGATTTGAACGGGCAATTCCACAACATTCCATACATGCTGTCAAACTTTCTCATGGCATTAACGTTATTGGTCCTTTGGATAAGGTTTCCGGACTCGGAGTCAGTGCGCGTGGTTATTACAATGGATTAAAGAAAACAGGCCTTGCTCCGATTGGGTCTCGTGTACAACAGCGAGAATTTGCCATTCAAAAAAGTATAGAAAATAAATTAGCATTTCCAGAATATATTTCTGATGCTTCCGTTAATATTTATCATATGAACGGCGATACGTTGCCGCTGATGCTCCATGATGGAGGCGATGCTCTTTTTCATAATAAGTACAATATTGCTATTTGGTATTGGGAGCTACCAACATTGCGGCCCGAGTGGCAAGCATCAATGAAGTATTTTGACGAATTTTGGGCGCCAACACCATTTATAGCCAGGGCTTTGAGGCAATCAACAGCAAAACCGGTAAAGCTTGTACCGCCCTATCTATCCTATTTGTCAATTCTCAAAAGAACTCAACGCACCAGTATAGAGCTATCTCATTTTGTGTATTGCTTTGATGCCAACAGCATACTGGAGCGTAAAAATCCTGGGGCATTACTTGAAGCTTTTTTACAAGCATTTCCTTCCGATAACAATGTGCAAATCACATTCAAAATCACATACCCAAATCGTAATATTCCCGAAGTTGACAGGCTATATTTGGCTGGATCCAAGGACAGCCGCATTAAAGTGATTGATACCTTGATGTCTGACGAAGATTTGCATGCGCTGATAGGTTCGGGCACGGCATACGTCTCACCTCATCGCTCCGAGGGGCTTGGCTTAACAGTAATTGAGGCAATGGCAGCGGGCATTCCTGTGGTTGCAACCCCTTTTGGCGGGGTTGAACAATTTGTAACGTTTGACGCTGCTTATCCAATTGACTACAGGCTTGTTGAGCTGGAAGATAATTATGTACCCTATCCTAAAGGATATATCTGGGCTGATCCGGATGTTGACTCCATAGCATGTGCGTTGCATAAAGTACATCACAATAAGGAACAAGCCTTGATCCGAGCTGCTGTAGCGCAAAAAAGGGTTTTGGATTTTTTTGCCGCGCCCTCGGTTATTGAAGATTATAAAGCAGAACTGCGCCGGTTAACATAAATGAAACGGCATTCAACAGACTCTTGGCGATCACTCTTACGGAAAATTAGTCAGGTACATTTTGTGCACATCTAAAGATATTTCCGCCTCACCGCGATTTTAGGCTGGAAGCTGAGACAATAACAAATAGCCTGCTGATAGTTAGTCGGCCTATGAAACACCGCCTAACTGGACTATTCGACATACAGGAAATAGCCGCTCAACTGATCAAAATAGGTGCCCCTTGGTGGGGTTAAAGCCCGGATAGACTGGGAGGTTTATCGGTTTTAACTCAAGCGCGTGCAGGACAAGGGATAGAAAAAAGGACGCGATGCAAACCCTTAACCGAAGAACCAACGTCATCAAACCGGATGGAGCCAAAAGCAAGTGCCCAAGCCGGCATGTATTGGGAGCAAATGCGGCAATGGGTGGACGCGTTTGGCGCTCACCATCGGTTTGCTGCGGGCTAAGGTCAAGATTGGCCCGCTGAATTAAGTTTACAACATGAAATATTTGATACAGTTGCTTAAACGCGATGCGAATGTCGTCAAACGAGATTTGATGAAGCATCACAGGAAATGTTAGCCCATAGCGTCATAAAAACAGGGAAATAACCCAAAAGTCGGGTGACTTGATGCGATTTTTACTTTAAACGCACCAAAATCCATCTTAATATTTAGAAAAAGGAGAGCCGGTTAGCTCCTCCTAATGGTAAGGCGTCTTGCATGATGAACACCGCCTTGAGCCTGCATGCGAGACAGCTTGACGACAAGAGGTGATTTTCCGCACACGTAACCGAAGCTAAAGTGGCTTTCGGCTATGACTGGATCCGGAATCATCCGAGGAGGAGCTAACTGACTACCCCCTTTTAGAAATTAAGTTGAAAAATTAACATTGATAAATTTAAAGTGCTTAAATTCTTCAGTTTAACGAAAATATCAACTTTTAGAAATCCCCTTATTTATGTAGTAAAAATTTGTATCCCTCCCACCTAAAAAGGTACAATCGACGCTTAATCTGTATGCTTGCTTGCAAAGGTTTAGGCTTTGTTAAATAAAAAGGTGTACTCAAATGGCCATACTGAAGCAATGTGCCCGACGACTGCAACCGAATTGAACTCATATCATTTACATAACAGAGTACTTCACATGATCCAAGCTACAGTAGCAATTAACCCGCACGCCACCCAACCGACATCTCTCGTGGCACTGACCAAAAGTCTCTGGCGCAACCGCCAACTCATTATACAAATGACTAAACGCGAAGTCCTAGGTCGATATAAAGGCTCTGCCATGGGTTTGGCCTGGTCATTTTTTAGCCCGGTACTAATGCTTGTGGTTTATACCTTTGTCTTCTCAGAGATTTTCCAATCTCGCTGGGGTGGTGTTGGGGGTGACAACAGCAAAACGCAATTTGCCATGGTGCTCTTTGTTGGAATGATTGTGCTTAACCTTTTTAGCGAGGTAATTAATCGCGCACCGGGATTGATTCTAAATAACGTCAATTACGTCAAGAAAGTTGTATTCCCGATTGAAGTATTACCCATTGTTATTATGGGTGCAGCGATCTTCCATAGCTTTATCAGCCTTGGTGTATTACTGGCCGCCTTTGCACTTTTTAACGAGTATCTTCACTGGACGGTGGTTTTAATCCCGATTGTACTACTACCGATTGTTATTCTCACGCTTGGCTTGTCCTGGCTGCTGGCATCCCTGGGCGTATTTTTGCGTGACGTCGGACAAACTATCGGCATTATTACTACCGTCTTAATGTTTCTTTCCCCCGTTTTTTACCCAATAACCGCAGTGCCGGAAAAATTCCGTCCGTTCATCATGGCTAATCCGCTTACCTTCATCATTGAGCAGGCGCGTGAAGTGCTGATCTGGGGTCATTTGCCCAACTGGATGGGTTTGGGTATTTACACGCTCTTGGCTACCGTAGTTGCCTGGGCAGGCTTCGCCTGGTTTCAAAAAACCAGAAAAGGGTTTGCCGATGTACTCTAATCATGGGGATTCCCCAAACATCTTAAAAATGGAGCATGCGGATAAAGAGAATGAAAATAGCATCGCCATCCGCGTTAGCAACTTATTTAAGTGCTACCACGTCTATGATAATCCGCGCGACCGTCTTATGCAGATTGTCGCTCCTCGCTTGCAACGCCTGACCTGGCAATCGCCTAGGCAATACTTTCGAGAATTCTGGGCGCTCAAAGAAGTTTCATTCGAAATCAAAAAAGCAGAAACTGTCGGGATCATCGGTCGCAATGGCAGCGGAAAATCGACCTTGCTGCAAATGATCTGTGGTACGCTTAACCCAACCAGCGGCAGCATTCAAACCAATGGCAGCATCGCCGCACTGCTGGAGCTTGACTCGGAATTTACCGGACGAAAGAAGATAAAAAGGTGTCTATTCCCGTTTTTGTCTAACATTAATGTTAAAATGCAGGCGCAAAGCAACAATAGATACATTTTTGAACTGAAAATATGAATAATCAACCCTTCGATTTAAATGATAGTGAAAACGAACGTTCCGACGAACAATTGCACAGCTGGATGAGTAAAGCAGCGATTGAAGCGCGTAAAAAAGATGACGTTGCCCGTAAACAATTGATGGACATCTTGCCGAAAGAAATTAGCCGGGTCAATCAGATAGAAGGCTTATGAGTGATCGCCCTCGGCTGATTATCGTGGCTGTTCCAAATGGAGCCGGCAAAACCTCCATTACTGAACAATTACTTCTACATGAGCGGATGACCGGTTGCGTATATGTCAACCCAGACTTTATTGCACGCGACCAATTTGGCGACTGGAATTCTCTTGATTCGGTGTTAAAGGCAGCACAAAAAGCGGCTGAAATACGTGAACAATGCTTGAGTGAATGTAAGAGTTTAGCTTTCGAAACGGTATTGTCTGCCCCAGATAAATTTGATTTCATCCGGCGTGCCCAGAAAACTGGCTATTTTGTGAGATTATTTTTTATAGGAACAGATGATCCTTCAATTAACGCCAAAAGGGTTGCCATGCGAGTAATGGAAGGGGGTCATAATGTGCCTATCGGTAAAATCATTAGCCGTTATGCCAAGTCGTTGGCAAATTGTTCTTTAATAGCAAAAATTGCGGACCGTTCTTATCTATACGATAACTCTGTAGAAGGAGAGCAAGCACGCCTGTTATTTCGAGTCGCAAATGGAATGCTGGTTAAACCCTATGGGCCAATAAACCCTTGGGCGCAGGAAATAGCTGATTTACTGCGCACTGCATAAAATTGATCTTAGGGAATAAAAAATGAAATCTCACAGTGACATAGCCATCAAAGTTGAAAACCTCAGTAAGTGCTACCACATCTACGAGAACCCACGCGACCGTCTTAAGCAGATTATTGCTCCTCGCTTGCAACGTCTGACCTGGCAATCGCCTAAGCAATATTTCCGCGAATTCTGGGCGCTTAAAGACGTTTCCTTTGAAATCAAAAAAGGCGAAACTGTCGGTATCATCGGGCGTAATGGCAGCGGCAAATCGACCTTGCTGCAAATGATCTGTGGCACGCTTACCCCAACCCATGGGAAGATCCAAACCAATGGCCGTATAGCTGCGCTACTGGAACTGGGATCCGGCTTCAACCCCGATTTTACCGGACGCGATAATGTCTACATGAATGCCTCGGTGCTCGGTCTGAGTAGCAAAGAAATCGACGAGCGTTTTAATGACATCATCGCCTTTGCTGATATTGGCGACTTTATCGGGCAACCCGTGAAAACCTATTCCAGCGGAATGATGGTGCGCTTGGCATTTGCCGTCATTGCTCACGTGGATGCCGATATATTGGTGGTGGATGAGGCCCTAGCTGTGGGTGATGCGTTTTTTACTCAAAAGTGCATGCGGTTTTTGCGTAACTTTATGAAAACAGGAACCGTACTCTTTGTGAGTCATGACACAAGTGCAGTGGTTAATTTATGCAATAATGCGGTCTTGCTGAATCATGGGCAAATTTCCGAATTAGGCACGCCGAAAGAGGTGATCAAGCACTACCTCGCCACGCTCTATGATGCGAATCAGGAGGTAAATGGAGTTAAAGCCGATGAATCCAATGTTACTGCGAACCAGGTTGAGCTCTCAAGCGAATACCGTGACATGCGTGAGACTCTCATTAATGACTCTACTTTACGGAATGACATTGAAGTCTTTGAATTTAAACCCGATCAGGCAGGGTTCGGCACAGGTGATGCCAAAATTACATCGGTGCGTCTTCTCGACCAAGACGGCACGCCATTATCATGGGTTATTGGGGGGGAAGATATTATTCTGGAAATTCGATGTCTGGCTTACAAAGACATTCTTCGACCCATCATTGGTTTTCATTTTAAAGATCGTCTTGGACAAGTGATTTTTTGTGACAATACATTTCTGGCTTATCAACATAGCCCGCTGTTTGCACATGCAGGAAATGAAATTGTTGCACGCTTCGAGTTTCGATTGCCTATTCTGCCATCAGGTGAATACAGCATTTCTCCCGCTATTGCCGAAGGTACTCAAGAGGAACACGTACAGTATGATTGGCTTCATGATGCTTTGATTATTCGAGTCCACGCGAGCAGAGTTTGTTTAGGACTAGTAGGGCTCCCGATGAAAAAAATTACTTTGATTGCTCAATGACGCAGCTTTTTTCTGGTTCATGCCCTGTTTACGGCGGAGATGACTTGTCAATTGTTCCAGTACTATGGCCTGAACTCAATAATGCTTGGCAATTGTCTGAGGATGAAACTGCATATATCAATCGGCAACAAGGCCTTCATTGTAAGACCTGTAACAACAACTTGCGTACAATGGGCTTATCAGCAGCGATTCTTCGGGAATTTAAGGTCGGTGGCGCGCCAAAACAATTATGCGAGTCATTCAGCGATATAAGAATTCTTGAGATAAACACTGCAGGCAATCTAACTCCTTACCTCAGCAAATTGACCTCGCATAAGTTAATCAAATATCCAGAGTACGATATGCTTGATCTTGATATTGAATCTGAGAGCTTTGATTTGGTTATCCATTCCGATACACTGGAACATGTGCCTAATCCTGAGAGAGGACTCTCGGAATGTCGTCGGGTATTGCGTAGCAATGGAAAGTGTATTTTTACGGTTCCAATTGTCGTGAATCGCATGTCACGTTCGCGCGTCGGCCTGGCCCCAAGCTACCATGGTCAATCAGGCGTGCCAGCTGACGACCAAATAGTTTGTACAGAGTTTGGTGCAGATATTTGGCAAATTGTGTTAAAGGCAGGTTTTCGCTCCTGCGAAATTTTTTCATTCGAATATCCGGCTGCGCTGGTATTAATTGCAAGAAAATAGGTTTTTTATGGAATTTACTGGTGAACGTTTTGTACCAGAAGTACATGGTAATATCGAATTAGAACATCTCCATCGCTATCTATTCGCTTGTAAAGTTGTTGAAGGGAAGACGGTGCTTGATATTGCCAGCGGCGAGGGGTATGGCAGTGCCATGCTTGCCCAAACAGCCTACAAAGTTACTGGAGTTGACATCTCTCAAGAGGCCGTATCACATGCACAAGCAAAGTATCAAATTAAAAATCTCGATTTTCGTCTGGGCTCTTGTTCGGCAATTCCGCTCGAAGATGCTAGCGTTGATGTGGTTGTAAGTTTCGAGACCATCGAGCATCACGTTGAACATGAAGCCATGATGCAGGAAATAAAAAGGGTTCTACGACCCGGCGGGGTGCTTGTTATTTCCAGCCCTGACAAACTAGAGTATTCGGAGAAGCCAGGGTTTAGCAATCCACACCATGTCAAAGAATTATACCGTGACGAATTCATAAAACTTCTGGATTTGCATTTTATAAACCACAGAATCTCTGGGCAGCGGGTTGTTTATGGTTCCGCAATTTTCATTGAAGATAGTATTGGTCCGGTGGAAAGTTATGAACTCGTCGACAACGCTTTATCTGCCATTTCCGGGGTGTCTCACGCTGTTTATTTAGTTGCTGTTGCCTCGGATGCTGAGCTACCTTGTTTGAGTAGCGGGGTTCTTGAGCAACCCATAGAAGATACTGAACTTACCCGCTTTTGGCGAGAGCTAATGGCTGAGCGCGATGGGCAGATCCACAACCTTACCCAGACCTTAGGCGAGCGCGATGGACAGATCGTCGGTCTCAATCAAGCCATAGATGAGCGCGACGGGCAGATCATCGGTCTCAATCGAGCCATAGATGAAGGCGACGGGCAGATCCGCAGCCTTACCCAGACCATAGGCGAGCGCGACGGGCAGATCCACAAGCTTACCCAAACCATAGGCGAGCGCGACGGGCAGATCCACAAGCTTACCCAGATTATAGGCGAGCGCGACGGGCAGATCCACAAGCTTACCCAGACCATAGGCGAGCGCGACGGGAAGATTGTCAACCTTAACCTAGCCATAGATGAGCGCGACGGGCAGATCTGCAACCTTACCCAAACCATAGGCGAGCGCGACGGGCAGATCCGCAACCTTACCCAGACCATAGGCGAGCGCGACGGGCAGATCCGCAGCCTTACCCAGACTATAGGCGAGCGCGACGGGCAGATTGTCAACCTTAACCAAGCCATAGATGAGCGCGACGGGCAGATCGTCGGTCTCAACCAAACCATAGACGAGCGCGCCGGGCAGATCGTCGGTCTCAACCCAACCATAGGCGAGCGCGACGGGCAGATCCACAAGCTTACCCAGACCATAGGCGAGCGCGACGGGCAGATTGTCAACCTTAACCAAGCCATAGAAGAGCGCGACGGGAAGATCCACAACCTTACCCAAACCATAGCTTGGCTGGACGGGCAGATCGTCGGTCTCAATCAAGCCATAGATGAGCGCGACGGGCAGATTGTCGGTCTCAACCAAACCATAGACGAGCGTGACGGGCAGATTGTCAACCTTAACCAAGCCATAGAAGAGCGCGACGGGAAGATCCACAACCTTACCCAAACCATAGGCGAGCGCGACGGGAAGATCCACAACCTTACCCAAACCATAGCTTGGCTGGACGGGCAGATCGTCGGTCTCAAACAAGCCATAGATGAGCGCGACGGGCAGATCGTCGGTCTCAATAAAACCATAGCTGAATACGAATGGCAAATGGCCGAATTGAGAGCTGAAATTGTCCGTCACGAAGAGCGGGCATTGATACAAGATCAGCAATTAAAAATAGCACAAGCACAATATGCTCAAATAGTCTCTAGCTCTTCCTGGCGAATCAGTTTGCCAGTGCGTGAAATAAAGCGGTTTTTTATTTTCTCCCCAGAACAGCAAGCAAAACGGTATGTCAGTGTGAGCATGCGTTTGGTGAGGCGCCTGTATCAAACACTTCCATTGAGCAGTCAAATCAAACAAACACATAGAAACTCATTGGCAAGGTATATACCCAGGCTGTTATTGGCTAGCGGGTGTCATCCAGATGTTATTTCAAAGCAGACATTGTCGATTACGAAACAAGCGACGACAGAGTTGGCTCCTCCAGTTGAGGAAGCAGCGGTGCCAGAGTTGGCTCCTCCAGTTGAGGAAGCAGCGGTGCCAGAGTCGGCTCCTCCAGTTGAGGAAGCAGCGGTGCCAGAGTCGGCTCCTCCAGTTGAGGAAGCAGCGGTGCCAGAGTCGGCTCTTCCAGTTGAGGAAGCAGCGGTGCCAGAGTCGGCTCCTCCAGTTGAGGAAGCAGCGGTGCCAGAGCTGGCTCTTCCGGTTGTGGAAGAAGAGATACGGAAGCTAATTTCCACCCTTCCTTCTGCCGACGGCACATGGGAGTGGAGTGATTATAGCGCCGTAAAATCAAACATTTCCCAAATCAGTGCTCACCAGCTTTCGAAAGTATCCCCTTCCCCCATGGATCTGATCGACATTGAGACCGAGTCTTTTATATCGGCAGCGTCACGAGTCAAATTACCCGTCCAAATAGCTGCGCCGGAGGTTTCCATCATTCTCCCGGTATTTAATAACCTTAAACTTACCCTCGAATGCCTGCTCTCGATTGCAACGTATACCGATCCCCGTGTTTCTTATGAAGTTATCATAGCAGATGATGCCTCCACTGATGAAACAGAACAGGTAATTGGTTCAATACCTAATTTGCGCGTTATCCGTAACGACAGCAACCTGGGTTTCCTCAGAAACTGTAATAATGCCCTCAAGCATGTGCAAGGGAATTACGTTTTGTATTTGAACAATGATGTCCAGGTTACCTTTGGGTGGCTGAGTTCTTTGCTAGGCACCTTCAATTCGCACCCGTATGTTGGTGCTGTGGGGCCTCGTTTCATATACCCAAGTGGTCATCTGCAGGAAGCAGGCGCGGCATTCCGTCCAGATGGAACCGCTGATATGATTGGTCTTAATGGAGATCCATCACAAGCACGCTTCTCCTACACTCGGCGCGTTGACTATGTCTCAGGTGCTTGCCTAATGTTGCCAACTACATTGGCAAGGCAACTTGGCGGCTTCTCTGAAGATTTCTTACCCTGCTATTGCGAAGACAGCGATCTGTGCTTGATGGTACAGGAGGCAGGGTACTATGTTTACTTCAACCCGGCAGCAACCATCGTGCATCATCTTTCAAAAACAACCGACGCGATTGACACAGGTTTCAAGCTGCGTTGTATTTCAAAAAATCTCGTTACACTTCAACAAAAATGGCAAAATCGACTGGAGAGTTCAAGCGTACCCAAGGTTATTGCCTTTTATCTGCCGCAATTCCATCCTATTCCAGAGAATGATAAATGGTGGGGCAGCGGCTTTACAGAATGGGCTAATGTTACCAAAGCAAGGCCTAATTTTGTGGGCCATTACCAGCCCCGCATACCAGCAGACCTTGGCTATTACGATTTGCGCCTGCCTGAAATCATGGAACAACAGGCTGAGCTTGCAGATCGCTATGGCGTTGGAGGCTTCTGCTTTTATTACTACTGGTTCGACGGCAAGCGCCTGCTCGATCGTCCTATCGAACAGATGCTTGAAACCGGCAGGCCTGACTTCCCATTTTGTCTTTGCTGGGCTAACGAAAACTGGACGCGCCGATGGGACGGTCAGGATCATGAGGTGTTGATTGCTCAAGCGCATTCCTCCGAAGATGACGAGGCAGGTATCATGGATCTGATCAGGTACTTTCGGGACGTGCGTTATATCCGAATTGATGGTCGGCCCCTCATTCTGGTTTATCGTGTCGCATTGTTTCCGAACTTTCTCGAAACATCAGCGCTTTGGCGCACCATTTGCCAGGAGCAAGGTATTGGCGAGATTTATATCGCAATGGTAGAATCCATGGAGATGGTTCATGCGAACAAACACCCCAAGGATTATGGGTGCGATGCGGCCGTTGAGTTTCCGCCGCATGGGCTTGCAGATCAAAAGCCCCCAACGGGAAAAATTATCAACCCGGATTTTGCTGGCAACGTTGCCGACTATCGCGATCTTGCGATACGCTATGCAACTCGCGATGTGCCTGCGTACACGCGATTCATGGGTGTTATACCCGGATGGGATAACACGGCACGACGACAAAACAACAGTTTCTGCTTTGAACACGCAACGCCGGGCGCTTTTCAGGCTTGGCTGGAGGAGGCGCTTGAGCAGACTCGGATACAGCAATACGGGGATGAGCGGCTTATTTTCGTAAATGCCTGGAACGAGTGGGCGGAAGGCGCCTACCTTGAACCAGATCGTAGATTTGGCCACACCTACCTTGAAGCGTTAAAAAACGCCTTGGAAGCAGCAAGACTACTGCGCAAAGATAAATACGGATTGGGAGATTGAGAACAATGGGAGGAGCTTTAAAAAACAAAGATGTGTGCCTGGTAGGGCATCCGTATGCCCCTATTGGCATGGGAGAGCATGTTAGATGTACGTATCGTGCTCTGCGAAGCATTGCCTTACGACCGGCACTAACCGATATCTATAATCTGATCCCACCAGATACGGACGAATTAACGGAATTCTCCGGTGCCTGCAACGTAGGTTCGTCTGATATCAATATATTTCACATTAATGGTAACGAAGTCGAACAGGTGTTGGCACATTTGTCGCATAGCCAGTCATGGAATGGATATAACATCATCTATCCTCTTTGGGAGTTAGCACGGTACCCCAATGAATGGGCGATCCAACTTGACCGGTTTGATGAGATATGGGCACCATCACAATTTATTCAAGAAGCGCTAAAATCAGCTTGTACACAGCCAGTTGTGCACATGCCCCTGGCTTGTGAGGTTTTGCTTTCATCATTTCTTTCAAGGCGCTATTTCGAAATTCCAGAATCGGAATATGTCTTTCTCTTCTTTTTCGATGTGCGTTCGTATCCAACACGAAAGAACCCGCAAGCAGTGGTTGAGGCCTTCCGACGCCTTTTGTCACTCCGTCCTTATGCCAAGACCCGCTTGGTCTTGAAGGTTAATGGCGCAGAGTTAGCCCCTCAGATAATGTTGCAATTACGAGAGGATATGGCTGACATTATCCACCATGTTACTTTCCTCGATCGCGTAATGTCTGCCAATGAAGTAAAAAATTTGGTGCGCTGTTGTGATTGCTTTGTTTCTCTCCACCGGTCAGAAGGTTTTGGCTTTGGCATAGCGGAGGCTATGGTGCTTGGAATGCCCGTTATTGCTACCGCGTATTCGGGCAATATGGAATTCATGAATGCTGACGTTGCATTTAATGTTGGCTACAACCTGGTTCCATTAGCCGAGGGGGACTACCCGCATTACCAAGACCAGGTTTGGGCAGAACCGGATATAGCGGAAGCGACACACTATATGACAACACTTGTCGATCATCCAGAGCGTGGCCGCCAACTTGGGAAACTTGCGTATATGCATATGAAACGCAATTTTAGTTATAGGGCAACCGGACTGCGCTACAGAGAACGTCTTGAAAATATAAAAGAGGTGACTTAGAAATTGAATTTTGCCCTGTTTGCAACTCTGAGACTACATTTGTAGCAGAAAATGCATGGTTCAGAGATCACTAACTATGCACAAACTGTGGAAGTATTACGAGGGAAAGAGCCCTGATAAGCGGGTTATAGAATCTTTTTTTCCGGCTTGGCGAGAAATGACAATTCATAAAGATCGCCGGGAAATAGAGGTGCGAGTATTAGGCTGGCAAAGGAATGCAAATCATACTTACCAACACATTATTTCTCCGAAGTTGCCTATGGGAGTATAAAAATGGTATTCGTTGTGAAAATCTGGAACAGCTCAGTTTCGCGGATGAGCGTGGATATAAATGTGTCCCAAGATGCGATGGAGCCCGTATTCACGGTGCCTATCGTAAACCGGTACAACCCCACAAACCAGAGAGCAAGAATATCAGCGTCCTGCTTTGTATTTCACATTGAACCACCGCAATAACATGGCAATCCAATCGACAAAAATGGCTCATTAGTTACGTTTGATTGAGGGTACGATATCTGTCAGAAAATTTTCGAAGCATCAGGTCTTTTACTTTCAGCATTCAAATGGATGACCTAAGTAATGGCATAGGGGCGGAATATGTCGACGTTTTTGTTACGAAAAAGTTATAATTACTCATCACTTTCAACTGCCAAAAGGAAAACTATATGAAATATTTTTTAATTGTTACCACAATCAGTTTATTCGTTGCCGCTTGCACAGAAAAACAGCCGGACTCAGCTACGACCCAAACGCCAACCCTTATTAAAGCAACCACTGTGAGACCCATCACGATTCCGTCCACGTTGGATTCGGTATTTACGTGCTCGCTTGATTCGGTGAACGGTCAACCTAGTCAAGAGACAGTGACGATTACAGATAAATCAAAGATCAGTCTCTCCGGTTGGGCTACCGACGAAGACATCATCCCGAAAGTTATGTTTATCGAACTTGAAGGCCCGGGCAAGGTATATCTTGAGGCTTCCCGTGGCGGAAAGCGCCCTGATGTTGCCGCACACCTTAATAAACCGGGACTGGTCGATGCGGGTTGGGCGAGCTATGCTGACTTGTCAGGTGTGGTAGCTGGCACTTATAAGTTACGGATTATCCAGGTTGAAGGGCAATCCGGTTCGATCTGTACCCCCAATAGCAAAATTGTAATCAACTAATAATCACCGGAGAAAAATAGGTCATTCCTGACTCAGAATTCAGTAGAAAAGGATCTGCACTTCGACTTCCGTGGCGAGGTGGAGTGGCGGTTCGCGATGGTTGGTCAGTTTTTACCTTCCCTTCTTGTAAAGATCTACAACTTGTTTTGATTAGTCGAGGGGCTATCCTCATTACCATGGTTAATGTTGGGTCACTCCGAAATGGCCGAAATATTGGAGGAATGGCTCGTTCACACATGCTGATGCATTTTGGCAATGGTACACTTGGATTGCGCGATTAAAAATGATGTCGAAAGTATTTTTTATAACATGGAGGAATTAATTTGATTAAATTGACCCATATTAAACAACATAGAGCCGAAATTCTTGCTATATGTAGTTTTTTGATTATCGCCATCTTTTTTGGATATTTATCTGGCTCACTATCCTTCGATGGCGGATTAAATCTCAATGTCGCAAACAACTTATTAAAGGATGGTGAGTATGTAAGAAACTACTCAGGCAGTCATCCTTTTCCAATTGCATCGGACGGCCCTTTTATATGGGTAGCAAGTTTGGGTATTTTACTTTTTGGGAAGGGCGTTTTTGCATCTGAATTTACAAACATTATATTTACATTTTGCTTGCTTGCATGCGTTTTTGATATTTCTATTAAGGTAACTAAGAGTTTAGCATTCTCATATGCCATCACCTTGCTTCTTATGCTGACCCCAGGTTTTTTTGAATATGGATATCAAGGTTACGGTGAGTCTGCCATTTGGGTCTTAATCGCATCCTCTCTTATAGTGCTTGAATCGACTATAGAATCTACGAGGCATTCAACCCGGCTTGTCATGGCTGGATTGTTATACGGGCTCGCATTAATTACGAAGACGGTAGCGTTTATTGCAGCGCCAGTTTTTTTTGTTGCTATTCCGGCGCTATATTTTCGAGGCATTATAAACTCCTTAAAGGTTTCACTAATTCTGTTCTTTTCCTCCCTAGGAGTTTTCCTGGCATGGGAACTGTATAAAATCGAAAAAATTGGACGGAATAACTGGCTAGCTTGGTGGAAAGGTAACACACAGGCAGTGTCTGAGAGGGCTGGCGTAAGCAGCGGGCTTTCTGACACAGCAAATTATATGGAGAAGATAGAATTACATTTCGATAAACTAGCACAATTCTATCATGTAAGTTCTATAGTTTTTTTGGTTTTCGCTTCAATTGCTTTCGCGGCTCTGCTGTACTTGGTTGTGAAAATAGTGTTAGATAGAGTAAAGACCAGTCAGATTTCTTCAGTCTATTTTTTTCCATTTGTATTTCTAATCTTGGCTTTAGGATACTTGTGTTGGTGGTTAGCCTTAACACCAACATCTCAAGCATGGCTAAGACGTGTTTACCCTGGTCTTCTTTCGTTAAATTTTGGGTTCATTCTTGTATGTCATTATTTTTGGACATTTCTTTTAAAGGGCAAAACCGCGAATAGATTGACAACTAAAGGAGTTGCCAGTGTTCTTATATTGGGCGTGTCATTCATACTAATTCATAAGTCATATAACATGTATTTACATAGAAACGCGAGTATTAGATCCCTGGAAAAAATCGTGGACTTTGTACGGGAAAATAAAAAAGCTCATTTCTATGGCTTGGGTTGGTATTCGGCACCACAAGTATCCTTTTATGCAGAATCAACGTTTGATGATCTTGCTATGACAGAATTTGAAAAAATAGATTTTTCGAATAGCTTCATAATTTTTGATCACAACGCAACTAACTTATTTGGCCGAAGAAAGCCTTTTAAATCAAATACATATCTAGAGCAATTTGAGCTTATTACTGAATTGGACACGCTGGCCGGCATAATTTTTAGAATCAAAGGACCGTTTAAATCTAATGACCAGGAAAAAGTATATCTGAAAGAAACTGACAAGGTAGTTGAAGGGGAGGCTATTTATACCTCTGGGGTTAATGTTGACACCAAAATAGCCACTAGCTTCGTTGAGGGTTGGATATCTGCTGGTGATACAAATGTCGTTAATTTTTCAGGAAGCCTTTTTCCCGAATCGGCCTACCAGAATACGCTGTCCGGTAAACAGGTAAACCGACCTTATCTATTTGATATTAGCATTGAGGGATGCAATCCAGTCTATTTTAGCACTCCGACAGCTATAGTTTTTGATTTTTCCGCGAAGCTAACATGTTCTTCTGAAAGACAGTTTAAAAGATCTTTTCAGATCCGCACGAATGCGGTGAGTTACGCATCAACTATTGGTGGACCAAGTGACCCAAATCAAAGGTCTTATTTTATTAGATCTTTACAGATTAGGTGAAATAAGTTCAACCAATAATTGATTGGGGACATAATAAAAATGCTTATTTGAAATCTACAGTAGCAGAAATCATAGGGGGAAACTCAAATTGTTCATCGAGAATTTTGACTTCCCCTACGATCAATTTATCTTGTCAGAGCACTTCTACTCAAGTCATCAGCATTTTTTAAGGGGATACAAAGCTTGTTGTATTTTCGAAATAATCAACGTTAACATCTTCCGTACGTTCATGTCCGTTACTAAGTCGACGAAAACGCAGTATTTTAATTAACTCAAGGAATATACGCTTGAAACTTATAATTCAGATCCCTTGCTACAACGAAGCCGGTACGCTAGCCATCGCCCTGGCAGCTTTACCAAGACAGGTGCCCGGCTTTGACTCGGTTGAATGGCTCATAATCGACGACGGCAGTGAGGACGAAACTGTGCATGTGGCTCGGAAAAACGGCGTTGATCATGTCGTCCGGCATACCCGCAACCAGGGCTTGGCACGTGGTTTCATGACTGGACTGGACGCCTGTCTTCGCCTTGGGGCGGATGTCATCGTCAACACCGATGCAGACAACCAATACAATGCTGACGACATTCCTGCACTCACCGCGCCCATTCTTGCCCATCGTGCGGATATCGTGGTGGGCGCACGCCCCATCGCTACAATTAAACACTTCTCGTTCGTCAAGAAGATGTTGCAGCAGGTGGGCAGTTGGGTGGTGCGCGTAGCCAGCAAAACCGACATACCCGACGCACCCAGCGGATTTCGCGCCATGAACCGTGTTGCAGCACAGCGTCTGATGGTTTTCAATGACTACACTTACACACTTGAAACCATCATCCAGGCCGGGCAGAAGAACATGGCCATTACCTCGGTGCCTATCCGGGTGAATGAGGATCTTCGCCCCTCGCGGTTGATGAAAAGCATTCCGTCGTATATCAAGCGCAGCATTGTCACCATTGTTCGTATCTTTATCATTTATAGACCCTTTAAGTTTTTTGGAACGATTGGAGCGGTTTTGTTTGCTGCCGGTTTTGTGATTGCTGCCCGGTTTATGTGGCTATATTCACATGGTCTGGGCGAGGGTCATGTACAGTCTTTAATTCTGGCTTCAACTCTATTGGCGATTGGCTTTCAGACTTTATTGGTGGCGTTTCTTGCGGATTTATTGGCTGCGAATCGGAAGTTGATGGAAGATGTGAGGTTTCGGTTGTATGCGCGGGGCGAACCAGGAGTGGTTTTAGACTCTGCGATTGACGGCGATAGGTCTTAACAATGCAACAATGTGAAGTGGTGAAGTCGCTATCTGCGGGCTGCGAACTTATTGGCCGCATTGTGCTTATTGGCCCCGTACTTCCGTATCGTGGTGGCATAGCTCAGCACACGACGATGCTGCATCGTGCATTACGTGAGCAAGTCGAATGCTTGACCGTATCTTTTTCAAGACAGTATCCGCGTTGGCTTTTTCCCGGTAAAAATGATAAGGACGAGAATTTGGGCGGTTATACGGAAGATGGTGTTGAATACCTTATCGACTCGATCAATCCACTGAGTTGGGCTAGAGCTGTCAAACGAATCAGGGCATTTGCACCCCATATAGTGGTATTTCCATGGTGGCATGTTTATTGGGCACCTTGCTTCGCTTGGCTTTGCAAGCAGTTAAAGCGGGATAACATCGAGATTGTTTTTCTCTGTCATAATGCTGTTGAACACGAAAGCGCACACTGGAAACGTCTAATAAGTAATTTTGTGCTTTCCAGTGCGGATCGTTTTGTTGTTCATACATCGATTGACAAAGAAAATTTACTTAAATGCTTTCCTAATAGTCCTGTTGGTATTCATCCACTTCCGATATTCGATTGTTTTCCTCAACCAATAATAAAGCTTCCACGCAGGGCGAGCCTAGAGCTTCTTTTTTTTGGATTCGTCAGGCCTTATAAAGGGCTTGATATTTTGTTGGAGGCGATGACTCTTCTTAAAGATGAGGATGTTTACCTCTCAATCGTAGGTGAGTTCTGGAATGGTGAGAGCGAAACGCACAAATATATTACAGATAACAATATTGCCAACAAAATCGAAATGGTGGCACATTATATTCCAGATGATGAGGTAGCTGCCTATTTTGCACGATGCGACGTAGTGGTTCTTCCTTATCTTAGTGCGACAGGCAGTGCAGTTATACCCTTGGCGTATCACTATGGAAAACCAGTTATTGCCACGCAAGTGGGCGGTATACCTGACGTAGTTGTAAATGGGGCAACGGGCACACTTATCGAGCCAGGGTCTAGCCCTCAACTGGTTATGGCAATAAAGAATGCCCTATTGGGTACCGTTTCTTATGAAATTGAAGAAATAAATAAAATTAAATCACGCTTGACGTGGGAAGGATTGGCTATGGCAGTAATTGGCATGACTTCCAAATACAAGAGTGACATTGATCAATCTAATACTGCCACAGTTCGAACTCACGCAATTCTCGATATTATTTCCAGAGAAAGCAAAGCGAAAAAAATTGTCGCTTTAGTGTCGCATAATGGCGTATCATCTTTTCGTAAGGTTCTGGAGGTGGGGACTGGTTCTGGGCTCATTGCCGGCTATTTTTCTAAACTAAAAAACATCGAAGTCTATGCAGTAGACGTTGCCGATGAACGCCAAATTACAGAAGGCTTTCAGTTTCAGCAAGTACAAGATACTTCGTTGCCTTTTGTAGATGAGATGTTCGATTTTGTGATTTCCAATCACGTTGTCGAACATGTTGGTACTGCCGAAGATCAAACGGATCATTTGCGCGAAATATTCCGTTGTCTTGAACCCGGTGGGACGCTTTATTTCGCGGTGCCCAACCGTTGGAGACTTATTGAACCACACTATAAGCTTCCCCTACTCAGTTGGGTGCCTGACAAAATAGCATCCACATACGTACGTCTATTTAAGCTGGGTAGTCATTATGACTGCAAGCCACTTTCCAGAAGAGAAGCGCTGGACCTATTGACTGGCAATGGATTCACTTGTGTAGATGCAACTCTGGATGCTATTTCTATAATGGGTGAAATCGAAGGGGGTTGGTTGACACGTTACATAACCAGATTGCCAAAAGCATTTTGGCACCTGTTCTTTGTTATCATGCCAACGCTCATTTTTGTTTGCCGGAAACCATCGATTTGAAGGAAACTGCACGGTAACTGAGTTTGTCTTATTGGAGGTTTGATAATATTTACGCTATTTCAACCCCCTGTTTAAATTATTTATAATTATGAAGGCAAAGAATAATATGATTGAAGAAAAACAACTGCTTAATAATGAAAAGCTTAGAGAAATGCATGGGACGGAGTATGTAAATACTTATGAAAAAAAACCTCTTAATAGACTGATTCGGCTAAGAAAGTTTTTCGATTTAACAAAGGAAAGCATTATTGTGGATTTTGCCTGTGGAAATGCCATGCTTCTTGAGGTTCTTCATGATTGCATAAAAGAATATCATGGCGTTGATTTTTCTACCGAAATGATTGCCTCTGCAAAAAAAAGATCTGAAAAACTTTCATTTTTCAATTCATATTTCTACGAAGACGACATAAATATCTTTTCCAATAAAAATATAAGCAGGTTTGACGCAGCATTTGCTATGGATTTTTCAGAACATGTTTTAGACGATGAATGGGTTAAAATATTAAGTTCAATAAAAAAAACACTAAAGTTAAAAGGAGTTTTGTATTTGCATACACCTAATGGCGAGTATTTTATCGAGATTTTAAAAAATAAAGGTATTTTGAAGCAGTTTCCCCAGCATGTGGCTGTTAGAGGAGCTGAGCATAATTTAAAGTTATTAATTGATGCAGGATTTAAAATCGTAAAAATTGATTATTTGTCTCATTACGAATGGAGACAAAAACCTTTTGCGTTACTTGGTGTTATTCCATTTATTGGTAAATATTTTAAAGCACGCCTTTTTATCAAAGCTGAAACCGCAATAAATGACTGAAATGGATCACTTCGGAGTAAAGTCGAAGCTAGCTTCGGTTTTTGTATTATTGCTAGTAATATTTTTTTACTTAACGCTTCTATGGTCTTATAAAGATCAAATCCCTAAAATCACACTCAATGTGCTAAGCCTCGGTATGCTGGGGTTAAGCATTTTGTTAGCTGCCTTCATAGCAGTACTGGGTGGCATTATATGGTTGTTCCTACTTCGAGATCATAAGGTTTTTGTTAAGTCAAACGCAGTGATCAGTATGTTTGCAGTTTCCCAGTTTGGCAAGTATTTGCCTGGTAATTTCGGGCAGCATGTCGGTAGGGTTTTACTGGCAAAACGTGCTGGAATATCAATTCCCATCACATTAAATACGATGATCGTTGAGATGATGTGGGGATTGGCCAGTGGAGGGGGGTTGGCGCTAATCTCAATATTTTTTTTTGTTGACCCGAATGATCTTGGGGCTCACTCCATTCCAGGAGGGTATGAGCTAATTCCGATCATTACCTTGCTGCTTGCATTGCCATGGATTGGAATTTATTTTGTTAATACTTTTTTTCCTGGTTTGGCCAAGCTGCTAACGAAGAACGATCTTATTCCCTTGCCTAAAGTGTCTACTGCTATTATTGTGACTACCTTATTCATATCTTCATTTTTTATCATGGGATTGATACTGAAGCTACAGGCGCAGTGTTTTTTTGGTGTTACAAAGGGCAATGTGTTTCAATTAACCTGTTTGTTTTCGATAGCTTGGCTTGCCGGTTATCTGGTACCCGGCGCTCCCGCTGGTGTGGGTGTGAGAGAGGCCATGATGGTGCTTTTGCTTTCTCCGGTACTTGGTGCTGGAACAGCGGTGGGACTGGGTATTACTCTTAGGGTAACAACTACGGTGGGGGATGCTGTTGCGTTTATGTTGGGTGTTGCTATGCGTAAACTACATTCTCATTTATTCATAAGTAATCTGAGTTAGGTTTATGTTAAACGAATCAATAGTTGATAATATTTTTTGCGTGGTAGCTATTTGTTTAATCCAAAATGCGACTAAGGAACGAACATGAAATAAGTTGAGCAACTTGGAACTCACATACCAATAATGCCGGGCTTATCGAAGCATGAACTTGATCAGGTTATTTCATGCTCGTTCCTAACTGAATTCGAAATTAATGCTATCAAGCAATGTGCTCTTGAAATCTTTGGGGTAAATGTTCAGGTTTTTTTGTTTGGCAGCCGAGTAGATGATTCAAAAAAAGGCGGAGATATAGACTTGTATATTAAAGCCGAAGCTGGCAATGACTTTTCACATAAAATCAAATTTCTGGTTGCCCTTGAACAGCAAATTGGTGAACAGAAAATTGATGTTGTTTTTGCCCAAGATAAAAGTAGAGCTATAGAGCAACAGGCAATAAGTACTGGCGTGTTGTTATGATCAACTTGAGAATGGAAAAGTTAACTAAAGAATGTGATAAACACTTGGAAAGAATCAAACACGCCTCTGCAAAAATGGCTGTATTTATGCCTTTGGATGCAAGTAGATATGCGCAGCTGACCGATGATGAAGCTGCGCATATTGATCAATATTTGTATCGATTCTCAAAGTTGCAAGATGTGATTGGCGAAAAGTTGTTTGTATTGCATTTTTTAAAAGAAGAATATATAAAGTCCAAGCCCTTTATCGATATTCTTAACAGACTTGAACAGCTTGATTTATTGGAAGATAAAAATGTTTGGCTGGAACTTAGAAAAATAAGAAACACTATCGCACATCAATATGAAGATGAGCCTGAGCAAGCATCAATCGCACTGAATGCAATATATGCAGCAAGGCCAACTTTAGAAACCATTTACCTTGCGTTAAAGTCTCGTTATGTTTCGATTAAGTAAATGACAAACGACAACTATCCGAATTATCTCAGTATCCAACGAATCTTCGTTTTGGTATTTGTAATGATCACGATTCCGCTGGTCCTCGACCAACTAGTCTTCCGAGGTGTTTATCTGTCATTTCTTGAGCCCCAGTCGACAGCGGGTATGACCTTGTTGGCGCGCAGCATACAAAAAGCACACTATGTTCCTGGAAAGAAAAATGTTTTGATACTTGGCAACTCGCGTATCAGCGAAGGTTTCTCAGCCAGGATTGCGAACGAAATCGGCGCCCCGCAAGGCTTTAATTTCATTGGCCTCGGTTTGCCAGGGACTAGTCCGCGCGTTTGGTACTATGTGCTACGTGATCTCGTCTCTCAGCGTAACAGTTACGATGGTATTTTCTTGCAGGCAACCACGCTGCGTGATGATGATGCCTTTGGAGACAATGCTAATCAAACTATAGACACTGCATACCTTGCACCGCTATTAAATTGGGGGGACATCTTTTCTTACCCGCAATCGTTCACCGACCCAAAAGCAACCCTGAACGCAGTCTATGCGTTAGCATTTCCAGGGGCATCATTCAAAAATGACGTACTTGAGTTTATCAAGGCACCTACTAAACGTATGATAAACTCGTCCAAGTGGCGAGAACAATATCCGTCATGGTATGCCGCTTACAAGGGACACGGGGAGTCGTTACCCTCAGCTGAAACACCCTTCTCAACGGATCATGTGCTAGCTAAAATGAATGGTGCCAATCGGAGAAGTCTAGAGATATACTTTAAAAAGTACATAGAAAGTAAACCACAGCCGATGGAGCGTGTGTTTGCTTATCAGTACAAATGGTTTGGTCAAATAGCCCAACAATACGCGTCGAAGGCAGTGACGGTCGGTGTTTTCCTGATTCCGCGTGGACCCTACCATGCCGCATTGAACAAACCTGCCGAAGCTGAAGGAGCCCTCAAATTGCTCGAACGAAAAGGGATGATCAGTCTGGTGGATACAGCGGTTTCTCTACCGCTGGAAAAGCCTGAATTCTTCTTCGATACCCTGCACATGAACGCTACGGGAAGAGCGGAGTTCAGTCGCAATCTGGCTAAAGCCATCATCGCCCAGCTCAAGGACTGACACTACCCATGCTTTTTGACACACTTCAATACTGGATTTTTTTTGCCACAGTTCTTGCTATTTATGGCAGCTTGGGCGTACGGAGCGGACGCGGTTTTTTGGTTTTTGTAAGTTTCGTTTTTTACGGATTCTGGGAACTGAAGTTTCTGATCCTGTTGGCTGGATCAACTGCTTTCAATTATTTTTCAGGTATCGCGATTGAATCAGCGCCTGAAAACCGGCGTCGTATTTGGCTGATCCTCTCAATATCTGGGAATCTGTTAGTACTAGGCTTTTTCAAATATTACAATTTTTTCGTTGAATCTTTTGCTCAACTGTTCGGACTTGATCTAGATTCGTTTATTCTCAACATTATCCTTCCGGTCGGCGTAAGCTTCTTCACCTTTGAAGGAGTCGCCTATAATGTGGACGTTTATCACAAGAAAGTTCAGGCACGACGCAACCTGCTCGATTTTGCACTATTCCTCTCATTCTTTCCTCATCTCGTCGCTGGACCGATCATTAGGCCGCATGATTTCTTTCCGCAGGTAGGCCCAAAATGGCGTATTGACGCAGTTGATTTTAAATGGGGAATGATGCAGATTATCAAGGGATTAATCAAGAAATGCGTATTCGCAGACGTCTTCGCTGTCCACGCCAACACTTATTTCGCTCAAACAGCGGCCTCTGGGCAAATCACCGCACTGATAGGCGTGCTTTCGTTTGGAATGCAGATATATTTTGATTTTGCCGGCTATACGGATATTGCTCGCGGCTGCGCGCGCTTGCTCGGATTTAAATTTCCACCCAATTTCGAGCGTCCTTATCTGACGTCCGACATTAGCGAATTCTGGCGCAAATGGCACATTTCCCTTTCAACCTGGCTGCGTGATTATCTCTACATTCCATTGGGAGGAAACCGTAAGGGCATGCTCAATACCTACCGCAACTACTTGATCGTCATGGGGCTTGGCGGCCTTTGGCATGGCGCGAGCTGGAATTTCCTTATTTGGGGGTTATTTCACGGATGTCTGTTATCAGCTCATCGTTTGTGGCTTGATTTTGGGCCTGCCAAAATCCGTAGCTGGATGCAGCACAATCTTGGTGCCGTTTTCGGGTGGATGCTTACGATGATTCTTGTATTCATTGGCTGGATTCCGTTTCGTGCCACCGATTGGCATCAAACCACCCGGATATTTGCCGACCTGCTCACTCCAGGGACCTACAATCTTACCTCGATTCCGACCGAACTCCTTGTATTGACCGGCATATCCTTGGCATATTGCCTACTTGACCATAAGCGCTGGCTGGAACAGTGGATAGAAAGCCGAATCACTTTGTTACATTTTTCGATTACTGCCGGTTTCGCACTTTGGTTTCTCAGTCTCTTCATGCAGCGAAACAGCGCGATTCCTTTTCTCTATTTCCAATTCTGATTGCTTCTAAAAAAATCTAAGGTCAAGAAAATATAGTGAAAAATAAGGGGTCACCCATTAGCCTGCCGGGTCAATAGGCCAAACAAAAATTTCAAGCAAATTTTGACCTTTTTGTACGGTTCCATTTTCCACATCTACACATCCTGTTATAGAACCTAACTAAAACCGGCCAGGATAATTGACGCCGGACATTGCTGGTTTTTCTGCGATAACACCAAATACGAATTCAGCAAAAAAGTCCGGCACCTTAAGGATTTAAGGTACCGGCTTCCAGAATGTTAAGTCAGAAGATTCAGGCTCTGTTTATCGCAGGGAAAAACGCGATAGTTTTCGTCCATAGCCACTGCTTATGTTTACGGAGGGGTTGTTGAACAGATATTGACATTGGTTACGGTATAAGTTGTTCCGCTCTTGGTCAAGTTAGCCACATACCAGAATCTATTTGCTGCTACTGCGCATGTGGCGGGAGGGGCCACATAAAACGGTCCTATAGAAGCTGCCCCGTTGAAAAATTGTGCAGAGGCTCCTGAACCAGTCCATAAGTGATTCCACTGTGTGCTGCCTATATTAGGGTTGTCCGCAAATACCTTATACACGCCGTTTGCCGCGCCGCTTCCGATCACGATTGTTTCCAAGGGTTTTAGATCGTTTATGGAATCGCGCGGAAATATAACAAACGGAGTTCCCGCTAAATCGCCTGGGTTACCCCAGTAAATGTAACCCCCGGACGGCAACTTCACAAAAAGATCAAGTTCCGTACCATTACAATTCGCCCCGCAGCCCGTAGTAGTAATCACAGGTTCCATGTTCCGCCAGTCCAGCGTAACAGTAGCGTTGCCCGTGGGTCTGAGTTTGGGCAGGGCGTCGTTATAGGGGCCTGCGACGGATGCGATACTGATGGGGTATCTTAGTATGGCGCTGACATAGCCGGCGCCAGATCCTCTAAGGTTTCTTAGAGTGCCGGCGGTAAGCCCTGTTATTGCATAGGAGCCGCCGGAGTTAGTTCCGCTCAATCCCAATAAAGTGGCTCCCGAATAAAGGGCCACGGTTTTAGGCGTAGTGACGGGGCTGGGCGCCTTGCCGGTAAAAGGATCAAGCACCCTGCCGACTATTGCCACTTCGGACGTGCCCAAGATAGCCTTTCTCACATCCACGCGTTTGGTCGCGGCGGCAAAACCGCAACTGACAGGCTGTCCCGTGGTCAATATTCTACTGACAAGACCGTCTCTCGTTAACGCAGGGAGTTGCCCCCAAACCAGCGCGGCGCTTCCCGCCACCACCGGAGACGCCATGGAGGTGCCGGAGAAGGATTCATAGCCCGCATTAGGCGTCGTGGACATGATGTCTGACCCCGGCGCGGCAATATTATAGAGAACGGGGTTGGTCGAAGGGCTGAAGTTTGAGAAAAACGACCGGCAATCATTGGTTTCCGTGGACATCACCCGTAGCGCAACATCCGGGTCTGCTCCTGGAAATGAAGGGGCGGTGCTACAGATGGAGCCGTTATTGCAATTGCCAGCGGCCGCAACCAACACTTTGCCGGCGGCCTTGATGAGATCCACTTGAGCGGCGATCAGGCTGCTGGCGCCGCCTCCAAGACTCATATTGATCACTCTGGTTGGGGGAGTTGTGACTGCGATCCGCGCGTAAGACATGCCCTGGGCAACATCGAACCAACTTCCGGAGCCATCCGCACCCAAAACTTTCACCGCCAAAATCTTGCAGTTAGGACAAACGCCTTCACCATAGCTTGCATTTCCCGCTCTAGCGGCGATGATGCCCGCGACATGCGTGCCATGGCCTGCGTCATCATAGGGATCGAAATTATTGGCGACCACGTTATACCCCAAGATCACTTTTCCTAATAAGTCGGGATGGGTGTAATCGACGCCGGTATCGATCACCGCCACCGTTGGCGGCGTAAGAGACAAGACGGGCAGGGCTGCGGTTTTTCTGATCACCGTATGGTGCCACTGATAACCTGTCCCCGGATCGGCGGATACAGACAGGGGACTTATATCCTGGATAAGGTTTTGTTTCATGCCTTTAAACGGGTCGCGTTTTGGCAATGAGCGGAATTGTGATTCTGGCTTAGGCGGAACGCTTATGCGACCGTTTCTTTCAACATACAGTACATCGGGGCGTGCAGCCAGTGCCCTGGCAGCAGCCTCTACGGCGGCGTCCGATGAAAATTGCAGCAACACGGCGCTACCCGCTATTTGTTTTGCAACCTTCCCGCCTAAAGCCGACGCCGACTGGATGGCGCCTTGCGCACTGGCGCCATCCTTAACGCCGACAATCAATTGGCCGGCAACATAATCCTTGCCGGCAACCAGTCCCGGTTCAAAGCCATAGCCTATTTTTTTTGAGAATGGGGTTGTTGGACCCCCAACTGCGTTTATTGGACTCATGCATAAAAGCGTCAAACTAACCGCCATTGCATATAATACTTTCGTTTTCATTTTTGACTCTCCAATGGAATAAATATACATTGTTATGCTTTACCTTGTAATGCTCTGTCGAAAAGCTATTACAAAACCGGTAGTGAGATGTGCGAAGGCAAATCAATCCGCCAGCGTAATAAATTTTATTTGCTTTATAACTAAAGTTTCGGAGTTCGTTTTTACCACCATAGCCGTTACTCATCGTTGATTTCCAAGGCTTCAAGCCTTAGCGTCCTGGCGTCAAGTTGCAGGACTTGCACAAACAAGCACTCTATGTGT
>JAQTPT010000022.1 GCA_028712795.1 Methylococcales bacterium
GTTTCGCCGTCAAGATAGGCTTCCATGACATCGTCAAATTGATCCGATACCTGGTCTATCAATTTTTCGCGCCATTCTTTCGTCAGTTCGAGCATGTCGGCTGGAATGTCTTGAATGGTGTAATTCATTGGATCGCCTGAGTTATCCCACACCCATGCCTTTTCGGTCAACAAATCAACCACGCCTGAGAACTCGTCTTCCGTGCCAATCGGTAAGGTCATTACCACAGGCACTGCGCCTAACACTTCCTCTACCTGCTTAATTACGCGATAGAAGTCAGCGCCGATTCGATCCAGTTTGTTGATATAGATAACACGCGCAACTTTAGAGTCATTCGCATAACGCCAGTTGGTTTCCGATTGCGGTTCAACACCGCCTGAACCGCAAAAGACGCCGATGCCGCCATCCAATACTTTTAAGGAACGGTAAACTTCGATTGTAAAATCAACGTGTCCCGGGGTGTCGATGATGTTAAAACGATAATCTTTCCAGAAACACGTGGTTGCTGCTGACTGGATAGTGATTCCGCGCTCACGTTCCTGATCCATGAAATCGGTGGTGGTTTCGCCATCATGAACCTCACCGATTTTGTGGATTTTACCGGTAAGCTTTAAAATCCGCTCGGTAGTCGTTGTTTTACCGGCATCGACGTGAGCGAAGATGCCAATGTTTCTGTAATGCGCTAAATCTGTCATGTTTTTACTCTAAAGTTGGGCATAAAAAACTTTTTTGGTGACCACTTACCGAAGGCGGTCAAAATCTTGACCTCGTTCGGAGGGCTCGAACTGGGGCATTGTGAACCATGCCGCAAACTACAGTCATTATAACCTAAGACCGTGGCGGCAAGGCATGGATGAAACATGTCGGAAACTTGCAGGTGGTTCAAAGCCAAGTGGGGCGGCACTTTAAAAAGTTACCAAAGCCGCTCACTCGCGTCCAGCTTCGAAAGCCGACTATTTTAACCTAAAAACAGGGCAAAAATACAGGAAAACCCATGTATTATATTGAGACGATACAAAAAGCTGTGCTGTTTATTGTTTTTTTCGTTGTTTTCTGCAAACAAATCAAGCGTTATCCAGATATACACAAATCCTGTGGATAACTCTGTGCATTAACTGTTATGTGTAGCCCTTAACTGCGGTTTTTATTACGGTTTTGTTAGATTGTACAAAAACACGACAATCTAATCTATATTTGAATTATCAATAAGTTACGATATTTTACTCGGCTTTTTATGCTTTGAATAAAGCGACGCCAAGTCATGGTTTGTTTCTGTGCATAAATGCTATTGAATCAAAACTAAAATTATATTTAATCATGGGATCCTTCAAGTTAAACCAGAAAAATCCGGATTTACGTGTTAAGACAAGCTGTTAGCCAGTTACCCACAAAATCTGTGGATAACTCTGTGTAAAGATTGTTGTTTACAGCCCTTAACTACAGTTTTTATTACAGTTTTGTTAAATCGTATAAAAACACGGCAATCCGGTAGCTATCATAATTATCAATGAGTTATGAATGTCTATCTGGCAATTATGCACCCCTGGAGCACTTGATGGAAAACAATTCTAAGTCATTGATTTTTTCTGTGTACAAAGACTTGGTAAGCCTTAGGGTAGGGCGTGTCAATCGCTTCTTTCCGAATGCGCAATATATTAATTTTCTGTTAGTTCCATTTGAATGATGAAATGGACAGAACAAATACCCTTTGCGATACAACTTTACTGTTAAACTTCTTTGTCCAGTAAAGTTATATATGGTATAAAACTTAAGTTTCTTATAAACTTTTTGCCGGGCAATAGTGCTTGATGAAAATTGTAAAACCATAAAATAATAATACCGGAGAACAAGATGAGTTCAACACCAGAGACAACCCAAAACAATGCATTGTCGTTATATGAGAAAATCGGCGGTGCAGCGGCAGTTGATGCCGCAGTTGATGTTTTTTACCGCAAAGTGCTGTCGGATTACCGTATAAACCGTTTTTTTGACGATATTGACATGGAAGAGCAGGCCGTAAAACAAAAAGCTTTTTTAACTATGGCATTTGGCGGGCCCAATAACTATACCGGAGAGGATATGCGCAAAGCCCATGCCCGTTTGGTTAAAATGGGGCTAAATAACGACCATTTTAATGTCGTTATGGAGCATCTGGGTGCGACCATGAAGGAGTTAAATGTTCCTCAGGAATTAATCGCCCAAGCCGCCGCGATTGCAGAAAGCACGCGTAATGATGTATTGGGAAAAGCAGTTTAAATACCGGCAAGGGAATATGCGGATGAGACACTCTGCATCGTTATCATCGCTGCGTTTTAGCTGCCGGAATCACCTGCTGCAGGTTAAGTTGCCAAAAGCAAGTGACCTGCACAACATAATTTTTTCGCTAAAAAATTAACATAAAACTTCATATCGTAGGGAATAAAGCCACCCAAACATGTCTTAAGTCTGTCGTGCTTGGCGCGTAGTGGCGTTTCCGGCAATTCGTGCGTTGTGTGCTGTAAACGCTTGTTCTCGCTTACGCTCGAAAAGTTTTATTCAGGCCTACCTGGCTTATTTTTTTGCGCGTATAGGTATTTATACGAATTGTTTTTTAAGTTTGAAGTGTTACGATTTGGCCGTGGTAGAGTCCTAATGATACTTAAGCCTTTTTTACAATTGATGGTTTTTAGGGTATCCGTTACCACACAAAACATCGTTCGCTCAGTTTTCTAGTAGCTTATAAGATTTAAATATACAACAAACAGTATTTTCTGGGTTCCGTGTAAAGGAAGCAAGCCATAGTCCAACAATAATTCTTTTTGACTTTTTTCTCTGTGATTGGAGACGAATCTTTTTGACTACGCCAAAAAATGAGCTGACCGTGAGACACATGCTTTTTCTACCTTAAATAATATTTGGAGAAAGAAATGACAACTCATAAAAACACAAAACAACACAAAACGATTGCAACACTCCTATTATTCAGTATTGGGCTATTGTTTTCAAGTAATACCTTTGCATGGACGCACAAAATAGGTGATAAATACGGTGGCGGGATAGTATTTTATGTCTACGATGGTGGGCTACACGGTTTAATCGCAGCTCGTGCTGACCAAAGCCGTGGAATACGCTGGTATAACGGAACGTATAAATATACCGGCACCTACAACGATGGAGTGAATACCGGCGCAATGAATACTGCAATTATAGTAGCCACTCAAATTAACGACACCCCAGCCCCAGAAGTTGATTTTGCTGCATTACTTTGTGCAGATTATTCAGCAAAAGCAGCGAATGGTGTAACTTATGGCGACTGGTACTTGCCGTCACTTGACGAGTTAAATTTGTTAAGAAAACAAAAATACGTTGTTGGTGGTTTTCGTAATGACTACTACTGGAGCTCTACTAATGAGATCAAAAATAAATATTTTGCGTGGAGCAAAAGTTTCTACGATGGCGATAATGACGAGCCTGGCATTGACTCAAAGAACGTCTTAAATCCAGTGCGTTGTATTCGGGCTTTTTGAGTTATCTCCCTTTAACTATTTTCTTTCCCGCGTAGCGAGCGATTTTTTTGAGCCATGGCGCTGTATTATGATTTACCGGTTTATCGGGATACTTACCATCTGATTCTGAAGATTTTTGAAGTCACTAAAGATTTTCCCCACAGACTATTAAGTATACATTAGGTCAAGCAGCAAGGTTGGGTTAACAGCTTTATCGTTAACCCAACACATTGATGCAACAACTAGGCGACTGTACAACATAACTGATCCGCCAAAAAATTAACATAAACGTAATACCATCTCGAAAGTATGAGGTTTTCAAACGCGTTCCGGATTGGGTTGCTAACTCTGACCACTTAGGTTTGCAACCCCAAACGGAACGTTTTGAAGACCTCAAAAGTAATGGGTAGTCAGAGTAAAGTTAATGCTTAAATTTCGAATTTCTTAGGCAGTTGTCCAAAAAATTCTGATTTATCAGCATTCCCAGCCTTATTATAAATATCAACTTCGCCATTTTCACTGCAAACCCAAACCTCTCTAGCCCCTTTTTCAAGATAAAGGCTGATTTTTTCCTTAATTTCCGGCTGGTAATTGGAAGGAGAAATAATTTCCACACAAACCTCCGGCGCTTGTTGATAAGGCGTGTCAATTCCGTTATGCTGAAAAAAACCGAGCGTTCCCCATGCCACATCCGCCACTTTTACGCTTTTAGTTGTTTCAATGGAGCATTCTATTAAAACTTTACCTTGCCGGTTATTTCTTAAGAAGAAAGCGATTTCAGCCTGCAATAGACCGTGCTTGTTTGACGCAGGAGACATGACAATTTGCCCGTATTCATTTAACTCAATTTTATAAGGTAAGTTTTTTAAACTGGGATCATTGAGAACTTCCGACCATTGCATTAGCTGTCTCCACGCCTTATATTTTAATTTGATTATCGTAAATTCTTGTTGGTTAAGTTTCGTGGGATTGGAGTAGCGTCATCCCATACGCATCAACTCAAAGGCAATTTCACCACGAAGAAAAAGCCAAGCTAAAAACTTCGTGTCTTCGTGGTTTATTAATAAAACAACTTTACCAAAACTATCACCTCGGCAATTCAGAAGTTCCCATCAGAAATTCATCCACGGCTCTGGCGGCTTGCCGGCCTTCGCGTATTGCCCAGACTACCAGCGATTGTCCGCGCCTTCCGTCACCTGCTGCAAAAACTTTATCGACCGAGGTGCTGTATTGCTTTTCGTTGGCTTTAATCTGTCCGCGTCCATCCAGTTCAACGCCTAGCTCTTTCAGCAAGCCTTCATGTACCGGGTGAACAAAGCCCATCGCCAGCAACACCAGATCCGCTTCCAGCGTAAAGGCGCTATCGGGCTTTTCGCTCATTTTCCACTGCCCGCCGTCCTGTTTCCATTCCACTTCAACTGCGTTAAGGTGTGTAATGACGCCATCCTTACCGGTAACGCTTTGGGTATTGGTGCTCCAGTAACGGTGCTTGATGCCTTCATCATGTGAAGACGTGGTGCGCAGTTTGTTGGGCCAGTTCGGCCAGGTGATCAGTTTGTTTTCTTTTTCAGGCGGTTGCGGCAAAATTTCGAGCTGTACGACTGATATCGCGCCTTGCCGTATAGACGTGCCTATGCAGTCAGAGCCGGTATCGCCACCGCCGATAACCACGACACGCTTGCCATTGGCAGAAATTGCGACATCATCAGCGATGATATCGCCCGCATTGCGCTTGTTTTGCTGACGCAAAAAATCCATCGCAAAATGCACGCCCTGGTAATCATTACGGCCAGCGACTTCAAGATCACGCGGCTTTTCGGAGCCTACCGTTAAGACTACCGCATCGAAATCGGCGAGTATCTTTTGGACAGGAATGTCTTTACCGATAAAGCTGTTAGGTCTAAACCGGACGCCTTCAGCCTGCATTTGCGCAATGCGTCGGTCGATGTGGGTTTTTTCCATCTTGAAATCAGGAATGCCATAGCGCAATAAGCCGCCGATACGGTCATTTTTTTCAAACAGAATAACTTCATGCCCTGCGCGGGCTAGCTGTTGAGAGCAGGCCATTCCCGCAGGCCCCGAGCCTATCACAGCGACGCGTTTGCCTGACCGCCGCGAAGGTATGAGGGGTTTTACCCAACCCATTTCCCAGCCTTTATCGATAATGGCGCGTTCAATTGACTTAATGGTAACGGGTTGATCCGTTAAATTTAATGTGCATGCGGCTTCACAAGGCGCAGGACAAATACTGCCGGTAAATTCGGGAAAATTATTGGTGCTATGCAAAATAGCCAGCGCCTCTTGCCAATCCCCGCGATAAACCCCGTCATTCCATTCCGGGATTATATTGTTGACCGGACACCCCTGATGACAAAAAGGAATGCCGCAATCCATGCATCTTGCGCCTTGCTGCGCCATTTCAGCATCGCTGGGGGCTAGCGTAAATTCCCGATAATGCTGGATGCGATCACTCGGCGCTTCATAGCGCCGTTCAGCGCGCGGTAGCTCCATAAACCCGGTTGGTTTGCCCATCTTTCAATACCTTCTTTAAAAAAACAGTTATACAGTTGCGGACGAGGCTTGTTTGGCCTGAATTTCTTTAAGTGCTGCGCGGTAATCGACCGGCATCACTTTGACGAAACGCGGCAAATATTCATTCCAGTTTTCCAGGATATGTTGCGCCCGTTGGCTGCCCGTATAGTGCTTATGATTTTGAATCAAACGCTTCAGGCGCTGAGCGTCATGACGGGTCATATCCGTCATGATATGGACGCGCCCGTGGGTTTCCATATCGCCGCCCTGATGCGCCGTAATTTCCAGGTTATCATCTTCTTCGGGAATCGGTTCAAGTTCAACCATGGCTAAATTGCACAGTTGGTCAAAATTGACCTCTTTATCCAACACGTAAGCCACGCCACCTGACATGCCTGCGGCAAAATTACGCCCGGTTTTGCCCAGCACAACAACGACTCCGCCGGTCATGTATTCGCAGCCATGGTCGCCCACGCCTTCGACAACCGCAATAGCCCCCGAATTGCGCACCGCAAAACGTTCACCGGCAATGCCGTTGAAATAACATTCGCCGCTGATAGCGCCATACAGCACCGTATTACCGACGATAATGTTTTGAGACGGATCAATAGGGCAGTCTTTAGGCGGATAAATGGCGATACGTCCGCCACTCATGCCCTTTCCTACATAATCATTGCCTTCGCCTTCGAGTTCCAGGCTGATGCCTTGCGCCAAAAAGGCACCGAAACTTTGTCCGGCGGTGCCTTTGACGTGAATGGCGATGGTGTCGTCGGGCAGGCCTTTGTGTCCATAACGCTTGGCGACTTCGCCGGACAGCATCGCGCCAAAGGTGCGGTTGACATTGCAGATAGGGGTATTGATGACGATTGCCTGGCCATTTTCCAGCGCGGGCTGCGCCTGTGCAATTAAAACATGATCCAGCGCATGCTCTAAACCGTGCTCCTGGTGTTCGCGATGATAAACAGCCGTGGTGTTGTCGACATCGGGCCGGTAGAAAATCCGGCTGAAATCCAGCCCTTGCGTTTTCCAATGCGAGACCGCCCGCTGCATGTCCAGCTTATCGGAGCGCCCGACCATTTCGTCAAAGCTGCGGAAACCAAGCTTTGCCATCCACCGGCGCACATCTTCGGCGATCATGAAGAAATAATTTACGACATGTTCCGGTTGTCCGGTAAATCGCTTCCGAAGTTCAGGATCTTGCGTGGCCACACCAACCGGACAGGTGTTCAAATGACATTTGCGCATCATCAAGCAACCCGTAACGATCAAAGGCGCAGTGGCAAAACCAAACTCATCCGCGCCTAGCAACGCGCCGATGATGACATCACGCCCGGTGCGCAAGCCGCCATCAACTTGCACGGCAATGCGGCCGCGCAGCTTGTTAAGCACCAGTGTTTGATGCGTTTCAGCAAGCCCGATTTCCCAGGGTAATCCTGCATGTTTGATGGAACTCATCGGACTTGCGCCGGTGCCGCCGTCATAACCGGCAATAGTGACATGGTCGGCGTGGGCCTTGGAAACGCCAGCAGCGACAGTACCTACGCCGACTTCGGACACTAATTTGACGCTGATACGCGCTTTGGGGTTAACGTTCTTTAAATCATGGATAAGCTGCGCCAAATCTTCAATTGAATAAATGTCATGGTGCGGCGGGGGGGAGATTAAACCCACGCCTTGCGTGGAATGACGTACCTTGGCGATAACAGCATCCACCTTATGGCCGGGCAATTGACCGCCCTCGCCAGGTTTAGCGCCCTGGCTGATTTTTATTTGAATGTCGTCGGCATTGACCAAATATTCAGTGGTCACGCCAAAACGTCCCGAGGCCACCTGTTTGATTGCTGAGCGCATGGAATCGCCATTGGGCAAGGTCTTAAAGCGTTCCGGTAGTTCTCCGCCTTCGCCAGTATTGGATTTACCGCCGATGCGGTTCATGGCAATCGCAAGCGTCGTATGCGCTTCGTAGGAAATCGAACCAAACGACATTGCTCCGGTCGCAAAACGTTTTAGTATTTGCGTAACGGGCTCCACTTCGTCCAATGGCACTGGTTCCGCGTCAGTTTTGAAGGTCATTAAGCCGCGCAAGGTCAACAGCGCTTCGTTCTGATCATCAATTAAACGACAAAAGTCCGCATAGAGTTCTGGGCTGTTGGTGCGGGTTGCGTGTTGCAATGCGCTGATGGTTGCAGGTGTCCAGGTATGCGTTTCGCCGCGTATGCGATATGCGTATTCTCCGCCGACATCCAGCGCATCACGGTATAACGGCGCATTGCTAAAAGCCAGGCGGTGGCGGCGTAGGGTTTCTTCGCTAATTTCCGCTAAACCTGCCCCTTCGATCGTGCTGGTTGTGCCGGTAAAATAGCGATCCAGAAAGGGTTCCGCCAAACCGACGGCATTAAAAATTTGCGCGCCACAATAAGACTGATAAGTCGAAATGCCCATTTTGGACATCACCTTCAGCAAGCCTTTAGAGACCGCTTTCACATATCGCTTATGCGCTTCATACTCGGAGAGGTCGGGTATGTCCTGGCAAAGCCCGGAAAGGGTGTCGAACGCCAGATAAGGATTCACGGCTTCTGCGCCATAGGCTGCCAACAGCGCAAAATGATGGACCTCACGCGCTTCGCCTGTTTCGACAACCAAGCCTACTTTCGTACGCAAACCTTCGCGGGTAAGATACTGATGAACCGCGGATATGGCTAACAGTGCGGGAATGGCAACGTGCGCCGCATCCAGATCACGATCAGAAAGCGCCAGGATGTTATTGCCTTCTTCAACCGCATTTTTTACCGCCAGACAAAGCTTGTCCAGAGCGCCTTCCATGCCGCTTGCCCCTAAATCAGAGGGGTAGCAAAGCGTAAAGGTTTTCGTCTTGAACACGCCACCGGTGCGGGCTTCGATGCGGCGAATTTTTTCAAGATCCTGATTGGTCAAAATAGGCTGTTCCACTTCCAGGCGCATGTGGGTTCCACCCTCATCCAATCCCAATAAGTTAGGGCGCGGGCCGATGAGCGAAACCAGGGACATGACCAATTCCTCGCGGATGGGATCAATAGCCGGATTGGTGACTTGGGCAAAGCCTTGCTTGAAATAATCATATAACAAGCGCGAACGTTGCGACAGCACGGCTAAAGCCGCATCAATACCCATTGAGCTGATGGCTTCCTGTCCCGTTTGCGCCATTGGTTTCAAGATAAATTCAATATCTTCGCGGGTATAACCAAACGCTTGCTGCCTGTCTAAAAGCGTGGCTGCATCAGGAGCCATCGCCGAAATTTCGGGTGGCAGTTTGGACACCAAAATGCGGGTCTTGTCCAGCCATTCGGAATAGGGGAAGCGCGCTGCCAAATGCGCTTTCAATTCCGCGTCATCAATAATGCGGCCTTGCACGGTGTCGATCATGAGCATTTTGCCGGGTTGCAAGCGCCATTTCTTGATGATTTTATGCTGAGGTATGTCCAGCACGCCCATTTCTGATGCCATGATGACAAAGTCATCATCCGTGACCAGGTAACGCGCGGGGCGCAAACCGTTACGGTCCAGGGTTGCGCCGATCTGGCGGCCATCAGTGAAGGCAATGGCCGCAGGGCCATCCCAAGGTTCCATAAGGGCGGCGTTATACTCATAGAACGCCCGCAGTTTATCATCCATCAAAACATTGCCAGTCCAGGCTTCGGGAATCAGCAGCATCATGGCGTGGGCGAGTGTATAGCCGCCTGCCACCAATAATTCAACGGCGTTATCGAAACACGCCGAATCCGATTGGCCTTCGGCAATTAATGGCCACAGTTTATGAACATCCTCGCCCAATACTTTGGATGCTATTGAATGCCGCCGGGCCGCCATGCCGTTCATATTGCCACGCAAGGTATTGATTTCGCCATTGTGGGCGATCATCCGGAAGGGGTGGGCACGATCCCAGGTCGGAAAAGTATTGGTGGAAAAACGTTGATGCACCAATGCGAGGGCGCTTTCAACCCGCTCATCATTGAGGTCAGTATAAAACGGGCCAACTTGACTCGCCAGCAACATGCCTTTGTAAACCAAAGTCCGGGTCGATAACGATGGCACGTAAAAAGAGTGGCCATTTTCCAAATTCAAATCGCGGACTGCATTTTCAACTTGTTTACGAATGACAAACAATTTGCGCTCGAAGGCATCCTGATCGGGATAATCCGCACCACGCCCGATGAAAACCTGCCTGATAAATGGCTCAACCGCTTTAGCCGAGTTTCCCAACCCATGATTATCCACAGGCACATCACGCCAACCTAAGAGTACGGCTTTTTCCTGCGCGATGATTTCATTAAACAGCGCCTCGCAACTCGCCCGGTTAGACGGATCGCGGGGTAAAAATACCATACCCGCGGCATAGTCTCCCTGAGCAGGCAGGGATAATCCCTGTTTTGCACACTCTGCGCGTAAAAAGGCATCAGGCATTTGAATCAAAATTCCCGCGCCGTCGCCAGCGAAGGGATCAGCGCCAACTGCGCCACGGTGTGTCAGGTTTCTAAGCAGCTCTAAACCCTGCTGTACAGTCGCATGACTTTTATGGCCTTTGATATGAACGATGAAACCCACGCCGCATGCATCATGTTCATTGCGCGGATCATATAAACCTTGTCTGATTGGTAGTATGCTTTGACTCATGATCACCTCTAAAAGACTATTACAAAAGGGTGACTATTGGCCCCCTACAAACCCTGGTTCTGCATGCGTGTTGAGGCTTCAATCAAAAGGCGCAAATGGCAAAACCGCTAAATTATACGGATGACAAATAAGTCTGTCACGTAGTGTTGTACAACATTTACTTAACAATCGCAAGCAATCGGCTAGCTGCCAAAACCCTTTTCAATTTACAGGAAACCTACAAGGACTGCAAAATAGGGCTCTTGGGGATTATAGCTTAAGATTTTAGCAGCCTAAAATTTTTCAGCCATTTTTGATTATATTATCTAATCGTCGATGTTTAGAGAAGATACCGGATGTATTTTTCGTAAATATGGTATCTTTCTTAATGGGAATAGATGCTTGAATTAGGACCGGATAATTATGAAAGAAAAATTTGATGTTGTCGTGGTAGGTGGTGGAATGGTTGGCGCCGCTGTTGCGTGCAGTTTGGGCGGCAGTTCCTTAAAAGTCGCAATTATCGAGAGTTCGCCGCCACTCCCTTTTGCCCCGGATCAGCCTCATGATTTGCGGGTTTCAGCGCTCAGCATAGCATCCAAAAACATACTTGAAACCGTGGGGGCCTGGGAGGGCGTCGTCAATCGGCGCTTTTGCCCGTTTCGCAGGATGCGTGTTTGGGAAGCCGCGGGCGATACTGAATTTTGCAGTGATGCTATTGACTATCCTGAGCTAGGTTACATAGTGGAAAACCGGGTAACTCAATTGGCGTTATTGGATCGCCTGCAGGAATTTGATAATGTCGAGCTGATCAGTCCGGTCAGTATTAAAAAAATCAATTATTCCGTCGGAAAACCCGGCGAAGTGGAGTTGGAAAACGATCGGCTTTTGTCTGCAAAAGTGCTGGTTGCAGCCGATGGCGGTCAGTCCAGAGTCAGGCAAACAGTGGGTTTGGGTGTGACCAGTTGGGATTATAAGCAACATGCCCTGGTGATTTATATTGAAACTGCTTACGGACAGCAGGACATAACCTGGCAACGTTTTTTACCCAGCGGCCCGCAAGCGTTTTTGCCGTTAACGGGAAATTATGGCTCCATCGTCTGGTATAACTCCCCTGATGAGGTTAATCGGTTAAAATCCTTATCATTTGAAGTCTTAAAAGATGAACTGATTGCCGCATTCCCCGACTGTTTAGGTGAAGTAAACAGCGTACTGGGCGTGGCAAGCTTTCCTCTGAAACGGCAACATGCTCAGGAGTATGTTAAACCCGGCGTGGTTTTGGTTGGCGATGCCGCGCACATGATTAATCCCTTGGCAGGGCAGGGCGTCAATATTGGCTTACTGGATGCAGCCGCACTGGGCGAAGTGTTGATTGATGCGGCAAAAAAAGGGCTTGAAATTGGGGATGTAACGGTTTTAAAACGCTATGAAAAATTGCGGCGCAATGAAAACCTCAAGATGATGACGGTCATGGATATTTTTTACCAGGCATTTAGTAATGACGTGTTACCCGTAAAATTGTTACGCAATCTGGGTCTGGGATTGGCTGAACGGATTTTGCCCATTAAGAATAAAGTCATGCGGAATGCGATGGGTTTGGAAGGTAATTTGCCCAAGCTGGCTCGGGGGGAACGGATTGTTTAGTTCCCGATACTTTACACCACGAAGACACGAAGGACGCTCGAAATACACGCGAGAAATCAAACTATCGTTTTATTGTGCAGCCATCCCCCATAAACCCGATACTATAAAAATTAGGAATTACCAGAACTTATTCTTGATTGATTAATTTCAGACCCTGACATTTATTGGAAAATACTTTGAGAGCGTGGGGTTAACAGGCGGATTTGACATTTTTTTGCGTGATGATATAAAGAGATTTTATAACTCAGGTGACTATCATGACACACGTCCACAGTTATTTAGCAGCCCCCTCCGATAATGCCGTGTCCGCAATAATCAAGGGCATAGACCGCGATGTAGAGCGGGGCGAAGATGCCTTGATGTTGGGTCTGGGTTTGGTTATGTTATCGTCTACCTTTGCACCGGTGTTGCCGCCGACGGTTCTGCTGCCTTTGGTGGCCTTTATTTTTGCTGTTTCTTCAGGATATGCACGGAAGAATTATCATTACATGGAGCTAAAACTCTCGACCTCAATGGCGTTTCTTGAAGCCGATGAAGTAGCCAAGCTGCGTGTTGTCGCTGCTGTTTTTGCACAATATCCGATGCCGAGCCTGACCGACTCTTTTAATCCTTGTAAGAATCTGAAACGAACAGGAAAAAGTGCGTTGGGAGGGTTGTTGATCAATCCTCTGTGGATGCCGATTTTTTATGTGATGGGGATGCAAATTGTGGAAGAGGGAAACCTGGGCGTTTTGAACAGAGCCATTATCGAAGTCGAGAAAAATGTTTGATTGCTGCTAAATTTAATGCCTTTTTATTCCTCATTACACCCATCCAGCCATAACCGTTGAATATTGCGGACCCAGCGAACGCACAGTTAAGCTGAATGTCAGACTGGGCACCTGACTGTATTAAAGCTTTCTTGCGTGTTTCAATGGTAGAAAATGCCGGGAAAACCCAAATCCGGATAAGTGTTGGTTTAGTGACGCCACATAAGCTGGATGTGGATGCGCTTTATAAAGGAGAACGCCCCGCTAACTTACGAAACATAGATTTAATCTTTGAAAAAGCTTTCAATCCTCTGCCGGTCTGTTTGGGCGAACAATCGAATCAGATTCTTTAGGTTTTCATCTAAATCTTGTTTAAGCACGTTGACGCTTAAATCCTCGATAAGGGTTTGTTCATTACTCGTAAGTTCAGAAAATTGCGTCACGGTTTGGTGACGCTGGTTGATGAACTCAAGTAATTTGTTTTGGGTTTCCGCCATATCGACTTTCGCTTCATAGATGCCAACCCGAGCCATCTTTAATACGACTGCCAGCATATCAATAGCCAGAAATAACAACATAAAAATTAAAAAAATCAGCAGGTTGTGCCACGAAACAGTATGGTTTGGAAAAATTAGTTGATCAAGTATTTCTGTTTGGGTCAACACGTCGGGTTTTAAACGGGAAATGAACGCCTCTTTTTCTGCACAGCGATGGCTCATGAGATTTTGTTGATCGCTTAACGACTCGATACTTTTTTGATCGAGATCACGCTGTCTTACGCGGGTTGTTTTCAGTTCATCGCGTTCTTTCTCGCATTGTTTTTTTGAGGCTTGCTTGACTTCGATCAATTGGTTGGCAATTTTTTCGTTAAGCTGACTGATTTGCCCCTCTAATGCGACAATTTCCTTGCCTAGCCGGATACTGTCATCCTTCCGGTCACTTGCCTGACTCAACCATTTTTTGCATTGCGTCCCTTTTTTACAGCCTCTAACCCCGGTAAAACCGGGACCAGCCGAACCTTGTTTTTCTTTCTCGGCGTTTGCAATAAATAAGTTGGTGTCTTGGTCTGCTTGGTTTTGTTTGGCTTTTAAGACGGCCAACTCTTGGTTTAACTTCTCAATAGCCGGTGTCTCTGCCAGGTTTGAAGGCGGTGTGTTATCGTTACAAACAGGTGGTTCAAAAAGTTGAGTGCTGTTTTTTAATTCGCTGCGAAGCAAGGCTATCTTTTCGTCTAATAAGCGAAGTTCGCTTTGGGGATTTTTCAGATCGCACTGCTGCGAAAGATTATCGCGTTCAGTTTTAATGCGGCCTTCGTTGTAGGCAGCGTCAATGCGTTCACTAAATAAAAGCAGGACGACCGGATGAGCGACGGTTACGGCAATAAGCAAAGCAATTCCAAATCTTAAGGAAAATTGCCCGAGCTTTCCCAAAAAAGTAAAACCCTTTCTATAAGTTGCCAGTAATGCTCTATCCATCAAGAGAATCAAGCATGACCAAAGCAGGGCTACAGGGACTATCACATAGACACTAAAGTTTAAGGTATGGAGTAAAAACGAAGAGGTAACTATCGCCAATAAGGCAGGAATTAAAACAGTTCCGCCGAGTGCCGCATGTTTCTTTTGTTCGGATTCCGGGCAAGTCGCCAGGATTTTTGGACTGACACCGGATAGCCAAATAAAAAACCTTTCGAGTTTGTTAACTGAAAGCTTAGCTTCAGGCGAGTTATTTTTTGAATCTGAATTTTCAAACGCGCCTGTAAAATTCTTGAATTCTTCAATAGAAAAATCAAATCCCTGTTCTTTGGCAAAATTTTCGATGATTTTGTCTCTATATTTATCTGGAACCGCTTGTAAAGTTTTAGTAAATAGTTGAAAAAAATCGGAATCATGCCGAATTTTTTGATAAAAACGCTGTACTTCTCCAAGCGACATGCTGATACTCTCTGATTTTATGATTTGGCTTTGGAAATGGAAAAATTCGCTGACGAACGATTTGCTAAATCGAAAAGCAACTTTTGTATTCTACACTTTCGGTGCTTTTTCCAGCCAATAAAATGGGTAAATATTATACAATTTCAGAAGTTGCCTAAGTTATTTTGTGATCGTTCCTGGATGTTATGTTTCCGGCTGAAAATTCTTGTTTCTACTTCCAGTTCGTCTGATCCTTGTCCGGTCTCAGTTCATTTTTGTATGGTTGATTAACTTTTTCCACCCCCATTTTTTCACATTTTTCATGGTTTTTTATGGATTTTCCGTCTGAAAAAAACAGCTTTCTTATTGAGCATGTTCGAGTTATTAGAAATAGCTATCGCCAATTAGTGTTAAAAGAATTAATGCCGGATATTCAATCCGATGAACAGTTTGCCAGACAATTGTTCCATGCGCCTTTTGCGGTTGTTTCCCATGATACAGCGAGCGACCCGGTTTTTAATTACGCCAACCTGAAAGCGCTGGAGCTGTTTGCATTAAGTTGGGAAGGCTTTACATGCCTGCCTTCCCGGTTGTCTGCAGAGCCGGTAAATCAGGCTGAACGAGAGCGGCTTCTGGCTGAAGTGACTGAAAAAGGCTATATCGATCACTATGAGGGCGTCCGTATATCAAGCACGGGTAAACGGTTTCTTATAAAAAATGCCGTGGTCTGGAATCTTATGGATAAGAATCAGCGCTATAAAGGCCAAGCCGCCTGGTTTGATCAGTGGACGTTTTTATAATCATGCGTGGGTACTGCGGTTTTTGGAGAGCCGCGCCGCGTGGATTCGCCTATGGGCAATCCGCCACAAAGTAGAGTCCCACTATTTTGCGTCTCTACCTGATGATGGTTTTGTGTGTGGCTTCGGTTTACGTTCTTGGTAGAAGACGCTGCATTATATTCCCCTTTATCCACTCAGGTGACGAAAAACTTGCGCATGCTGCATCAATTACCTGCTTTTTCGGGCGGTATTAAAAGAAGCGTTTTCAGGGTAAACTTATTTAAACGGCTTCCCAAACAAACCCGAATCATCAAAAGAGGTACTTAAATGCAAGCATTAAAAAAACAGTTAAAACAAAATCTCAGCTTGATTTTTTTCAGCATTCTGTTTTCTGCAAACGCTACCATGGCAGCAACAGACCTGACCGCGCAAGAAAACTATGCCAGAGCACTTGCAAAGAATCATCAGCAAGAAATAGATCACGCAGCCCATCTGAATCCTATCGACAAAAGTCTGGATTTTCACGGCGTTTTTTATGGCTTTCTCCCTTGCAATGATTGTAACGGGATTAAATCAACGCTGTCTTTAAAACATAAGAACAATTATCTGTTGGTAACTCAGCCTGCAAAGGAATCTTCAAAAGAGGTGTATGAAAAGGGAAAATACAGTTGGAATGATGAAAATAACACTGTTGTTTTAACGCCGAATAAAGGGTCAAACATACGGCAATATCTTATAAAAGATGAAGGAACGCTCATTCTGCTTAACAGTGATGGAACACAGAGGAAAGAGGGCGAAGCAGATAGCTATACTTTGCGTAGAAGCGATACGGTAAAGTCACGGGAAGTGCATATCCACTAGAATACATAGTAGATTAGGGGTAGTCCTCTATTTTTCTAACTTAATCAGGCACGCAAAAAACCTAACTCAAACAATGGCGTTTGCAGTAACGATTAAGGCTTGGCAGGTGAGGTTAGAAGCGGCGAAATCTGTGGGATTGCTGTCTTTGTGAGGATGTTGCGGGCTTTTAGGGCGTTACGGATTTGAGATCAACCGGCATTAGCGCCTCATTTCACTTCTTTTTTTCAAAGAAGCGGGATAGTTTCGGGCATTTTCTGCTATGTTTGAAGACGCTGCATTTCACCGGTGTGCAGGTTATTTCAACTGCCTATGTGTTGACATGTCTACATTGAGCTAATAGACTGAACCTTGAAAATCATCCCGTTGCACCTATGACGCTGTTTATATCAAAAAAGCCCAAACAGGATCTATGATAATCTCACCAGAAATGATTGGCTATATAGCCGCTACATTAACGACAGCCTCATTTTTACCCCAAGCCATTTTAACGATAAAAACCAAAGATACAGAATCCCTTTCGCTGAGTATGTATAGTCTGTTTACACTGGGGGTGTTCTTTTGGCTTATCTACGGCGTTTATATCTCGGATGAAGCCATCATTGCCGCCAACGCAATCACTTTGGTATTAGCTGCATCGATACTGACTTTTAAGATTTATAATGTGCTGTTTAAGAACGGTTAGCAGGATGCTAATGGACATTCCTGCCTGAATAAGCCCACTCCAGTTACCTATCAAAATGCCTCAAGCACACAACATTTGCCTGTGCGGTTAGTGAATTTTAAAAACAACACTCCAACGGAGATATGAAGAATGGCCAATAAAGTGTCCTTGACCCAGTTCATTATCGAGCAGCAGCGCGGCTTGCCCGATGCGTCTGGAACGTTCACTATGTTGCTTAACAACATTGTGACTGCATGCAAAGAAATATCGCACCTGGTTAACCGGGGTAATCTTGTGGGTGTGTTGGGCAGCGCTGAATCTGAGAATGTGCAGGGTGAAGTGCAGAAAAAACTGGACATCATTAGTAACGACATTATGGTCAATGCGCTGAACTGGACAGGGCATCTGGCGGGGATGGCGTCAGAAGAAGTTGACGACATTATCGCCATTCCAGCGCAGTATCCCAAGGGTAAATATCTGGCGTTATTTGATCCTTTGGATGGATCGTCAAACATTGATGTAAATCTTGCGGTGGGCACTATTTTTTCAATTCTTCGTTGCCGTGAAGGCGTCGATCCTGCCGCTGAAGATTTTTTGCGTAAAGGTACTGAGCAGGTGTGTGCGGGTTTTGTGCTTTATGGCCCGTCGACCATGATGGTTTTGACAACGGGGCATGGTGTTAATGGTTTCACGCTTGATCAGGATATTGGGGAATTTATTTTGACTCATCCCAATATGAGAATCCCTGAAGAAACCAGCGAATTTGCCATTAATATGTCAAACCAGCGTTTCTGGGAACCGCCTGTGCAGCGCTATATAGATGAATGTTTGCAAGGGACAGAAGGCCCGCGCGGAAAAAACTTTAATATGCGCTGGATCGCTTCGTTGGTTGCCGAGGTTTATCGAATCCTGACGCGTGGCGGCGTATTTTTATATCCACTTGATTTACGCGATCCAGCAAAACCCGGCAAATTGCGTATTTTGTATGAAGCTAATCCGATGGCGTTTATTATTGAGCAGGCAGGCGGGGCCTGTTCTACGGGACGTGAGCGGATACTTGATATTAAGCCAGTCGGCATTCACCAGCGAGTGCCCTTGGTTTTGGGGTCAAAAAGCGAAGTTGAGCGCATTGTCGCTTATCATCAGGAAGGGTGAAGTTGATTGATAGAACCCCAGGCATGACCGGCCATAGCCTCACGAAGACTCGAAGTTGTATTTCTTCGCTGCTGGTAAAAGCTGGCTTTATTGCGGTGGGGGAAATCCTTTTCTGAATGGGTGAAAGTGGCATTTCAAGGCGTTATTGCTTTTCGCTAGCAGTGCTATCATCTATTGTTTTACGCTGTTGCTCAGCGGCATCCTGAAGAATTCCTTCGACTTTTTTGGCTTTGTTCAAGGATTCCAGTTGGGTTTTTAGCACAACGGGATCAGAGCTTTTGGCTTGATCATCTTGTTCGCCGCATCCGGTGGTTAAAATAACCAGCAATACGGCTGTTAATTTAATGATTAAGTTCATTCGCCCCTCCTTCACTAATTAATTGATCAATGCTACTTGCGTTGTCTTTGTCAGGGTAAGTTATTCGCTTCTGAAGCTTTGTCGTAATCAACGCCGACACTGACAATAAAGCTGGTGGCTTCTTCAATATTCATATCTGATTTTATCAATTTTGATTTATCAACAATCACAGTAAAACCGGAGGTCGGGTTGGGTGATGTGGGGACAAACAGGATATATTTATTGCCGTGTTTATTCGTTACATAGGCAGGTACCCAAACACCCTCTTTTGGGTATTCGATATAAACGACTTCTTTCGCCATTGTCTGCTCATGCGATGAAAACATGTTGATAACTTTTTTGAGAACACGGTAAATAGTGTTCAGAAAAGGAATTCTATCGATAATATAATCAAATATACTAATAACCCAGGAGCGGCCCTTTTTGACGATGGTGCTGCCTATCGAAACCAATATGATAAAGCTGACCGCGAAAACCAGAGCCGTATAGAGATAGTTGTCTGAAAAACCGTAAACGAAGTGAAATAATTCGGAAACCATTTCTTTTACAAAAAGAATAATTTGCACAACTATAACGATAGGAATGATTGAAAAGACGCCTATCAGGAAATAATTCAAAAACTTTTTAGCAAGTTCGTTCATTTGTTTCTCCATTGTTTAGACCGATTAAATTATCAGCAACACCTATGGTTGTTTAACATTTTTTCAACCAGTAAGTCATCATCATACATGCTGAAAGAAAAGTGAGCATCATTATAAGCGAGTTCACGATTGTTTATGAATCATCTTGCAGATTTTTCTGTTTTAATATCAATGATATCATGAAGCTTAAATCAGGTTTTTTATTAATGCGTCAGAACACAGTGTTGTAGAATTGGATCTAATTGCTGTGAATTCTTGGCACCAGGATGAGAAGTATTATGCAAAAGAACGTGTTGATTACCGGAGCTGCTAAACGTATAGGCGCCGCTTGTGCCCGATTGCTGCATAACGAAGGCTGCAATGTGTTTTTGCATTATTGGTCGTCAAAAGAAGCCGCTTTGCAACTTTGTTATGAGTTAAATCAAATACGCCCTGATTCTGCCTATATGATGCAGGCCAATTTACTCAATAGGGAGGGGTTGGAGTCGCTTGTAATTGAAGCCTGTATGGCATGGGGCAAAATAGATGTGCTTGTGAATAATGCTTCATCTTTTTATCCAACGGCAGTGGCTGAAGTCACTGAGCAGCAGTGGGATGAGCTAATGGGCACTAATTTAAAAGCGCCCTTTTTTTTGGCAAAATTATTAAAGGAAACGTTAGTCAAGAGCAGGGGCTGTATTGTTAATATCGCCGATATTCATGCCGAACGCGGCCTGCTCGGTTATCCGGTGTACAGTATTGCTAAAGCCGGATTGGTTGCCATGACCAAAATTCTTGCCAAGGAGTTTGCGCCGTCTGTCCGTGTGAATGGGGTGGCGCCGGGGGCAATTCTTTGGCCGGTGAATGAGTTGTCTGAACAGAAAAGACAAGAAATTTTGCAGCGGGTGGCTTTGAGGCGGAGTGGCGAGCCCGATGATGTTGCCAAGGCAGTCTGGTTTTTGATCAAGGATGCTGATTACATGACTGGACAAATATTGACGGTTGATGGCGGGCGCACCTTATTTTATTAAGTAACAGGCGCGGCATTGCGTCTAAATTTTAGTTAGCGGGCCCAGACAGGCGTGACACGCTTTTGTTTGAGATTGGTTTTGTCGAATTTTTCCCATAGATCAGCGTAGCTGATATGGCTAATCGGGTGTTTTAAATTTGGGGCAATTTCGGCTAAAGGTTCCAGGACGAAGGCGTAGCGTTCAATTTCATCACGGGGTATCTGTAAGCGTCCGTCGTTGATGACCAGGTCATCATATAATAAGAGATCCAGATCAAGGGTGCGGGGAGAAAATTTTTGGCAGTTGCGGGTGCGGCCATTGTCCAGCTCAATTTGTCGTAGCTGTTTGGCGACTTCTTTAACGCTTAACTCAGAGTTAAAGCCAACAACCAGATTGTAAAAGGTATCACCTGTAAAACCGACAGGCTCTGATTCATAAATACTTGAGGTAGTCAGTTCGCCAAAGTGATGTTCGAGTGTTTGCAGGCTTGCAAGTATGTTTTTATCCTTGTCTATGTTGCTGCCTATGCTAATGTAACCTTTTGGCATGACTTATCTTTCGCCCCGCTCAATAATGATGCCGACATCACTGGCACCTCGGATGGCGCCTTTTTTATTCAGGGTTATTTTTACCCAAGGCACATTAAATTCAATACGGATAATGCTGGCAATTTCAGAGATCAATCTTTCTACGAGAAGAAATTGGCTGGTTTCTACAAAAGAGATAATGCGTTTGGAAACGATTTTGTAATCAAGAGCGTATTGAATGTCATCAGTCTCGGCGGCTTTTTGTATGTCAAAAGCCATCTCTATATCAAGCACAACCGTTTGCTTGGTTTCCCGTTCCCAATCATAAATACCAATGATTGTTTCAATTTCAAGTCCGCCTAAAAAAACGATGTCCATGGTTATTTCCGGTTATGATGTGCAGTTTAAAAAGAAGTAAGTATCAGGGAAATACGCCTGGCTTACAAGTTCTCCGTGAGGAAAGGGTTACATGATTGAATGGTTGTTTGTTCCGGTTGCCTATTTGATAGGTTCGATTTCCAGTGCGATTATTATTTGCCGATTGATGGGCTTGCCCGATCCCCGCGAGCAGGGTTCCGGGAATCCGGGCGCAACTAATGTCATGCGTTTTGGCGGTAAAAAAGCGGCGTCTATCACTTTGTTGGGGGATCTGCTTAAGGGCTTTATTCCCGTTTATGCTGCCAATATATTTGGAGTGCCTGTTGATTTATTGGCAGTTATCGGTCTGTCTGCATTTATGGGGCATCTTTATCCGGTGTTTTTTAAATTCAAAGGGGGCAAGGGAGTTGCGACATCGATTGGTGTTTTGCTGGGGTTTTCCTGGTTGCTTGGTTTTGCTTTTATAGGTACTTGGCTTCTGATATACAAGATGGCAAAAATATCCTCGCTATCCGCCTTGTGCGCCTCTGTTTTATCACCGGTTTATGCCTGGTTTATTGTTGGTGATTTGTCGATTGCCGGCGCTTCAACAATTATGATGGCGTTTTTGCTCTGGCGGCATAAAACTAATATTCAGCGCTTGCTGAATGGTGAAGAGTCTTGAATATTATAATGAATTAAGTATTTAATACAGTTCACTTATCGGCCAGCGCGGACGGGCAAAAATCTCCAGGCCTTGTTGTTGTCCGGCCATTAAGCGCTGGCATCCAGCGTAAGCAATCATGGCGCCGTTATCGGTACAAAATTCCAGTCTTGGGAAATAGAGTTGTGCATGTTCTTTAGCCGTCATTTCAGTTAAGGATGAGCGAATTTGTTTGTTGGCGCTTACGCCGCCGGCAACCACCAGTCTTTTCAGGCCGGTTTGTTGCAAGGCGCGTTTGCATTTAATGCTAAGGGTCTCGGCAACAGCTTGTTGGAAGGCTGCGGCAATATTTGCCCTGTCTTGCGCGGTTTTGTTCGGGTTAAGCTCCAAGGCGTTGATGGTATTTAGCGCGAAGGTTTTTAAGCCACTAAAACTAAAGTCCAGTCCGGGCCGGTCAGTCATAGGGCGAGGAAATTTAATCCGGGGTTCGCCGTGTTCAGCAAGCGCAGCTAGCTTGGGGCCTCCCGGGTAACCGAGCCCCAGCATTTTCGCCGTTTTATCAAAAGCCTCGCCCGCTGCATCATCAAGTGATTCACCTAATAACCGGTAGAGGCCGATCCCTTCAACTTTAACCAGCAGAGTATGTCCACCGGAAATCAATAAAGCGACGAAAGGGAATTCGGGCGGATTTCCTTCCAGCATGGGCGCAAGCAAGTGCCCTTCCATGTGATGCACGGCAATGGCTGGAATTTGCCACGCCCACGCCAGGCTTCTGGCTGTTGCTGCGCCGACTAACAAGGCTCCCATCAGTCCAGGGCCGGCCGTGTAGGCAATGCCCTTAATGTCAGCGCCGTTTAGTTGGCTTTCTTGCAGCGATTGCTTGATTAAAGGCACTAATTTGCGGATGTGGTCGCGTGATGCCAGTTCAGGAACTACGCCGCCATATTCGCTGTGCATTTCGACCTGGCTGTGCAATAAATGATTTATCAGGCCTCGTTCGGAATGATAAATAGCGACGCCGGTTTCATCGCAGGAGGTTTCTATGCCTAAAACGTACATTGATTTTTTGAAAATTATAAAAGTGAATGTATAATTACGGGTTCTGTTTATTCAGTGGATAGAAAATGTCCTCGCAAACAATATTACCATAATTGGAATCCTATAATGCCGTCAGTAAAAATTAAAGAAAACGAACCCTTTGATATTGCAATCCGCCGTTTCAAACGTGCTTGCGAGAAAGCGGGCGTATTGGCAGAAGTGCGTCGCCGTGAGTTTTATGAAAAACCAACCGCCGAGCGTAAGCGTAAAGGCGCGGCTGCCGTTAAACGCCACTTGAAGAAGTTGGCTCGTGAGCGTTATGCGTTGAAAAACTTGCGTCGCGGACGTCCAGTGCTCTAACACGGGTTTAATGTGATGGATTTGTTGACAGACCGTATCAAGGAAGATATGAAGAGCTCCATGAAAGGAGGCAATAAAGCAAGGCTGGGGGTGATTCGTTTGATTTTGGCTGCTATTAAGCAGGTTGAGGTTGATGAGCGGATTCAGCTCGATAATGATCGGGTTATTCTGGTTCTCGATAAGATGCTCAAGCAACGCCGTGAATCTATCAGGCAGTTTGCCGATGCCGGCCGGCATGATTTGGTGGCTATCGAAGAAGCTGAAGTGCTTGTGATTCAGGATTTTCTGCCTCAAGCGCTGGGCGAAGCAGAAATTGACGCGATGGTAAGCGATGCGGTGGTTGAATCGGGTGCTGAGTCTGTAAAAGATATGGGTAAGGTTATGGGCTTGCTGAAAGCAAAAATGCAAGGCCGTGCCGATATGTCCGTTGTCAGCGCCAAAATTAAGGCTGCATTAGCTGGATAATTTGCTTTTGTCCGGGTGAAATATGTCCGGTAGAATTCCTCGCGAGTTTATAGATGAGCTTTTGGTGCGGGTTGATATAGTCGATTTAATCGATTCGCACGTCCCTCTAAAAAAAACGGGTACAAATTATGTCGCCCGCTGTCCCTTCCATACTGAAAAAACCCCTAGTTTCTCTGTAAACCGTAGCAAGCAGTTTTTTCATTGCTTTGGGTGCGGGGCTAGCGGCAATGCCATCAGTTTTCTGATGGATTTCAGTCATCTTGATTTTGTTGAAGCCGTTGAAGATTTGGCTACCTTTGCTGGCGTTGATGTGCCGAGAGAGCCGGTTAGTCATGATGCAGGGTCAAAAAAAGAAGATTTAAGCAGCCTGTATTTAGTCATGGAACAGGTCGCGGCTTTTTATGCGCAGCAGTTGCGGACTAGCGACGAAGGAAAAAAAGCCGTCGAGTATTTGAAAAACAGAGGCGTTAGCGGCGACTGCGCAGCTAATTTCATGCTGGGCTATGCGCCTGATGACTGGAAGGCTTTGGCAGGCCGGTTTAATCAGAAGTTATTAACCGAAGCCGGGTTGTTGGTTAGTAAAGAGCATGGGCAGGCCTATGACCGCTTTCGCGGCAGGATCATGTTTCCCATTCGGGATAAGCGGGCCCGAATTATAGGTTTTGGCGGGCGAGTGCTTGACGATTCGTTGCCAAAATACTTGAATTCTCCAGAAACGTCATTATTTCACAAAGGCAAGGAAGTCTATGGCCTGTTCGAGCTGCTGGAAAAAAATCCAAAGCCCCAGAGGATTTTGATAGTTGAGGGTTATATGGATGTTATCGCCTTGGCCCAATTTGGCATTTATTATGCCGTAGCTACGTTGGGGACGGCGACTTCGCAAGCCCATCTTGACTTGCTGTTCCGGTTTTCGTCAGAGCTGGTGTTTTGCTTTGATGGAGACAGGGCGGGTCGTGAGGCGGCCTGGAGAGCGATAGCATCGGTTTTTCCATCCTTAAAAGGTGGTCGGCAAATCCGCATCATGTTATTGCCGCAAAATCATGATCCAGACTCATTGGTGCGGGAAGAGGGGCTTGATAAATTTACCGAGCGAGTACAATCAGCTCAAGTTTTATCAGACTTTTTTTTTGAACATTTTTCTAAAGACTTGAAATTGTCTGAGATGGAGGGTCGTTCCAAGTTGAGAGATGAGGTTGTGACGCATTTAAAGCAATTACCAATCGGCGCATTTCGGGAAATGATGTTTGAAAAACTATCCGGCTTGGCTAAGCAATACATTTTGGATAATGAGGCTATACTGGCTCAAAAAAAACAGGTAAAGAAGCATCAACTTCAAACTGGCCGACTATCAATACCAAGTTTTGTAATTGCCTTGTTGCTTCAGAATCCCAAATTTATTGAGATAGTTGAACAAAAAGAGATTGATTGGGATCAATTGGAGTTTGAGGGCGTCGAAAGATTTAAAAACATCCTGAACATGATTGCTGATAAAAAACCGACAAATTATGGAATGTTGTTAGAGGCTTATCGAGACCACGCTGATGAAGTAATTGTTAAAAAATTGGCTTCATTTGACTTTATGATTCCAGATGATGGGACAGAAACAGAGTTTTGTGACGCCCTGGATGGCATGCTCAAACAAGGGAGGGAAGCGGCTATCGCCAAATTGCAGGCCAAGGCGGATAGCTATGGTTTGAATATTCAAGAGCAAGAAATGTTGGTTAAAATGCTGGCGAATAAATAATTGGATCTTACCTGTAAACTTAACGTATAATCCCCTGTTAAGTACGATTGTACTCAGCAGAGTTTTCAGTGAGTAAATGATGAATCAAGAACAGCAACAGTCCCAGCTTAAACAATTGATAGCCAAAGGCAAGATGCAGGGTTACCTGACTTATGCCGAGGTTAATGATCACTTGCCCAGTGATATTGTTGATCCTGAACAAATTGAAGACATCATTGGCATGATCAATGAGATGGGCATTCAGGTCTATGAAAGTGCGCCCGATGAAGATTCGCTTATTACCGATTCAGCAGCAGTTACGACAGATGACGAAGATGCCGAAGAAGTTGCCGCGTTAGCCTCTGTTGATAGTGAGTTTGGCAGAACCACGGATCCAGTGCGCATGTATATGCGCGAAATGGGCTCTGTGGAATTATTAACGCGTGCCGACGAATTGAAAATTGCCAAGCGCATTGAAGAAGGGCAGCAGCAGCTCGTTAAGGCCATTGCCCGATCCAGTGTCGTTGTTGATGATTTTATACAGTCATTTGACGCCATTTCTGGTGAAGAGGGAGCTATCCGCCTGACTGATTTAATTTCGGGTTTTGCTGATTTTAGCGAAGCAGATGATTTGATTCCCGTTTTACCTGCCAATGACGTTGTCGAAGAAGTCGCTGCCGGTGCTGAAGAAGAGGTGAAGGGGCTTAATTACGAAGAAGTTCAGGAAAAAGTAGAAGAGCTCAGGAAGCAATTGAAAGCTGCTTCAGCAGCGATCAAAAAGCATGGTTATACCGGGGAAAAAACAGAGAAAGCCTTTGAAATATTGGCTGATTTGTTTATGGAATTCAAATGGACGCCACAATATTTAAAAAAATTAACGGCTATTATTCCCAACGGTATCGCAATTGTTCGTGAGCAGGAAAAGCTGATTCTGGATGTGTTTGTTAAAGACGCGAACATGTCCCGTAAGGACTTTATTGCATCCTTTACTGAAAACGAATCCAGTTCAGAGTGGTTGGAACAGCATCTTAATGGCAGGCATAGTTACTCGGATGCTTTGAGTGCCCGTGAAAAAGAACTTAGAAAAGCGCAAAAAATATTAGCTGAAATCGAGACACAGTATGGTTTGACTATCAGCGGGTTAAAGGACATTAACCGTCGCATGTCAATTGGTGAAGCCAAGGCCAGGCGTGCGAAAAAAGAAATGATCGAGGCTAATTTACGGCTGGTCATTTCGATTGCCAAAAAATACACCAATCGCGGCTTGCAGTTCCTGGATTTGATTCAGGAAGGCAATATTGGCTTGATGAAAGCGGTGGATAAATTCGAATACCGTCGTGGCTATAAGTTTTCCACTTATGCAACGTGGTGGATCAGGCAGGCTATTACCCGATCCATTGCGGATCAGGCACGAACCATTCGTATTCCAGTGCATATGATCGAAACGATCAACAAATTGAACCGGATTTCCAGGCAGATTTTACAGGAAATGGGGCGGGAAGCAACACCTGAAGAACTGGCTGAGCGTATGGAAATGCCGGAAGATAAAGTTCGTAAAGTGCTAAAAATTGCCAAAGAACCGATTTCAATGGAAACGCCAATTGGCGACGATGAAGATTCCCATTTGGGTGATTTCATAGAAGACGCTAAAGTGTTATCGCCGGTTGAAGCGGCGACCATTGCCGGTTTGCGTGAGTCAACACAAAATGTGTTGGCGGGTCTAACGGCAAGGGAAGCAAAGGTTCTGCGTATGCGTTTTGGTATCAATATGAATACTGACCATACACTGGAAGAAGTGGGTAAACAGTTTGATGTGACACGTGAACGAATCCGTCAAATTGAAGCAAAAGCGCTAAGAAAGCTAAGGCATCCCTCGCGGTCAGAGCAATTAAGATGTTTTCTTGACGGTGAGTAAGTAACAAATAAGGGCCCTTAGCTCAGTTGGTTAGAGCGTCCGACTCATAATCGGCAGGTCGTAGGTTCAAGTCCTACAGGGCCCACCAAAAATATAAATGGCTGCCTGTGCAGCCGTTTGACTATTTGGGTTTAATCATTTATGAAGGTGGTATCGTGAGCAATAATTTTAGTTTTACATCAGAATCTGTTTCAGAAGGGCATCCCGACAAAGTTGCGGATCAAATTTCCGATGCAGTTCTTGATGCATTGTTAGAGCAAGATCCCCGGTCACGGGTTGCTTGCGAAACACTGGTAAAAACCGGCATGGTTGTTCTGGCAGGAGAAATTACCACCAATGCATGGGTTGATCTTGAAGCTCTGGTCAGAAAAGTAGTTTGCGACATCGGCTACGATCATGGCGACATAGGCTTTGACGGTCAAAGTTGCGCTGTATTAAATGCCATTGGCAAGCAATCCGCAGACATTGCGATGGGTGTTGATGAAGCTGAAAATCATGAACAGGGTGCAGGTGACCAGGGCTTAATGTTTGGTTACGCCAGTAATGAAACCGATGTTTTAATGCCCGCTCCGATTACCTACGCCCATTTGCTGGTCAAGCGTCAGGCGGAAGTCCGCAAAAATAAAACCCTGCCATGGCTGCGTCCTGATGCAAAGAGTCAGGTTACTTTCAGGTACGAAAATAACAAGCCCGTTGCAATTGATGCAGTGGTTTTATCTACCCAGCATTCGCCTGAAATTAATAACAAGTCACTTCACGAAGCGGTGATGGACGAAATTATTCTGCATGTTCTGCCTAAAGAATGGCTGCACAAAGATACCAAATATTTTATTAATCCAACGGGGCAGTTTGTCATCGGCGGACCGGTAGGCGATTGCGGTTTAACGGGACGTAAAATTATTGTTGATACCTACGGCGGTATGGCAAGACACGGCGGCGGCGCTTTTTCGGGCAAAGACCCTTCAAAAGTTGACAGGTCAGCAGCCTATATGGCGCGTTATGTAGCAAAAAACATTGTTGCAGCGGGTTTGGCCGAGCGCTGTGAAATCCAGGTTTCTTACGCGATTGGGGTTGCGGAGCCAACCTCTATTACTGTTGAAACTTTCGGTACCAGTAAACTTGGCGAAGACCGGTTGGTACAGATTATCCGGGATAATTTTGACCTGAGACCGAAAGGCTTGATTAAAATGCTGGATTTATTAAGGCCCATCTATCAAGCCACAGCGGCCTATGGGCATTTTGGCCGTACAGAAGACGCATTCAGTTGGGAAAAAACCGATAAAGTTGACGCATTAAAAGATGCGGCTGGTCTTTAATAGCAAGCTAAACAGGATACATTAATGAGCCGACAAGATTATAAAATTGCCGATATTTCTTTAGCAGCATGGGGCCGGAAAGAAATCAATATTGCTGAAACAGAAATGCCGGGTTTGATGGCATTACGTAAAGAATTCGGTGCGGAACAACCATTAATAGGTGCCCGGATTGCCGGTTGTCTGCACATGACCATACAAACAGCAGTATTGATTGAAACACTGACGGCTTTAGGAGCGGAAGTCCGCTGGTCATCGTGCAATATTTTTTCTACCCAGGATCATGCAGCGTCCGCAATGGCAGCGGCAGGTATCCCGGTTTTTGCCTGGAAAGGCGAAACAGAAGAAGAAGCTGAATGGTGCATCGCCCAGACCATAGAAGGCCCAGATGGTTGGAGACCCAACATGATCCTGGATGATGGTGGTGATTTAACCAACATGATGCACGATAAATATCCTGAATTAATGGCAGGTGTTAAAGGTTTGTCAGAAGAAACCACGACGGGTGTACTGCGATTATATGAACGGGTAGCCAAAGGCACATTAAAAGTGCCCGCGTTCAATGTCAACGATTCGGTGACCAAATCAAAATTCGATAACCTGTACGGTTGCCGCGAATCATTGGTTGATGGCATCAAACGCGCAACTGATGTCATGATCGCAGGCAAAATCGCTGTAGTCTGCGGTTATGGTGATGTTGGTAAGGGCTGCGCTCAATCCCTGCGCGGTCTGGGCGCAACTGTCTTGATTACTGAAATCGACCCTATTTGCGCGTTGCAAGCGGCTATGGAAGGTTTTCGCGTAGTTACTATGGAAGAAGCCGCGCCTATCGCCAATATTTTTGTAACGGCGACCGGCAACTTTAGCATTATCACCCATGAACACATGCTGGCCATGCGTGATCAGGCGATAGTATGCAATATCGGCCACTTTGACGCAGAAATAGAAATCGCCTCATTGCGGCACTATGAGTGGGAAAATATTAAACCCCAGGTTGACCATGTAATTTTCCCTGACGGCAAGCGCCTGATTATTCTGGCAGAAGGCCGTCTGGTAAACTTAGGCTGCGGAACCGGACATCCAAGCTTTGTGATGTCCAATTCATTTTGCAACCAGGTTCTGGCGCAAATGGAGCTGTGGAAAAATAGCGAAAGTTACGAAAACAAGGTTTATATCCTGCCTAAAAAACTCGATGAAAAAGTCGCCAGATCGCACCTCAATCAATTGGGCGTAAATCTGACGGTCTTAACGGACGCGCAAGCCAAGTACATCAATGTTCCGGTTGAAGGACCTTACAAAGCCGATCATTACCGTTATTGAGTTATCATTGTTCCCACGCCCCGGCATGGGAATGCAGAGCCTGTAGAGACGCAAGATTTTGCGTCCCTGCAATTTGCGTCTCTATGACAGCCAAGGTAGGCAGAGCGTCCATAGCGGTATTTCCACGCTGCCGCGGGAACGATACATTTTAGATTCCCGTCAGTGAGACCAAAATGCAATCACAAATTCAACATCCCCAGTTATTCAGTTTCGAATTTTACCCTCCAAAAACCGAAGAAGGTGCAGCAAGCCTGCAAGGTGTTCAAAGCAAGCTGGCAAAACTAAACCCCGACTTTTTTTCCGTTACCTTTGGCGCCGGCGGATCAACCCGCGATAAAACCTTCGATACGGTTATCGATATACAGGCCAAAGGCATAGCCGCCGCCCCGCATTTATCCTGTGTTGCCTCAACCAAAGCTAATATCCGTGCGATCCTCAAAGACTATCAGGATAATGGCATTGCCAAAATTGTCGCCTTAAGAGGCGATTTGCCTTCCGGCATGATGTCAGCGGGTGAATTCCGCTATGCCAATGAACTGGTAGAGTTTATTCGCCAGGAAACCGGTGATTACTTTCAGATCCACGTTGCCGCCTATCCGGAAGTTCATCCACAATCGGCGAATGCCACTGAAGATTTCAAAAACTTCAAGCGTAAAGTTGAAGCGGGTGCAGATGCAGTGATCACCCAGTATTTTTATAATGCCGAAGCGTATTTTTATTTTGTAGATACCTGTGAAAAAAACGGCATAACCATCCCTATTGTTCCCGGCATTATGCCCATCACCCAATATGCGCAACTGTTCAGGTTTTCGGAAATGTGCGGCGCGGACATTCCCCGCTGGATGAGAAAACGCCTGGAAAGTTTTGGCGATGACCGGGAGGCAGTGCTAGCCTTCGGCCTGGATTTGGTCAGCGATCTTTGCCAGCGTTTGTTAGACGGTGGCGCGCCGGGTTTGCATTTTTACACCATGAATCAAGCCGCGCCTACCCTGGCAATTCTGGAAAATCTCCAAATCAAAGCGCAAGGATAAAAGTGCAGATAAAGATTGTTGGATTTCATACATCAATCTTGGAAACTATCGACTGTAAAGCATGTTGCAAACTTGAATTTACTGCAAGGATGTTCACCTGCATGAGATTACTGTGGTGAAGCTCCAGCTTCGCATGACAGGCAGCAAGAGCTTCCAAAGGCCTAGCGAATTTGCGCCAACAGTTTAGTATGTTATCCATGACCAACCAATCCCTTTCCAACCGTGACCTCTCTGTTTTGTGGCATCCCTGCACGCAAATGAAGGATCATGAAACCTTTCCGATTATTCCCATTAAAAAAGGGCAGGGTGTATGGCTGGAGGATTACGACGGCAATCGGTATCTGGATGCCATAAGTTCGTGGTGGGTTAATCTGTTCGGTCATGCCAATCCTCATATTATTGCCGCGCTAAAAGACCAGCTTGATACGCTGGAGCATGTTATTTTTGCCGGGTTCACCCATGAGTCTGCCATCAAATTGGCGGAAAAACTGGTGGAAATCGCTCCCGAAGGGCTTGATCGTTGTTTCTATGCCGACAATGGTTCGGCGGCGGTGGAAGTCGCGCTTAAGATGAGTTTCCATTATTGGCGCAATCGCGGACAAACCCGGAAAACCCAGTTTATAACACTGGAAAACAGTTATCACGGCGAAACCCTGGGCGCGTTGGCCGTCGGCAATGTGCCGTTGTATAAGGAAACTTACGCGCCGCTCTTAATGGACGTCATTACCGTACCTGGGCCGGATTGTTACAACCGCGAGACAGGAGAATCATGGGCGGAGTATTCCACGCGCCGCTTTGCGTTGATGGAGCAAACGCTGCAACAACATAGCGAATGCGTTTGCGCTGTCATTATTGAGCCTTTAGTGCAGTGTGCAGGCAATATGCGCATGTACGATCCGGTTTATTTAAAATTGCTGCGTGCGGCTTGCGATAAATACCAGGTGCATTTAATTGCCGATGAAATAGCCGTCGGCTTTGGGCGGACGGGGACGTTATTCGCCTGTGAACAAGCTGCCATCGGCCCGGATTTTATGTGTTTGTCCAAAGGCTTGACGGGTGGCTATTTGCCGTTGTCGGCAGTATTAACCAGCAACCAGATCTATCAAGCGTTTTATGACGATTATCAAAAGCTGACGGCGTTTTTGCATTCGCACAGTTATACGGGCAACGCGTTGGCGTGCAGGGCGGGACTGGCAACCCTGGAAATTTTCCGGCAACACAATGTTATCGAGAACAATAAACAGCTTGCCGGGATCATGGCGAAAGCGGCGGCGCGTTTTAGCGGGCACCCGCATGTCGCTGAAGTCCGGCAGAAGGGCATGATACTGGCGATTGAATTGGTCAAAAACAAACAAACGCGCGAGCCGTATCCGTGGCAAGAACGCCGGGGGATTAAAGTTTATCAATATGCCCTGTCTAAAGGCGTATTATTACGCCCGTTAGGCAATGTCATTTATTTTATGCCTCCTTACATCATTAACGAGGAGGAGCTTTTAGTAATCGCTGACGTGGCTTGGGATGGCATACAGTGTGCGGTTAAGGATTGATATGCGGGTTTCGAGATTATATACGCCAGCGCATTTGGCTACGGGCAAACGAATCGAGTTGGATGATGAGAATGCCCATTATGTCAGGACGGTATTGCGTTTAAAAAAAGAGGCTGAGATCATTTTATTTGACGGGGCGGGCGGGGAGTATTTGTGTACCGTTGCCGAAATCAGCCGGAAAACCGCGCTGATTCAAATTAATAAATGGCTGGATCGTAACGTTGAATCGCCGTTGTTAGTGACGCTGGGCTTGGGTATATCGCGTGGTGACAGAATGGATTTGTCGGTACAAAAGGCAGTGGAACTGGGCGTTAATTGCATTACACCATTACTAACCGAACGTTGCGTAGTGCAATTTAAGGGTGAAAAAAAACCGCAACGCTTGCTGCATTGGCAAAAAATAGTCCAGCATGCCGCCGAGCAAAGCGGCAGAACAACATTGCCCGAATTAACCGAAATAGAAAATTTACAGCATTGGATAGGTAAACAACAAGGCTTGAAAGTGTTTCTTGATCCCTACGCAGAGGCAACATTGGCTGAAATGAATCCGATAGACATGCACGTGACTTTACTTGCCGGCCCCGAAGGCGGTTTTTCCGGACAGGAGCGCGATGTCGCCAAAGCAGCGGGCTTTATTCCAGTGCGTTTGGGTAGCCGCATATTAAGAACTGAAACTGCGTCGCTTGCCGCCTTGGCCGCTGTGCAGATGTTGTGGGGCGATTTTGGAACTCAGGTTTTGCCTGTTATAAAATCTTCGATGGAGATAGTGTGATGCGCTATCTCTTTTATGCTACCGTGCCATTGTGGGTGTTGCTGGCCGCTTTATTGTTATCGTGTACCCTGGGTTATTTTATCGTTCAGGGAATAGGGGACGCTATCCCTTTTCGGCAAATATTAACCCGCTCAACACAGCTATTTCTCGTTCTGAGTATTTTTCCGCTGATGTCTTACCTGAGAATAAGTAAGGAAGAGTTGGGGTTTGCCCCGCGATTAATTTTTTTAAAACAATTGTTACAAGGATTTGGGTTGGGTTTTATTGCCCTGATGCCTGTATTTATTATCCTGTACGTGCTTAAAGTCAATGTGATTGATGAGGCGCAATCATGGACAATTGGGCTGTTAGCTAAAAATATGACCATTAATTTATTGGTTGCCTTACTCATATCACTGATTGAAGAGTCTTTGTTTCGCGGGATTGTGTTAGTTGGTTTAAGTAAGAAGTTGCCTGTCATAGTGGCTATTTTGATAACTTCAATTTACTACGCCGGACTGCATTTTTTAAGCATCAAGACTGATCTGCCTGTCTCGGACATAAGCTTTTTCAGCGGTTTTAAATTGCTGGGCGAAGCGGCCGGCAACTTGGTGAACCCCTTAAATTTACCGGCATTTTTTGCTTTGTTGATGGTGGGTGTTTTTTTAGGCGTGCTAAGGACGCAGGTAAATACCAGTCTGGGGTTATGCATCGGCTGCCATACCTGCTGGGTGTGGCAGATAAAAATGAACAAAAAATTATTTAACACGGATTTTAACGCGCATTATCATTATCTGGTCAGCAGCTATGATGGCGTTATCGGTCCTTTAGTGACGGGCTGGCTAATGTTGGCAATTGCCGGTTATTTTGCCTGCCAACAAATGAGTAAGGCAAAAATAAAGCGGGTTTAAGTGGCTAATCCCTGAAATTATCATATTGCAAGGGCATTTCCAGTTTTTCGTCTTTTAGCATTTGAATAACTTCTTGCAGATCATCGCGTTTTTTGCCGGTCACTCTGACTTTGTCACCTTGAATTGCCGCCTGCACTTTTAATTTTTTGTCTTTTATCAGCTTAACAATTTTTTTTGCCAGCAGGGTGTCCAAACCTTGTTTGAGTGTGATTTCCTGGCGCATCATTTTACCGCTGCCTTTGGCGTCGCCTACATCCATGCAGGCCACGTCCACGCCGCGCCGGCTGAGTTTTGAACAAACCACGCTGAACATTTGTTGCAACTGAAAAGTGGACTCAGAAATCATCACCAATTTGTCGTCTGTTAGTTCAAAGGTCGAATTTGTTCCTTTAAAATCAAAACGGGTGGAAACTTCTTTACTCGCCTGATCGATAGCGTTTTTAACTTCGTGGGTGTCAAATTCAGAAATAATGTCAAAGGAAGGCATGGGATTAAGTTTCGTATTGGTGAAAGGTTACGATCATTTTACAACGATTTGTAGGCGTTGATAACTTCAGCAACGGCTTTAATACGCATGCGGCGAATCGCCTCGCCGATCTTTGCGCCCTGAAGTTCGCTGTTTAAAATAGCACGGGTGTCGACGGATGCAGCAGCTTTAGCCGCCCGCGCTATCAAACCCGCTTGAGGGTAGGGGGCGTGTTCAAATCCTGTCCGGCCTCTGGCGTCGGCTTCACAAGCCAATAAAAATTCAGGCAGCATATTGTTGGCTTTAAACGCGCTTAATACGCCCAACATATCGGTTAATGTTGAGGCACGTAACTCGAATACTCTGTGACAATGGGTGTGATATTGCATGACATGCATGGACAGTGCTTTAAACGCATTAGGCACGCGCAAACGGGCGCATAATTTTTCCAGGACGCTCAAGCCATTTGTTTCATGACCATAATGATGCGGCCAGAGTTCTTTTGGCGTTAAGCCTTTACCCAGGTCGTGGACGAGCGCCGCAAATCTGACTTCAGGGCTAGTTGATAATAGAACGGCTTGTTCAAGACAGAGCATGCTGTGCAAGCCGGTATCAATTTCCGGGTGGTGCTGTTCCGGTTGTGGAACGCCAAACAGGCCGCTTATTTCAGGGAAAATTTTTTCCAGTGCTGTGCAATTTTTTAAGGTATAGAAGAATGCCGAAGGCGTTTTTTCATTGAGCGCTTTAAACAGCTCCGCCCACACCCGCTCAGGCACCAGATAATCGATCTCACCGGCTGTAACCATCGATTGCATTAGCTCTCTGGTTTCTTCCGCAAGCCTAAAACCCAGGTGCCCGTAGCGTGCCGAGAAGCGGGCCACACGCAGGATGCGTACAGGGTCTTCAGAAAAAGCAGGTGAAATATGGCGGAAAATTCTATTTTCCAGATCCTGTTGTCCGCCGTAAGGATCAATAAGCTGTCCTCGTTGGTTCATTGCCATGGCATTGATGGTGAGGTCGCGGCGAATTAAATCCTGTTCCAGGCTGACTTCGGGGGAAGCATGCACTGTAAAACCTTTATAGCCGGGCGCGGTTTTTCTTTCTGTTCTGGCCAGTGCGTACTCATCATTCGTTTGAGGATGCAGAAATACCGGAAAATCTTTTCCAACTGGGCGAAAGCCTTGCTTAACCATTGATTCGGGCGTTTCTCCAATTACTACCCAGTCCTTTTCCATGACTGGAAACCCTAGTAATTTATCGCGTACCGCACCGCCGACAAGGTATATTTCCATTAATTTAATGTCAATTATTTGTATGTTGAGGCTAGAATAGCACAAGCTCAAACGCAAACAAAAAAGTGTCATAAGCGGGCGCGAACGGCTGATTGCCCAAAGTATTGGATTAAGTGCCGGTTATTAATGAATAAGGTAGATTGTGATAGAAATTCTGTTGGTGAGCATTTTGTTAGGCATAGTTACAGGGCTATTAGCCGGGCTATTTGGGATAGGCGGCGGACTGGTTATCGTGCCAACCTTAGCCATTTTATTTAGGGATCAAGGTGTTCCGGCTGAATTGGTCTTGCTGATGGCGGTGGCAACCTCCTTAGCGACCATAATTTTGACGGCAATAGCGTCCGTTTCGGCGCATCATCGATTAGGTTCAGTGGTGTGGGCTAAAGTGTACCGCTTAAGCCCAGGAATTATGACAGGTGCAGCGCTTGGGGCCGTGGTTGCCGAGCATATAAGCGCCAATGCCTTGCGCACTATTCTGGTGGTTTTTTTGTTATATGTAGCGATACAAATGGCTTTCCAAGTGAAGCCAAAACCTGACCGGATAAAACAAACCAAAGCTTTGGATTTTCTGACAGCAAACATTATTGGTTTGCTGTCATCCATTGTTGGCATTGGTGGAGGTACGCTCACCGTACCTTATTTGATAAGCGGACAAATGCTTATGCGCAATGCCGTGGCGGTGGCGAGCGCCTGCGGTTTGCCGATAGCGGTTTCCGGAACAATAAGTTACGCAATTTTGGGTTGGAACGCCTTGGATTTGCCTGAATGGAGTTTAGGTTATGTTTATCTCCCCGTTTTTTTTGGCACAGGTTTAAGTAGTCTTGTTACTGCACCCCTAGGCGCTAAGTTGGCCCATACGCTCCCTGCAGCAAAGTTGAAGCGTTATTTTTCACTGCTTCTTTTTATAATGGCGGCTAAGTTGATGTGGTATTGAATGCTGCTCAAACTGAGAACCGCCAAGTTATTAAGGCATTAAGTACAGTTATGAGTTGGATAGGGAAATGGAGATTAAATGACTTATTGATCTGAAAATCTGCTGCCTTTTATTACTTTACACCTTGTTAATGACTATTTTCATAATTCGGGTAAGCCCCACGATCACGGCTCTGGATAAGGTATCGGCTGTCAAAAATCAATTGCTTCAATTAGTCGGCGGTGCGATAATCCAAATGAATAAAAATTCCCACGTTCGCTCAAACATGCTTTGGTTTCCTGTTGCCACGAGGCTTTTGGCGATTGTATTAATTGAACATAACCCCCGCAGCGGGCAAAGGCATGGATCCCTAAGCCATGGAACGATTTAAATTCGATAAACGGGACTACGAAATTTTATGGCCTATTGGCATTTTTTTAGTCTTGATATTGCTGTTGGGGCTAATTGTGCATTTTGATCTGCTTGAGCCTAAAGAGTTGCCATCGAAAGATCATCTTTTATCCATTTCCAAGCCCGAGCTTTCCGATACTTCAATTCAGATCGGTGCCTACATTGAAAATATCTACCTGTTTTCACCCAACACCAAAACTTTTGATGCTGACGGATGGTTTTGGGTTAACTGGCCACAAAAGGCTCAGGAATACTTTAAAGCCAGAAAGCTAACACCCGATCAATGGCTGCACATTGTAAATCAGGTCAACGAATGGGATTTTAAGTTAGAACAATTTTATGACGAACCGATTAAGCTTAAAGACGGCCATTATTACCAAGGCTTTAAGTTTTCAGGCCACTTTTACGTTAATGATCTTCAGTTCAGGAAATTTCCTTTCCAAACATTAAGGTTGCCGCTTATTTTTGAGCTCGCCGATTTTTCCAGAATCGGCTTGACTAACAGCATACATAATCTGTACTTGGTGCCGGACGAGCCGTCATCCGGCTTGGGCACCTATATTGACATTAGAGGTTACAAGACGATCGCCTTCAATATCTTTACGAATACGCATGAATACGGCAGTAATTTTGGCCTTGGAAATTTGGATGCCAAGCCCGTGCGCACTAATCAGGTCGTATTTGAGACATCTTATAAACAGTCCGTGAACGGAGCTCTGTTGATGCTGTTTTTACCGCTAGCTATTGTGATGACGCTGGTTCTCTTCACACTGATGTTATCAGCATCGCTTTGGGATATCCGATTGGGCGTTCCGCCTACCGCCTTGCTTACATTAATATTTTTGCAGCAAATTCACATGGATAAATTACCGGAGCTTCCTTACATTACTTTTTTGGATATGATTTACAATATTTGCTATGGCATTATTTTGATTTTGTTTGTTCTTTTTCTGTGGGGTTCCAACCGGCTAAACCGTGCTTCCGAAGCCGATAAGCCGTTCGTTATCGAACACATCGATGCGATTGATAGCCGGTTCCAAATTATTTTGCCCATTTCCTTATTGGCCATGAGCGCGGCTGCCTGGCTTGTGATATAGGCGTTCAAAATAATAAATCAGGAAACACCGCCTTACGATATTGTCTGGTCCAGGCCAACGAATAACCGAAAGGATAAGTGGCTTTCAGTTTAGGCAAAGTGGCGTATATTGAATACAATTAAAAAAACTTGAACAGTGGGAAAAGTGTATGACTATGACAGAAACAAGACACGAAAATGATGACGATCAGTGGCGCGAAAAATTAACGCCTGAACAGTTTAGCATCTGCCGGTTAAAGGGTACTGAGCCGCCTTTTACAGGAAAATATACTGATTGCAAAAAACAGGGCATTTATCATTGCATTTGTTGCGGGAGCCCTTTGTTTGATTCTGAAACCAAGTATGATTCAGGGTCGGGTTGGCCCAGTTTCTGGTCTGATTTGCCGGAAGGCAGCGTGACTGAACATGTTGATAGCAGTCATAACATGCGTAGAGTGGAAGTGACCTGTAAAGTCTGTGATGCCCATTTAGGTCATGTGTTTGAAGATGGCCCGGAGCCGACCGGGCTGCGTTATTGCATAAATTCGGCCTCTCTGGATTTAAAAGAAAAAGCATGAGCGCCCGGCAACAGGTACAAAATTTACTGGACTTTATTGACGCCAGTCCCAGTCCCTGGCATGCGGTTAAAAGTGTCGAAGCCCAGCTTGTGGCATATCAGTTTATAAAACTGGATGAAACGGCAAAGTGGGACTTGCAGCCGGGAGGACGTTATTACGTTATCCGGGATGACTCCTCAATTATTGTTTTTGTACAGGGACAAAAACCGTTGGTTGAAACGGGGTTTAAAATGATCGGCGCGCATACCGATTCGCCTGGATTAAGAATCAAGCCTAATGCAGCCAGTGGGTTGGATGGATTGTTAAGGCTGAATGTTGAGGTTTATGGCGGGCCTATTCTGGCCACCTTTACCGACAGGGATTTGAGTCTTGCGGGGCGGATCAGTTATAAGGATGATCAAAACAACATAGTTAGCTTGCTAGTGGCATTTGACCGGCCCTTGCTACGATTGCCTAATTTGGCAATTCACATGAACAGGGCGGTTAATGAAGAAGGTTTAAAGCTCCATAAGCAGAATGAATTGCCTTTGATTTTATCGGTGCTGGCGGAAGAATGTTTGCCGCAAGCTTATTTTTCGCAATTGATTCAGCAGCAATCAGATTGTGATGCAGAGCGCATTTTATCTTGGGATCTGGCGGTGTATGATACGCAAAAAGGCGTTTTTTGGGGGGCGAACAATGAATTTTATGCCGACAGCCAACTGGACAATTTAGCCTCTTGCCATGCTGCTTTACAGGCTTTGCTGGATGATGCGGTGTTAGAAAGCGGAAACACGCTTGTGTGCGCCTTCTTCGACCATGAAGAAATTGGCAGTGAGAGCAATAAAGGCGCGGATGGCAGTTTTCTTGGTGATGTGCTTCAGCGTATTGCCATAGCGGCCGAATCCCATAGAGAGGATTATGTCAGAGCATTGGCGCAAAGCTTTATGATAAGCGCCGATATGGCGCATGCCTATCAGCCCAATTTCCCTTTAGCCTATGATCCTGACCATAAAGTCACAGTGAATAAAGGGCCAGTGATAAAAGTTAACGCTAATCGCCGGTACAGCACAGAAAGCATTTCCCATGCGTTATTTGTTGACTGGTGCGAACAAGCGGGCGTACCTTATCAAAAGTACTCGCATCGGAGCGATCTGTCTTGCGGCAGCACCATTGGGCCGATAACGTCAGCCCGGCTGGGTGTCCGTTCCCTTGATGTTGGCAATCCATTATGGGCTATGCACAGTATCAGGGAAAGTGCCGGAGTATTGGATCATGGCTATATGATCAAAGTGATGAAACGGTTTTTTTCCAGCTAGACAGGCAGCAAAACGCAGCTACAAAAATACTATAAGCCCCAATAGGATCAACTTTGCAGTATTTATTATTCCCTTTTTGCAGTCCACTTGAAATGAAGCGATGAATCCGATCGTTGTGATATGGGCTTTAGGCTGTCTATTGTTTTCGCAGTTGCCTTATGCGCAGGATTCTTCTGTCGAATATAAGGTAAAGGCCGCTTATATTTATAATTTCACCAAATTTGTAACTTGGGCGGACGACGGTTCTGAAACCTTTAATCTCTGTATCCTGGGGGACGATCCATTTGGCGAACTTATTGATCCTATTGAACAGCGCACAGCCATGGGGCGGCCTATTAAATTATTCAGGTTGGATAGTCTCAGGAGCATAAAAAAAAACCACCACTGTCATATTCTTTTTGTCAGTTCTTCCGTTAAAGACATGCCGCCTGCTAAAGATGTTGAAAACTCATTAGTCGTGGGTGATAGTGACGAATTTATAGCCAGAGGTGGAATGATCGGTTTCGATACCCGTCAGGGCAAAATAAAATTTCAAATAAATTTGAATGCTATTAAACAAAGCGGCTTGAAAGTCAGTGCAAAATTATTGGAAGTCGCTGAAGTCGTTAAGGGAGGTAACCATGATTAACAAGATTGCTGATCTGTCAATTAAGGGGAAGCTTTTGCTGACTTTAATTTTCCCTGGCGTGATAGCGCTGTTGTTTGCCGGCTTGGTTTTGATAGTGCTTGAAATTTCAGATTTTCAGGAAAAAACCCGCGACGATATCTCAACGCTGGCAGCAATAATTGGTAATCGGAGTACCGCTGCATTGTTGTTTCATGATAAAGATTTAGCGAGGGAGAATCTTGGCGTCCTTAATGCCTTACCTGATGTGCAATCCGCCTGTCTCTATGATGCACATGATGCTGTGTTTGCCCAACTATGGAAAAATAGCCAGCAAGAATTTAAATGCCCTCCCTCTATTGAAAGCGAAAAGACCCGGTTTGAATCGGTTAATTTATTTGTTGTCCAATCGATTCTGGTCGGTGCGGAAAAACAGGGAAGTGTTTATATTCACGCTGATTTGACCCAATCGTATTGGCGAAAAATACAATTTATCGGACTGTTATTTTTAGTGCTGATAGGAATATCAATGCTGGCTTTCTTTTTATCGGCACCGCTGTTAAAGCTCATTTCATCACCCGTTAAAAAACTGGTGGATACCGTTAAGGCTATAAGCGACACGAAAGATTACTCATTGCGAGCTGCTAAGGTTAATAAGGATGAATTGGGTGTCCTGGTTGATGCCTTCAATGATTTAATCGGTACAGTTGAGGCCCAAAGCCAGACTTTGATACGGGCAAAAGACCGTTATCTCGCACTGTATAACGACAATCCAACGATGCTGTTCGATCTTTCAGAATCGGGCATTATCTTATCTGTAAACCATACCGGCGCTGAGGAGTTAGGCGTGCCTGCTGAAGAATTGCAGGATTGCCCGATTTTTCATTTTATTTATCCAAATGATTTACCTGCGATGCATGCTTTGGTTGAGGATTGCCTGGCTAGCCCCTTGTCCGTACATAAGCAGGAACTTAGGCAGGTTGGTCTTGATGGGCGTATTATTTGGGTTAGGGCAACCGCCAGATTGGTTGAAAATGAAAATCAGCAAAGCAGCTTATTGCTTGTTTGTGAAGATGTTACAAAGACTCACGATTTGAGCGAAAAAATCATTTACCAAGCCATGCATGATTCCTTGACCGGGCTTGCAAACCGCAGTGACTTCGATAGGCGTGTTAATGAGTTGGTTGAATTGGCGCATGTGGATAATTCCGAGCATGCCCTGTGCTACCTCGATTTGGATCAATTTAAAGTGGTGAACGATACCTGTGGACATATTGCCGGAGATGAATTGCTCAGACAACTTGGCAATTTGTTAAGAAAACATGTACGGCGGCATGATTTTGTCGCCCGTTTGGGCGGTGATGAATTTGGTATCTTGATGTACAATTGCACGCTTGACGAGGCGTTACATGCCTGTGATAAAATCCGTTTTATCATCAGAAATTTTCAATTTTTCTGGGAAAATAAAAGCTTTAGCATCGGTGTAAGCATCGGCATTTCATCTATCAATGCTACCAGCAATAATGCCGAAGACCCGCTTAATGAAGCGGATGCGGCTTGTTGTGCGGCAAAAGAAAAAGGCCGGAACCGTGTGCATGTTTCCCGTCCTGATGACGAAGAGTTAGCGCTCAGACACGGCGAAATGCAATGGGTGTCCAAAATACAGGAGGGCCTGGAACAAAATCGTTTTTGTCTTTTCGGGCAGCCGATAGTTCCAATCGCCAAAAATGGAGAAGGCATGCATTTTGAAACTCTGGTCCGTTACCGGAATGATGAGGGCCGAATTATCCCGCCGGGCGCATTTTTACCGGCAGCAGAGCGTTATAACCTGGCGCCTGCGCTGGATCGATTGGTAATCGGTCATCTGTTTGAGTGGATTGCCAAAAAGCCGGGATTTTTGGATAACTTGTCAGTTTGTTCGGTTAATTTGTCCGGGGTTTCTCTGTCGGATGAAACTATGCTGGCATTTATTTCAGAACAATTCAAAACGTGGTCCATTCCAACGCATAAAATCTGTTTTGAGATAACCGAGACGGCTGCCATAGCCAATCTATCCTATGCGACAAAATTTATCAATCATTTAAAAGGGCGTGGTTGCTTATTTTCTCTGGATGATTTTGGCAGTGGTTTGTCTTCTTTCGCATATTTAAAAAATCTGCCTGTCGATTATCTTAAAATTGACGGTTTATTTGTTAAGGATATTGTCGATGATAAGGTTGATTTTGGTATGGTGCGTGCCATTAACGAAATTGGGCACATTATGGGTAAAAAGACGATTGCCGAATTTGTTGAGAATGAACCAATATTTAATGTACTGAAGGAATTGGGCGTAGATTACGCGCAAGGGTATGGTATCAGTAAGCCAGTCCCTTTGGACGAACTTGTGCTAATAAAGCCTTTTGTAAAATGAACGTTAAGTTTGCTTTATTGATCATCTGGTTGGTGTCCTTTGGCTGCTTTAGTCCAGGTGTTGAAAGCGCTGAAAACTTTATGGATCTGTCGCTGAAAGAATTGGGTGAAATTCCTGTCACCAGTATTGCCACCGGAACGCCAAAACCGATTTATCAGTCTGCCGGAGTGACCACTGTCATTTCCGCCGAGCAAATTAAATCCATGGGCGCAACCGAACTGCATGAGGTTCTGGAAACAGTACCGGGGGTACATACCACGCTTCAGCCCAATACCTATGACTACAGTTACAGCATACGCGGTATCCGCAACGCGCAAAACTCGGAAGTTTTGATGCTGTTGAACGGCACCCGCGTTACCACACCCGTCTTCGGCACATTAATGTCAGGCATGGAATTACCTATCGAGGCTATTCAGAAAGTGGAGGTTATCCGGGGGCCAGGCTCGGCCTTGTATGGCGCGGATGCATTTGCCGGCGTTATCAATATCACTACCAAAAATGCCAAGGAGATCAATGGCAGGGTTTTGGGGGTTCGCGCAGGCGATCATGGTACTCAGAGTGGATGGGGGCAGTATGGCGCTCAGTGGGCTGGCTGGGATGTTGCGAGCAGTCTGCAATATCAGCATACCGATGGCGATAGTGGACGTATTGTTCATGCCGACGCCCAAACTGTCTTTGATAGGGAGCTAGGAACTCATGCTTCTCTTGCGCCAGGTGCAATGAATACCCGCTATGAAACGCTCAACGGACATCTTAATCTGCAGCGCAAGCATTGGGATATAGGTTTCTGGGCGTTTAATTCAATTAACGCGGGCAGCCGCGCGGGCGCCGCAGGGGCGTTGGATCCAAATGGCAGTGGCAACGGCGAACAATATTTAGGCGATGTTCGGTTTTCCACGGAAGACTGGTTTGATAATTGGGAGCTGGCGGCTCACGCCAGTTATCTGCAGGCTGATGTTCAGGGTCAATTTCAGCTTTTTCCGGATAACGCAGTGATACCCATAGGTTCTAATGGGAATTTGAATTTCACCCCCTCCTCGGTTAGTAATCCAGTGAATCCGGTTTTATTTCCTAATGGCGTCAATGATAATTTAGGCCGAAGCGAGAAGATTCCTTCAATGGAATTGAGCTCGATCTATAAGGGGCTGGACAAGCATATAATGCGCTTTAGCAGCAGTTTTCGCTATGAAGGAGTTACCACCAATGAGAGTAAAAATTACGGGCCTGGGGTCATCAATGGCACCCCCCCGCCAGTCATTGGCGGCAATTTAACGACGGTTACGGGTACGCCTTATGTCTATTTACCAAGTGTTCATCGGACAGTCGGATCCTTGGTAGCGCAGGATGAATGGCAATTTGCTGACCATTGGCACCTCACTGCCGGCCTGCGCTATGACCATTATTCCGATTTTGGCGGAACCTTCAACCCGCGGCTTGCTCTGGTTTGGGATATTAATGAACAAATCACCAGCAAGCTTTTGTATGGGAAGGCGTTTAGAGCGCCCAATTTTGCAGAACAGTTTACCATGAATAATCCCGTAGTGCTGGGCAATAGAAGTTTAAAGCCGGAAACCATCAATACCTATGAATGGGCTTTCAGTTACCGGCCAGTTTCAGCACTGAGCACTGCCGTCAATGTGTTTTATTATCAAATTGCCGATCTAATAACGGCAGTGCCTGATCCAGGTACAGAAATAAACACCTATCGGAATAGCGGCAATCAAAACGGTTACGGAACAGAGTTTGAATGGAACTGGAAAATCGCTGAAAAATGGAGTGTAAAAGGCAATTATGCATGGCAACATTCAATCAACGAAGCAACCCACAGCAGTGTGACAGGCGTACCCGAGCATCATGTTTTTGTGGCGTTCGACTGGCAGTTTTTGCCTCAGTGGCAATTACAGCCTCAGCTTAACTGGATAGGCGGCAGAACCAGTTTAGTAAGCGCTAATTCGATAATAAACGATTTGCTGGGCGATAACCGGAAGTTGAGGAATTACGAAACAGTCGACTTAACGCTACGCGGCAAAAAGCTGTTCGGACATCTCAATCTCGCTGCATCCTTACGCAATGCCTTTGATACGAAATATTATGAACCGACTTCCCTGCAAGTGCCCGCAACTCTTCCTATGCCTGGAAGAAGTTTTTATCTTGAAGCCTCGGTTAACTTTTGATGTACTCATATTGCTGACTTAATACCCCCTATCATGAGAGCGCCTCCGCTAAAGCGGAGTAAATGATGTTTACTCCAATCTACGGCTCGCGCCTTAAGTATGGGGCCTGGCTTGCCAAAAACATCCTTTATTAGTGAGTAATTCCCATATATCCGGGTTTTTTTCATGAATGCTTTCTTGCATATCCTTAGCTTTTATCAAAGCCGGCCAGCGTTCGCCGTGATAGTCTCCCAGAGGACCAATTTTTATCAAATTGATGCCCAAGGTTGATAAAAAACGTAACAACGCCGGCTCCATGGCAGCATATGCATAGTAAATATCATTTTCATAACTTGCTTTAGTGACACAAACCATTAAAGCAAGACTGATATGGGGAAAAGTCCGGCGCTCGTCCAGTGTAAAATTATCCGGTTTCCAATCAGCTTGGATGCCCGCTAAGGTATGCGCTTCATTTTTCCTTCTTTTAAACGCTTTCGATACACAAAACCGTGATATTTCTCCCAGGTGCCTTCGATCAATAGGCCGCATCACTGCAACATTATCAACCTCGCAATGGATTTCAAGCGGAAATAATTTTTCAGGGTTATCAGCAACAGGAAGGACAAGGCGGGTTGTTGCGGCATACTCTCCTGACTTGCGGTGACGTATCAGGTAGTGCAATGATTGATCGTCAAATTCGTCAAATTCCAGACCATCAGGATAGTGTTCAAAATTCAAAAACTCAGTTTCAATGCAATACACCTGATAACGCAGTTTATAGACCTCATCTTTAAGTTCATCGGAAGTCGCGGGCACCATCTCAAAATATTCATTAAAAACTTCTATAGTATTAGCCAAGTGCTTGCCCCTTATATTTTTAAGGAATGAAGTATATCAATAAAATTCCATGATATCTTGAATAATTATGGATTTTTATGGGGCTGTTTTGCACATTATGCATTCTGAAATGCTCCAATTTATTACAACCAGAGTGAGCTGGCGTCGAGATCAAAAAGCGGTTGTTAAATCACCTCTTGTTTTATTCAATGAAAAATTACGTTAGCTGCTGCTACCCGCGTTTAAACAGCGGTTAACCAATCCGTATTGCCTGCATCGAAATGATCTAGCATTTTTCCGCTTGAATCAAGAAATTCGTCTTGTAATACGCCTCTTCCATGACCAATATCTTAAACCCGTTAGCGAGTAGCAATTCCAGGATTTCGTCTTCTGTTGGCAGGTACTTAAAACCGCCTCCAGTGAGCAAACGAAGTTGAAATTTCAACACCTTATTCATCTTATCCTGGTCGATATTGTGGGCAATACAGTCGTCGAGCACGCGTTGGCGATGTTCTGCGGATAATCCACGACCTTTTAAAGGGCTGGATATAACAAGTTTGCCATTCGGCTTTAGTACCCGGCACATCTCGCGGATCGCCAATTCCGGGTGTTGAATATTGAACAATACGTTAACGCTGGTGACGGCATCAAAATTCTCATCTGGGAAGTCCAGATTGGTCACGTTTCCGCCCACAACTGTTACGTTATCGAAGTGTTGTGCTTTGGCGCTAGCGGATTTCACCATGCCTTCGCTGAAGTCAATTGCCGTAACCTGCCGTTGTTGATCCGCCAGTCTGATGGTAAGGTTGCCAGTACCGCACCCGGCGTCCAGGACTTGTGTGCCTGCCAGGGATAACTCGGCCACACGGTCAAGCATGCGGTTGTAGTCAGGCAGAAGAGTGATGTAGTCGTAGACCTCTTGCGAAAATTCACTCCAGAAGTCTGACCATTGATCATTGATAACATCAAAACTACGACGGTACATATCGGCCTGAATCAATTGGGGGGCCACTACAGGCATCCGTCTCCCCGTCAGGAAGAGTAGCAGCTCCGTGGCAGTTAACGACCCGGAGAGCATAGCGGCAACAGGGTTAGACGGGATAGGCCGCTGACCGGCCACTGCCTGCTGGTAGACACTCATTTCAACGTATTCAGGAAAAATTGGGCAGAATTTTGCCGCATTAATCTGATTCGTTTTGGGGTTATACTCCATATACTCTTCAAAGGTCATGCTATCAGGTGCAAAGACCAACAGCGTAGCTCCCATACCAATGATTGGCGAAGTGAATACGTACTTATTCATCTTCCGTGCGGTAGCGTAGAGACGAATTTTTTCCTCTATGGTAAAAAATTCAATGGCGTCCACTATCGCGTCGCAACCTTCAATAAACGGCTCGATATTCCCCGCATTAACGCCTGTGTCAAATGTGGTTATCTCACATTCCGGGTTTATATCATGTACCAATGCGGACATGACGTCGGCTTTGTTCTTGCCGAGAGTTGACTCCAGCGCGCCATATTGCCGATTGCGGTCAGAAGCGCCAAAGCAACTTGGATCAGCAATATGAAAAGCACCGACACCGGCGCGGGCTAAGGTGACCAACTGGATGCCGCCGACACCACCGACGCCGGCGATGCCGATTGTGCAGTTACGCAATCGTTGTTGGTCTTCTTCGGAGATTATCCCGATATTACGTGAGAAAAGTTCGTTGTAATGGGCTTCATTTGATTCATTTCGCATAATGGTCTCTCCTTTAATAAATACCTGAAAAAATTGTAAACGGGTAATAAATGGTCAAATTGTTGGGAGTTATTTGCTATGATAATTTGTTCGAAAAGGTTGAGTCTTTTTAGTGACCAGCAGTCCATGACACACTTTCAGCGTTGCAAGTAAAGGGTCTACTTATTAACGGGAATCGCCTTAAAGGCTTTAAAGCCGATATCCGTGCGGTAATAAACTTGATCCCAGTGGATGCTGCCAGCAAGCGCATAGGCTTTTGTTTGAGCTTCCTGAATATCATGTCCCAGCGCACAAGCGCATAAAACGCGCCCGCCTGACGTCACTATATCGTTGCCGGCTTGTTCCGTGCCGGCATGAAACACTTTGCTGTCTTCCTGTTCTTGAGCAGGTAAACCGGAGATGACTGCGCCCTTTTGATAAGCATCCGGGTATCCTCCTGCTGCCAACACAACGCCTAATGCGGCTCGTTCGTCCCATTCACTCGTGGTTTTATCGAGTTCTCCAGCCAAGGCGGCCTCACAGAGCTCGACCAGATCACTTTTCATGCGCATCATGATCGGTTGTGTTTCAGGATCGCCAAAGCGGCAGTTAAATTCCAGCACTTTAATAGCGCCATCGGGTGCAATCATTAATCCGGCATAAAGAAAGCCGGTGTAGGGCAGTCCATCGTCTGCCATGCCTTTTAAAGTGGGTTCGATCACATCACGCATAACCCGGTCATGAATTTCAGGGGTGACGGCGGGAGCTGGAGAATAAGCGCCCATGCCTCCTGTATTAGGGCCTTTATCGCCATTGTCACGGGCTTTATGATCCTGGGATGTTGCCATGGGCAGGGCGTGCTTGCCATCGGCAATAACAATGAAACTGGCCTCTTCCCCTTGCAGAAATTCTTCGATGACAACCCGGTTGCCAGCTTCTCCAAACACATTGCCGGATAACATGTCTTCAACGGCATTAATGGCTTCTTGTCCGGTTTGTGCGACGATAACGCCTTTGCCCGCCGCTAAACCGTCGGCTTTAACGACAATTGGCGTCCCTTGTTGTTGGATGTAGGTAATGGCCTGATTTTTATCGGTAAAACTCTGATAAGCGGCGGTCGGAATATGATGGCGGATCATGAAGTCCTTGCAAAAAGACTTGGAGCCTTCCAGTTGAGCGGCTTTAGCGGATGGCCCGAAGCACTTCAGCCCCGCTTTTTGGAAGCTGTCAACAATGCCCATAACCAAGGGGATTTCCGGGCCGATAATAGTCAAACCGATATGTTCCTTTTGGACGAATGCCATCAACCCCGGGATATCATCGACTGCGATGGCGACGTTTTCAACAGACGGTTCAAGTGCAGTGCCTGGATTGCCGGGAGCAACAAACACTTTTTCAACTTTAGGCGATTGCTGGGCTTTCCAGGCAAGGGCATGTTCCCGGCCGCCGTTGCCGACGATGAGAATTTTCATAATATAGTCTCCGTGTTTTAGATTAAGGTAAATCGTAAAAATACCCCCTGTCACAGTTGCCACAGATTCACAGATTATAAATAAAGTTTGGCTACCAACTTTAGGCGGGGCAATTTAAGGTTTAGCCTTGCATGTGTTTCGCACTAAGCCGGTAGACATGTGTTTAATATGTGAATCTGTGGCGGTTTATTTTTGCAGGTTACCTAATGCCGGAAATGGCGCATGCCAGTGAACACCATGGCTATATTATGTTCGTCGGCCGCTGCAATCACTTCGTCATCCCGCATGGAGCCGCCGGGTTGTATGATGGCGGTTATACCCGCCTCAGCCGCAGAATCAATGCCATCCCTGAATGGAAAGAAGGCGTCTGAAGCCATTGCCGAGCCGGGTACAATCAGGCCTTCATCATCTGCTTTGATACCGGCGATTTTGGCAGAATACACACGGCTCATTTGCCCCGCGCCTACACCGATGGTTTGACCATTTTTACAATAAACGATGGCATTGGATTTGACGAACTTGGCGACCTTCCAGGCAAATAATAAATCCTCAAATTCTTGTTCAGTTGGTGTGCGCTTACTGACTACTTTGAGGTCTGTTTTCTTAACTTCGCCTAAATCCTTATCTTGCACCAGCAGGCCGCCCGCCACACGCTTGAAATCGAGGGAAGGTTCAGTAACGCTGTCCCATACGCCGCATTCCAATAACCGGACATTTTGTTTTTCAGCCAGAACAGCTTGTGCAGATGGATTGATTGTTGGCGCAATAATAACTTCGACAAATTGGCGCTTGATAATTTCAGCGGCTGTTTGCTCATCCAGTTCCCGGTTAAAAGCAATGATACCGCCAAACGCGGAGGTTGGATCGGTTGCATAAGCCTTGTCGTAGGCAGCAAGAATGTTGTCAGCCTCGGCAACACCACAGGGGTTGGCATGTTTAACGATCACGCAGGCAGGCTTATCGCTAAAGGATTTAACGCATTCCAGCGCCGAATCCGCATCCGCAATATTGTTGTAGGATAATTCCTTGCCTTGAAGTTGATTGGCCGCAGCGATCGTACCTGATGCTGGAGATTTTTCCCGGTAAAAAGCCGCTTTTTGATGAGGATTCTCACCATAACGCATCGTTTGGCTATGATAGAACTGAAAATTCAGTGTTTCCGGAAACCGGATTCCGTTGATATTGCCTAAATAAGTGGCAATCGCGGTGTCGTAAGATGCCGTGTGTTCAAAGCTTTTTAGCGCCAGATGAAAGCGGGTCTGATCGGAAAGGCTGTTAGCTGCGCTTTTGAGCTCATTAATTATTGAGGCGTAGTCAGTTGGATGGACAATAACAGCAACGTCCGCATGATTTTTAGCGGCGGCGCGGATCATCGCAGGGCCGCCAATATCAATATTTTCAATGGCCGTATCCAGGTCGCAATCGGGATTAGCAACAGTTTGCTCAAATGGGTATAAATTGACCACTACCATGTCTATCGGGCTAATATTGTTAGCGGCCATCACTGCATCGTCAATGCCCCGGCGACCTAAAATGCCGCCATGTACCTTCGGATGCAGGGTTTTAACCCGGCCATCCATCATTTCTGGAAAACCTGTGTAATCGGAGACTTCAGTCACAGGAATTTTATGTTCTGCCAGGGTTTTGGCTGTGCCGCCAGTAGACAGAATTTCAATACCCAGTTGACTCAATTCCCGGCAAAAATCGACGACACCGGATTTGTCGGAAACGCTGATCAGGGCGCGAGTTATTTTTTTGTTCATGCAGACCTTTGAATAACTGAATTGGTTTATGAGAGAGTGGCGAGGAAAGGTTAATCTGAAGCGGGCAGGGCTTTAAGATATACCGTACTGATCCATCTTTTTGCGTAAGGTGCTTCGGCTTAAGCCTAGCGCTTTGGCGGTTTTGGTCTGGTTGTATCCTGAATGTTCCAGGGCGGCTTCCAATAAGGGTTTTTCAACTTCGCTGATAACCATGGCATGTAAACCTACGGCATCGTGACCGCTTAATTGCGAAAGGTAGTGTTCTACTGTCTGCTTGACATACATAGCCAGCGGTAGAGGCAGGGGCAAAGGAACTGTTTTTTTGCTGTCTAAGTTAATGATTTCAGCACTTTTTTGAGATGCGTTCATATTATGCAGCTCGATCGGTTGTTAATAGGTTAAACGCTGAATCAATCAGCGCTAGTTGCCGGGTTGGACACATTGTCTGGTTGATGTTGTTTTTTATATCCTGGCTTACGCATCCAAGTTGCTTAAAATACCAGCCGATATGTTTTCTTGCTATTCTAACACCGCAGGCATTGCCATAGAAGCTATAAAGTTGTTCCAGATGGCCTAGAAGTGTGTTGTGGATAGCCGAATCTGTTGGTTTTTCAACAGCTTTACCGGTTTTAAGAAATTGACTGATTTGATTAAATAGCCATGGATTGCCTTGGGCTGCCCGACCGATCATGATAGCGTCCGCGCCCGTGGTATCAAGAACATATTTGGCTTTTTCCGCCGAATCAATGTCGCCGTTGGCGATAATTGGAATGCTGACCGACTGTTTAACTTTTTTAATAGTTTCATATTCGGCTTGTCCGTTAAATTTACAGGCACGGGTTCGTCCATGAAGGGTTAGCGCGGCTATGCCCGATTCTTCCGCTATTTTGGCTATTTCAACGGCGTTACGGCTATATAAATCCCAACCGGTGCGAATTTTTAGCGTGACGGGGATGTCGACTGCATTAACCACCGTATCCAGTATTTTCCTGACCAACGCCTCGTCCCTTAATAAAGCGGAACCTGCTGCTATTGAACAGACTTTTTTGGCCGGGCAGCCCATGTTTATATCAATGATTTGAGCGCCGCGTTGCGCGTTAAATCTAGCTGCATCCGCCATTTGCCGGGGATCTGTGCCGAGTATTTGCACGGAGCGGAGCCCTGTTTCCCCATTATGATCAGCTTTTAACAGGGTCCTTTTATGGTGACGCAAAGCGGGATTGGATGCCACCATTTCGGACACGGCTAAACCCGCGCCAAATTGTTTGCACAATTCTCTGAAAGGACGGTCACTGATACCTGCCATGGGTGCAAGAATCAGTTTGTTTTCAAGTTGATAGGGGCCGATTTGCATAAGGGAGGTTAAAGGGTTATCGGAGGAGTGGCTTGTTTTTAGCTTTTTCCTTGAACAATGAGCTTAAAAATCATTTATCGGTAGAATCGTTCCAGATCGGATTATTCCGGTCTTCTTGATCCAGTTTGGCTAAATCTTCAGGATAGAGATGCCAGAACGACTTATCAATCTTTGCATTGCTGTAACTTTCTTTTTTCTCATGGGCGAACGGACACCACCAGTTTTCAACGATTTTGACCATGTAAGCGTGCCATTCGAAAAGGGCGACACTGACGGGGCAATACCAGGTGCAGTTTAGTATCCAGAACAGTTTAGATTGCGCCAAACTGGTTTTGAAGGAGCCATCCATGGTAATTTGGTTTTTCAGGTTATAGCGGTGGCTGCTTCTGGCAGGAAGAAAATCAGCCAGGGTTTTTATGTTTTCCCCGCCTATCATGCGTAAGTGATAGTAGGTGAGATAGGCGCTAAGAAATACAAAGGGTAATGTCAATATCGGCAGGTAAACAAGAATCAAACCTATGGCTCTTTGCAGAACAGGGACTTGTTTATGATTTTTGCCGATTTCAGCCCGGCCGGAACAGGAATCACATGCTTTCATTTTTTAAATATCCTCATTTATCTTTTGATGTTTGTTCAATTGATGGTGTCGTTTTGTATTCGTTGAGCAGTTGGTAAATGCTCAGGCAACCAGCGCAGCAAAATTTGCGCAGGCCATCAGCAGTGTTTAGTGTAAAGCTTTTCAAAACGGCTGCTTGTCCGCAAAGGTCGCATTTTTTTTCATATTCTATCGTGGGCATAACGATGTCTCAATGGTTTTATAAGCTTGTAGAGACAGAGCAAAAGAAGGTCTTTAAATAATCAGTCTCTGGCGAGGCGGGGTCGATGGGATGGTCGGGCCCTTGACCGCCGCTGGCAAAAAACACCAGATGCCGATCGATATGCCGCCCCGATGAGCGTAGAATTTCATGCAAATTTTCACGGCTCAGATGATAAGAGCAGGACGCTGATACCAGAATGCCATTCCTGGATAAAACCTGGAGGGCAAGGTGGTTTAATCGGCGATATGCTTCGTAACCTTGTTTAAAATCTTTTTTGCGTTTAATTAATGCCGGCGGATCGAGGACAATAATATCATAAAGCTGGTTCTCCAGGCGTGCTTGCTTTAGAAAATCAAAAACATCATTGCGCACAAAATGCATTTTATCGTCAACCCGGTTGAGCTGGGCATTTTCCTTGGCCAGCGTCAATGCGCCGTCAGACGCGTCAACACAAATGACTTCCGAGGCTCCAGCCAGGGCGGCAGGAATACCCCAGGCGCCGGTGTAGGAAAATAAATCCAGTACCCGCTGATTTTTCGCAACACTTGCCAAGAGTGCGCGGCTGCTTCGATGGTCATAAAACCAGCCGGTTTTTTGGCCGTTTAGAATATCGATTTTAAATTGCGCTCCGTTTTCTTCAATGAACAGTGTGTCGGGGAGTTGACCGTAGGCGACCTCGGATTCCAGGCTTAGTCCCTCCAGTTGCCGTTGGCTGTTGTCATTTTTAAGAATGATGGCGACAGGGCTTAATAATTCAACCAGTGCGGCAAGCAAGGCTTCTTTGCGCAATTCAATGCCCGCAGTGGTTATCTGGACCGATAACACCGGCCCGAAACGATCAATGACCAAGCCCGGCAAGCCATCACTTTCGCCAAAAACAAGGCGATAATAAGGCTTGTCAAAGAGTTTTTCACGCAGGGCCAGCGCGGTGGTCAGGCGTTCTTTGAAAAAATTGACGCCAAATTTCAGATCGGGTTTTCTTGATAGCAGCCTGGCGCAAATCAAGGTCTGTGGATTGACGTAAGCTGTCCCCAGGATTTTGCCATCATCACTTTTAACCTGTGCCAGGTCGCCAGGCGAGAACTGTTCAAGAGGTGTGCGTCTGGTGTCAACTTCATTGCTAAAAACCCACAAATGCCCCTTACGCAGCCGTTTGTCTTCGTTCTTTTTCAAATATATTTCAGGTAGGGGCATGGTAATGCGAGGTTGTGTAGGGTAAGGTTGATAGTTTAAGACTAAAGACGCACTGCTAGCGCTTGACGCCATCCAGTCTGATCCAGTCTTCCAGTTGAACCAAAGGGGTGAAGGCAATATTTTTCTGATAAACGCCGATTACGGATTCAGCCTGTTCGTGTAAGATGCCTGATAACACGAGTTGACCGCCCGAAACAACCAATGCGCAAATCTGTTCTGACATATTGATTAACGGTAAGGCCAAAATATTGGCCAAGACAATATCGGCTTGAAAAGGGACAAATTGCTCAGGCAAATAGCAGTTAATTTTATCCTGAACAGCATTTTTTAACGCATTGCTTTGAGTGGCAGTTATGGCTTGCGGATCAATATCGACGGCATGAGCTATTTTGGCGCCCAGTAATACCGCGGCAACAGCCAATATGCCGGAACCACAGCCGTAATCGATGACTGTTTTACCCGTCAAGTCATGACTGGCCAGCCATTCCAGACATAAGGCCGTCGTCGGGTGGGTGCCTGTGCCGAAGGCAAGTCCCGGGTCCAGCATCAGGCAAACCGTATCGGGTTCAATTTGTTCCTGATTGGTTGGGCAGACCCAAAGTTTGCCGGCAAACTTCATCGGCTTATAGTATTCCATCCAGGCGCGTTCCCATTCCTGATCGGCAACGGCTTCATAAAGCCAGCTATGTAAGCCTTCTTTCTTGAATTGCTCAAAGACCAGATTTTTTATAAGTTCAGGATCGGCTTCCAATTCGTAGAGTGCGATAACCTGCGTGTTGCTCCATATTTTGGTTTCGCCAATAGCCGGTTCGTAAACCGGTTCGTCTTCCGCATCCATGTAAGTGACGGAAACCGCGCCGAGATCGCTTAAAAAATCAGCTAGTCGGGGCGCGGTGTTTTCTTTGGTGATAACGGAAATTTGATGCCAGGCCATGTGAGATGATTTGTTTGAAGGGATGGATTGTAGGTTGGGTTAGCGACAGCGTAACCCAACATTCGGGGCTTGAATGTGTCGGGTTACGGCTATCGCCTAACCCAATCAACGCACTGCAACGGGGTCAAAAGGTTCTTCATAACGAATTTTTACCCCGCGCAATGGGTAGGCTTTTTTAGCATTCAATTCCTGTTGTTCGTACAATAAACCTAAGCGAAAATAATGGATTAAATCATAAAGTTCGTTAAGTTTGTCGCTTGGAATTTGATCTATTTCATTAATAATCTGTTCTTGTAACATGGCTTATTCTCTAGCTATTTGACGCGTAGGGTGGTTTCACGATAGCAAACCGCAGCCATCCTCAAAGTTATGGTGGATTGCCTATCGGCGAATCCACCTTAGTGTGCCTCAGCGATAGAGTAACCCAACATTTGGCTTCAATGTGTTTGATTACGGCTATTGCCTAACTCAATCTACATAGTTCCGATAAAGGTACGCGATGCGTACCCTACCTGGCTGCGTAATCAGTTAGGAAGTTTCTTCTTTAAATATTGATTTACCGCACTTTATTGATATAAGTAACCCAATAAATGAGCTTACACCAAATAGGATTGCGGCTACAGCCGAAAAATGCCAGAAGATGGAGCACAACGCTGTTAAACTCGACAAGTACCCAACAAACGATGTTCCTACAAAAGCGTAAAAAGGTGCGCCCTTATGTGTCTTTAGCTCCTCAAAACTGGAGTCCCAAATGCCAATATGAGTTATTAGCGCAGGTATGGCTAGCGATATGGCTATGACTCCGATTATCAGCGTCTCGTCCAATGTGTCTTTCGTGAGGAGAGTAATTAGGATCACGGAAAAAAATGCTGTTAATCCTAGTATGGCTTTTGTATATGAGAATGAGGGTTCCATGTTTCTTTTTTGATTAACGTAGAGCTAAGGAACGTGCATGATTTAACTTGAGCAAGTTTACCATTGAAAAGCACGTCATTAAAGGAACCAGCGTTTCAAGTTGCTCAACTTATTTCATGCACGTTCCTAACCGGGCGCGGCACGGAAAGCTGAATAAACAAAACCGCATTATAACCGCGCTCCGGTTGAGCGCAATGTTAGGCATTTAACGTATCTACTTTAAAATCCATGGCAAATTCAAATGCCACCAAAATGTCTTGACAGCAGATCAAAAAGTATAGATTCTTTCGTTCCTTGAACATCCAAGACTTACAGGCTGAAATAAACGCCATTGACCAAGAAATCGCTCAAATAGAAAGTAGCGGTGGGCAGGCTATTGTCAA
>JAQTPT010000023.1 GCA_028712795.1 Methylococcales bacterium
GCGTTATTGAAACATGCCGTGTTCGCCAACAGTCGCCCTGGATTTATTTAGCGGCGGCAATTCGTCAAAGGCGGGCGGGGTTTTCTGTGCCGAGGCTTCCTTTAGTTAAGGGGGTCTGAATAATTACGTTTTATTCCTATTCTCACAAAGACGAAGTCTTACGTGACACATTAGAAACCCATTTAAAACTGTTACAGCGGCAAAATGTTATCGATACGTGGCATGACCGCAAAATCAGTAGTGGAAGTGAGTGGGGCAAAGCCATTGATGAAAATCTGGAAACTGCCGACATTATTTTACTGCTCATCAGCGCTGATTTTCTGGCATCTGATTATTGTTGGGACATTGAAGTAACACGCGCCATGCAGCGCCATAAAGAAAAATCAGCGGTCGTTATTCCTGTGTTATTGCGTCCGTGCGATAACACCCATGCGGATTTTATGAAATTACAGGGTTTGCCAAAAGACTTTAAACCCGTAACAACATGGCTTAACCAGGATGAAGCGTTTACCGATATTGCTAGAGGTATTCGCGCTGTTGCCGAGGAAATCCGCAACCCAAAATAGTCACCCCTTCGCATAGAGCCGACACAGCGCCGGAGGGGTTATTCAGTGTGCCATTTGCTGATGAGCATTTTATTGGACGTGAACAGGAATTGGCGCATTTAAATGAATTATTTCAGGGCTCAAACAAAGTCGCTTTAACCGGCTTAGGCGGTGTCGGCAAAACCCGATTGGCCATGCGTTATGCCTATCTGCAAAAACAACGTTATGCGTTTATTTTATGGCTATCGGCTTCCAGCAAAGCCAGTCTCGACGACAGCTTAAGTCAACACGCCGATAAATTAAATGCAGACCCCTTGCTTAAACAGGCTGAAAAAATCTCCTTTGTCAGAGCCTGGCTGGAACAGCATAAAGACTGGTTATTGATTCTTGACAATGCCGATAATGACAAGGAAATAAACGCCAAAGTGTTGCAAGAATTTTTACCGGTTTCGCCGCAAGGCCATATTTTATTCACGACGCAAATAAGCACCGCCGACTTAAAATTTAATGCTGCTGTACTTGAAATAAAGTGCCTGGAAACAGAAGCAGGCGGAAAGTTTTTATGACAGCGCATCCATGCCAATAAACAAGCCACTCCTGGCGACATGACAGCAGCGCAAAAAATCAGTGACGCTTTATCAGGATTGCCTCTGGCACTCGCGCAAGCCGCCGCATATATCAAAGAAAATCAATGCGGTTTAGCCGGTTATTTGCCGCTTTATAAAAAATACGCCAAAGAACTGCTTAACCCTAATCTGACCGAACATCAACAAGTCATTTCCGACCACGATTTGCCTGTTTTTGCCACGTTTAAATTGTCTTTTTCGCGTTTGCCGGAACCCGCACAAGAGTTATTAGCCTTTTGCGCCCTGTTACATGCGGAGAGCATTCCCGAGGAAATTTTAAGTGCCGCTTATGCTGTAGATGATTTCGCCTTAAATCAACGCTTAAAACCGGTTTTACAATATGGCTTGATGGTGCGTAATGCTCAAGATAAAACGCTGGCTCTGCATCGTTTAGTGCAGCAGGTCCTGTTATTGGATATGGATGATACCCAAAAACAACACCATGCAGAACAAGCAATTTTAGCCGTGACTGAAATTTTGCCTGCTAATAAATTTGAAAACTGGCAACATTACGAACGCCTGTTACAGAGCGGTTTAGCCTGTGCACACTGGATTACAAACTGTCAACTGGAAACTGAACAAGCGGCGTGGCTGCTTAATGAAATTGCATTATATTTGGAAAATGTAAAAACCGACTATACGAAAGCAGAATCCTTGTTTGAAAGAGCTTTGACGATTCATGAAAAAGTTTTAGGCGAAGACCACCCTAATCTAGCCACCAGTTTAAACAATTTGGCTTGTCTTTATAATGCTCAAGGCAAGTATGAGCAAGCCCCGAACCCTTGTATCAACGCAGTTTGGCGATTGATGAAAAAGCCTTGGATAAAGACCAACCTAGCGTTGCCAACAGTTTAAACAATTTGGCGGCACTTTATTGTGCGCAAGGCAAGTATGAGAAAGCCGAACCCTTGTGTCAACGCAGTTTAGCGATTGGGGAAAAAGCCTTGGGCGAAGATCATCCAGCTACCAAACGGATAAGGGCAAATTTCGAATGGTTATTAGCAGAAAAAGCCGCTGCTGATAAGTAAGAGGTTGAGTTAGAGATAGAGTATCCATGCTTTGCATAACTTCTGACCAACTTTGATTTTCCGCTGTGTGAGCGTTCAAACTATATCAGAGCGAACGGGCAATTGTTTAACCTAATGGCAGTGAGGATAGTGCCGTCAATGCCTCGCCTTTAAAACAAATACCTTCCCAGCTGTATTTCATGAAATTTCTGATGTTTTGGTGGCCTGTACCTTTTGGGTCTTTCAAAACATCCAGCCGGTAATAGTCGCCAAACAGATTTAACGTGTGTTGCTGATCCAATTCGTGGATCTTGGCAAAGGCGAAAATTTTGCAGGAGCCTTCGTTGGTTCCGGCTGGGTTGATCAAGGTGTTTTCATCAAGGCCGTTGCTGAATTCTGTAGGTTGGTAATGGTAGTTTTCGGTAATGACGGCGATGGTTTCATCAAAGCCGACGGGGATGTTGTTATTTATTTTTTCAAGGAATGAGGCAAGTGACATGGCTAATAGGGCTTAAGGAAAAGGAGGAAAGTTTCAAGTACCTGGTTTTTGATCTCGTACTTGAGCCGATTTGATTAGCGAAGCAAACCTGAAATGCGTCTGAAATTAGGATGGCTGGCATCTCTCAGCCATTCGAATAAAATAGATTCGTAATTGATGATGGCAATGCCTTGCTGTTGCATGCGTTGCAACGCATAAAATTTATGCTCGGCTTTGCGTGAACAGATGGCGTCTTCGGCCACATAAACCTGATAACCGTTATGGCGCAATTCCAGGGCGGTTTGTAATACGCAGACATGGGCTTCAAGCCCGGCCAAAATAATCTGTTTGCGGCCACTGCATTCCAGTGCGGCGCAAAATCCCTCAGCCGAGCAGCAGGAAAAACCGGTTTTTTCGAAAACCTGCGCAGCTTCAGGCAGTTTTTGGGCGATACTCGCATCGGTTGCGCCTAGACCTTTAGGGTATTGCTCGGTTAGCAATACCGGGATGCTTAAAAGTCCGGCGGCTTCAAGCAAGATGCCTGTGTTTGCCGTCATTAGCCCGGCTTCTGTTTCAGGCATGACCGCTGATAATTTAGCCTGTATGTCGACGATGATGAGCAGGCTGTTTGCAGCGGATAAGAGGGCGGGGGATGTGTTCATTGCCGGATGGCCTTGGTTATAAAAAGTTGATGGTAGGATGCGAGTAAAAGAGTGGTTAACGGGAATGGGCAAATCTCGGGTGGGTGCGGGTAAAGCCGCTCCCACATAAGAAACCTAGCCCTTTTTCAAAATCCGGCCTTTTTCACGCTGCCAATCGCGGTCTTTTGATGCGGCGCGTTTGTCGTGCAACTGTTTACCTTTGGCCAGGCCGATTTCCAGTTTAGCCCGTCCGTTTTTCCAGTACATGGATAGCGGAATCAGTGTGTAACCTTTTCGTTCTACCGAACCTATAAGTTTATTGAGCTCATGACGGTTCAGCAGTAATTTTTTAGAGCGGATAGCGTCCGGTTTAATGTGCGTGGAGGCCGATAGCAGCGCGGAAATATGGGCGCCAGATAGCCACGCTTCTCCGCGTTTTAATACGACATAACTTTCTTTGAGCTGAACACGACCTTCGCGGAGGCTTTTAACTTCCCAGCCTTCCAGCACAATCCCTGCCTCAAATCGCTCTTCAATAAAATATTCATGCTTGGCCTGACGATTGACTGCAATCGTGGCGTTTTGCTGAGTTTTATTTTTTTTGGGATTTTTATCGGCCATAGTGAGTAAGTTTTCGATTTTTAAACTGACGTAAAGGAAGAATTTTGTTATTTTACTCGATATTATTAATAAGGTGAGTTTTTAATAGGCGCTCAAAAATGACGGACAAAAAAAAATCAGTTCATGATGCATGGTCATCACGCTTCGCATTTATTCTGGCTGCAACCGGTTCGGCGGTGGGTCTCGGCAATATCTGGAAGTTCCCTTATATTACGGGTGAACATGGCGGCGGGGCTTTTGTCTTTGTTTATCTGGCCTGTGTGTTATTGATTGGCATCCCGATCATGATCGCCGAAACCATGCTGGGACGGCGTAGCCAACGAAACCCAATTGAAACCATGGAGCTATTGACTGAAGAAGCGGGCGCGGATAAAAACTGGCATTATTTAGGCTGGATGGGCGTTATCGCCGGCTTGCTGATCCTGTCATATTACAGCGTTATTGCTGGTTGGGCCTCGGCTTATATAGTAAAAGCGTTTACGGGCAGTTTTTTTGATGCCGATGCCGTCGCGATAAAAGGGATTTTTACCGGTTTTGTTGGCAGTCCGATGCAGTTGATTTTTTGGCATTCGCTGTTCATGGCGGCAACCATGCTGATTGTGGTACGCGGCGTTAAAAACGGACTGGAAAAAGCGGTGCGGTTTTTAATGCCGAGTTTATTTTTATTGCTGCTTATATTGGTCGGTTATGCGATGACGACAGACAGCTATTTTCAAGGACTGCACTTTTTATTCGTGCCGGAGTTTAGTAAACTGACCAGCGATTCGGTATTAACCGCGATGGGACATGCCTTTTTTACCCTGAGCCTAGGCATGGGAGCTATCATGGTTTACGGCTCTTACTTACCCAAAGGCATATCAATTGCCAAAACAGCGTTTTTGATCGCGGGGGCTGATACAGTCGTGGCCTTATTGGCGGGCATTGCTATTTTCCCCATAGTTTTTGCCAATAATTTACATCCGGACACGGGGCCCGGACTAATTTTTCAAACCTTGCCGATTGCGTTTGGTGCTATGACCGGCGGCTGGTTGATGGGCATATTGTTTTTTGTGATGCTGACGATTGCGGCTTTGACGTCTTCCATTTCCTTAATTGAGCCAGCCGTTGCGTGGCTGGTTGAAAACAAAGGCTTTAGTCGTGAAAAAGCCTGTGTTTGGTCTGGGTTGGCGACCTGGTTGTTAGGCTTGGGTACGGTATTTTCCTTTAATGTCTGGTCTAACGTTAAGTTTTTCGACAGGAGTATCTTTCAATTGCTGGATTACCTGACCGCCAATTTAATGCTGCCGATCGGCGGTTTTTGTATTGCGGTATTTGCGGGCTGGATTATGAAGCGGCAACATAGCGAACAAGAGCTGAACATGCCTACCGCGCTAAGTTATCAAGCGTGGAAGATTTTGATCAGTTATGTCGCTCCCTTGGCGGTGTTTTTCGTATTCTTGCATGTCGTTGGAGTGCTTTAAATGACAGTTGTCCAAAAAAGCGCACTGGTAAAGTTTTCTGCAAAGCAGATGTTTGATCTGGTTAATAACATTGAAGCTTATCCGCAATTTTTGCCCTGGTGCAGCGGCAGCCGGATTATTAAGCACGAAGACGATGTTATTGAAGCGGAATTGCTGATTGCCAAGGGTGGCTTCAAAAAATCGTTTTCAACCAGAAACAAGATTGATGAGGGTGGCAGAATAACGGTGTCTTTACTTAATGGCCCTTTTTCTTATCTCGAAGGCGTTTGGAATTTTATGCCCTTGCGCGATGATGCGAGTAAGATTTCCCTGGACTTGGAATTTGAAATGTCTGGAATGCTGGCCAGCCTTGCATTCGGAGCGGTCTTTAACCAGATATGCAATACCATGGTGAGTTCTTTTACCAGTCGCGCCAAACAAGTCTATGGCTGATAAGTTGATTGATGTGGAGGTGGCTTACGCGAAGCCTGAACAACAAGTGATTGTCACGCTGAAAATGCCGGAAGGCACTACAGTTGAGCAAGCGATACTGGCATCAGGTCTGTTAAGCCGTTTTCCGGAAATAGACGGGGCTGATCTTAAGGCCGGTATATTTGGCTCTGTTTGTAGGCTCGATCAGCCCTTAAGAATCGGCGATAGAGTGGAGATTTATCGGCCTTTAATTCATGATCCCAAAGAGGCCAGGCGGCAGCGGGCGGCAAAGAGATGAACGCCGCTTTCCATCCGTTATCCGGGAGGTGAAGAAGAGGTGCTTAAAAAGCAAGCGTCAAGTGGCCAAGATTTAATGTAATGGAAGCCGGGATCTTCGGCGCCAGGTTTGCTCCTGCTCCGGTAAAGTTCCATCCACTCCATTTTTTGCATTGTAAACGTTTACGCAAGAAAAAAATGAAACTAAATTTGCGAGTGATTTTGATAATTCAGGGCCTTAAACACGGCTGTTTAAAGCGGCAGGTTATTTTCCGACGATTTTTTAGTAACGGTTTTGTCTGATTTAGGGGTGGCATCAAGTTCATCATAACCAAAAAGCCCCGTGATTTTTTCCCATAATGTTTTATCAAGATCACGCTTGGGCACATCGACGGTTGTTTCGCCCGATGTTTTGACCACAGGAACTGCACCGGGCCGGAAATCCCCTTCCAGACCGACTAGTTGATCATCTTTAAAAAATAAAGAAAGTTGTTTTTGGACTCTGTCTTCACGGCTAGGCTGGTTTGAATAGAGGTAATCCCAGCGATTTTTTTGGAAAACATTATTAAGCATAGGCGAGCCCATTATATACAGGACTTGGCGCTTGTTCATATTGGGCCGGAGCTGGTCAACCATGGACTGTTCAATGATGTTGCCTTGCTGAATATCAATGGTGTAGACACCGGGCAAATGGTTCAGAATAGTTGAACAGGAGACGAGTGTCAGGCTTGTTAACAAGCTTAAGTAATAAAACGACTTTCTCATTTGGGGCGGCGGAAGTGTTAAAATCTGAAATGATACAGGATGTTAAATAATTATCCTATAAAACTGTCATGCTCTTACCTTCTAAAGAGGCTACAATGAGCGCTTATTTGTATTTAACTGCCTGCACAGTGGCTTAACCGGAGACAGCTGTTGGGAACACACGATTTAAAGAACGCGGGTTTGAAGGTTACTTTGCCTCGCATTAAAATCCTGCAAATTTTAGAAAACCAGGTCAACGAACATCATTTGACGGCTGAAATGGTTTATAAAATTCTGCTGAGTGAAGATGAAGAAATCGGGTTGGCAACAGTTTATCGCGTATTAACCCAATTTGAAGCGGCAGGACTGGTAACGAGACATCATTTTGAAGGCGGTAATTCAATATTTGAATTGGCTAAGGGCGATCACCATGACCATATACTTTGCATGAAGTGCGGTAAGGTGGATGAGTTTACTGATGAATTCATAGAAAACCGGCAAAAGGAAATTGCCCAAAAGCTGGGCTATGAATTAACCGATCATGGCCTTTATTTATATGGATTTTGCCCCAAGTGCAGGAAATCCTGATTTTTCCTCTTACCTGTCTATTTCATGTTTAAACCTCTTATTTTCTATATCGGCTTGCGCTATACGCGGGCCAAACGCCGCACCCAATTTATTTCTTTTATTACGTTAACCTCTGTTCTCGGAATTGCCTTGGGCGTTACGGCGCTGATCACCGTTTTGTCAGTGATGAATGGTTTTGAAGCTGAACTGCGCGAGAGGATTCTCGGCATGACGGCACATGCCACGGTTACGGGTAAATTCGGCCAGCTAGATAACTGGCGCGAACTTGATCAGAAATTAAAAGACTATCCGCATGTGGAAGGCGCCGCCCCCTTTATCAGCGGGCAGGTTATGATTAACGCCGACCGGCGCGTAAGCGGGACGATGCTCAACGGGATAATGCCGGATTATGAATCCAGGGTTTCTGAAGTTGCCAATAAAATGAAAGCGGGCAAGCTCTCAGATCTGGTGGCCGGTCAATATGGGATTGTTTTAGGCGTGGAGCTGGCTAATTATTTGGGCGTGATGATGGGCGATAAAATCACGGTCATCAGTCCGCAAATCAATTCCACCCCGGCGGGGATTGTGCCCAGAATGCGGCGATTTACAGTGGTGGGCGTTTTTAAGGTCGGTATGTACGAGTATGACCGTAACATGGCGCTTATTAATATCGACGATGCGGCCAAGTTATTCCGCATGGATACCGCTGTATCAGGTTTGCGCATAAAACTGGATGATTTGTTTAATGCCCCGCAAATTACGCGTGCAATGGCAACCTCTCTTTACGATGAATACCAGGTCAGTGATTGGACGCTGGCGCACAGCAATTTCTTCCGGGCTATTCAGACAGAAAAACGGGTGATGTTTATTATCCTGTTGTTGATAGTTGCGGTAGCGGCTTTTAATATCGTTTCTACATTGGTGATGGTTGTCACTGACAAGCGTGGCGATATAGCCATACTAAAAACCCAAGGGCTTACTTCGGGTTCAGTCATGGGTATTTTTATGGTGTTAGGATCCATCATCGGGATAGTTGGCACGGTGCTTGGCACTGTAGGCGGGATATTGTTGGCGTTAAATGTTGAAAGCATTGTGCCGGCCATCGAAAAATTATTTAACACTCAGTTTATGGCGGCGGATGTGTATTACATCAGCGAGCTGCCGTCCAAACTGGTTTGGTCGGATGTCTATGCCATAGCCGGCATGGCCTTTTTTCTGTCCTTGCTGGCGACGATTTATCCTGCGTGGCAAGCATCAAGGATAAATCCAGCGGAAGTTCTTAGATATGAATAAGACCAGCATCTTACATTGCCGGCAATTGACCAAACGTTATGACCAGGGCGGGTTGGATGTTGAGGTTTTAAAAGGCGTCAATTTAAACATCGGTAAAGGGGAGCGTGTTGCTATTATGGGCGCTTCAGGTTCCGGTAAAAGTACTTTGCTTCACCTTCTGGGCGGGTTGGAAAAAGCCAGTGGCGGCGAGGTCGTGCTGGATGGCGTTAACGTTAATCAAGTCAGCGCCGCAAGGCTGGCCCGATTAAGGAATAAATCCCTGGGGTTTATTTATCAGTCGCATCATTTATTGGGTGAATTTACCGTTCTTGAAAATGTGGCAATGCCCTTGTTGATTGGGGGTGAATCCGTAAAACAGGCGCGTGTCCGTGCCGGCGAATTATTGCAGCGGGTAGGCCTGGGACATCGCATTGAGCATAAACCGGGTGAGTTATCCGGGGGTGAAAGACAGCGTGCCGCGGTGGCGCGGGCGTTAATCAACAAACCTTGTTTGATATTAGCTGATGAGCCCACGGGAAACCTCGATAGCAAGACTGCCGATCAGGTTTATCAGTTAATGCTGGAGTTAAATCAGGAGCTGAATGTCAGCTTTTTAGTGGTGACTCATGATCATGAGCTTGCAGCGCGAATGGGCAAGGTTTTGCACATGGAAGATGGTTTGATTGTGGGTTAACGAGGTTGAGCTAAACAGACGATTAACTATCGTGTCTTCGTGGTGATACTACTTAATATACCTGTTATTAATCAGAAGCTACGGTCTATCGTAATCAATTGCTTTGAATGGATTCTTTTTTGAAGACTGATTTTGGGATGTTTGTTTTCTTAAAGACCATTTTTTAGTGGCGTGATAACGCCAGAAATAGTCGACCCCAAAGTAGCCTGCTGTAGAGCAAACGAGTCCCATAATCAAACATCCGGTAAGAAACGGAAACAAAATATCCCCGTATAATATGGCGTCCAGTGAAAAGGAGGCCGCCGGAAGATTTAGAACGGTAAGCCCAACCAGATAAGCAAAATAAAACAATGGGGGCATGGTGAGCGGGTTGGTTATCCAAACCAGCACGACGGAAATGGGTAAGTTTGCCCTTAAATAAAATGCGGCAATTGCCGCAATCGCCATTTGCCCTGGGGTCGGAATCCAGGCGCAAAAAAGACCCACGGCCAAGGCCATGGACACAGACCGTCGATTCAAATGCCAGAGATTAGGGTCATGCAATTTATCGCCAAGAAACTGAAGATTTTTGTGCTGTTTGATCACGTTATGGTCAGGTACAAATTTATGTAACAGTTTTTGAATAAATTGCTTGGCCATCGTCTTTCAGAGTAAAAGTTAATCAGAATCTAAGTTTATCAGGTTTTTGCCAACCTCAAAAACTCCAAGGAGTAAAGGAATGGTAATTTTATAACATGAACACTTTGACTTGTCTTTTTAGCCACGTTATTTCATTCCCATCCCTAAATGATTGTATCGGCCCTGTCATTTCTAGCCGGACTCTTAGTCGTTCAGCAATTTCCGGCATTGCCGGCCACTCAATGGCTTATAGTCGTTGGCATGGCTGCTGGCATTATGGCATGGTTGCGCTATTGGCGGGGGCTGTTTTTTGTAATGGGTGTGTTGTGGGCAGTCTTGTTTGCAATGACCCGATTAGCCGACCGCTTGCCTGAATCCCTGGAGGGCATTGATATTCCTGTTAATGGGATTATTGCCGATTTGCCGGAACAGGACGAAAGGCGTACGCGTTTTGATTTAAGTGTCATTGAGTCACCTCAAAAGCTACCCTCCAAATTAAGATTAAGCTGGTATTACCCCGACCAACCTATTAAAGCAGGGCAACACTGGTCATTTACAGTTAAACTAAAGCGGCCTCATGGGGGTTTAAATCCCGGCGGATTTGATTATGAACGCTGGTTATTTACCCAGGGCGTTGGCGCGGTTGGCTATGTGCGAACAAGCCCAAAACCTGTTTTGCTGGGACGCGACTCGGCCTGGACCAATATTGCTGTTTGGCGACAAATCATTAGCGACCGTTTGACCGTTTTATTGAGGGATAGACCCAATCTTTCGCTGATCAAAGCGTTGACTATTGGCGATGGTAATGAAATTACGCAAAAACAATGGGACGTTTTTCGTAAAACCGGCACTATACATCTGGTGGTCATTTCCGGCTCCCATGTAGGGCTGATTGCCGGCCTGGTTTATTTTTTAACGCTCAAAGCATGGGCTTGGACGAGCCTCCTTGCGTGGTCGCCGCAACGGGTCGCTGCAATTACAGCGATGCTGGTGGCGGTTTTCTACGCCGGTTTAGCTGGATTTTCAGTGCCGGCTCAACGGGCGGTGATAATGCTCGCTATCGTTATGCTCGCCATTTTCCTTCAGCGTAATACACGGCCCTTTAATACGCTGGCCGTTGCCTTGTTTGCGGTGTTAGCATTTGATCCCCTGGCAGTATTATCTGTCGGCTTCTGGTTGTCCTTTCTTGCGGTGGGCCTGATTATTTATGTGATCGCCGGACGCTTAGGCAAATCCGGATATTTTTCTGAGGTGATAAAAATAAATTGGGCGACCTCTGTGGGATTGTCGCCATTGTTATTGTTCTTTTTTCAGCAGGTTTCCCTCATCTCGCCACTGGCTAATTTTATTGCGGTGCCCGTTATCAGCTTGGCGGCGGTGCCCTTGTCATTACTGGGAGTCTTGTTGATGTTTGGTTCGCCGCTATTAGCCAGTAAGCTGTTTATTATCGTTGACACTGTGTTGCAAGGCCTGGGATGGCTTTTAGTCCGCTTGGCAGAACTGCCGTTGGCAACAATAAGCCATACGCAGCCCTCAATCTGGTCATTAATGTTCGCCATACCTGGCGTTTTACTGTTGCTTGCTCCGCGTGGTACGCCAGCGCGATGGTTAAGCGTGGTGATGTTTTTACCATTGGTTTTTACGGCATCTGATAAGCCAAAAACAGGCAGCATTAACATGACTCTGCTGGATGTTGGACAAGGTTTGTCGGTGGTGGTGCAAACTGCAAACCACTGGTTGGTATATGACACCGGCGCCAAATTCTCGGCCGAAAGCAATATGGGACAGAGTGTGGTATTGCCTTTTTTACGGCGGCAAGGCGCAAGCAAAATTGACAAACTGATTATCAGTCATGGTGATAACGATCATAGCGGCGGCGCGGTGTCGGTGATTAGCGGTATTCCGACAGAACAGGTGCTAACCAGTGCGCCTCAACAATTAAGCGCTTATTCGCCTATCTTGTGCGTGGCTGGAAAATCCTGGACATGGGACAACGTCAGGTTCACTCTGTTGTCACCAAAGCATGCGTTTGCTTCAGAAAACGATAATTCCTGTGTATTAAAAATTCAATCTGAACAGGGCGCGGTGCTGTTGACCAGTGACATAGAGGCTTCAGCGGAAAACTGGTTGACTGAAACTTATGGCAATAGCTTGAAAGCCGATGTGTTAATCGCACCCCATCATGGCAGCAAAACTTCATCCACCATCGGCTTTCTTCAAGCTGTTCAACCTGAATATGTATTGATTCCATCGGGTTATCGAAGCCAATTTGGTCATCCCCACAAGGAAGTTTTAGAGCGTTATGAGCAAATTAAAGCAAAATGGCTAAACAGCGCTGACAGCGGTGCGATAACGATTAGCATGAGGGACGGCTCATGGGTCGCGCAAGCTATGCGTGATACAGATAGCAAGTATTGGAATGTGAAATAAGTTGTAAAGAACCGTTATCAGTGCGAGGGTAATAAGCATTAAGCGAATCAAGCTTTTTTTCTGATTAACAGGCAATAAAAAGCCCGCAGGTAGCGGGCGCGCTGAGTATTATTATTTTTATTATTTAGTTGTCTCTTGTACAAACCAACTCTAGCAGTGTTACTCTTTTATTATTGTTATTAATGCGCCTAAAAAGGCATATCCCCCCCTTTTTTTGACTGGTAATTAAACCAGCCCAGCCCCGTAAAGCTGGCGTATTTTATATCTAAAAAATTAAGTGCGTCCACAAAAAAAAATGTTTTTCCAGAAAAAAAATATTGGAGCTTATAAAAGCTAATAACTACAGTTAGTTAATGAATTTTAGTGGCTTCTAATGAATAAAAATTACAGGCAATTGTTGCTTCTTAGGGGCGGTGATAAATTCTCTCTTTTACCGATTACGTCTTTCTTCCTGTTCTTGAGCCAGGAAAAAGTTGAGGCGTTCACTTAAGATTGAGGATAGTTGAAAATTGAGCCCTTTTGATTCTTGAGCCAATTTAATTTGCAAAATTGCGGCATTGGTTTGCCCGGTTGCATAATAGTATTCCGCAAGATAGCGATGCGACTCCGCTGGTTGATTCAAATTGCTATAAACTTGAGCCAGTAATTGCCAATAAACGGGTAGCTGCTGTGTTTCAGGGTTTAACGAGGATAAAGCATTTCGAGCCGGTTCTGTTTTTCCTGCTTTTATCAAAGAGCTTATATATTCAAGTTTAATGGCTTCATTTTCCGGGAATTGTTCAACCAGTTTTTGATAGCGATCAAGTGCAGTTGTGTAATTCCGCGAATCCAGGGCGGTGCGCGCTAATGCAGCTGCGTATTGAGGTTGCTCCGGGTATTGCTTTGTCAATGATTGAAACACGCTTTCAGCTTCTTTATATTTTTGTCCATTAAGCGCGACTAATCCCAATCCATAGCGAGCGACGGTACGCTGCTCAAGGGTACCTTGAGTTAATCTGGATTGAAAGTATTTATATGCGTCGGCTTGATCCGTAGTAGTCAATACCCGAATTTTTGCTTTTGTCAGTTGATAGCCCAAAGAGTCAGGATATTGTTTATAAGGATAAGTTTCCGCACGTCCTCGGGTGTCAGAAATACGCGAAGAAGTTACAGGGTGAGTCCTTAAAAACTCAGGCATAGCCTGTCCGTAATAACGACTTGATTGCTGTAAACGTTCAAAAAAGGTTGGCATGCTGCGTGGGTCAAACCTTGAAGCTGCGAGGGTTTGCATGCCGACACGATCGGCTTCTTCTTCATTTTCGCGGGTAAAGTCAATTTGAAACTGTACGCTGCCTGCCTGGATAGCCATGATGGCGGCTTGTCCCAAGGCAGGCGCTTTAGTGCCTAATAAAATAGCAGCAAGTGTTGCAGCAGCCGTAGGGATTGTTAAGCGGCCAGCGGCTTCTGCAGCGCGGAATAGATGCCGTTGGGTGATGTGGGCAATTTCGTGCCCCATTACAGAAGCTAATTCGCTTTCTTCTTCAGTCATTAAAATTAAGCCTGAATTAACGCCAATATAGCCGCCGGGGCCTGCAAAAGCATTAATATCATTTTCCATGACGACAAAAAAATGGAATGGGTGACTGGGCGCATCGCTATTCGCCGCCAGTTTTTGTCCTATCGATTGAATATACTCCTGAATTTCAGCATCCTGATTGATGGTGATCTGCGAGTGCAAGCTTCTGAAGAATTGTTCGCCAAACTCTTTTTCTTCGGCGGGTGAAATGAGGGTGCCGGAAGAGTCGCCCATGTCAGGCAATTCAATTTTGTTAATCCCAGTAGCGCCCTGTTGCGCAGTGGAGTCCTCTTGCTTAACATCCGGCTGGGGGGCTGGTAAGCGCTCATGAGTCACGATGACTTGTTGCTCATCAGCCTGCTGGGCAGTTGGGAAGAGAGTAAGGCTTAATGCCAATGTGATAACAGTAGGTTTAAACATAATGTCTCAGGGATCGATAGTATTGTAACCAAGGAATGGTAATGATAAAAAAAACGTAGACATTTTTACTTGTCTTTTTATCCTTCTTCCGCGTTAAAATGTCCAAGTCATTTCAAACCTACGCCTAAATCAACACGGGATTAGTTAATCATAATAGACTATCAGCTTATCATTTTAAAACATCTCTAATAAACACAACCTAAGAAAATGCGGCTTTAAGATGAAATTTGCCATTCAAGTCAATGCGGGGCCATACCAGTCAAATGCCGGACATACGGCCTTTCAGTTTGCCAATGCCGCGTTGGCGCAGGGCCATCAAGTGTTCCGGGTGTTTTTTTATCATGATGGGGTTTATCAGGCTTTCAAATACGTAACACCCCCCGATGATGAGCTGCAATTTACCAGGCAATGGAGTGATTTGGCGAGACGCAACCAGATTGATTTAGTGGTGTGTATCTCAGCGGCTCAAAGGCGCGGATTATTGTGTTGCGATGAAGCTAAAAGACAGGGTAAACAGGATAATGACCTGGCTGAAGGCTTTCGCATTTCCGGTTTGGGGCAGTTGGTTGAAGCAACGCTGGAAGCTGATCGATTTGTCGTATTTGGATGAGCATCTATGAAAAACTATTTATTTGTTTTACGCAAACCACCGCACAGTGGCGTCTATGTTCAGGAAATACTTGATATTATTTTGACCACGGCGGCTTTTGATCAAAAGGTCAGCATTATGTTGCTGGATGATGGCGTGTTTCAATTAAAAAATGGCCAGCATCCAGAAAACGTGGGCATGAAAGATACGGCGGCTATTTTTAACGCGCTGGAGATATATGATGTCACCGATATTTACACCGAAGTGGAGTCTTTGCGCGAACGTGGCTTAAATTCTGACGATCTGTCCTTGTCTGTACAGTTAGTTCATAGGAACGAGATCGTCGGATTAATGAAGCGGTTCGATGTGATATTTGCAGGGTAATTGGTTTTTCAAGCGCAAACTAATCCTGATTGACAAAGATAAGCTTGTCAGTGGCAAAACCGAGCTGTATGGCCTTTTTAATTAAAGCCTCCAGGGTTTTTTCAGGCAACTGCGGGTTTCGCGATAATATCCACAAATAGGATCTGTCGGGGCCTGCGATCATCGAATACGCATAATCTTTTTTATCTAATTCAATAATGTTGTAGCCTCCATAAAACGGGCCGAAGAAAGACACCTTCAGTCTGCCATTACCGGGTTGTCCTACAAAATAGGCTTTGCCTTCGGCCTGTTCCCATCTGCCATCCGCCTGATTCCAGCCTTTGTTAATCACTTTGACGCCGCCGTCCGGTCTCAACGTGTAAGTTGCCGAGATTTTAGTCAAGCCCCTTTCAAAGCGGTGATCCAGTCTGGCTACTTCGTACCAGGTTCCCAAATAACGGTTAATTTCAAAGCCATCTATCCCTTTCACTCCGTTAGGAATTCCGGTGCAGCCTGATAAAATGGCTGAAATTAGAACAAATGCATAAAAAACAATTTTCATGGTTTAACGTCTCTTGAAAGAGAATTATAAAACGGAAATTATTGCGGTATCACCAGGCATCGTGTTGGCTAGCTGGATTGGTCTTTGTGCGCTTCGGTTTTGTTTCTTTCAATGACCGCCATTACGCCAAATAAAATATGCGACAAACCTGTATAAAAAAAGAACAGCGGGAAGTTTTCATCTATCTCAATCGTATTGATTTCAACGTAAAACTTCATTGACCCAATCATTAGAATCAGAAAAAAACCCACTGGTATCATTACCTGAAAGTTTTTTCTTAAAAAGCAATAAATTAAAATGACAATTTCCGTGACTGCCAAGTAAATCATAATCATGCGTAAATTATTGCCAAGCGCGCCATAAAGATCTTCGTTAAATTCAAAAATAGAGTAACTCCCGGATACAGATAGCATTCCCCCCGCTATCAGCACAATCACTGAAATATAGAAGTTAACTTCAAGGAGAAATTTGATGCTTTGGATTCCATTAAATGACAGGTTAGTAATCTGTTTTGCCATTGTTTAAGCTCAAAAAAGAGACCCTCCCATAAAAAGCGCGAGAGGGTGTATAGAGGAGGACAGTGAGTATGATCTTGATCCATAAAGCAGGATTAAAGACCTGATACAAATTATTCCAGTTACAATCCTAAGCTTATGAGGCAGTTAAAACTAAGGTGTTTAAAATAGTAAAAAATCTTGTTGTGTAACTTACCCGACAAAAGTTGTTTTGTCAAAAAATAATTGTACAAAACATGTACAATATTGCCTTTGCAAACAAGATTACTTGGTTTCTATCAAAAACAGGTGTTTAATCTTTCAATGTGTTGCTGAGTGGTGGAACTAACTAGGGGTTTATTAAAAACACGAGGTGTATTTAACGTATAGGAGGCAAAATGATGAAGGTACTTATTACTGGCGGCACTGGCTTTATTGGTAGTGCATTGACGCGAAGTTTAACTGAACAAGGTTTTGACGTTACTGTTTTAAGCCGTAACCCTGATACAGTGGAAAAAATTTGTGGACCAGGCGTTAAAGCATTGAATAATCTCAATCAACTTAAGCCTGAGGACACTTATCAGGTCATTATCAACCTTGCTGGTGCGCCAATTTTTGATGCCCACTGGAGCGACGCTCGTAAACAAGTCATTCGGGACAGTCGCATAAACCTTACTAAACAGTTGGTTGCGTGCATGACCCGCATGACGGTAAAACCCGAGCTTTTAATTAGTGGTTCTGCTATCGGTTACTATGGCGACCAAGGCGATGTTGTGTTAACCGAACAATCAGTTCCTCGCACCGATTTTTCGCAACAGCTCTGCGCCGATTGGGAAAACGAGGCAAAACAAGCGGAACAAATCGGCGTTAGGGTTTGCTTGATCAGGACTGGCTTGGTGCTTGCCGAAGGCGGGGGTCTACTGCAACGCATGCTACTGCCTTTTCGCTTGGGATTGGGAGGACGATTAGGCAGTGGGCGGCAATGGATGTCCTGGATTCATCGGCAGGACTGGATTGCAATCGCGATAAAGATGATAACGGATCCGTCAATGCAGGGCCCGTATAATGCAACAGCCCCCAATCCAGTCACCAATTGCGAATTTACCCGGACACTGGCGCACTGCTTAAAGCGTCCGGCATTTATGCCCGTGCCGGCCTGGTTGTTAAAAATTTTGCTGGGCGAAATGTCAGGGCTGGTATTGGGAAGTCAGCGGGTGTTGCCGGAACGATTGTTAGCGCAGGGCTTTAGCTTCAAGTACACCGATCTTTCAAGCGCATTAAATCAGGCGCTCAGATCTTTATGACTGAACAGCCAACCAACGCGATTAATCCGGAAAAGTTATTACTAAGCAAATGGACGGCTACGAAGCCCTGCAACAAAGAGAAGCATTTTTTTGTTACGCGCTTCATCAGAAATGAACAGGAAGCTATAGTTGAATGTATACTGGAAGTCGTCGTTAGCCATCGTGAATTTGCTCTTGACTGGCATCTGCTGAAAGATGCTTCCAGTTGGTTGCAGGGGAAGAGTGCGCTAACAGCATTAAATTAAAGTTTAAATTGTTAGTATCGCTATTATCCGTCCAGCGCTATCCAGCGTAAATTTTGTCAATCAGATCTTTAAACCAGCGAGGACGAAACAGTAGGATAATCATGCAGATAGTTTCCAAGACAGGAATAGGGGATATATCCACGATCATTAACAGCAACAAAAAGAAGAAACATTTTATTCGGGGGGAAAAAATAGCCGGTTTCATGGGAGTGGGCCAGTGAACGAAAAATGTTATAAGATAGCATCAATAAAATATTGGTGGAAAATTTATGATTAAAGCCGAAGGCATGGGCATGGCGGCTTTCGAGGAAGCCTGAATAGCCGAAAAGCCTATGCAAGGCGGACATGCTGAGTTTCCAAGTCATAGAAAAACACCACGATGATGGAAAAAACTTTTAGGAGAAGCTTCCTCGTCAGGTTTAATGCCAACGTCCGGATTAGCATGAGCTTGTTTGGGGCGATTTAGCTGTATTTTGCTTGCGGTATATTTTACAATTCAAAGGGGTATAAAAGTCAACCGGGCGTTTATTCCAATCAATAAAAAGAATCGCCCTTTGTGATAGCACACATAATTATATTTGGAGGAAGGTATGTTTAAAATTCGTTTGCTGGTGACAGCGCTTGCATTAGTAAGCTCAATTTCGGTGGCTTCAGCTTGGGAGGCTTTGCCAACAGTGGCACCAGCCCCTGCTGATAACCCGACAACCGAGGAAAAAGTTGAGCTGGGAAAAATGTTGTATCATGACCCGCGCTTGTCATCCACGGGTACGGTTTCTTGTTCTTCCTGCCATAACACCATGTTAGGCGGTGAAGACAATAGACCCAATTCCATGGGCGTTAATGGCCAGACCGGTGGCCGCAGTGCGCCAACAGTATGGAATTCTGCGTTTAATGCCGTGCAGTTTTGGGATGGACGGGCGGCAAGCCTTGAAGCTCAGGCCGCAGGTCCTGTGACCAATCCTATTGAAATGGGTATGAAAAGCTGGGATGACGTAGTCGCCCGTCTTAAGACGATTGAAGGTTACAAAGTGGCGTTCGAACAGGTTTTCGGGAAGGATGCAATTTCCAAAGACAATGCTACCAAAGCGATTGCCGCTTATGAAAGAACTTTGATTACGCCTAATAGTCCTTATGATAAATACGTTTCCGGGGATAAATCAGCGTTGACCGTGCAGCAAGTTCGGGGCATGAATCTGGCTCAAGAGCTGGGTTGTACTGCTTGTCATAGTGGCCCGGCTTTTAATGGCCCGGGAATGTTCCAGCAATTTCCTGTGCATAGCAATGCTTTTTATGCAGCAAAATATCATTTCAAAGATGATAAAGGCTTAGCTGAAGTCACCAAAAAACCGGCAGATGAGCATATGTGGAAGGTTCCTACCTGGCGCAATATTGCCTTGACTGCGCCTTATTTTCATAATGGCGCGGCTAAAACTCTGGATGAAGCAGTGACAATTATGGCAAAAATGCAATTGGATAAAGAATTAACCAAAGAGCAGCTTGCCGATATCGTCGCATTCCTGAATAGTTTAACGGGTCAATTTCCCAAGCAAACAATGCCTGTTTTGCCAGCCACACCCGGTACAACGTTTAATTAAGGATTTCGTAGAGACGCGCGGGTGTCGCGTCTCTACTTAATTATCCGATAAGATGTGATATGTCTAACCTTTTTGTCGTAAAAATTGCACAAGACGCATGACAATTCACTTATACGCTCATCATGCTTATGATGGCATTTGAAGAATAGCACCTGGAAAGTTGGAGCTGCTTTATTAGCTATTCTTATCGTACAAAACATAAATCACAGAGATGATCACTGAGCTAGCTATCGGGGTATTGCCTCGTTTGCTTGGGGTAAATCGCCATTTTTTCAAAGCCTTGGCGGTCGATTCGTCAAGAATTTTATGACCGCTGCTGCGTAAAATTTCAACGCCTTCGCTCAAGCCTTTGGCGGATACCTTAATCCGAACTATCGCATTACCTTGATATCCAAGGAATATAGCCATTTCCGGGTATTCGGGGCTTGGATTATGCAGGTCACTTACCGGAAAATTGTCCCTGGCTGATGTGCTGCCGACTAAGGGCATGATCATTCCTGAGGCAACTGTATGGGCTGTTTGCAGGCCGGGTTGATATTTGACGCTTTTGCTAACCTGTTTGACAGGCCGGGATTTTATTAGCTTCTCAATTTCGCCTAAATCCGGCAACTTTTCTTTTACTGGGGGAGCTTTCTTTGGTACTGGCTTGGGCTCGGGTCTTGTCTTAGGTTTTGGTTTAAACTTTGTCTTAGGTTGAGGATGGGTTTGCGGGGGCGTCACGGTGGATTTGGGGTTGTCTTTGCCGAGTAAAGTGACTTCCAGCTTAAAAGGCAAGGGCGTAGTGTATTCGCTTGGCAAGTTCTTGGATTGTCGCAGCCATATTATCGCCATAAAATGCAACAACAGCACTAAAATGGCTATTAGCATCAACATTCCTCCAGACCGTTTTTCCAATGTAGCGGCAGTGACAGAGAGCGAACGGGAAATCAATTTTTCTTTCAGTCTGAACATTGAACCCAAAGTGGCATTTTCTTTGGCTATGAGTAAAAGCAAAAACAAGCAAGGATACCGGAGTCAAGTCTTTCAATTTCGCATTGTTCCAAGCTATTCATGACGCTACTCTCTAAATCTCATTGTAAGCGCGTTATAAGCGCGGTCATTTTTCTTAATAGTTTCCTCATCTTGGCGCACCCAGAAGAATGCTATCCGACTGATTTGCTGTTAGTTAATTCGTTATAAATTGAGTTAGTCAGAGATTTACATCCTAGACCGGAGGTTTGAAGGCCGTTACACTTTAAATTAATTGGCATTGTAAAAAGGCGCTGCCGCTATGCGGGCATCTGTCCGTTTCGATATTCCTTAATTATTTCAGTTTGTTCTGCCAGGACTTTAAAATTCCCCGCGTTCAGTCTCTTGTTTTTTCGAAACTTTTTGGTAACGCTGTAACTTAGCTTCACGTTTGGCAGCAAGCGACTTCGTGGCATCCGCACCGATATGAGCTTCGCCGCGTTGCCTGGCTAAATTCATTTGCTTTTCACGCTCCATAAAACGAGATTTCTGAGTATCTGTGACTTTGTCATAACAATGCGGACAGCTAACACCTTTCTGGAATTTGTCGCTGGCCCTGTCAGCTTCGGTTATGGGTAAACGACAGGCATTGCACTGGTCGTAGTTACCTTTTTCAAGTTGAAGATTAACGGTTACACGCTCATCAAAAACAAAACATTCGCCTTCCCATAGAGTATCTTGCGCGGATACTTCTTCCAGGTATTTTAAAATACCCCCTTTAAGATGATACACCTCGTCAAAGCCTTGTTCTTTTAAGAAAGCGGTGGACTTTTCACAACGAATACCGCCAGTGCAAAACATGGCGACTTTTTTGTGTTTTTTAGGATTGAGATTTTCCTTGACGTAGCGGGGGAATTCCCGGAAGCTTTTAGTATTCGGGTTAATGGCGTTTTTAAAGGTGCCTACTTTAAATTCATAGTCATTGCGCGTATCTATTAAAACGATTTCGGGATCAGAGATCAGGTTGTTCCAGTCGACGGGGGTAACGTAGGTGCCCACTGCACGTTTAGGGTCAATGCCTTCAACGCCCATGGTCACTATCTCTTTTTTGAGTTTAACTTTGGTGCGGTTGAAAGGTAGGCTGTCGGTGAAGGATTCCTTGCAGTCCAGATCAGCCAAACGAGGATCGGAACGCAACCAGTTTAACACGCTGTCTATCGCTGCGCGTGACCCAGCTATTGTGCCATTAATGCCTTCTTCAGCCAGCAATAATGTGCCGCGTACCTGATTGGCGTCCATCACAGCATGCAAGGGTTGGCGCAGAGCCCGGAAATTTTCCAGGGTGGCAAATTTGTACAGAGCACAAACTACTAGTTCGGGCATGTTACTACCTCGTTGCGAACTGGAACGTAAATCCAGTGCAAAAAGAGATTAATTATACTGGAACCGATAAATGTTGTCGGCAATTAAAAATTACACTATTCAACAATTTACCGAGATCTTGCAAATTGGGCAAGCCTATAAGGAAAAGAGAAGACTGAATTAGTTTTTCCTCACTATTTGTTATTGAGTCGTAATTTTGAAATTAAGATAGATTTAGCCTATTCATAGGTATCAACCTCTGCTGTATCTGAGGTTAGCGATACACGTAAGGACGACTCACTGGATTTGATGCGATCATTGGCCGTAGCACTGTTTTGCTTAATCCATCTTCGTGATTATTTATAGTATATTTATGATAAATAACGGGTGTGTGATAATGAATTTTTAGGAACCTTCAGTAACAACCACTTAATATGTATTCTTAATAGTTTGCCTGATAACTATGTCTAGCCTGTTAATCATACCCGGTACCTCCAAGCGATTAAAAATGATGGTTATTTTTGTGCATATAATTGCTTTAGGCGCCATTATGGCCAATGCTCTTGCGGCTACTATTAAAATCAGCTTATTTATATTAAGTTGCCTGCATTATTGGTTGACTGTCCGGCGCTTAATGGCTAAACATTACGCCATTAAGTATACTGAAGCCTTGGGTTGGGAGCTATCAAAAGGAGGCGACTTTGCCCCAATTGAGATTTTGGCATCAACTGTGATCACTACACGTGCGCTATTTTTACATTTCAAATATCGTTCCCCGGCCCAATCCTGGAAGTTCAGCCATAAAAAACTCCTCCTTGTCTTAAACGATGCGTTGGATGATGAGGATTATCGATGGCTTGTCGTTAAATTGAAGACGACAGCAATAAAATAGGCGTAAAACAAGGCGTCTCTGATAAAATACTCAATAAAAAATAATAAGCCGCCTCAGTTTGGTAGAGAAGGAATTGTAAAGACTTGTAATTGAAGTTATCTTAAGCCCCATTAAAAAATAATATTATAAGGAGAAATAGGATGTCAAAAGGCCAAAATTTGCAGGACAACTTTCTAAATACGCTTAGAAAGGAACATACGCCTGTATCAATTTTTCTTGTTAATGGTATAAAGTTGCAAGGAAAAGTCGACTCATTTGATCAGTATGTCATTATGCTGAAAAATACGATCAGTCAAATGGTCTATAAACATGCCATATCCACAATAGTACCCAGTAAAGCCGTAAAAATAATGCGCGATGACGAAGCCGTCGAAGAGTGAGCGCTTGCTGGTTGCTGAATAATATTTTTATAAGCCCATTCATGGAGCATTTTATTGTTTGATCGTCCAGATTCAGGTGAACGGGCCATACTCGTTCATCTAACATTCCATTCCGGGCAGGAAGATCTCTTAGAATTAAAAGAGTTAGCTAAATCAGCGGGAACTGATCCAGTTCACGTTGTTACCGGAAGCCGCAAACGTCCCGATCCGAAATATTTTGTCGGGAAAGGTAAACTTGAAGAGCTTAAAGAGGCGGTGCAAAATCATGCCGCCGACGTAGTTTTATTTAACCACCCGCTTGCGCCGAGTCAGGAAAGAAACCTTGAAGGCGCTTTAGGCGTTCGCGTTGTTGACAGAAATGGCTTAATTCTGGATATATTTGCCCAACGCGCGCAATCCTTTGAAGGTAAACTACAGGTTGAACTGGCACAATTAAAACACTTGTCAACTCGTCTGGTAAGGGGCTGGACGCATTTGGAGCGGCAAAAAGGCGGTATTGGCCTGCGCGGCCCTGGTGAAACTCAGCTAGAAACCGACAGGCGATTATTGAGTTTGCGCATAAAGCAGATTCAGCAGCGTTTGGACAAAGTCGATAAGCAACGGCATCAAGGTCGCAGCAAAAGAAAAAAAGCCGAAGTTTCATCGGTGTCTTTGGTCGGTTACACCAATGCGGGTAAATCCACTTTATTTAATGCCCTTACCGGTGCGGATATTTACACCGCTGATCAGCTTTTTGCCACCTTGGACCCAACCTTGCGAAGCTGCCGGTTGCCCAACAGCAGCGAGATTGTCATTGCTGATACAGTGGGATTTATCCGCCACTTGCCGCATGAACTGGTGGCGGCATTCAAATCCACACTACAGGAGGCCACTGAAGCGGATTTATTGCTACACGTTATCGATGCGTATAGCGATGACCGGGATATGATTATAGAACAAGTCAATCAGGTTCTGGAAGATATAGACGCGGATAAAGTCAGGCAAATTGAAGTTTTCAATAAAATTGATTTACTCGATAACATCCAACCCCATGTTGACCGGGATGATGCCGGAAATCCGGTTCGGGTCTGGTTATCCGCCGAAACCGGGGCGGGTGTCGATCTGCTTTATCATGTGCTTGCGGAACTGTTTTCGATCACTAAAGTTAAAAGACGGTGTTATCTTCAACCTGACCAAGGCAATATCAGAGCAAAATTATTTACTTGCGCAAAAATAATTGACGAGCATATTGATGACTTCGGCGTGAATGAACTGATCATTGAAATTGATGTAAGGCATTTGGGGTTGCTAAAAGAAGTGAAAAATGAAGATTGTTCAGGCATAAGGTTAAATGTATAAAGTAAAAAGGTAAGGCATGAGGGGTGGCTGGTGTTTATATGAGGTTTTTATAATTTGCCTTGAACCGTTGGCCTGTTTTGGCTTGCGCTTTTCCCCTTTTAAGAGATTTACGATAGAATACTAACAAACATCCTGAGGGATAAATTAATCAAACAATGCAATATGGAGCATAAGTATGTCGTGGAATGAACCTGGCGGCGATAAGAAAGACCCGTGGAGTGGCCGGGGTGACCAGAAAGGTCCCCCCGATCTGGATGAAGCAATACGTTCATTGCAAGAAAAGTTAGGTAAATTTTTTGGCGGCGGCAACGGCGATAACGAAGGCTCGCCCCAAAATTTCTTCTCGGGCAATCCAAAGAAAACCCTTGTTTTTATTGCCTTCGGAGTGATCTTTTTATGGGCTGCTTTCAGCCGTTTTGGCTTTTATATTGTTGATGAAGGCAATCATGGCGTTGAAACGCGTTTTGGCAAATACATTGGCACTACTCAGTCCGGTTTAAACTGGCGTTGGCCGGCTCCTATTGAGCAGGTTGATATTGTCAATGTAAAACAACAACGTTATATCGAAGTGGGTTATCGCAGTGGCGGCAGCGAACAAGCAACTGGCTCAGTGCCTAAAGAAGCCTTGATGTTGACCAAAGATGAAAATTATGTGGATGTCCGTCTTGCTGTTCAATACCAGGTTAAAGACGCCAAGCAATTCATCTTTAATGTGGTTAATCCTGCCTTGACGTTAAAGCAGGTTACCGAAAGCGCGCTTCGCGGTGTTGTTGGCAGCAGCAGCATGGACTTTGTATTGACCCAGGGCCGTAGTGAAATTGTCACGTTGATTAAAAAGGAAATCCAGGATGTCATGGACAGCTATCAATCGGGTGTTCAAGTTACCAGTGTCAACCTCCAGGATGCCCAGCCTCCGGAACAGGTGCAAAACTCATTTGAAGATGCTATTAAAGCGCGTGAAGATGAGCAACGTTTGATCAATGAAGCCGAAGCCTATTCAAATGACGTTGTGCCAAAAGCCAGAGGCGCTGCCGCCAGAAAAATACAGGAAGCGGAAGGCTATAAAGAACAAGTGATTGCCCAGGCGCAAGGTGAAACCAGCCGTTTTTCCCAATTGCTTTCTCAATATATTAAAGCCCCTGAGGTGACCCGCAAGCGTATTTATATCGAATCAATGGAATCCGTCATGTCTGAAACCAATACAGTGATGATAGATGCTAAAGGAGGAAACAATTTGCTTTATTTACCCCTGGATAAAATGATGCAGCATCAACCTTCTTTAGCGCCATCAACCCTGACTTCACAATCAAGCCCTGCCGATCAACCTCAGTCTCAACCTCAACCAGCAGTGGTTCAAGAGCAAGTCGTTGACCGTACTTCAACTCGTAGCCGTGACGGAAGGGGACGCTAATGACACTGAATAAAATCTTGGTTGGCTTGGCTGCCTTGTTGATTCTTGGCATGATGTGTGTTTTTACCGTTAATCAAACAGAAAAGGCCATAAAATTTCGTTTAGGTGAAATTGTAAAGGACGATTATGAGCCCGGACTGCATTTTAAATTACCCTTTATCAACAATATAAAGAAATTTGATGCACGCATTCAAACCATGGATGCGAAACCTGAGCGTTTTTTAACGGCTGAAAAGAAAAATGTCATTGTCGATTCTTTCGTTAAATGGCGCATTGGAAATGTCAGCACTTTTTATACCACCGTTGCAGGTGATATAGATCAGGCTAATTTACGACTGGATCAGATCATTAAAGACGCGTTCCGGAGTGAATTTAGCAAACGCAATATTAAACAGTTGATTTCAACAGATCGTAGCGCTATTCGCGATATTTTAACTAACAAGTCGAAGGCGGTGGCTGCGGCTTTGGGCATGGAAATTATTGATGTTCAAGTGATGCGTATCGATTTACCTCCCGAAGTCAGCAGTTCCGTATTCCGTAGAATGGAAGCTGAACGGGAACGTGTGGCGCGGGAATTCCGCTCGCAAGGTTCAGAAGCTGCAGAAAGGATTCGTGCTGATGCCGACAGGCAGCGCGTTGTTACGCTGGCTAATGCATTTCGCGATGCGGAAAAACTACGTGGCGAGGGTGATGCAGTCTCGGCAGAAATTTACGCTAAGGCTTATGGTCAAGATACAGAGTTTTTTACCTTTTACCGAAGCTTGAATGCGTACAAAAAGACTTTTTCAAGTTCAAGCATGCTAGTACTGAATCCCGATTCTGATTTCTTTCAGTATTTTAATAAACAAAAGTAGGTTGAATTTGGGGGCGTATAGAAAAGCGTTGCAGCCCTTCTCAAACAACCGGCATTTGAAACTATAATAAAGCGCTCCGCTTGCGGGGCGTTTTGTTTGAGCGGACACACAAAACATGCTACAAAAAAATTCCTGGCTTTTGCCCGATGGCATAGAAGAGATTTTGCCGGAAGAAGCCAAACATCTGGAAAACCTGCGAAGCAAGCTATTGGAACTCTTTGCTTGCTGGGGTTATGACCTGGTTATCCCTCCCTTTATCGATTTTCTGGATTCCTTGCTCACGGGTTCAGGACATGACCTTGACTTGCAAACCTTTAAACTGACTGATCAGGTTAGTGGTGAAATGCTAGGCATAAGGGCTGACATGACGCCGCAAGTAGCGAGAATAGACGTCCACAATCTTAAACACGAATGGCCAACCCGTCTGTGCTACGTAGGTACAATATTACGCACTTGCGGCGACCCCCTTGAAAAGACCCGCAGCCCCATGCAAATTGGTGCTGAACTGTATGGACACGCAGGCAAGGAAAGCGATGTGGAAGTTATTCGCTTGATGCTGGAAATGCTGGCAATAACAGGTTTACAAAATGTTCACCTGGATTTGGGGCATGTTGGCATTTATCGCGCTTTATCAAAGCAGGCGGGGTTAAGCGAACACCAAGAAAGTGAATTGTTTGATGTATTGCAACGCAAAGCCAGGCCCGAACTCCAGGGATTGATGAATAGCTATGTTATCGATAATGAACTCAAGTCAATGTTATTGAAGCTGCCCGAGTTAAATGGCGGCAAAGACACGATTGATAAAGCGCGTGCGGTATTTTTGAAAGCTAACGATGATGTGAAAAATGCACTGGCGGATTTGGAAACCATTGCTGGGAAATTGGCAAGGCGTTTCCCGTCGATGCCCATCAGTTTTGATTTAGCTGAACTGCGTGGTTATCATTATCATACCGGTATGGTTTTTGCCGCTTTCATACCCTCAGTCGGCAGAGAAATTGCCCGGGGAGGCCGGTATGACAATATCGGGGAAGTATTTGGGCGTGCGCGTCCTGCGACAGGTTTTAGCGCCGACTTAAAAGTACTGTCATCACTTAGCAAACAATCTTTTCAGGTTGAATCCCGCGAGCTCATTTTTGCTCCCTATTCAGAGGATAGTGTGTTGAGTGAAAAAATCAGAGATTTACGCGCCCGGCAACAGGCTGTTATTCAGCAATTGCCAGGACAAACCGGAAGTGCAAAAGAATTGGGTTGCACCTCTATTTTAGAATTCGATAATCAAAACTGGGTCGTCAGACCTTTAGCTTAAGTCTGGAAAAATTATGGGAAAAAATGTCGTTATCATCGGTACTCAATGGGGTGACGAAGGAAAAGGTAAACTGGTTGATTTATTGACCGAACAAGCTCACGCAGTGGTGCGTTTTCAGGGTGGTCATAATGCCGGGCATACCCTGGTTATACGCGGCGAGAAAACTGTTTTACACCTTATTCCTTCCGGCATACTCAGGGATAATGTGCAGTGCATGATTGGCAATGGCGTGGTTTTATCGCCGAATGCCTTGATGGAAGAAATTGAAATTTTGGAAAAAGCGGGGATTTCCGTCAGAAACCGTTTATTAATCAGCGAGGCCTGCACCCTGATTTTACCGGTGCATGTGGCTATCGATCAGGCGAGGGAAAAAGCGCGTGGCGGTAAAGCCATTGGTACCACCGGACGGGGCATAGGCCCTGCTTATGAAGACAAGGCGGGGCGCAGAGGCTTGCGGGCCGGCGACTTGCTGGATACCGAGAGCTTTGCCGTTAAACTTGAGGAGTTAGTTGATTATCATAATTTTATGCTCACTCATTATTATCATACGGTTGCAGTCGACTATCAGCAGACATTGGCTGAGGCGCTCCGGTTGGGTGAGCAGATCAAGCCCATGCTCACTGATGTCAGCGAGGCGCTTTATACATATCAGGCGCAAAGAAAAAATCTCTTATTTGAAGGCGCGCAAGGTGCATTGCTGGATATCGATCATGGTACATTCCCATACGTCACCTCATCCACTACAACCGCGGGTGGGGCGGCAACTGGCAGCGGCCTGGGCCCACTTGATCTTGACTATGTATTGGGGATTACCAAGGCTTATTCAACGCGTGTAGGCAATGGCCCCTTTCCATCCGAGTTGCATGATACAAACGGAGCGCATCTGAGTACGAAAGGTCATGAGTTCGGCGCTACTACCGGACGCAAGCGCCGCACTGGTTGGTTTGATGCGGTGGCAATGCGCAAATCAGCAAAACTGAACAGTCTAAGCGGCATCTGTTTAACCAAGCTGGATGTTCTGGATGGACTGAAAAAAATAGGTATTTGTACTGCCTACATTCTAAACGGCGAAGAAACTGAAACAGCTCCTCTAGGCGCGGATCAATATGAGCAGTGTTATGCCATTATCGAAGAAATGCCAGGTTGGACTGAAAAGACTGCCGGTTTGACGGATTTCAATGATCTGCCCGACAACGCCAAAGCTTATATCAAGCGGCTAGAAGAACTGGTTGGCGTTAAGGTGACTATTATTTCAACAGGCCCCGATAGAGACGAAACAATTATTCTGGAACATCCGTTTGCTTAATGATTCGCTGAGCCTAAGGTAAGGCATCCGGCCAGGTTGAGTGAGAAATAATTGACCAGCCCTGCTCAGCCGATTTTATTGATCAAGCGTTACAATAACCAGAATGAACATGTGTAGTCTTTTTTCAAGCGGACGTGAATATGGAAAAAATAAAAGTTCTTTTTGTATGTATGGGCAATATTTGCCGTTCCCCCACCGCTGAAGGCGTTTTTGCAAAACTCATTAAAGAGCAAGATTTGGAAGAATATTTTGTTATCGATTCTGCGGGCACTCATGCTTATCACATTGGAGAACCTCCGGATTTGCGGGCGCAGCACGCGGCTTTAGAGCGGGATGTAGAGATTAACCATTTGCGAGCCAGAAAAGTCATTATGGCGGATTTTGAGGACTTTGATTATTTGCTGGCAATGGATGATGATAATTATGCCGTGCTGATGGAAGCGTCTCCTAAGGAATATAAAGACAAAATCAGTTATTTTCTTGATTACGCTCCGCATCTAAAAACACGCGAGGTGCCGGATCCTTACTATGGGGGAAAATATGGTTTTGAACGGGTATTGGATCTTATAGAAGCCGCCTCGGAAGGGTTTTTATCAAAGTTGCAGAAAGCTGGCCGCATAAGCGGACAGGTAAGTTAATAGGGGGCATCATGGCGATAGTGTCGAATACTGTGGGGTATCTGGATGGTGATGTATTGCTGGAAGGTTTCTTTGCTTTTGATGATTCATTGGTTGGCCGCAGGCCCGCCGTTTTAATCAATCATACCTGGGCTGGCCGGGATGGTTTTGTTGCGGAAAAAGCTAAAAAACTCGCTGCATTAGGTTACGTCGGTTTTGCGGTCGATATGTATGGCAAAGGCGTTTTAGGTTCATGTCCTGAAGAAAATGCAAAACTCATGCAACCCTTTATGGACAACCGGAAAATGCTGCAAAAGCGCATGCATGCGGCTCTTTATGCAGTGAAATTATTGCCCTGGGTTGATGACAATAAAATAGCCGCGATGGGTTTTTGTTTTGGCGGTTTGTGCTCGCTTGATTTAGCCAGGGCGGGTGCTGATTTGAAAGGCGTGGTTAGTTTTCACGGCTTGCTGGGAGCCCCTGGCAACATTCAGAGTAATGCTGTCAAGGCAAGGATTTTAGCTTTCCATGGTCATGATGATCCTATGGTACCTCTTGAACAAGTGCTTGCCTTTGAACAGGAGATGACGGAAGCGGGCGCGGATTGGCAGTTGCATACCTTCGGTAATACCATGCACGCATTTACCAATCCCGCCGCCAATAATCCGGATTTTGGCACAGTTTATCAGCCTGATGCGGACAGGCGCTCATGGATAGCGATGGAAAATTTTCTGACTGAAATTTTTGCTTAATTTTAAAATATCAACACCTTCGACTCACTATCGACTTTTTGTTATAATTAAGAAGTCAGGTCGTCGCGCTCAACGAAGGGAATCGGAAACGGTGCGGTTGTATTTAGTCAAGAAACCAAGCCGATGCGATGTTATCGGTACACTGTTTATATAGGGATCAATGTCAAACTTCGCTAAAGAAATTATTCCGGTCAATCTCGAAGACGAGATGAAACAGTCCTATCTCGATTACGCCATGAGCGTCATCGTGGGCCGAGCACTTCCAGATGTCAGGGACGGCCTTAAACCCGTGCATCGCCGTGTGTTGTACGCGATGAGTGAACTAGGCAACGATTGGAACAAGCCTTACAAAAAATCAGCGCGTATTGTCGGTGATGTCATCGGTAAGTATCATCCCCATGGCGATACGGCGGTTTATGACACAATGGTTAGGATGGCGCAGCCTTTTTCCCTGCGCTACATGCTGATCGATGGGCAGGGCAACTTCGGATCGGTTGATGGAGATCCACCTGCGGCTATGCGTTATACGGAAGTGCGCATGGCGAAAATCGCCCATGAATTGCTGGCTGATCTGGATAAAGAAACCGTCAATTTTATTCCCAACTATGATGAATCAGAGGTTCAGCCCGAGGTGTTGCCCACCCGTGTGCCGAATTTATTGGTTAATGGTTCGTCAGGTATCGCAGTGGGCATGGCCACCAATATACCGCCGCATAATTTGTCTGAAGTAGTCAGTGCTTGTCTGGCAATGATTGATAACCCTGATGTGACTGTTCATGATCTGATGGGGTATATTCCGGGGCCTGATTTTCCCACTGCAGCTATTATCAATGGCGCATCGGGGATTTATAGCGCCTACACGACTGGGCGTGGAAAAATTTATTTACGCGCGCGTTGTCATTTTGAAGATATAGGCGATAGCAGCCGGCAAGCGATTATTACCACAGAACTGCCTTATCAGGTAAACAAAGCCACTTTGCAAATTAAGATTGCCGATCTGGTCAAGGAAGGCAAGCTCGAAGGTATTTCCGCGATTCGTGACGAGTCTGACAAAGACGGTATGCGCATGGTGATTGAATTACGACGGGGTGAAATGCCGGAAGTGGTGCTGAATAACCTTTATAAGCAGACGCAATTCCAAACGGTGTTTGGCATTAACATGGTTGCTTTGCTGGATGGACGTCCGCACTGCATGAGTCTAAAAGAAATTATCAGCGCGTTCATCGATCACCGGCGGGAAATTGTCACCCGCAGAACAATTTATCTGCTGCGTAAAGCCCGCGACAGAGCGCATGTTTTAGAAGGGCTTGCCGTGGCTCTGGCGAATATTGATGAGATGATCGAGTTGATCAAAACATCTCGCAACCGGGATGAGGCAAAAGAAGGTCTTTTGGCCAGAACCTGGAATGCAGGGTTGGTTGCAACTCTGTTAGAACGTGCCGATTCAGCCCGATCCAGGCCGGATGATTTGGCTGAAGAATTCGGTATTCATGATGGCATTTACCGCCTTTCCGAAACCCAGGCACAGGCGATCCTTGATTTGCGCCTGCATCGCTTAACGGGTTTAGAGCAAGATAAAATTGTCGCGGAATATAAGCAGTTGCTTGAGCAAATTGATGAGTATCTGGCAATTCTTGGCAGTGATACCCGCCTGATGGAAATTATCAGGGAAGAATTGGTCGCGATTAAAGAAGAGTACTCAGACCCGCGCCGGACTGAAATCATGCAAAGCCATTCTGATTTGTCGGATAGTGATTTGATTACTGAAGAAGATATGGTGGTCACCATGTCCCATGAGGGCTACGTCAAGTCCCAGCCCTTGAGCGATTATAAGGCTCAGCGGCGCGGGGGGCGCGGCAAATCCGCCACAGCCACTAAAGAACTGGATTATGTCGATAAATTGATTGTTGCCAATACCCATGACACCATTTTATGTTTCTCTTCGCTGGGTAAAGTCTATTGGTTGAAAGTTTATCAATTACCTGTTGCAAGCCGCGCAGCGAGAGGCAAGCCTTTTGTTAATTTATTGCCGCTGGATGAGGGTGAAAAAATTAATGCCTTATTGCCAATCCGTGAATTCACAGAAAATAAATTCATTTTTATGGCGACTTCCGCAGGCACCGTTAAAAAGACCCCGTTAAACGAGTTTGAGCGTCAACGCGCCACCGGCAAAATTGCTATCGATTTAAGGGAAGGCGATACCCTGGTAGGTGTTGCCGTCACTGACGGGCAGCAAAATGTTTTATTGTTTGGCAGCACCGGGAAAGCTGTCTGCTTTAACGAAGCCGATGTGCGCTCCATGGGCAGAACTGCGTCCGGGGTGCGTGGAATCCGCTTGCAGGAAGGGCAAAAAGTCATTTCCCTGATTATTGCAACCGAAGGCACGGTGCTGAACATCACTGAGAATGGCTACGGCAAGCGCACCAAACTGGAAGAGTTCACTTGTCATAAGCGCGGCGGGCAGGGACTGATTGCCATACAAACCTCTGAACGTAATGGTGCTGTAGTGGGTGCAGTGCTGGTTAACGATAATGATGAAATCATGCTAATTACCGATGGCGGAACCTTGGTGCGCACCCGTGTGGACGGTATTTCGGTCGTCGGACGTAATACCCAGGGCGTCACAATTATCCGCCTGGATAAAAAGGAAAAAGTCATCGGCGTTGATCGGATTGAAGGCTTGGCAGGTGTTGATGACGATGAAAGCGAAGAGGATATTGAGGGTGTATTGGATGCTGACGCCGTGTTGAACGATGATGATGCGGAAATAGCGGATGATTCAGACGATAGTGCCAAGGATGAAATCGAATAAAGGGAAGAATAGGTTTTTTCGATGTCAAGCCCCCTCTTTGCGAACACAAATGCAGCCAGTGCTTTTTAGCACAACATTTTATAGGTTACTTCAACTGAAAATGGCGGGCAAAAAAATGTCAACCGTTCAGCAGGGCTAAAGCATTTCCATTTTATACATTTAATCAAGAGAAAAATTATGTCCAGAGTTTATAATTTCAGCGCCGGGCCGTCAGTGTCCCCTGAGCCGGTATTACAGCAAGCCCGGCAAGAGTTATTGGAATGGCGCGATAGTGGCATGTCTGTGATGGAAATGAGTCACCGGGGCAAGCATTTCTTGCTTATTGCCGAAGAGCTGGAAAGCGATTTAAGAAGCTTGATGGCTATTCCGGAAAATTATAAGGTGTTGTTTTTGCAGGGCGGGGCTTCAGCTCAGTTTTCATTGATACCACAAAATATCCTAAACGGTAAAACCAAAGCGTGCTATCTCAAAACCGGCGCGTGGTCAGAAAAAGCCATTAAAGACGCAAAGAGTTATTGTGATGTGATAGTCAGTGCGAGTTCAGAAGATACCAGGTTTACCCGTATTCCGGAGGCATCAACTTGGCACCTGGACGAGCAGGCAGCCTATTTGCATTACACGACCAATGAAACCATACATGGCGTTGAATTCTCTGAACTGCCTGACTCTAAAGGCTTGCCGCTGGTATCGGACATGTCGTCCAATATTTTATCGCGCAAGATTGACGTCAGTCAGTATGGTTTGATTTATGCGGGAACTCAAAAAAATATGGGCCCTGCGGGTGTTACTGTAGTGATTGTCCGGGATGATTTAATCGGACATGCAGCTAAGACAGTTCCTCCCGTATTTGATTATGCCGAGCAAGCAAAAAACCAATCCATGTTGAACACGCCGGCAACCTACAATTGGTATCTGGTTGGTCTGGTGCTCAAGTGGTTAAAAGACCAGGGTGGTGTTGAGGCCATGGAGCTGCGTAATATTGCCAAAGCGGCAAAACTTTACCAAGCCATTGATCAATCGGCTTTGTATTCTAATCCGGTAGCCATTCCATTCCGTTCACGGATGAATGTGCCGTTTATTTTGGCCGATGAAAGTCTGGATAAGCCATTTCTTGCGGCGGCGGAAGCGAACGGATTATTTGAATTAAAAGGACATCGTTCAGTGGGCGGCATGCGGGCCAGCATTTATAATGCTATGCCGGAGGCTGGTGTGCTGGCTTTGATAGATTTCATGGCTGAATTTGAGCGCACCCATTAAACGATAATTAAAAACCCTGAGCAGCAGCAATGTCATCAATCGCCCCCCTTTCTGAAATAAGAGCCAAAATTGATGCAATCGATGAGAAGATTCTGCAATTGATTAATCAGCGTGCTTCTTGTGCGGTGGAGGTTGCCAAAACAAAAATTGCTCAGGGTGAACAAGGCACTTTTTATCGGCCGGATCGTGAGTCATTGGTGTTAAGGCGAATTATGGGCTTAAACCAGGGGCCCTTATCCGATGATATTGTGGCAGGTTTTTTCAGGGAGTTGATGTCGGCATGCCTGGCGCTGGAAAAGCCGCTGGATGTGGCTTTTTTAGGTCCCGAAGGCACATTTTCCCAGCAAGCTGTTTTTAAGCATTTCGGTACCGCCGTTAAAGCCGTGCCGGCTGCAACCATCAACGAAATTTTTAATGTGGTGGAGAATGGCAACTGCCAGTTTGGTGTCGTACCCGTTGAAAACTCAACCGAGGGGGTCATCAGTCATACCCTGGACAGGTTTTTGAATTCGCCGCTAAAAATATGCGGGGAAGTTGAAATCAGAGTGCATCAAAACTTGATGGGACTGGTGAATAGCCTGGATGAAGCGACGGAAGTGTTTTCCCATCAGCAATCCCTGGCGCAGTGCCGGCAATGGCTAGACAGGCACTTACCGAACGCCAGGCGAGTTGAAGTCAGTAGCAATACCGAGGCCGCAAGGCAGGCATCAACCAATAAACAGGCTGTTGCGATAGCCGGCATTGTTGCTGCTGAAATTTATAAACTGAATGTCATCGAAAAAAATATCGAGGACGAACCCAATAACACCACTCGTTTTATCATCATCGGACAGCAAGTTTCTGCTTCCACCGGCAATGATAAAACCTCGTTGGTTGTTTCCACAGGTAACCAACCAGGAGCTTTGTATAAAATCCTTGAGCCTTTTGCAAAGTTTGGCATAGGCATGGTTAATATTGAATCCAGACCTTCGCGCCAGGGCCTATGGGATTATATTTTTTTTATCGATATAGAAGGGCATAATGAAGATAAAGATATTGCCCAGGCCTTAGATAGTGTGAAAGAAAACGTTAAGATGTTCAAATTATTGGGTTCTTACCCTAAAGCCATTTTGTAACCAGCGATTTCCATCAAGTTAATCCCGCCTGTTAAATATTTAAAACCCTTCAATTTACAACTCATGAATAACACAGATAAAATTTCTAATCTTGCGGTAACGGGTGTGCAGCGGCTAGTTCCTTACAAAGCGGGCAAACCGATTGAAGAGCTCGAGCGCGAACTTGGGCTTACCCGGATTATCAAGCTGGCTTCCAATGAGAATCCTTTGGGGCCCGGAAAAAAATCCTTGGCGGCTATTCAGGCGGCTTTGAATGCGTTAGCGTTATATCCTGATGGCAGTGGCTTCGCGTTAAAACAAGCATTAGCTGAGAAATATGCTGTTGATATTAGCCAAATAACACTGGGCAATGGCTCTAATGAAATTCTGGAATTGGTGGCCCGGGCGTTTTTAACACCGGAGTTTGAGGTTGTTTTCTCACAACATGCCTTTGCGGTGTATCCTATCGTGACTCAAGCTGTCGGTGCTACAGCCGTCATAATACCCGCATTGGATTATGGTCACGATTTGGATGCCATGTGTCGGGCGGTGACCGAAAAAACCCGTTTGGTGTTTATTGCAAACCCCAATAATCCAACGGGCACTTTGCTAAGCCAGGCGAGTTTGGAGGGCTTCATTGGCGCGTTGCCGGGCACTTGCGTGTGCGTGCTTGATGAAGCTTATTTTGAATTTGTTAGCAGTGCTGACTCTATCAATTCCATTGATTGGCTAAAAAAATTCCCCAATTTATTGATTACACGGACTTTTTCGAAGGCTTATGGATTAGCCGGCTTGCGTGTGGGCTATGGTTTATCCAGCCCGCAGTTGGCCGATATTCTTAATCGGGTGCGTCAGCCTTTTAATAATAATACACTGGCTTTAGCAGCAGCCGAAGCGGCTTTGGCCGATGATGAGCATTTGCAACAGACTATCACTGTGAATGCGCTAGGTATGCAGCAATTGACAAACGGTTTTAAAAATTTGGGCTTGGAATGGATTCCTTCGGCAGGGAATTTTGTTTTGGTGGATTTAAAACAAGCAGGACAGCCTGTTTATGAGGCCTTATTGCGCAAGGGCGTCATCGTCAGGCCCGTCGGTAATTATGAATTGCCTAATCATTTGCGCATTAGCATTGGTACAGCGACAGAAAATCAACTGTTTCTCCAGGCCTTAGCCGATACGCTGGCTAATGTTTGATCGGCTTTGTATTATTGGCGTTGGCTTAATTGGCGGTTCTATCGCCCGCGCCGCCAGGAAATACGGGTTAAGCAAAAACATTATTGGCTATGGCCGTCAACAGGATCAGCAAAACCTGGAAATTGCAAAACGGCTTGGTGTTATTGATGAGCATTATTCTGAGATAGAACAAGCTGTGCAAGACGCTGATTGTGTTGTCATCGCCACGCCTGTTGCGTCTACCGAAAGCATTTTTGCATTGCTTAAGCCGTATTGGGCAGATCAGACCATCTACACGGATGTCGGCAGCACTAAGGGTAGCGTAGTCTCTGCTGCGCTGAAGGTCTTTGGGGCGGTGCCGGATAATTTGGTTCCGGCTCACCCAATTGCGGGAGCAGAACTAAGTAGTGTAGAAGCGTCTGTAGATGATTTGTTTCTGAATAAACGCCTGATTATTACCCCTCTCAGTCATACTAGGACAGAAGCTCTGCATAAAATCCAATACTTCTGGGAGCGATGCGGCTCCATTGTGTCGGTGATGGATGTAAAGCATCATGATGCAGTGTTGGCGGCCACCAGCCATTTACCCCATATTCTGGCCTTTGCTTTAGTGGATTTGTTGGGTCATAAAGACGAACAAAGTGAAATCTTTAAATATGCGGCAGGCGGCTTTAGAGATTTTACCCGGATTGCATCCAGTAATCCGGACATGTGGCGGGATATTTGTTCAGCCAATAAAAACGAAATAATTCCCTTGCTTCAACAAACAAGGGAGCAACTGGATAAAATACAGCGCTTGCTGGAAAATGATGATAGCCAGCAGCTTTTAACCCTTTTTGCGTATGCTAACACTGCCCGGCAGCGCTTTCTTAATCAGTTTGAAGGAACTATGTCAAAATCAATCACATTTCAAGTACAGCCAGGTGGCCGGCTGCAAGGTGAGGCGCGAGTGCCGGGTGATAAATCCATGTCACATCGTTCTGTCATGCTGGGTTCATTGGCTGAGGGCATTACTCACGTTAAAGGCTTTTTGGAAGCCGAAGATGCCCTTGCGACATTGCAAGCATTTCGTGACATGGGCGTGGAAATTGAAGGGCCGGATAATGGATGTTTAACCATTCATGGTGTTGGCAAGCATGGTTTAAAAGCGCCTGAAAATGAGTTGTTTCTTGGCAACTCGGGCACATCCATGCGCTTGTTGAGCGGTTTATTGGCGGGACAGCCGTTCAATACTGTGCTGACTGGCGATAAGTCCTTATCCAGCAGGCCCATGAAACGGGTCACTGAACCATTAGCGCTAATGGGAGCCGATATCAAAACTACTGAAAAGGGGACTGCGCCACTCCACATTACTGGCAAGGCCGGGCAATTGAAGGGCATCGATTACGTTATGCCAATGGCAAGCGCACAGGTCAAATCCTGTTTGCTGCTGGCCGGCATGTATGCCGAAGGCGAAACCAGTGTCACTGAGCCAGCACCGACACGAGATCATACCGAACGAATGTTGTCCGGATTTTCCTATCCGGTCAATCGAGAAGGCAGCAAGGTTACCATTACTGCTAAGGGGAAATTAAAGGCAGCGGATATTGACGTGCCCAGTGACATTTCCTCGGCCGCCTTCTTTTTGGTCGGGGCATCAATTGCGCCAGGCTCTAATTTATTGTTAAAGCATGTAGGCATTAATCCTACCCGTACGGGTGTTATCGATATTCTCAGGTTGATGGGTGCGAACATTGAAGTGCTTAATGAGCAAATTGTTGGCGGTGAGCCCGTTGCCGATCTGCATGTCGTTTATAGTCCTCTTAAGGGCATAGATATTCCTGAACATTTAGTCCCATTGGCTATTGATGAGTTTCCGGTATTATTTATTGCCGCTGCATGTGCCCAAGGACAAACCCGATTAAGCGGTGCCGAAGAATTACGGGTAAAAGAATCAGACCGTATTCAAGTCATGGCGGATGGTTTGCAGGCCTTAGGCGTTGATGCGCAACCGACTGAAGACGGTATGGTTATTCAAGGCGGTCCAATAGGCGGTGGTGTAGTAACTTCACAGGGTGACCATCGCATTGCCATGTCTTTTTCGATTGCAGGATTGAGGGCTAATGCGCCAATTACCATTCTGGATTGCGCTAATGTGAACACCTCCTTTCCCGAGTTTAAGGATTTGGTGAAGCGTTTGGGGTTGGCTTTGGTTTGTGACGACTGCAAGGATGCAGGAAGTACGACCCCAGGGATAGGGGAGCTGTTGCCGAGAGAGACGAAGGGATCGTCTGCCGAGGAATCATGATGCATGTTCCCGTTTTAACGATAGATGGCCCTAGTGGGGCGGGCAAAGGCACAGTCAGTCGATTAGTGGCTAAAAAACTGGGTTGGAATTATCTGGACAGTGGATCCATTTATCGGTCATTGGCTATCGCATTGCAAAACAATCCATTTAATTTAGGAAATGTCAGTGAGATTGTTAAGGTGGCCCAAGCCATGGCGTTAGAGTTTGAATGTGGTGATGAACTGATTGTCAAGCTCAATGGCGAGGACATTACCAGCAAATTAGGGCTTGAAAGTACCGGCAGTATCGCGTCACAGATTGCCGCTCTGCCAGAGGTCCGGCGGGTATTATTGCAGAAACAGCAGGATTTCAGGCAGCCGCCCGGGCTAGTCGCAGACGGCCGTGATATGGGGACAGTTGTATTTCCAGATGCTGAAAATAAAGTGTTTTTAACGGCTAGTGCGGCAAAAAGAGCTGAAAGGCGATATAAACAGTTGATAGAAAAAGAAATTGATGCTAATCTTGCAAAAATAAAAATTGAAATAGAAGCACGCGACCGCCGCGATAGGGAACGTGAAGCCGCTCCATTAGCAATGGCGATCGATGCGCATTATATTGATTCTTCCGACATAGGTATAGAAACCGTTGTTGAAGAAGTTCTGAATCTAATCCGTTAAGGGTTTTTGTCTGGCCGCACACTATAAGTGTGGTTTTTTTTAACTTTGATAAAGAAAAGGTTTGTTCGAGTTTCGACAAGCTTGGGAAATAATAAAATGAGCGAAAGCTTTGCTGCTTTACTAGAAGAAAGTTTAACCAAGACCAAGATGAGTCCTGGTGCCATGTTGATAGGTACTGTGATCGATATCGAAAATGATATGGTTATTGTCAGTACGCATTCTAAATCAGAAGGCGTCATTCCTAAATGGCAGTTTCTAAATAACGATGGCGATTTAGAAGTTGCAATTGGCGATGAAGTTGAAGTTGCCCTGGATTTATTTGAAGACGGTTTAGGTGCTACCCTTCTTTCTAGAGATAAAGCGAAGAAAAACAAAGCCTGGTTTGAGCTTGAAACAGCTTTTGAAAAAGAAGCCACTATTATCGGACGTATTACCGGTAAAGTTCGCGGCGGATTTACTGTGTCGGTTGGTGCTTTACGTGCCTTCTTGCCAGGTTCATTGGTTGACGTTCGCCCAATCAGAGATACGACTTTCCTGGAAAATCGTGATCTGGAATTTAAAGTTATCAAAATTGACCAAAAACGTAATAACGTTGTTTTGTCCCGCCGCGCAGTGGTCGAAAAAGAATATAGCGCAGAAAGGGAAGAGCTGCTGAAAACATTGGAAGAAGGCGCAGTTGTCACCGGTGTTGTCAAAAATCTAACCGATTACGGCGCATTTATTGATTTAGGTGGTATTGACGGTCTGTTGCATATTACCGATATGGCATGGCGTCGAGTCCGTCATCCGTCTGAATGTGTTGAAATCGGCCAAGAAATCAAAGTTAAAGTCCTGAAATACGACAAAGAAAAAAATCGTGTATCCTTGGGCATGAAACAAATGGGTGAAGATCCATGGCAAAACATTGCTCGCCGTTATCCCGCTGGTACGCGCGTATTTGGTAAAGTTAACAATTTGACGGATTACGGTTGCTTTATCGAAATTGAAGAAGGCGTTGAAGGCTTGGTTCACGTTTCTGAAATGGACTGGACCAACAAGAATGTCAATCCGTCTAAGCTCGTCCAATTAGGGGATGAAGTTGAGGTGATGGTTTTGGAAATAGATGAAGAACGCCGTCGTATTTCTTTAGGCATGAAACAGTGTAAAACCAATCCATGGGATGAATTCGCGGCAACCCATAACAAAGGCGACAAAATCTCAGGAAAAATAAAATCAATCACTGATTTTGGTATTTTCATTGGCCTTGATGGTGGTATTGACGGACTTGTTCACATGTCTGACATTTCTTGGGCAGATGATGGCGAAGCATCGGTTCGAGAGTTCAAAAAAGGTGATGAACTGGAAACTGTTATATTAGCAGTTGATTCTGAACGCGAACGCATTTCATTAGGCATCAAACAACTTGAACAGGATCCATTTCAAAACTTTTTGGCTACTCACGAAAAGGGTAGTTTGGTAAAAGGAACTATCAAGGAGGTTGATGCTAAAGGGGCAGTTGTTACTTTAGCGGACAATGTTGAGGGATATTTACGCGCTTCCGAGATTCAGCGTGATCGTGTTGAGGATGCACGTACCTTATTAAAAGAAGGCGATAATCTTGAAGCCAAGTTCATAGGCGTAGATAAGAAAAGCAAATCAATCTCCCTGTCAATTAAAGCGAAAGATCATGACGAAGAGACTCATTCTATAAAAGATCATTCTCAACATTCCCAACAATCAGTGGGTACACCTACATTCGCTGACATATTTAAGCAAATGGAAAAATAAAGACCATAAGGAGGGTATGCTTTGATGCATACCCTCTGACTTTTCTTTTTCACAGGATAGAATGTGACAAAATCAGAATTAATTAACGCGCTTGCTAAAAAACAACCCCATCTAGCGCTGAAAGATGTAGAGTTGGCGGTAAAATGCATCATTGAAAAAATGAACCAGGCATTATCATCTGGTGAAAGAATAGAGATTAGAGGTTTTGGGAGTTTTTCGTTGCACAAGCGTCCTCCGCGAACAGGTCGAAATCCGAAAACCGGCGAATCTGTAGCATTGGCTGAAAAGCATGTCCCCCATTTTAAACCGGGTAAAGAGTTACGGGATCGTGTCGATGCGGCTAGTCAAGAATATGAAATATTGAATTGATGGCAAATCAACGCAAGTTTTCAACTTGTTAGAAATCATAGGGCTATTGCCTCTTGTAATTCTTGTTTTTGCGCTGATTTTTCCTCCAAGGTGTTGTTCATCAAGTTACCTTAAGACTTAAACCTTACATCTGTGCTTTAATTAACGCTATTACCCGCTAAACATCCTTGCGGGTATGCTTTTTAAGTGTTTACATCACCTCATAACCCAAAAATCTGTTTCAACGAAGCTAAATGGCTTTGGATCAGATTCCTTCGTAACCTATAGTCCTACCCTTTACCTTTCACGTGCTTGGGTTGTTCTTTGATCAACTTTATTAGTTATCTGTGTTGCGGTAAATCAAATTTATCAATTTTAAATACGAATTAATTTCATTATGTGATATATTTCTTCTTAATGAGAATTGTTACTGATTGCTTGTTTGATTTTTGGGTCTTCCAATACACTTTGTTACCAAGGCTGAATTCATGGCGATAAGCTTAAAAAATTTTAACGTAGGTGACGTGGGAAAGATAGTTGGTTTTGAACAATCAGGTAAGGCTTATCGGAAACGATTGCTGGCTATGGGCTTGACTCCCGGTACTGAATTCAGTGTCACACGATATGCGCCCATGGGCGATCCAGTTGAAATTAAATTGCGTGGATTTTCGTTAACCCTGCGTAAAGATGAAGCGGCAATATTGTTGATAGAGAAGTTGTGATGAAAACTGATTTTACGGTTGGCGTTGTTGGTAATCCAAATTGTGGTAAGACGACTCTATTTAATGTGCTCACTGGCTCCAGGCAGCATGTGGGCAATTGGCCGGGAGTAACAGTTGAAAAAAAGACCGGCGGATATTCCCATGCCAATAAACATATCGAACTAGTTGATTTACCTGGTACTTATTCTTTGGAGGCCGCAGATGATCAGGTTTCTTTGGATGAGAAAGTTGCCCGTGATTATGTTGCATCCAGGGATGCTGATTTAATCATTAATATCGTTGACGCCTCTAATATAGAGCGAAATCTTTATTTAACGTCGCAACTTATCGAAATGCGCGTGCCAATGATACTGGTGCTCAATATGATGGACGCAGTTAAACTACGCGGCATTAAAATCGATTGTGATTTTTTAGCCCGTCAGCTGGGTTGTCCAGTTATTCCTATTGCGGCTTCTGTAAAAGAAGGTATTAGTGCATTAAAAGCACAAATCAACAGTGCTGCCATCAGCAAACCTATTCCATCGGTTCAGATAAAATATGCAGCTGCCTTGGAACACGCTATTGAAGAAATTTCACCTGCATTGGTTGAAATCGCAAATCAACACAGGTGCGATTTACGCTGGCTGGCGCTTAGGTTATTAGAAGATGACACTCTAGCTAAACAGATTGCAGGGAAAGCACTGATGCCGAGAATCATCCAATTACAGCGTAGGATAGAAGCTGAAACAGAAGATGAAATAGACATTCTTGCAGCGGATGCCCGCTATGGATTTGTCAATAAATTGATTCAGGATGCTGTTTGCAGGCTCAATGAAGTCAGTCGGCACACTACAGAAAAAATAGATGCCTTTGTTTTGAATAGGTTCTTGGGTATTCCGGTTTTTCTATTGGTCATGTATGCAATGTTCATGTTCACCATTAATTTTGGGAGTGCTTTTGTTGATTTTTTTGACCAATCGGTAGGGGCATTATTGGTTGATGGTTTAAGCCTGATACTCACAGAAATGAATCTACCGCAGTGGTTGATTGTCTTAATTACCAAAGGTGCTGGAGGCGGGATTCAGGTAGTGGCTACCTTTATACCCATTATTGGCTTTTTGTTCATGTTTTTATCGGCTCTGGAGGATTCAGGATACATGGCCAGGGCGGCTTTTGTTATGGATCGGTTCATGCGCATGATCGGTTTGCCTGGAAAATCCTTTGTGCCGATGATAGTCGGCTTTGGTTGTAACGTGCCCGCCATTATGGCAACCCGGACGCTTGAAAACCAACGCGACAGGATTCTTACCAACCTGATGAATCCGTTTATGTCTTGCGGCGCCAGATTACCTGTTTATGCTTTATTTGCCGCGGCATTTTTCCCTGTTGGCGGTCAGAATTTGGTTTTTGGTTTGTATTTATTGGGCATTGCAGTCGCCGTTTTAACCGGTCTGATTATGCGCCATACCTTATTTAAAGGTGAGTCTGCGCCCTTTATCATGGAATTGCCCGCTTACCATTTGCCGACATTGCATGGGGTGTTTATTCGTACCTGGGATCGGCTCAAGTCATTTTTGTTCAACGCGGGTAAAGTCATTATACCGATGGTGCTGGTGTTAAACTTTCTTAATGCGCTGGGAACGGACGGTAGTTTTGGTCAGGAAAACAGCAATAAATCGGTGCTCAGTGAAATTGGGCGCGGTTTAACCCCTGCCTTTAAACCCATGGGCATTGAAAAAGATAACTGGCCTGCAACAGTTGGTATTTTCACCGGTGTGTTGGCTAAAGAGGCCGTTGTTGGCACTCTTGACGCCTTATATAGCCAGCTGGGAACAACTGGTTCAGGGCTGTCCGATACGGCGCCGTTTAATCTTAAAGATGCTTTGCTGGCCGCTTGTGCAACGGTGCCAGAAAACTTAAGCGCTATTGCAGATAATCTTTTGGATCCGCTAGGGCTTAATATCGGTACGGTTGGCGATTTAACCTCGGCAGCGAGTGAACAGGAAGTCAAAACGGACACTTTTGCAGCGATGCAGCATAGTTTTGATGGAAAGGCCGGGGCTTTTGCATACCTGTTGTTTATTTTGTTGTACGCGCCCTGTGTCGCAGCAACGGCGGCAATTTACAGAGAAACCAATACGGGCTGGACTCTGTTTGTGGTGTTTTGGACTACAGGGATAGCTTATATGACCGCAACTATTTTTTACCAGACGATGACTTTTAGTCTGCATCCCGAGTATTCTTTAGTTTGGATCAGCGGATTACTTATTGTATTTTTATCGGTATTGATCGGGTTGTGGCTAACTGGAAAAAAACCAGAGGTTAAACACCCTCAGGAGTCGATAAGTGATTTTATCTGATTTGCGCAGTTATTTAAAACAACAGCACAGAGTCGCTTTAGCGGATTTAGTGAATCATTTTAATATGGATGCCGATGCCCTGCGAGGTATGCTGGGTAAATGGATAAGCAAAGGCAATGTACGAAAAATGCCGCTGGAGCCTACCTGCGGGACAAGCTGTTGCAAATGTGATCCTGCATTGACTGAGCTTTATGAATGGATTGAACGATAAAATTACTACCTTGCATTAAGGTTACCCATAGCACGCCGAGCTATGGGCTAAAGCTAAGCACAGCAAATCTGTCTGACTGAAGACGGTTAAATCAAGCCCTGGCACACACCCAGACATCCACCCGGCTTACCCCCGCTTTCTTTAATAAACAGGCCAGTTCATGTGCTGTTGAGCCAGTGGTCATGACGTCATCGAGTATCGCAATATGTTGGGCGTGAATAGGTTTGATAATTGTGAAAGCATTTTTCATGTTTTTACGGCGTTGTTTTGCAGTTAATGCTGTTTGATGCGGCGTGTCACGATGCCGTAGGCAACTGCTCAGGTCTAACGGTATTTGTAATTTCCGGGAGACTGTTTTTGCGATTTCAATAGCCTGGTTAAAGCCACGCTCACGGTAACGGACTTTATTCAAAGGGACCGGCAGAATCAAGTCAGGTATTTGAGCTGTTTTTTTCAGGTGTTCAGCCAATAACATGCCGAGTAACCTTGCATTCTTGTAATGTGCGCCAAATTTTAACGCCATAATCAGGTGGCGCATTTCGCCCTGATAGATGAAGGGCGCGTAAGTTTCATCAAAAGCCGGTTGTGAACTCAGGCACCGTCCACAAAGGGCTGGAGAATGGACTGGTGTTTCGAATATTTCAGCGCATCGGTAACAGCACAGATTGTTTCTGAGTAAGCGCTGATAACACGGATCACATATATCGTGGCCATTAAATCCGGTGTTTCCACACAATATGCAGGTAGGCGGGAGCAGGTAATCCTGTATAATATTGATCCAGTTGTAATCCATTTTCATTCCAACAGGTTGACGAATAATGTCATCGTTTGTCACTCATAAAACTATTACTGTAGCTGGAGATTAACTGAATGTCTGCAAACCTTGCAATTAACCGCCACGGTTCACTTGTCATTCGTCATGATTGGCAACTGGACGAAGTGCAAGCGCTCTATGCGTTACCCTTTAATGATCTGATTTTTAAAGCGCAAACCATACACAGAGAGCATTTTGATCCCAATGAAGTTCAAATCAGCAGCTTACTGAGTATTAAAACCGGTTCGTGTTCTGAAGATTGCGGCTATTGCCCGCAAAGCGCGCGTTATGACTCCGGCTTGACACCCGAAGCGCTAATGCCGGTTGATGCGGTTTTGAAGGCCGCCAAGCAAGCCAAAGACCAAGGCGCTTCGCGTTTTTGCATGGGCGCGGCCTGGCGAAGACCGAAAGATAAAGATGTTGAGCGGGTGATTGAAATGGTTCAGGGCGTCAAAGCGTTGGGTATGGAAACCTGCGTTACCTTGGGGATGTTGACGGATGCACAAACGCTCCGGTTAAAAGAAGGCGGTCTGGATTATTACAACCACAATCTGGATACTTCGGAAGACTATTATTCCGAAGTGATCACGACCCGAACCTATCAGGATCGCCTGGATACCCTGGAGCGCGTAAGGGATGCGGGTATTAACGTGTGCTGTGGCGGTATCGTTGGCATGGGTGAAAGTGATATTGATCGCGCTCAATTGTTAATCCAGTTAGCCAATATGCCAAAGCATCCTGAAAGTGTGCCCGTTAACATGCTGGTTCAGGTCGAAGGTACGCCGTTAATGGGTACAGAAGCGCTTGACCCGATTATTTTTATTAGAACCTTGGCCGTAGCCAGAATTATGATGCCTAAATCACGGGTGCGTTTGTCGGCAGGGCGCAGCAAAATGAGTGATGAAATGCAGGCGCTCTGTTTTCTGGCTGGCGCAAACTCTATTTTTTACGGTGATAAATTATTGACCACCGATAATCCTATGACCAATCATGACTTGGCTTTATTTGACCGCTTAGGGGTGCATTCCGGCGGTTCAAGTTACGCCTGATGACGGCAGCATTTTCACAGTTAACGGGTAATCTGGATACCATTAAACAGAGGGCTTTGTACCGTTCCAGACGCGTTATAGCGTCCCCGCAAGGTATCAATCTGCAAATCGACGGACGCACGGTCGTTAATTTTTGCAGTAATGATTATCTGGGTCTGGCTAATCATCCAGATGTTGTCAGCGCCTTTAAAGCGGCTGCGGATCACTACGGCGTTGGCAGCGGCTCCGCGCATCTGATTTGTGGACACAGCGCCGCTCATCATGTCCTTGAAGAAGAGCTTGCAGACTTCACCGGTCGTGATAGGGCTTTATTATTTTCCACGGGTTACATGGCGAATATTGGTGTGATTTCGGCGCTGTTAGGACGGGGCGATGCGGTGTTTGAAGACCGGTTAAATCACGCTTCTTTGTTGGATGGTGGTTTGTTCTCAGGCGCAAGGTTTAAACGCTATGCTCATGCGGATGTTGAAAATCTCAATGTTCATCTGAACAAAGCAACCGGTAATAAACTGATCGTTACCGATGGCGTGTTCAGTATGGATGGCGATTTTGCTCCGCTGAAAGCGTTATCGCTAGCCGCAAAAGATAATGACGCGTGGTTGATGGTTGATGATGCGCACGGACTAGGTGTAATAGGTGAACGCGGCGGTGGACTTTTGGAACATTACGGACTTAACCTGGAGGATGTGCCGGTCTTGATGGGCACTTTGGGTAAAGGCTTTGGCACCTTTGGCGCGTTCGTGGCGGGTTCTGATGCACTGATTGAAACCTTGATCCAGCAAGCCCGCACTTATATTTATACTACCGCGTTACCGGCAGCAGTCGCGGAAGCGACGCGGATCAGCTTAAAAATCGTCATTGCAGAAAATTGGCGCCGGGACAAACTTAAAAAACTGGCTGAGCGTTTTAGATTGGGGGCAGGGCAGTTAGGTTTAGAATTAATGGTATCCGCGTCGCCTATCCAGCCAATCATAATCGGCGATAGCCAGCGGGCAGTCGATACCAGCAATGCCTTGCTGAATGCGGGTTTTTTAGTCAGTGCAATAAGGCCGCCTACCGTGCCTAAAGGCAGTTCTCGTTTACGGGTAACATTTTCGGCGTTGCACGAGGAACACCAGATTGACCAACTTCTGGATGCCTTGAACCTTATCAAAACATGACAAAAATCCATCAACAAACTTTCGGTAAAGGCAAGCCCATCGTAATGGTGCATGGCTGGGCGATGCATAGTGGAATATGGCGGGATTTTGCCCAGATGCTTGCGCAAAACTATCAAGTTACCTTGATGGATTTGCCAGGCCACGGGCGCAGTGAAAAAATCGATTCCTTTACCCTTGAGCAAATCAGCGAAGCATTGGTTAACGCTATGTCTGATGCAAGCAGTTGCTGGTTAGGTTGGTCATTGGGCGCAACGGTAGTGCTGGATATAGCGGATCGCTTTCCTGATCGGGTCAATTCGCTGATTCTGCTCGCGGGAAACCCTTCATTTACCCAAACAGCGCAGTGGCCGGGTATGGCTAATGAGTTGCTGGATGCGTTTGCCGACAAGTTGAATGAAGATTGTCAGGCGACCTTATTGCGCTTTTTATCCTTGCAAGTGAATAACTTGCCTGATTACAAAACATTATTGAGAACGTTGAAATCAGCGGTATTGGAATGTGATGCACCCGACCATAAAACCTTACAGGGTGGCCTGGAGATCTTAAAAAAAGCCGATTTGCGACCTGCTTTAGCTGACATAAGCATTCCGGTTTCAGTGATTTTAGGTACCCTGGATACCTTAGTGCCTTTTAGTGCAGGGCAAAACATGCAGAAGCTGGCGCCCGGGATAACGCTCAACAGGATTGACAGGGCAGGGCATGTGCCGTTTTTATCGCATCAGCAAGCCGTATTAGCGATTATCTCCCGTTTTATGGATGACAATGTACTTAGGAATGGTAATTTCATAACATGAACACTTTGACTTGTCTTTTTATCCGTCTTCTGCGTTTTATCAACAGTTACATAGCTTGCTATGCGCCTGTTGATACGCCTTGAATACAAATAAAAATCCAGCGTCAAGATGTCCACGTTATTTCATTCCCATTCCTTAGATAAAGTCAGGATTAAGCGATCATTTGCAGCGGCTTCGGTCACTTATGATAGTGTCGCCGAATTGCAGCGCACCGTGGGTAAAGAGCTGCTCCGTTCAATTGATACTAGCAAACTAACCGGTACCTTGCTGGACTTGGGTTGCGGTACGGGGTTTTTAACGGGCGAGTTGTTGGCGCATTCGAATCATGAAACTACGATAGCCCTGGATATTGCCTTGTCCATGTTGCAATCTACACAGGCCAAGCTGGCCGACAAGCGCAATATTTCCTATATCTGCGCTGATGCAGAATACTTACCGCTTGCCGGGCAAAGCATTGATAGCGTTTTGTCGAACCTTGCCTTGCAATGGTGCAGCAATCTTGAAGCGGTTTTTATCGATATTAAACGGACGCTAAAACCTGAAGGCCGGCTGGTTTTTTCAACCTTTGGGCCACAAACCCTGTACGAGTTAAAAAGCGCCTGGGCAACCGTTGATAGCTACAACCACGTTAACGCCTTTTGCAGTGAAACCCAGTTGCAACTGTTCCTCCAGGAAGCGGGATTTAAAAACAGTCAAATTAAAAGCACGTTTTATACCCCACGCTATGAGTCCGTTTGGACATTGATGCATGAGTTAAAAAACCTGGGCGCGCATCACGTAATTGCAGGCCGCAATAAAAACATCACGACAAAAACAGCGATGCAGAAGATGATTTCAGCTTATGAAAAACACCGGGTCAACAACAAAATTCCTGCGACCTTTGAAGTTATTAGCGTTATCGCCCAAGCGTAACTCTTTATGGAACAAGGCTATTTTATAACCGGCACGGACACCAACGCAGGCAAAACCTGGACGACTATTGCGCTGATGCGTTACTTTAAGCGGCAGGGTAAAACGGTTGTTGGCATGAAACCCGTTGCGGCGGGTTGTACAAATCAGAATGGTCAGCTAAAAAATGAAGATGCCTTGCTGATACAGGACAATGCGTCAGTAAAAATCGACTACGGCTTGATCAACCCTTACGCTTATGAATTAGCCGTCTCGCCGCATATTGCGGGGATCAACAATCCGGTCAACCTGGCGACAATTGTCGATAAGTTTAATACCCTGAAAGCATTGGCTGAAATAGTTTTGGTAGAAGGTGCCGGAGGTTGGCATGCACCCTTGAATGACCAGGAAGACATAAGCGATCTGGCAAAAGCGCTGGCATTGCCCGTTATTATCGTAGTTGCTATCAGGCTGGGCTGCATCAATCATGCAAAATTAACCTGGCAGGCGATACACCGTTCTGGCATTCCCTGTGCTGGCTGGATTGCCGTATGCGTTGACCCTGACATGCTAAAACCTGACGAAAATATATGCACGATTAAAGCGGCTTTTAATGTGCCATGTCTGGGAGTGTTACCCTATCTGGCTAATGCAGATTTTGATTTATTGTCAGGCAAGCTGGTTGTAAACAGATTTGTTTAAAGTTTGGCAGTGCGTTGGGGCGAGGTAACGAACCTCAACGCTTTTGTTGCACGGTATCGTTTGGATTCCTTGCGTCATTCCAACAGGTTAATCGGACACCATCGCATAACATCAAAAACAATAGACCAAAAACATCCAGCTTAGGGAAATACAAACGTAGGTTTGGTTCAAGGCTTCGATTATGGCGGGTTGCTATCGCGAATCCGCCTTACAGCTTTGAGTTAGGCGGAGGTGTTGCGTAAACGTACGGCGCAATACGCTATCACTATTGCGCCATACGGCCCTAGGCTCTATATGCAGTTCGGAAATTTGGCGGTCGCAATCCGGGTTTTCCAGATGAAATCGCCGTTTGGCGCATCGATATACTCCTGGGTGTACCAGAATGTGCAGTCATTCACCGGATCGACCGTCATTGAGCTGTAGTCGCCCCAGCGGGAAAAGCCGACCTGAGCGCCGGTACCATTTCTGATTACGGCTTCGGTTTGCAGGGTGTTCAACGGGGCAGTGCCCAAGCGGCCCGTGTAATAGACGGAGGGGAAGGTAGCGGGGCCGGAGCGGCTATAGCCGAGCAGGATGTTACCCATCTTGTCCATAGCGGCGCTAGACATCCACCTGTGATTGGTGTCTCCCACAGTACCGGCGAAGGTGCTCTGCTGGAACACGGTTGGCGTGGCGGCGTTTGGGTTGCGGATCTCGTACCAGCGCACGCCGGTGCGGGGGGAGCTTGCAGTGCCTACATCGACCGAATGCGTGAGTACCACTCTCTGGATCCCGCCGAGGTTGCGGTATGCCGCCCTATACATCATCCGGTCACCCAGCGTATCGAGCTTTTTGGTGGTGCTTTTTTGGGTGACACAGGTGTCCGTATTGCCTGCGAAGTTGTTGCAGACGAAGTTAAAGGGCTTCACTGGCACCAATACCCCTGTGTATGTGGAAAGGGCAGGCGTGGTGAAATTGACATGGAAGGACCAGCGCGCAATGTTCGTGTTGTTAAAGGTTTCAAACTGGGGATTGGGCGCGCCGGCTGGAGGCAGCGTTTTTCCGTCGAGGTCGCCGGGCAACAGGCTAGCGGCCACGTTTGCGGAGGGGTTGAAGCAGACAACCCTTGGGGTGAGTCCCGCCAGCATCTTTGCGCGCTCAAAAGCGCAGGTCTTAGCGTTGAGGAAATTTCCGGTAGTATGGGAAAACATGTTGAAGGTTATGTAATAAGCGTCGGGCCAGACGCCCAGCTTGGGATAGTCGGGGAAGTCGGGGAAATTGAACTGGTAGACGAAGTAGGCCCCGGTCGCGTTACTTGTCTTGGAAACCGCGACGCACTGCGCGTATGGGCCACTATCAGTCTTGATCGCAAATTGTGTCAAGACCCAGCGGTTCGCGAACTTGTCGTATTGCGCGATCGGATCCCCGCTATTGGTTGTCCGGCAGATTGAGGCCGCAGGGAGGGCTGAGAACAACAGATTCCCGTTGAACGGTCCCGCCAGTTTGACGCCGTTGGCTTTGTTGAAGACTGCGTACATTGAGTTAACCCATTGTACATACTGGGTTGCCCCGACTGCGCCTTCAGTGTCGGGGGGTTCGCCGGTTATCACAAAGCCCGGGAACCCTTTGCCCAGGCCGAGAAAGTTTAAGCCCAATGGGGCACCAATCTTCGGTGCGGTGAAAAAATCTTGCTGGAGCGCAGAATCGCCCTTCCTTAGCGGCAGAAAAGGCGCCACTTGGAGGATGCGATCCGGTATAATTGTGTTGTATTTATTTAACTCTGCGGGTGGCCCTTTCAGAACCGGCAAAGCTTCTGCGCTCTTGGCCATCACTGAGAGCGGAGGGGTTTCTGCCGAGTATTCTGGGTAAATGACTTCGGGCCCCGAAGCCGACTCTAGCGCGAATAAGGGCGGCGCGGCGAGAAGTACCGGCACCAAACTCATTGCTAATAAAACATGCTTGTTTTTCATATTAATCTCCAGAAATTAAGACAATCAAGATAATAACTACCCTTAGTTAAACCCGTACGAATAAGCAACTTCAAATTTTCAATACATCCGTTATAGGCTGCCAAGGGGAGTAAAAACCACGACCCTTAATAGTCCGAAGCTCGAATAGAACTCCCAGATCTTTTAAATCTACGACATTCCCAGGGAGAATGCAATTGATTTAATAAAGTAGGAACAAATAAGGGCAGAGTAAAATTAAATAGCATTATGTTTCTGTGAAACGTAGTGGGTAATGCGCTAATTTGGTCATGAACAATTAAAATTTATTCAGCATGGCTTTAGGCCCGCAAGCATCTTGGCAGGTTAAAGATAGGATCAAGTGGGCGTGGTATGTATCCCGTCCTTAACGTTGGGTGTGTTCCGAGGCCAGTTGAAACTTCTTAGGAGCGTGCATGAAATAACTTGAGCAAACTTTCTAATGCCCATTTTTAGGAGTAGCCATATAACCTGCGTAAGGCGGAACGCGGCGGCGGTTCCGCTGAATGATTGCGGAACCTCTGACGGCATCCGCCCTATGCAGGCTGAAATCAATGTATTACGACGCTTTCTCGCCGCCAATGTCTCATGCAATTCGACCTGGAGCAATCATGCAATTTACAAAGCAGGGTTGGACCTTGAGTGTTATTTTAAAATGGTAACTGATTGAAGGAAACAAGTATGAATCATGATAAAGCTAAAATTGTTGTTTATTACGATGGTGCCTGTCCGAAATGCGTTAAAGACAGGCAAAATTATGAAAAACTCGCCGGTAAGGAGGGCGAAAATGTCTGCTGGATGGATATCACCGGCCAGGAAGATCAGTTGCGGGAAATCGGCATCGATCCCCGCAAGGCATTGACCGAACTGCATGTTCAGGATGAAAATCAGCGGATCTTTTCCGAGATGGATGCTTATATCCTGCTGATGAGTAAAGTGCCGTTGCTGAAACCTCTAGCCTGGTTAATCGGATTGCCGTTGATTCGTCCGCTGCTTGCCAGAATCTATCACTGGCAGGTTAACCGGCGACTAAGACGCAGCGGGAGGTTATGATCAACCTGCCGAACGGTGGAAACTTTTACAACTGGCAATTTAAATGCGTTTGGCTTACCGTCATCTTATCCCTTAATTTTTTGTACCACCTGATTTACAAGGGCTTAACGTGCCGAAGTCTATGGAAAGGCACTGCAGTGGCAGGTCCCGAAAACATAATCTGAGAATAAAAAACGTGGCTTGTAGTCCGTTTTTTTTTAGGGTTTGCTGGATTTAGGTAGAAGCTCCTTGCTTAAAGGATGTTCGAACTATTTTGACTAGGGGAATACCAAGAACATATGACCAAAGGATGGGGTGAGGAATGTCGGTTATAAAATCAGTAAACGCTAACTTCTTTCATCCCATGCTTTATCCATGCGTTTTACAGAAACCGGATAAGCAGTTTTAAGTTGTTGGGCAAACAACGAGACCCTGAATTCTTCAATGGCCCAACGGAATGGATCCTGCTCCGGAATAACGAGGTCTTTTTTTGCTTTTTTCTCTATATCCTTCCAAAAACGGGTAGAGTAACGGCTGACTTCCTGGATTTTTTGTGGATTATTATCAAACTTATCCAGACGATACTGTATTGCCTTCAGATAACGTGGGATGGCTTTAAGCGACTGGAAAGGCGTATTGCGGATAAAACCCGCATAAATCATCAAGTCCAATTGCTCATTAATATCTTTTGCCAACGGATCATTAGGCTTTAGGGTGCGTTCCACGCACTTTTTTATCTCCACATAAAGCGCCATGATCTCCAGCGCAATTTTTCCAGCATCATTCGCGATACCCATCAATTCCGGTTTGTGTTGCTGCAAACTTAGCTCGAACGCCTGTTGGGTGCGTATAGTTTTACCTTCGACAAATACGCTGTACAAAATCAAATGCAACATATCGTCTTTATACGATGCACTTACCCCCGGGTTTTTGCCGGATAAAGCCGAAATAATGGGATGTAAGGGGAGGCGATTGTAGCTCAGTTCTCCGATTGCTGACTGTGGCATGTTTTTGATGATATAGGTGCATTCTTTACGTAACTGCAACTGAAATAAACGCACCAACCCTGACTGGTGCTGAAGTGCCGCTTTCTGCTCGGTGTCAAAAATACGGACGCCCACGGCATCGCCTTCATCAACGATGGCCGGGAAACCAATAAACGTTTGGCCGTTCTGGATAAATTGCCAAGTCTCAGGGAGGTCATCAAATGCCCATTGAATACAACCCGTATAATTCAATTCATCAGCGGCTATTTGGTCAAAGCTATTCTCGGCTTTGGCGGCATGTTTAAGCTGTAATTTTTTTAAATCCCTGCCGAAATCCAGCAGCTTGTCCTGGTCGTCAACCACCCTGAAATTCATTTTCAAATGATCGGGCAAGCCTTCCAGATTCCAGGCATTGAGCGGAATCGCCTCACCGGTCAATTTCCGTAACCGATTACCCAGCCATTCCTGCACCGTACCTTTAAAATCGGGTTCAATTTCCAGGCAATGCTTGACTGTTTGGGGTACCGGAACAAAGTGTTTACGGATTTGCTTGGGCAGGGACTTAATCAGTGCAATGCATTTTTCCTCTAACAGACCCGGCACCAGCCAATCAAAAGGAGCTTGAGAGAGCTGGTTTAATTGATGCACAGGGATAATTGCCGTTACGCCATCCTCATCGTGACCCGGTTCAAAGCGGTATTGCAGCGGAATGGTCAGATTGCCAATTTTCTTGCTGTCCGGAAAATCCCATTCGTTAACATAGTCTTCTTCCTGTTCCCTCGTTAAATCCTCTTTCGTCAAAAACAGGATTTTGGGATCAGCTTTTTCCGCTGTTTTACGCCAGGTATCCAGGGTAACGCCGCTGACAATCTCGGGCGGCAGTTTGTTATCGTAGAATTGATAAAGCCACTGCTCGTCCTCAACCAAATCAACCCGTCTGCCTTTATGTTGAATCATGCCCACTTCTTCGAGCAGTTTCTGATTGGCGACATAAAACGGCGCGTTGCTGTGGTAATCATGATCAACCAGCGCCGAGCGGATAAAAATCTCTCGGGCGGCTTTGGCGTCTACATGGTCATAAGGAATCTTACGCCCGGCTTGGAGTGTCAATCCGTATAGCAAGGTGCGTGCAGACACCATGCAGCGTGCGCTTTTCTTTTCCCAATGCGGATCATAATAGTTGTGCTTAACCAGATGGCCCGCACATTGCTCTATCCATTCCGGTTCTATTCTGGCGACATTACGTGCATAAACCTTGCTGGTTTCCACTTGTTCTGCCGCCATAATCCACTTGGGTTTTATTTTGTGCAGACCGGAGCCTGGAAAAATAAAGAATTTTAAACCGCGCGCGCCCAGATATTCGTATTGTTCATGCCGGAAACCGATATTGGATAACAAACCCGTTAACAAGGCGCGATGAATTTTTTCATAACTCGCCTCATCGGTGTTCGGATGCATTTTCAAATCGCCTTTAATCACCTGCATAATCTGGGCGTGGATGTCGAACCATTCCCGCATTCTGATATAAGACAGGAAATTATCGGTGCAGTATTTACGCAATTTACTGTTGGACAGATGTTTTTTCTGCTCCTCAAACGTATTCCAGATATTTAACAACGTTAAAAAATCGGATTCCGGGTGACGGAATGCAATATGCTTGGCATCGGCTTGCTGCATTTTGTCTGCAGGTTTTTCGCGAGGGTCTTGTACACTTAACACGGACACAATAATGGCGGCTTCGGTTAAGCAATGCTCATGCCCGGCGGCAATCAGCATTCGCGCCAGTTTGGGATCGGTCGGGAATTTGGCTAACTGTCTGCCAACTTCCGTCAGCTTACCGCTTTTATCCAGGGCATTGACTTCATGCAGGACGTTTTTACCATCCCGGATCATTTTATCTTCAGGCGGTTCCAGAAACGGGAAGTCTTCAATGTCGCCCAGATTTAACGCCGTCATCTGCAAAATAACGGCGGACAAGTTGGTGCGCATGATTTCCGGCTCGGTAAATTCCGGCCTGGCCAGATAATCATCATGCGAATACAGCCGGATACAAATACCTTCGGCAACTCGGCCACACCG
>JAQTPT010000082.1 GCA_028712795.1 Methylococcales bacterium
CTAGCGCCCTGAGGTAGACAATCAAACATTTTTTCCGGACTTTCTGGTCGGCATTTGATAGCGCTTCGTCAAAAAGTTCGTCCAATTGCTGTTTGCTCAGTTCCAGTGTGATCATGTCGGCTCTCTAATGGGGGATGAGTTTCAGATCCATTTTGTACTACATTTTCGCCAAATCTAAAACCAAAAAATTAACCGTTGGGAGTATATATTCCGTTTTCATCCAACGCCACAGGCGTTCGATAGGATTGAAATCCGGCGAATAGGCGGGCAGGAATTCCATGCGTAACCAGTTTTTCTGCATTTGTACCCACTCCGTGAGCCATTTGGCCTTATGAAACCGGGCATTGTCACAGATCGGCAGTATCTTGCCGGCGTAACCGGGGCTTCAGCGCACAGATATACCGCCTGAACCACCGCATCGCGTTGATCCGAAAGGAGGTCAGGTTGCCATGAAATAGACCGGTGCCTACTTCGAACGCACCGATTATGTTCATTCGTCCATGCCGTCCCTAGTTGGGGACTTCGACCGCCTGTCCCCGGATGCCCCAGGTGGCTGCCAAGGTTCCTTCGGTTTGAAAGCCCACTTCATCCTGGTAGCAAATCCGCCAGCCCTCTTCAATCTTTTGACGGAAAATCATCGGTAGTTTCTCTTGCAGCCATTCCCGGCGCTTTTCGCTGTTCCGTTTGATCAGAAAGGCGACAGCCTTACGGAAGCTCAGCCCCAGACTGCGCAAAAGTTCCGGCAGATACCCTACCGAGTACACCACTCCAAACAAGGTCTGCAATAGGCCACCCGACCCAAACGCGCTGTTTATCTTTCTCCAATGCCGCTTTCAACAGTTCTTTTTGCTCGTCGGTTAATTGGCGCGGGCGCCCTTTTCGATCCTGGTCGCTTAAGCTTTCAACGCCATCGCTTTCATAGCGCTTAATCCAGCGCTTTAGTTTTTTTACGCTCAGGTTAAAATGTAAAGCAATCTGTTTTAAATACGACGAGTGCCTGTAATAGGCCAACAAAGCGTGCAGACTGATCGGTTTCCGCAAATCCGCTCCGCTCTTGCAGGTTTTTTTAAGCTGTTTGATTTTTTGTTTGAGTTCTTAGATTTGTTCGGCTGTAGTCATAAGTGAAATTAAAATATCATCGCCTTAAACATTGCCAATGCCAAGGACAAAACTTTTCTGCGACAGGTATCACTTTTTTACAGAGGCCCTTGTACATCAGCCGGGTCACCTTCGTAGGGAGTGGCGTAGCTGCATTCCTTTTGTGGGCAAACTTTTTCGACACCCCGTCTTTTGGTTTCTTTTACCGTTAAAATAGGCCAACTGCATTGTGGACAGGCTTCATTAATCGGCGTGTTCCAGAGTGCGTAATCACATTTCGGATAACCTGAGCAGGAGTAAAATATTTTGCCATTGCGTGATTTACGTTTGAGTAGGGTGCCCTTTTTGCATTGTGGGCATTCGACGCCGGTATCCGCTGGTTTTTCTAAAGGCTCAATATGACGGCATTTTGGATAAGTGCTGCAGCCAATGAATTTTCCATAGCGGCCCGTTTTGAAAACTAATGGCGATTCGCATTCAGGACAAGTTCGACCCTCTACAATTTCGGGTTCATCGGAAGCAGTGGCGTCATCATTCAAATTTCGGGTATAGGAGCATTCAGGGTAATTGGTGCAGCCTATAAACCGGCCATTTCTCCCAAGACGAATTGATAGCGGGCTGCTACATTCTGGGCATTTTTCATCGATGGCCTCCTGGGTGACATCTTTACGCTGGACGCTGACGTCTTTTTCTTGAACCGTTGAGTTAAATGGACTCCAAAATTCGTGCATCAATGGAATCCATTCCTTTTCACCTCGGGAGACGGCATCCAGTTCATCTTCCAAATTAGCCGTAAAATCATAATCGACGTATTTAGTGAAGTGTTCGGTCAGAAATTTATTGACGATTCTGCCGACATCGGTAGGGTAAAAGCGTTTATTGTCCAGAGTGACATACTCACGATTTTGCAGGGTCGAAATAATCGATGCATAAGTTGACGGACGCCCAATGCCATATTCTTCCAGGGATTTTACCAGACTGGCTTCGCCGTAACGGGGAGGAGGTTCAGTAAAATGCTGGTCGGCAATGATGTCGTTAAGAAGCACTGGACGGCCTTCTTCAAGGGGCGGCAAAAAGCTTTCCTTATCATCGCTTTCCTTGCTGTCATCTTTTCCTTCCAGGTAAACCGCCATAAATCCGGGTGTGGCAATGGTAGAGCCCGTCGCTCTGAAACTATGTTTGCCATCCCCGCAGGTTAGATCGACGGCGACCATATTAAGGGTGGCATGAATCATCTGGCAGGCTATGGTGCGCTTCCAGATAAGATCGTATAGTTTGTACTGTTCAACACTGAGGTGATCTTTTATCTGGTTAGGCAAATGTCTCGGGTGAGTCGGGCGTATCGCTTCGTGTGCTTCCTGGGCATTTTTTGATTTGGTTTTAAATAGCCTGGGCTCTTTGGGAACATTGCCAGTGCCGTATTTTTCTGCAATTAGGGCGCGTATTTCCTCGACCGCTTCCACTGATAAGTTAACCGAATCAGTACGCATATAGGTAATCAGGCCTTCTGTTTCACCGCCTATATCAATGCCTTCATACAATTGTTGGGCAACTATCATGGTGCGCTTGGTCGTAAAACCCAATTTTCGCGAAGCTTCCTGTTGCAGGGTCGACGTTATGAAAGGCGGGGCAGGGTTGCGTTTTTGTTGCTTCTTTTCCAGTTTGGCAACCAGTAACTGACCATCGGCGGCGGCAAGGAGCGTCTGTTTGGTTTTTTCTGCCAGTGCTTCATTGGTGATGCTGAATTGAGTCAGCTTTTCGCCGTCAAACTGCGTCAGTTTGGCTTTAAAGGCTTGATCATGCGCGGTCAATGCTGCATCAATAGTCCAGTATTCACGGGTTTTAAAGGCTTCTATTTCAAGTTCACGCTCAACGATCATGCGTAATGCCGGACTTTGTACGCGGCCGGCTGAGAGACCCCGGCGAATTTTTTTCCATAACAAGGGCGATAGATTAAAGCCGACCAGATAATCCAGCGCGCGGCGCGCCTGTTGGGCATTGATTAAATTGATGGACAGCTTTTCAGGGTTGGCAATGGCTTCAGTAACCGCTTTTTTAGTAATTTCATGAAAGACAACCCGATGCACCGGCTTGTCTTTGATCAATTTTTTTTCTTTCAGCAGTTCATACAGATGCCAGGAAATGGCTTCACCCTCCCTATCAGGGTCGGTTGCCAGATATAACGTGTCCGCTGATTTAAGCGCTTTGCTGATAGCTTGTACGTGACGCAGATTGCGATCAATGACTTCATATTTCATTGCAAAGTCATTGTTTGGATCAACGGCCCCTTCTTTTGGGATAAGATCGCGGACGTGTCCATAAGAAGCTAAAACCTGAAAGTCTTTGCCTAGATATTTCTCTATGGTTTTTGCTTTTGCAGGCGATTCTACAATGACCAGATTTTTGCTCATTTAATTTTACGGATTGAAGGATAAAAGGCTTAAAGTTCAAGGCGTGAATAATTTTACCTTGAACCTACTAATGTAAATAAGCAGGGACGAGATCATAGACAATATCTTCCATTCTGGAAAAAGCAATTTCCTCATCTGGCTGGCTAAGCAAAATCATTAACACGATCCATTTTAGTTTTTCCATAGATATTTCTTCATTTTCAAGCGCCATGGCCCGATCGATGACAATTTCCCGGTTGGCTGAATTTAAAATACCATTTTGTTCAAGAAACATAATAAGATTGCGGCATTCAAGATCAAGTTTCTCAATTTCCTGAGCGCAAAAAATACGGAAAGCAGGAGCGACCGTAGGCCTTATGGCTCGCTGCAGGCTAAGTGAGTCGAGCCAATCAAACGCTTTATTAACTTCGCAGGTTTCAAAACCGGCTTCCAGCAATTCTGTTCTGATGACGTCGCTATCAGGAAGCATTTCAATCTCATCTTCCATATAATTTTCAAATAAATACATCAGGACATCAAAAATATTTTCTTTCATAGTGTGCTTGTTGTTTATGATTATTTTACTCTCATATAGCAACCGCCAGCGGTCGCTTCCAGGTAACCTTGCAGTTCCAGAATTAATAACATGGATGAAATGGCTTCTACGGATTCGCCGGTATTTTCAACCAGATTATCAATAGACGTTGGACTAAACATGACACGATTCAATAATGTTTGTTGCTCCAGGTCAAGCATTGATTCCATAGTATAGGACAGTAATTTATTATCTTCTTGATAATATTGATTTAATTCTTCAAGAATATCCTGGGTAGTTTCGACAAGCTTTGCGCCTTCACGGATCAACGCATTGCAACCACGCGCCAGTGGATTATGGATAGAACCAGGAATAGCAAAAACTTCACGGTTTTGTTCTAAAGCCATTCGGGCTGTAATCAAGGAACCGCTTTGTTTGGCGGCCTCAACAACCAGTAAGCCTTGGCACAGGCCGCTGATAATGCGGTTCCGCCTCGGAAAATGATTGGCTTTGGCGGTGGTGCCAGGTGGAAACTCTGAAATCATTACGCCGTTATTGACGATTTCAGTAGCCAGCTCTTTGTGCCGGGCCGGATAGACCCGATCCAGCCCTGTTCCCGCAACGGCAACGGTATACCCATTCGCGTTTAATGCGCCCCGATGACTGGCGGCATCTATGCCTAAAGCCAGCCCACTGGTGATGACAAATCCGTGACGGCACAGTGTCTTGGCGAAATTAAAGGCGGTTTCTTCACCTAAAGATGAAGGGTTGCGACTGCCCACTATGGCTATCTGGGGTAAAGGCAATAATTCTGGATTGCCGCGCACGAACAAAATCGGGGGCGGGTCGGCAATTTCCTTTAATTGGAAAGGATAATTGGGATCATTAAGAGTGATGGCGAGATTATTTTCTTGTGCCAGCCAGGATAGATCGTAATCTATCATCGCCCAGTCCGGATTTTTTATACTATTGATAATATCACTTTTTAAGCCTAAAGCCGAAAGCGCTGATGTTGATTCTGCAAATAACTGCGAAGGCGTATGAGTTTGCAGCAGGCTAAGAAATGTGCGGCAACCCACGCCTGGCGTACGTAAAAGCGCAAGCCAGAACTTTAAGTCGTTGTCGTTTAGTTGCGTGGAAGTGTTCAGGGCGTTTGGACTTTATCTAAAATGTGAATGGCCTGAGTGGCTTTCATAACCAAGGCGTAACTGACGCGCTCAAAGGGACGAAAAACCATCAGGGTGCCGGCAATTTCATCGGGAAGTTTAATGACATCATTTTTAATGGGGCTGAAGGGGTCATTGATGCTTTTGCCCTTATGGTAAATGGCTAGCTCATGTCCGGTCAGGATACCATCTTTTGTGCCTTTGTCTAAGACCACCACGTCATAAAGCCCTATTTGAGAAACTCCGCCAAGAACGCTTATGATACTGCCAGTTATGCTTTTTTCCGGGGGTCTTGGAAAATAATTCAAGGTGACTTCGTCTTCAGTTTTTGGCATGACCCGGTCACCTTTGCGAATTTCACTGTTTGATCTGTTGATTAACAATGTGGCCGGGTCGCCCGTATGCTGTAATGTGGTGTCGGCGACATACTTTGCTTCATAACCTAAAATCTCCCCCGTTTCAGGGCTGGTATAAGTATTTCCCGCGCGGTAAACAGTATAGAACGGGCTATCTGATTGGCTTATGGAACGTACGTAAAGCCTGTCACCTTCGCCTGCAACAAGATGTTCTCCTGCGATGTCCAGGACATAAGGCGCATTGTTGATTTCATTTTCGCGCACAACTTTTGGCGAGGTTAAAAATTGGGCTATAGACTCTCTAGGAATTAATTCAATCGCCTGTTTAATAACGGTTTCACGAATACACGGCATTAATTTCCCATTTTCGGAAACAGTAAAGCGGGTTCGGCCATTTTTAACCTCTTCTTCACTAAGAACGCAGGTGGAATAAGCGGGGGGATAAATTTGTTGTTCATTTCTGGTCAAGTTAAGTTGCGGCTTTCCGTTTACAATCGAAAAATAAATAGTGTCGCCCGGATAAATCAGGTATGGATTTTTAATTTGAGAATTATTGCTCCACAGTTCCGGCCATTGCCAGGGATGGTTTAAAAATTTACCTGATATGTCCCATAAGGTATCGCCTTTGACAACGGTATATTGATCGGGATGGGTTGGGTTTATTTGTATTTCTTCCGCCCATGTATCTATACTGACGAAGAAAAAAACCATAAGTCCCATCAGAGTTCGAAAAGCCATATTGATTCCTGGGGAGTCTTTTTAGTCATTTTGGATTCAAAGTTTATATGAATTCAGTTAGAATTCCAGTCTTCAATTATTTTTAGTGGAGAGTTCGTTGAGTATTTTAACTATTCTCGAGTTTCCGGACGAGCGATTGCGTAAAAAAGCCGCAGTAGTAAAAACGGTCGATGATAAGATCAAAAGATTAGTCGATGATATGCTTGAAACCATGTATGAAGCGAAAGGTATAGGTTTGGCGGCTACCCAGGTAGATGTTCATCAACGGGTTATTGTCATTGATGTCAGTGATGAAAAGGATGCGCCTTTGTTTTTAATAAATCCTGAGCTCATCGAAAAGGATGGTGTCAAGGAGTCCGAAGAAGGGTGTCTTTCTGTTCCCGGCTTTTATGAAAAGGTAAACCGGGCCGAGCATATTAAAGTTAAAGCGCTCAACCGGGAAGGCCGGTCTTTCGAATTTGAGGCAAGGGATTTATTGGCTGTTTGCGTACAGCATGAAATGGATCATTTGAACGGAAAATTGTTTGTTGATTATATTTCGTCATTGAAAAGGCAGCGGATCAAGAGAAAGTTGGAAAAAATTCATAAAATGGAAAAAAACTGATCATGAGGATTATTTTTGCCGGAACACCGGCCTTTGCCGTGCCCGGCCTGCAAATGCTGCTGGCATCCAAGCACGATGTCTGTGCCGTTTATACACAGCCTGATCGCCCGTCGGGCAGAGGGCGGCAATTGCACATCAGCCCGGTTAAAGATCTGGCTTTAAAATATTCAATCCCTGTGTTTCAGCCCCTAACTCTGAAGACTGATGAGGATTTACAACAATTAAGTTCTTTTAATGCTGATCTGATGGTGGTGGTCGCCTACGGCATGATATTGACACAAGCCGTATTGGATGCGCCCAGACTGGGTTGCATTAATGTGCATGGCTCATTGTTGCCGCGTTGGCGGGGGGCCGCGCCAATCCAGCGGGCATTAATGGCGGGTGACGAAAAAACCGGCGTGACCATTATGCAGATAGTCCGAAAACTGGATGCTGGTGATATGCTGCACAAAGAGGAATATCTTATTAAAGCCAACGATACAGCCAGTGATTTACATGATAAATTAGCCGGACTGGGCGCGATTGGCCTGAGTAAAGTGCTGGAACAAATGGAAGCGGGGACTCTTCAAGCAGAACCGCAAGATGAAACATTGGTGACCTACGCTGAAAAACTGACAAAAAGCGAGGCCGTCATAGACTGGACTCAATCAGCGAACATCCTGGCCCTAAAAGTCAGAGGTTTAAATGCCTGGCCCGTGGCGCAGACGCTTTATCGGGGTAATGTATTGCGCATCTGGCAGGCTGAAGCGGTAGAAGCGGATAATCTTATGCCTCAACAAGTTGAGCCGGGTACCGTGAGCTGCCAAAATAAAGCGATGGATGTGGCAACCGGAAAAGGGCTGCTGCGTTTGCATGAAGTTCAGCTTCCAGGGGGGAAACGCATGACGGCTCAGGCGTTTCTAAATGCCCATGATGTTAATGGCGTAAAATTAGGTTGAATGTCTTGTGAATAGTCGATTGATCGCGGCGCGGGCATTGTCACGCGTCTTGCAAGACGGCCAGTCGTTAACTGCCACTCTGGAATCTGCTTTACAAACGGTTGAATCCGGCAAAGACAGGGCTTTCGTTCAAGCACTGTGTTATGGTGTTTGCAGAACGTACCATCGTCTGGATTTTATTTTAAGTGAATTGCTGGACAAACCGCTAAAAGACCCCGATGTCAAAGCCTTGGCTTTAGTGGGTTTATATCAGCTCAAGTACATGCGGGTTAAGCCGCATGCCGCCGTCTCTGAAACCGTATTGGCCGCCCGCAAAAAACCATGGGCTAAAGCGCTTGTTAACGCGCTCCTGAGGCGTTATCTGAGAGAACAGGATAATCTTGAGCAGAAAGCCGATACGGTGCAAGTTGCCGCAGTGAGCCACCCTGATTGGCTTATCAAGCAAATTGAGCAGGATTGGCCGCAACAGGCGCGGCAAATATTTCTTGAAAACAATCAGCAGCCCCCGATGGCTTTACGTGTTAATCCGGCACGCAGTAGCACGGACCAGTATTTGCAACAGTTAAATGGGCAGGGCATAGAAGCGGAAACCATCAGCTTCTGTCCTTCGGTGATTATTCTCAATAAACCGGTAGCGGTTGACTTATTGCCTGGCTTTGCTGATGGTTTGGTCTCTGTTCAGGATACCGCCGCACAGCTGGCGGCTGGGTTGTTAGACGTACAAGCAGGGCATCGAGTATTGGATGTCTGCGCCGCGCCTGGCGGTAAAGCCGCGCATATTCTTGAGCATCAACCCCAACTCAAAGAATTAGTGGCTGTCGATGTGGACGAGTCCCGAATGCAGCGCGTGAGCGACACTTTACAGCGGCTAAAGTTATCCGCCACGCTGGTGGTGGGTGATGCGGCAAAACCTGATGACTGGTGGGATGGTCAACTTTTTGACCGCATTTTACTGGATGCGCCCTGTTCAGCCTTAGGCGTTATCCGTCGTCATCCTGATATTAAGTTATTACGCCGGGCCGAGGATATCAAGCCGTTGCAGGTTTTGCAGCTTAACATCCTGCACGCCGTCTGGCCGCTCTTAACGCCCGGAGGCATCATGCTCTACGCCACCTGCTCCATCCTGAAACAGGAAAATGAACAGCAAATCGAAACTTTTCTAGCGGAACATCCCGATGCAGTCGAATTACCTATTGATCCGGCGTGGGGTATCGCAGGAAGCCATGGGCGGCAGATTATGACCGGTGAATCGGCGATGGACGGTTTTTATTATGCCCGGTTGGGTAAATCCTGAAAAATAATTCAATGGTTAACGACATAGTAAATAAAAAGAAAAACCAATGGTTGCAGTCAAAAGATTGCAGCATCATTGAACTGATAAACTACATCAATAATGCGGTAAAATTGCGTGACACCCATATTGAAGCCATTGAAACGTAGTTGTTCCTGAAAATACAGGGCGAAAACAAACCCCTTTGGCAATTATTTTCAGAAGGCTTTTTTAACACCGGCACAGACTTGGCTCAATACAATTTTTCACATCCCATTGCGGCGAACTTTTTTTATCGCGAAATAAACAGGCTTATGCCTTATTTGACTTTGCCAGTCAACGTAACTCTCAGTTACTTGCATTAGCTCAGCATTAGCTCAACTCATATTATTTGTATTTAGAAGACATAGTTAATCCCGCTACATTAAATAACAAAACCAACCAATTTTTTAAGGCGTAAAAATGAAAACCATACACATCAATGTAAAAGATGATTATGTCGATAATGTCGTGATGATGCTTAACGGACTTAAAAACATCATGATTGACACGATTGAATTGGAAGATGACATTAAAATCAATAAACAGCATTGTTTAAATACCTTGGAGAAAATTAAAAATGAAGGATTGTCGGATTTTAACGCAATTACTGATATAGATAATCATATAAAAGATTTGCAAAATGCAATTGGTTAGAGACGACAATTATCAGCGCAAAGAACGCCGATTTTTTAAATATCATCAGAATTTAATCGGCAAATATGCCGAAGTATTAAAAAAGTTACAGTTAAATCCCTTTGATAGTTCATTGAAAACACATAAGTTAAAAGGTGATTTAAAAGAGTTTTATGCGTGTAGTTTAACTCATGAGTACCGTATTATTTTTATCTTCCTGATTCAGAATGAGCAAATAGTTTTAGTTGATATAGGAAGTCATGATGAGGTTTATTAAATAAACAATTAAAACTCCGATGCTGGCCGGGGGGGCTAGCAACCCCGACCAAAACGGTTGAAGATTACAATAGCTTTCAAAACGTGAGTGACGGGGTTGCAAACCCCGTCACGCCTCAGCACTATAGCAAAATGTCTTTTTGATTAAATTTCATTGTTTCCTTGCCTCGCACAATATTTTAAATTCTTTCATTGAGCTTTGAGGTTCGCTGTCGGTAAATGTGATCCGATATAACCAATAGTGATTCGTTTTTGTTGTTGATTTTCTAGCCAATATAAGCGAAATCCTTTGGGCTGAATGTCACAGTGCATCACAAAGTGCTTCTGACCTTGATGAGGACATGTCGATAGGCGCATATCAGCTAGGTTTTTTTGTTGCATAGTTGCTTTAGATTCAGGGCGGGCTTTCATTGGGTAAGTCGGCTCATTTTCATTTTTTGACTTCCATTCACGGCAAGCGTTATCTAATTGCCCTAAACGGAATACCGTGCTGGTAAGTGTTTCACCTTGAAGTTCGTGAAGTGAATTTCCTTTCGATTGATCTAAATTTGGAAATGCGCTATTCCAAATTTCTAATAATTTTTGACTGTTGTTTATTTGGTTCAAAAGCCCATGCCGCCAATGTTGGATAACGCTATCAACATGATTGGCTTGTGAGGCATGACGCACTCGGTGAGCAATAGGACGAGTACAATCTAATTCTTCATCAGTTTCATCGTATAAAAATTGCTCAATATAAATTGAATCAACTTTCCATTTTTCACTGGATGGCAGACTAATTGCTCTACCATCAGATAACAAAGCAACACCTAATGCTTCGCATTTTGTATCAGTGTTTTCTAAGACAAATTCCGAACGAAAATATTCATCGTCAAGCTCTTGCTGGGTCTTTAGACAGTCATAAACTGGACGTTGAGTGCTTAGATGTAGAGCAAATCCATATAACTCAAAGTTAAAACTGCGAGTATCTTCTAACCATTCTTGAAAACCATAGTTGTTTTCGATGAGATCAATATTGTACAAGTCAATTTTGGAATGTAGTGTTTTCTCACAAACTTCCTCATCGATTAAATCTGCAATGGTTGTTATCATTTCAGAAAACCAATATTGAGCTTGGTTTTTTGTCGGGGCAGCTTGAATTGATAACTCGTTAAATATTAAAGCGGCTCTCATATTTTGTTTGTGTTACGTTCACGTCGGCGAGAAGAAAGTGCGGCTAGATTGCGTACCGATTCATCAAAAAAACCTTCGGGCCATTTGTCAATTTTGCCATCAGTATCAATTTGTGGTGTGGTAATTTCAATTGCGCTACCGTTACGCGCAAAATAGTGTAAAGCAGTTTGTTCAGGCGTTAATAAACCGTCGCGTACGGCAATTCGAATACCATTTAGTAGATGATCGCTATGAGTTTCAACGATGACCTGAGTACCCGCAGCACCAACATGTGCTATTAATTTTCCCATTAATGATTGTCCACGAGGATGTAAATGCGCTTCGGGATTTTCTAATATAACCAAACCGTTTTTAGGCAAAGATAATAAAGCCACTATAACGGGCAAAGTATAACTTAAACCAAACCCCACATGGGTCGGGCGAAAAGGACGGGAAAAGCCAACTTCAGAAGGAAATGAAAAACCAATGGTTCCAGCGCTAACAGTTTTGAATTCTTTAGGATCAATTTTTACACCAGGTGAAATATCATTTAACCAAGCTTGAACTTGAGGCAATAAAGTCGTGCCTGCATCTTCGTTGAGTAAACCAATATTCGGATTTTTTAAGTGTCTATCGCCCTGTTCAAGTAAATAATGAATACTATACTCACCGTATTTGCCTAGATTATTATGATGAACATCGAAATCGGATAATGGGACGCTGACCCGTGGGCCCCAACGATCAGCACTTATATAATGAAAGTTGTCATTAAACAAAGCTAATTTTTCAATATCTTTCAAGGAAGTTGTGGATGTAAATAAGTCTTTTGATACATCAAAATGATTAGTCCAAACTACAGTATCCCAGTCTGAACTACTTAGATGGAATTCCATGTCATCATCTTTGGCATCAACTGCAAATACATCTAAAGCTTGTCCAAGCTCGATGAGATCGCCATTTAATCTAATATTGCCGCCGCCTTCATTATATGATTGACGTAATAACAACATACTTTGTAGCACAGAGCTTTTACCCGTGCTATTTAAACCGGAAAGCAATGTTAAAGGTGCAATATTCAGCTTTTCTAGTTGAAAACATTTGAAGTTTTTGATTTGTATTGCTGTTAACATGGTACTTGGGAATCAAAAAGGTTTATAATTGAAAAAAATCAAGAGGGTCTTTAGGAGGAGATACAGGTTTTCCTTGTAAAACATCTTCAACTAAACTTTGGACTGCCGCAAAGCGAAAATGAACGCTTTTAACATCAGCAGTTTGTTGAATTGCTTTAGCAAAATTTAAAAAAATATATTCAAAATCATTTACTGCAGATGGTAAATGTTGCCCATTCAATAGCTTAATAAAACGATCTTGCAAATCCTTGTAACGATTTTTTAAAACTTCTATATCTGCATCATTACAATTGCCAAGTATAACCAACCAGGTTTCAAATAAAGCTTTGCTAATGGGGAATAAGCGATCTTTATTGGCAGCTTGTTTACGAAATGCCTCAATACCAAAGACTGTATGGCAATTGTGCATGGCTTTCTTAAATCGCTGACGATAGTCATTTATACGTTCATCGGACATGGCATTAAAAATTTCCATAGTTCTTGATAAAAATCCGTCCAGGTCTTTGTTTTTATAATCTTCTGGTGAACGATGAGAAAAGGCAAGGTATCGTAATACGCATTCTCTATCTGCCATACGATCATCGCTGATGCTATTGGTTGTTGCTTGCTTAAATTCTTCGCATTCTGATAATTCTTTTAACAAAGCGGTTGATTTACCATTATATAGTGCGTGACGTATTTCCTGAGCGGATAAGGGTAATCCACTGGTATTAATGCGTTTAAAAATAGTCCGGGTTACGGTTTTTGGTGTCGTAGGTTGAATAATATGAAATACTGGTTCAGTTTCCAAAATGCGTCGTTGCATATTGCGCGGTAATGCTTCGAACTTAACCCATATTCGTCGTCCTTAGCCTTCTAAGTTATTGATTTTTAGTCACCGCCGTTTTTTTATGAAAAAATCCCTTTAAAATCAATCGTATTTTTTACGATCTCGCTGTAGTGCCATCTATTTCAT
>JAQTPT010000083.1 GCA_028712795.1 Methylococcales bacterium
TTGACAATAGCCTGCCCACCGCTACTTTCTATTTGAGCGATTTCTTGGTCAATGGCGTTTATTTCAGCCTGTAAGTCTTGGATGTTCAAGGAACGAAAGAATCTATACTTTTTGATCTGCTGTCAAGGCATTTTGGTGGCATTTGAATTTGCCATGGATTTTAAAGTAGATACGAAGCGAGGATGTGCAGCAAAAAGGCATAGTCGCCATTTTTGGCGGGTGGAATACCGTAGTCAAACTGATGGTAATCATCTTCTGCCGGATTAAAGCCATTGCTCCAGGCTTTGGTTGAAAACGGCGGATTGGCAACCGCAAAATCAAAGGTTTTTAAATGACCATCCGCTTGTTTAAAGTACGGACTGGAAAGCCTGTTGTCTTTCCAGATTTCTGCCGTCGGACAATCGTGCAAGATCATGTTCATTTTGGCTAACGCAGCGGTGGCGTTATCCATTTCTTGCCCATAAATGGTGATGTCCAAACCGGTGTTGCTTCGTGCTTCGTCATGCGCTTTAAGCAATAACGACGCCGAGCCGCAGGTTGGATCGTACAATGTTTGGTTGGCGCTACTGGCACTGCCAATACCGATCACTTTAGCCATAATGCGAGAGACTTCCGCCGGGGTGTAAAACTGGCCCTTGCTTTTGCCGGATTCGGTCGCGAAATGGCGCATTAAATATTCGTAAGCGTCACCCAGAATATCATCACCCTCAGCTCGATTGCCTTTAAAATCGAGTCCGGGTGTATTAAAAATACTCACCAGATTGGACAACCGGTCAACCATCTCTTTACCTTTGCCCAGCTTCTCGGCATCGTTAAAGTCGGCGACATCGATCACGCCTTTAAGATCGTTGGCCTCGGCTAGGCGGCTGATGATCTTGTTGATCTTGTCGCCGATTTCCTTGTCGCCTTTCAGTGCCACCATGTCGCTAAAGCTGCCACCAGTTGGCACTTCAATCAGCGCGTCTTTCTGACCCGCATATTTGTCGGAGATGTATTTGACGAATAGCAGAACCAGCACATAGTCCTTGTACTGGGAAGCATCCATACCGCCGCGCAATTCGTCGCAGCTTTTCCATAGCGAACTGTAAAGCTCGGATTTTTTGATAGCCATTGGCAGGTAATTTTTATTGTTTTAACGTATCTACTTTACCATGAAAAAAGTAACATCAAGCCTGCGTGAACCGCGCTTTTTGAGTAATTAACCCAGCCAAAGAGGCCGTTCGAATTTCCCTGTTATTCTGTCATAAACGTAATCATAAAAGCTCACGCCTAATTTTTAGCGGTCTGATTAATGGTCATAAAGGTGTCTTTTATCTTCGTTCCCTTCTGGCTTTGATTGGAAAGTCGGTTTGTTGTTGGTAATAAGCAATGGCGCAGGCTTCGGTAAGATGAACGCTTTGGCGGCTGCCCAAGGTGTCGATGCGTGTCAACTGCGGGTTGAATTCGCTTTCATTCATCACCACATCAGCCGGTAACTGCGCGTCTATCGCAACACGGGCTTTGCCGGCCAACCTAAAGGTATCTGGCAGCCGTTTGGCCGGTTCATTATAAAGATAGTGAGGGGGCATGAAATCAGTCAACACGGACAATGACGTCAGACGGTCTTGCTTCGGCGTGGTGAAATAGGCGGTAAACAGCGGACTACAGACAATCTGGCAATACTGGTTGGTGCCGTTGACGCGCGCACGGGTGTCATCGATTTGGACATAGTCGCTCGCGGTAATGCCGCTGCGGTAAAGATCGCTTTTTTCCTGGTGAAAAAGATCATAGCCGCCCGTCCATTGCTGGGAGATATAGGTGGCTGAAACTTCAATGCCAAAGTTTTGAAAAAAGCCTAATATCCGCTTTCCGACATGGAATTTTCGGTTCACGCTGGCGTTTCTTTTTCCCTTCTGAATTCTCACCTGATTCGTTATTGTCTTTATTGGCATTGGTCTCGGCTTCCTTGCGCTCGGCCTCGGACGATAGTTTGCCGTCTTTCTGTTTATTAGCCTTAATATCAGGTTTGCCCTGCTCGCCTTTCAGTCGATTAATCTCGTCACGAAGCTGTTGGCGCTCAGTTAACAGCGTATGATTTTCTTTAACGACCCGCTCGATGAGGTTTAGTAGTTTTTTGACAAGTGTCTGCGACGCGTTATTTTTCCAGTTGCGCGATTTCTTGGTCAATGGCAATAATTTCAGCCTGCAAGTCTTGGATGTTCAAGGTGGGGAAGAATCAATTTTATTGAGCTTTCTGTCAAGATATTTCTGTAACTTTTATATTTACCGTGGTTTTTAAAGTAGATACCTGCCCTGATCATTTGGCCTTTGCGGATCATGTGCATCCTTCAGTCGGGTACCTTACAAAATGCCGAACTGGCAGAACTGGAGAAAAAGCAAAAGGAATTTGATTTTTTATTCATCCAGATGTTCGTATTTCTGCCGAAGCTCATCAAGGCTCAATTGCAGTTCATAGACTTGCTTTTCCAGAGCGTCGATTCTTTCCCGATCAGAGACTTCGGTTTCGATCTCGTCACTTTGTGTTGTCGACAAAATAGACGATTGGGGCTTTCCGCTGAACAGATGGGCATAACGTGATTCCCGTTTTCCGGGTTCACGAGGAATCTTGACTACTAATGGCTCTTCCCGAGCCATCAGGTTTGTAAGCTCGGTTTCGACTTCATTCACATCTTTGAATTTGCACAATCGTTCAGTGCGATTTCGCAATTCCCCAGGTGTTTGCGGGCCTCGAAGAAACAACTCGCAAATTATACCTATGGCCTTTTCTGAAAGCTGCAGAACTCCAAATTCGGTGTTACAGAAGCGATGTTGGTATTTTGTAACGCGACTGCCATCGACCCGACTCACCAGATATTTTTTAATCAGTCCTTCAGCTATATCTTGTACTGTGGCCTCCTTCAATTCCAAAACGGGCTCTCGATTACTTTTCTGATTGCATGCGTTTACCAGCGCATTCAGTGAGAGGGGGTATTGGTCAGGCGTGGTGATAGCTTTTTCGATCAAGCAACCTATTACTCGAGTTTCGTAAAGACTGAGATTCATATTCATGGCATCGATTGGAAATTCTGGGTTGGTCGTTGCAGGTTAGCGCGATCTATTGACGCAAACTTACTCATCGCAACCGGGCTTCAAACGCCAATCATAGGCTATTCTCAGAAACCCAACAATAAGGCTGTGGAAGATACCGCATTAGCCCCTACCATGCTGGCGGCTATCGCCAGTGATTCTTGAATCCGGGCTGGCACGCGGGCGGTAATGCGTCCACGCTCTATAGATGTTGTGTTCATACTACTTCCTATGGCTGTTAAGTTGATAATTTAGCATGGCGGTGTCACCATGTCATCTTATGCAAATATTGTTACTATGAAAATACATTTTTCATTCTCCAGGGTGATGAACGAATCTTCATGATCGTTAGATTGAAACAGCTTTACGACGATTATTTTATGAAAGTCCTATAAAAAAACAGACTATTTGTATTTGACGTTAAAATCTTAATTTTTAATTCTGCAATTAAAATGCTTATGGAATACCTTATTCTCGACGGCCAAAGCCTCACCCTTGAAAAGTTAATTTGCACAATTCGAGATGGTAAAAAGATAATGTTAAGCAAGACGGCTGAAGTAAAGGTCGTTCAGGCGCGTCAGACCCTAGAGAACGCATTACAAAGCAACCGCGTCATCTATGGTATCAACACCGGATTCGGCGCCCTAAGTGAGGTTGTGATTTCAAAGGACGAGACAAAACAACTCCAGAAAAATATCCTGATGAGCCACGCTGCTGGCGTTGGAAATTATCTGGATGAGGAGACGACCAAAGCAATACTCATCTTCAGAATAAATGACCTTGCAAAGGGGCATGCGGGCATCAAGCTAGCGACTTTAAAGACACTCGTTGAAATGTACAACAAAGGCATATACCCCCTCATGCCTGAAAAAGGTTCCGTCGGCGCAAGCGGCGACTTAGCGCCACTTGCGCACATGGCGCTCGTATTAATTGGTCATGGACAGGCAATCTATAAGGGCAAAATGATAACGGGTGACCGTGCCATGAAGGAGGCAGGAATACCTTTCGTCGATCTCGACGCAGGAGAAGGATTAGCGCTGATCAACGGTACTCAGGTCATGACAGGAATCGGCGCTTTAACGATATATAGCGCATTGAATCTTCTCAAAATTGCTGACATAGCCGCTGCTATGAGCCTGGAGGTTTTACTTGCATCAAATATTGAGTTGGATAAAAAAATACACGCTGTGCGACCGCACCCAGGTCAGATTATCAGCGCTGATAATCTGAGGCGCATTACTCAAAATAGTGAAATCGTGTCGTCTCACAAGGATTGCTCCCCTGTTCAGGATGCCTACTCCATTCGCTGCATTCCCCAGGTGCATGGGGCTTCTCTGGATGCACTCCATTATGCACAGAGGGTAATCGAATTGGAAATGAACTCGGCAACCGATAACCCGCTGATTTTTTCCGAATCGAATCAGATCATTTCGGGAGGAAATTTCCATGGGCAGCCGATTGCGCTCGCAATGGATTTCCTCGCCATTGCCCTTTCTGAAATTGCGAATATCTCAGAGCGGCGTATCGAGAGATTGATAAATCCTCAATTGAGCGGGCTTCCGGCATTCCTCATCAGAGGAGCTGGACTCAATTCGGGATTCATGATTGCCCAATATACAGCGGCAGCACTTGTCTCTGAAAACAAGGTACTCGCCCATCCTGCAAGTGTTGATTCCATTCCAACATCGGCAAATAAGGAAGATCATGTGAGTATGGGAACTATAGCTTCACGGAAGTGCCGTGAAATTTTAAAGAATGCAGAATATGTGATTTCTATAGAATTGCTTTGTGCCGCCCAAGCTATGGATCTGTTTACGAATCTTAAGGCAGGAGTAGGAACTATGCAGGCGTATAACCTTATCAGGAAATTTATTTCTCATATGGAGCAAGACCGCATAGTAGCTGATGATATTAACACTATGTATAGGCTCGTACACGAAGGCAACATTTTAAAAGCTGTTGAAAACAAAATTGGTAAGCTTAATTTCCAGGCTGAATTTAACCTGACAGACACGTCTAAAAATCAGTAACTGTCAAATTAGGTTTGAACCACTAAATTTGTAACACCTTGGATAATCTGGCGGTTTTAAAAATTAGTCTCAGCATAAACCGGCATTGACTGTTCGTTATCGAACCACAACAGCTATAGCAGATCGTGGTCGCTTAATCTTATTTGAGCTACTGAACAGCTTTTTTAACCAACTTTGTAAATTTTTTATTGGGGTCTGAATAATTACGTTTTGAGAATATAACCGATGACGAGGTTGAGGTAGTGACGTATAAGCTCAATCATCGTCCCCGGAAAACACTCAACTTTAAAACACCTTATGCAGTATTTTTTCTGAGTTATTGCAAGAAGCCGCATGAGTACTAGGGTTGCACTTCGGAGTTGAATCCACGCTTTGATATTGGGTTCATCCATCCGCCAAGAAGTGGCAACAGCACGTTTAATTTTTTAGCATCCAAAGCCAGGAGAGATGCGTAGTTGATAATCCAACGATTAAGCATGAATAATCAACCCTTAACGCATCTTTCTTCCATAATGGCTTCAAGGTAACGATAAAAAACACCTTACCTGGCGTAGAAAAAAACGCAGAGAATGACATCTTTTGGAAAATAAACGCCCTTTAAAACTAATTATCGTATTTTTCAATTACTAAAATTGGCCCATCATCACTCAAACTGACAAAATTTGCGCAGAACCAAAAGAGATATTAAGACCTTATATTTGTTTGCCGCTTCAAAGAGAGCGCAGGAAGTTGAGCAAGTCCTGTTTACTCTCTTTGGGTAGTCCGTGAAACTCCTCAACGCTCTTATTTGCTTCTGATTGGTTCAATCCCGTGCTGCTTTCGTGTTCATCAATAGCCTGTAGCAGGTCAGAAGTCCGGCCATCATGCAAAAACCACATTCGTTGTCCAAGTCCCCACAACGGCGCTGTACGAAACTCATCACCCGTGGCCTGTCCTTGGCTAATCCCATCGGCCAGTTTTGGCCCCATGTTGTGGATCAGAAGATCGGAATACAAGTTGACTGGTTTGTTGTCTAGTTGAGGTATGTCCGATTTTCCCGTCGTGAACTGTGGGGTATGGCAATAGGCGCAGCCTACAGTCTTGAACAAACTCTTACCTTTTTCAATGGATGCAAAGCCACCGGGCATGTCCTTTGAAGGTTCAGGTGGAGCGAGTAGTCGCATGAATGCTGCGAATTTCTCAACATCGCTCAAAACCTCCATCGGGTCAGCTTTCTCGGGGTGCGTCCGGTCATTCGGCGCGGGTTTCCCCTGGCATGCTGGCGTTTCTTCGCGCTCGGTCGGGAAAAGCTCATTAGAGATGCCCATCTCTACGTTATAGGCTTCGCCAGCGAAGACTAATAACGATTTATTCTGCGCCTTCCATCCAAAGCGAGCAATCGTCCCGTCATTCCCGTTCCGATTCGGAAGTCCAGTGCTGGTTCTACCCGACATCGTAATATTCGATTTCCCGCTAATCCCATAGGATTCCTTTTCTTTGAGCTGACGTTTTTGGTTTTCCTCAATCGCGGTATCGGGGATTTGTTCAATAAGGCCAGCTCCGAACACCGGAGTAGGTATCCGGAAAATGACATTCTTTTCCCTGACGGCTTTCTCGAAATCGGGCTGCTTTAAGCCGGTACAGTTTTCAGCGCCTGGCAGCCCCACTATGGTATAGAGGGCATGAACACCGCCATCAGGAATAGTCTGGTCATTCTCAACATGAACAAACCGTGCCTCACGCACAGGTGTGAACCCGGGATTAGCTAGATCGTCGCCTTTTATAAAGGAAGGAAGCTGGTTGGTTTTGCTCAGATTTGCTTTCCAAAAAGTATATTGGGGGTTGATAGGTTTAGAATTATTTTTAGTCGGCCCAGGAGAAGAGCCACCAACACTGGGATAGGCATGACAGCCGACACAACTGATAAAGTTAAAGGTTGGCCCAAGGCCGTCATCTTTAACAAGATCAGGCTTACTGAACTCTTCTAATCCCGCAGCGAAAAGTTTCTGGAAGTTGCTGTCCAAACCTGGGAGTGAATTCCCGGCAGCTGGTTCGACTAGGCGGACACCCGGATCTTGTAGCTTTACTTCGGGTGGCGGGGTTTTTATTGGTGTTGGTGTTGAAGAGTCGCAGGCAACCAATGTTGCCGCGAAAATAATGACGAATAAAACACGCATGGGAAAGCTAAATTCAAGTGTCATATCCAGGTACTCCTTCAATAAATTAAGTCGTATACCGACTCGGTCAGGTAGTTCATCAACTTTTTGTAGCTTTTTTGTTAGGATGCTTCAAAACATAAAGCACAAAGTCCCATAAGAAATTTTGTTCTTTTTCACGGCCAGTAAAAGTTTAAGCCAAATTCAGTTTTCCCTAATGTACTCCAATTGCTGGTTTTTGGAATCTCCAAACAAGCCGATTTGATCTTTCTCTCGTCCAAGTAACCGCATTACCCCCCAGCAAGATGAAATATTAAGAGGTTAAACTTGCTATTCCTGATCTCTTCGTCCTTCTGATCCAACCAGCCATGCATAAGATAGCGTCCATGTTTTAGTGAAAATTTTTCTAATGCTTATGCTTGTACCATTGTTCAAAGTGCTTTGTAGTTTTATGTAGTTTGTTTATATGTTCACATTCGAAAGACTAGGAGGCTATCGGCTTATAGTTCACAAAAAACTGTAACTTATTGTAATAGTTTATAAATAACTTTTACAACGACGGGAAATTAAAAATTTAAACTATTTTATATCAACATGTTACGTTTCTGATGATTCTTAATCCAACAGCATCTTAGACTTGAATTTAAATAGTACTTGAACTTTGTATCATTATTTAGCTTGTTACAAAAAACTATTGGGTAATCCAACACGGCTAATTGGTTAAGCCAGCTTGACTATAAAGTGCTTTTGTAGTGATTGTCAATCAAATGTTGATACTATATTAATATTTACGAACACAATTTGCGGTTCTGTCGCATATATTTACAAAGACCAAGCGGCCTTAATCTGCAGACAAAATTATCCCGCTAAAGCCATAAACTGCGTCTATGGGGGGGTATGTTTTCCTCGGTTAGCTGCCCCTTTCGAATCCTATGAGCGGTTTCAATGCCATCAATGGTTGCTTGTGCTGCATGAAAGGCATTGAATCCCATCATTTGGATTCGTGATTTTCTTGATGAAACGGTGATCCTGTTCAATCCGGCTATTCAAATATTTAACCTGGAGTATTTCGATAAAGCTCAGAAAACCAGCAAGCATCAGCAAAAAATTGATATTCTCCAACGTGACATAGTTTGCACCACGTTTATCCATGACAATTTTCTTTGGTATCTTGGCGTTTGTGCCATGTTGTAGCAAATTACGTTTATATTTGTTGATGGTGTGTCAACAATTAGTTGACATTAGTTATAAAAACGCTTTATATTTCGAGTTGCCATAACTCATTAGCCGTGTTGGATGACCTAATAGGTTTTTGGTAGGTAGCTAAAATAATATTGCCAGTGTATGTACCCTTTAAATTAAAGGCTAGGCAACTTTCCCCTTCAACATAACGTATTGCCTGGTGTTTCTGATTTTTATACATTTAATTAATCGACATATTAATCCCAAAGTATCTTGAGAAATAGTACCGACTAAGTTGTTAAAGAGTTTTTTACTGAAAACATGGATTCTTCACACCCCGGGTTTGTTAACTGAGCCGGTCGAGGCGAGACGGGATAGCTCGGCCAACCCCCAGTGTTTCATCTCAGGAGCAAGAAAATTTCTTGGGCAAAAGAATGATTAATCCGGCTCGTTGGAGATTTCAAAAAATAAAAAAACTTGCAGTTGGGGATCAGAATTTGGCTTAACCCCTTACTGGCCGTGGATAAACACAAAATCCTATGGAACTTCGGACTCTATGTTTAATAGCATTCTAAGAACTGTAAAGACTACAAAAGGTTAAAGAAAGTCTTAGCCGATTCAGCATACAGTTCAATTCATTGGAAGGGTTCCAGGTTATAACATTCGAATTTAGTAATCCCTAAACTGGCCTTGCTCATCTACCCGCGCTCTTTGAGATGAAATATAAATATACGGCCTTAATCGGCGTTGTCGAATAAATCAAAATGAGGAGTTGTTTTGTATGTCTATACCCAAAAACAATGCTAATCCAAAATCTAAGATTGAACTTTGCTATCAACAGTGAAGGAAAACCCTTAAATTATAATTTGGAGGACTATATGATTAACATTTATCAGCATCCCATCAAGAACATCAGCTTCGCTTTGCTTTTAACCAGTTTTTCTTTAATGCCAATTACCTCTGGAGCAACATTACCGGATATAAAATTTGTTGCACAAGGCGAAAAGTGGACTGACGCCGAACGAAAGTCATTTTATAGCCAGGATCAAGGCTCACAGATGATGCCTCTAAAATGGTTTCAGGCGTTAAAACAAGCTAATGGCGAATTGTTTATTCGCGATAGCTTGAACCGCTACGGTTATCTGCCAAATGATGCCAGCCCAACGCCAGGCTTACCCGTCGGTTTTACCGTCTCAAAAGACAGCAACCATGTCGGCATGACTTGTGCCGCCTGTCATGTCCGCGAAATTAAAGTCGATAATAGCTATTACCGTATTGATGGCGGTCCGGCCATTGTCGATTTTCAAACCTTCGCTACCGATCTGGGTTTTGCCGTAGAAGCCACCCTAAATGACTCTAAGCTGTTTGATGATTTTGCTAAAAGTGTATTAGGGAGTTCCTATTCAGCCGATAAGCAGGTCGAACTCAGAAAACAAGTCCAAGCCTGGGACTTGCCTTATCGCACTCTCATGGATAATGCCTTGCCTAAAGATAAGCCCTGGGGGCCAGCTAGACTGGATGCCGTCGGCATGATTTTTAATCGCTTAACAGGTCTGGATTTGAACACTACTGCGGATCATATTAACGCTAAAAATATTCATTTAGCCGATGCGCCTGTTCGCTACCCTTTTGTTTGGAACGCGCCTATCCAGGATAAAACCCAATGGCCCGGCTTTGCCAACAACGGCAATGCCATATTGGCTTTATCCCGTAACCTGGGTGAGGTCATTGGTGTGTATGCGCATTTTATTCCAGTAAAAAGCGAATGGCGCGTGCTGGGTATAGATTACCTGACCAACAATTCGGCAAACTTTGACGGTTTAAAAAAACAGGAACTGCATCTCAAAAATATGGGGCCACCACAATGGCCATGGCTCCAAGGCAACTATGCCATTAATCAAAAACTGGCCGACCAAGGTAAAAGTATATTCAACAGTACCACACAAACTGAAGCAGGAGGCTGTGCCGGTTGTCATGGTATTCGTAAGGGTGCCATGCGTTCCAAGCAAGAAACCTGGTCGACCCCGCTATGCGATGTGCATACCGATAAGCGTCAATTTAACCTGTTGAACTGGCAAGTCGACACCGGCGTATTGGCGGGTGCGCAAGTTCCGTTTCTGGAAAAACCTTTAGCAAAGACAGATACTGCTTTCAATACACTGGCTATGTCCGTCATCGGTGCGATCCTGCAACACGAAACCAGCATAGTTGTTGATATTGAATCAGAAGCTCAAAAGAAATTCAGTAAATTTGAATCTTTGTTGGGTGCTGAAAAAAATCAAAAAATCCAGCAAAAGGCCGCTGAACTACGCCAACATCAAGCAAAACTAATTACTGATGAAACTTCTGTTTTGCAGGGTGCTTTCCAAACCATAAGTAGCAATAAGCAAGCACCTGCCGCAAAAAATGCTATCTGCAAAGACAGCTTCAAAACCTCAGAGCCTGCACAGGCTTTTGAGTCGCGTGTATTGCAAGGCATCTGGGCAACTGCGCCTTATCTGCATAACGGCTCAATACCGACCCTTGCAGATTTGTTAAAACCTGTCGCAGACAGGCCTGCGTCTTTTAAAATAGGTCAGACTTATGATCCGGTTAAAGTCGGACTGGCCACAGAACAAAGCCAGTTCAACTTCACTTATCAAACTACCGACTGTAAAGATCCAACATCCGGCAACAGTCGCTGTGGCCACGAGTTCGGCACCAAACTCAGCGATAGTGACAAAAAAGCCTTGTTAGAGTATTTGAAGAAAATATGAGTCTAGCACACTCTACTTACAGATAAAGAGGGCGTTTAGCCCTGTTATCCGGCAGATAATTTTACAGCTTGCCACAGACAGGTTTGATTGGGTGACCAGAGCATGACCTACATGCTCTGGTCGACTGTTTTGCAAATTGATCATTAGGAATTAAAAACATGACAACTCAATATCTTGAACAATACGATGCCACAGCAGATGCAGATAAATTTCCACTTGTTTACAAATGGATGTGGGAAGAGCCGCTGCCATTTTTTAAAGAATTGCGTGAAAAACGCCCGATTCTAGTAACACCTGTCGTAACGATTATTTCGCGCTTTGATGATGTTACGGCGGTACTAAATATGCCAAAAATTTTTACCGTTGAACTTTATTTGCCCAAAATGGGCAACGGCATCTATTTAATGGCCCATGATGATGATGCCTTGCATACACGAGAGAAATCTATGATGCAAAGTCTGTTGAATCGGGATGATCTACCTGATGTTCGCAAATTGATTGCAAAACTTGGCAATGACATATTGGAGTCGGCCAATGGCAGCATCGAAATCGTCAACGAATTTTGCCGTATGGTGCCTGCAGGATTGGTTCAAGACTATTTCGGATTAACCGGGACTGATAAAAAGAATTTAATTGAGTGGTCTTATTGGAATCAATACAACACCTTTCATAATCAACCCTACGATTTGATACCCGCTGATAAAAAAAAGTACATCGAAGATCAGCAAACCCGAGTTAGTAAGCTACTGGGAATTTATATTGCCGAACTAATGGCACGGCGTACGTTGGCCGTTAAACTCGAAAATGCCAATCTAATTCGCTCGTTGTGGTATGGACTCTGCAAGCTGGTACGAACCTTAATGGGTAAAAAAAACGAAGCTTTGAAAGATGACATTGTCACGCGTATGCTACGGAATCATTTTCCTGAAGCTATGGAGTTGGATTTTAAACGCTTAGGTGTAAATGCCGGTGGTTTATTAATAGGTGCAATAGAAACTACCTCGCAAGCTGTTGCACAAGTCATCCAATACTTGCTGCAAAGTCCTGAATGGTTAAGTAAAGCGCAAGCCGCAGCAAAACTTAACGACCCAGCCGAATTTGATGCCATCGTCTGGGAAGCATTGCGATTCGTGCCTATTTCCCCTTATCTATTTCGCAAGTCTGCTAGCGACTATACCGTCGGCATGGGTACCGATTACGCAACTAAAATCCCGGCAGGCAGCATTGTCCTGCCCGCAACCCAATCAGCCATGTTTGACCCACGCGCGTTTGAAAATCCGGATGAGTTTAATCCGCACCGTAACTGGTATCATTATTTCCATTTCGGCTTTGGCAGTCATGAATGCTTGGGGCTCTATGTAGGCATGGTGATGATACCGGAAATGGTGAGACAAGTATTGCTCCGGAACAAGGTCAGTGCCACCGGCCCGATTGATTACAAGTCAGGTCCATTTCCTGAAGAATATCATTTAAGCTGGGAATAAGAGCTGAGGTAATTAAGGAACGTGCATAAAATAACTTATGCAACTTCTGAAATTGTCGCTTCAGGAATGTCAGTATAATTCCATTGCCCCAGATGCTTATCAAATACAATTCGCATGGATTCTTTAAACCCCTCCACAACTT
>JAQTPT010000084.1 GCA_028712795.1 Methylococcales bacterium
ATTCATCTGAGCGTCCTATTTGAGTTTGATTTGGTCTTCAACTAACCATTATTATACCCTTTTAGGATGCTTTTTTCATTAACTATCAATGACTTGTTTGTTTATTTCAACTCCGAAACTTTAGTTACAGAGCTGCGTTAGCAAAATTACAGTAATCGGAAGAAACTTGGTGGGTGTTATTTTTTGCGAGTTACCTTAATTATAGAAGGTCAAGTACCTGAATCGTGATAAGCCGGAAGCTCAGGCCAAGCGCCAGCAGAAAGATACCGAAGCGCGCTGGACGAAGAAATCGACAAGAAGCATTACGGCTATTAAAAACCTTATCAACGCCGATGCGGGAAACAAGCTCATACAAAGCTTTGCAGCGACTCATGCGGCGGTTCACGACAGCCAGGTATTCAAGGAAGATGGTTGGTCAGTTGACTTATCCTAAGGATTGTAGTTGCTCAGCACATTGAGCAATTCCTTACGCAACTGTTCCTGTTTGATAGGGTCAGACAGTGGCCGAAAGCTCGAATCAGTAATATAAAACACATCTTCAACACGGCTCCCGATTGTGGTTATTTTTGCGTTATGCAACTTGATTTTTTGCTGATTGAAAACCTTGCCAATTTGGGCGAGAAGTCCTTGCCGGTCAGTGGTGATTAACTCAAGTATCGTTTGATCGTTTACCGAATCAGAATGAAATTGAATGTCAGTTGGGATAGGGAAATACTTAGCCTGTCTTGATATCCGTTGAAGGTTGATATGTTCTTTAATTTCCTGATGCAGCAAATTATTACGCAACGTGTTACAGATATGGTCGATCCGATATGCATCATTGACCGGTTGACCGGATTGCTCAAGTACTTGAAAAATATTGAAAGTATCGAATGCATAATCATGGTTCGTTGTCATGATTCGGGCGTCAAGGATGCTTAGCCCTATTTGGTCCAATGTTGCCGTGCTGATTGAAAATAAAGTGTCCCTTTTTTTTGCATAGATAAAGATTTCAGCATTGCCTAGGCGAGTTTGTGATCTGAAAAGAACCAGCGGCAGGTCGGTTTCTTTGGCCGTAGCGATGGCGTAGGTATGCCAGACGATTTCATCGACAGTATACCGCAAGAAATAATCTCCACTAATATCCTGCCATATTTTTTCCAAGTCCGATTTCTGGAAGCCAAGCCCTAACAGCTCGTCCAACGCTTCTTTTTTATTTTCCATAATCCGGCTATCCATGGCGAGCGGTTGTTGCAATCCCCTTCTTAATACGCTTCTGGCTGCCGAGTAAAGCTCCTTGATGAGTGAATCTTTCCAGCTATTCCATAATTTAGGATTGGTTGCCCGTATGTCTGCAACAGTTAAGAGATATAAATGATTAAGGTATTCAATGCTGCCGACTTTATGGGCAAATTCAAGGATCACATCCGGATCATGGATATCTTTTCGTTGGGCTGTCGTAGACATTAAAAGATGGTTGCAAACAAGCCAGGAAACAAGCCTTCTGTCATAGGGTGTAAAATCGTGCTGAAGACAAAAAGCTTCGACCATTTCTTCGCCAATGGTTGAGTGGTCGCCCTCTTGACCTTTGGCAATATCATGAAATAACGCCGATATATACAATGTTTCCGGCTTTCGAATGAATAAAAAAAGTTCATTGCAGAACGGCAATTCATTCCGGTGTTTATCGATTGCGAAGCGACGCAGGTTGCGAATAACAAAAAGGGTATGCGCATCTACGGTATAAATGTGGAATAAGTCATACTGCATGCGGGCCATAATATTGGCAAAATGGGGAAGATAAGCGGCCAAAACCCCATAGCGGCTCATCCTTTTTAATTGCGTGGTAATGCCTTGCGGTTGCCGGAAAATCTCTACGAATAGGTTATTCGCTGTTTTGTCCTGGCGGAATGCATTGTCAATAAGGTGCAAATTGTTACGGATCAGCCGGATAGTCGTCGCTCCCACGCCTTTCAGATCGTTGTTTTTTTCCAGGATTAAAAAAATTTCAAGCAACAGGATCGGCTGACGTTCGAAAACTGTTTCATCTTTGGCTTCCAGATAATTGTTAACTACGATGAAATACTCGCCCAGGGGTTTCGGTTCGCTCTTGGATTTGCCTATTACCACGCGTTCATTGAAAAGCTGCAACAGTATTTCGTTAAAGCGTTGGATATCAAGAATGGTCTTAAAGTAAAACTGCATAAACAGTTCAACATCTTGATTGAAATGCTCGCTTTTGTTAAAAAAACCAAATTGCGTGGCCAGATCACGCTGATATTCGAAAATAAGCCGGTCTTCGCTACGGTTATTAAGTACATGCAAGGCATAACGAATCCGCCACAATACCTGCCGGGCCGAAAAAAGCTGGTTGTATTCGGGTTCCGTTAAAAAACCGTTTTTGATCAACTCCCTTAGGGTTGCAGAATTGTAGTGCCGCTTAAATACCCAGTTGATGACTTGAAAGTCCCTTAATCCACCTGGTCCTTCTTTAATATTGGGTTCGAGATTATAGGCGGTATCGTGGTATTTCTCGTGCCGCTGCGCTTGCTCCGCCATTTTGGCGGCGAAAAATTGGCGCGATGGCCAAATTTCATCGGGGCCTATGTCATCAAGTAGTTTTTTATAAAGATCAGGACAACCTGCGATTAGCCGGTTTTCCATGATATTGGTCATGATGGTTTGGTTCTCTTTTGCTGCGGTCACCGTTTCATCAATGGTGCGAACACTAAGGCCGGGTTTCAAACCGATGTCCCAAAGAAAAGAAGCAAAGCTAGCCATTCTTTCATGAACAACAGGGTCTATTTCTGTGTCTAGTACTATCGCTATATCAATATCGGAGTGGGGAAAAAGTTCCTCTCGACCATAACCGCCTACGGCTAGCAAACAGTGGCTATCCGCTTGGTCGGTCAAAAAATGCAGCCAGCTTGAGATCAGGATTTCATCGATAAATAATGACCTTTCCTTAAGTAAGTGGTCCACTGGCATTTGTGGATCAAACTTATGCTGTATTGCAAGTTCCATTTGCTTAATAAATTCTTTAAATTGTTGGCCACCCCCCTTATCGGTGAACCAGTCAGGGGAGATGGCATGGGCTAATGTGGGCATAATTCATACTGGCGATATAACTGAATTTCGTGTGTGCCCTTGATATAACAAGGGTAGCAGCTTCATCTGGAAAATTTTTACGGCACATTAAAGTTTAAATGCGGTACGTAGTGAAGAAATATAACGCAGGCGAATTGAGCTGCACAAGCAAAATTAATAATTCGTTGAACAAACTGTTGAAACACTGTGCCCAAGCTTTGATTCAAAAAGTCATAAAAAAGAATTGTAAGCCATGTATTTGACGGATAAACAAAACTGAGAAGTGCAGGAAGGACGCAGGCAATCAGCTTGCGGGGTGACGACCAAATGGGACGGGTATCACAGTAATTAAAACTTTGAGTCTATCCTGGGGTATCGAGATAATAGTGACCGCCGCCATGACTGACCACTCTATGGTAAGGCTGGGCGTCAAGCTCCACGAGGTAAGTTATGGAGTGGGTTTTGATCAGACAATAGATGTCCTCGCCTTCTTGCAAGGCCATATCCCGGCAAGCGCCGGGAGTGATTTCGGCCAGTAGCGTACTGCCGCAATCGACTTGCACAATCAGGCTTTCGCCGCTGGGAATCAGGGCGCAGATTCGGCCCCTGATTTGATTTTGTATTGATATGCCGTTGATATAGCTACGCGACAGGGCGATGTCTTTGGCGCGTATCGACACTTGGGTCTGGCTGCCGATAGCCAAATGCGGCCTTAGCGGTAAAGTCAGCGGCAAACCGAAACTGAGGGCCAGACTACAACCGGACAAATAGTCATGGCTGCGGATAGACACAGGCAAATTGTTGCCGACCTGCCGGATACCCAGATAGCGGAGCATACCTTGATGCTTGGCGACTTCGAGCAACGAGCCTTTATGCAGCACTTTACCCTGCTCCAGTACGATCAACCGGTCGGTCAGCCCCAGAATCTCGCCCAGAGACTGACTGGCATACAAGACCGGCAAGCCCAATTCCTGCTGCAAACGTTTTAAAATGGGTAACAACTGTATCCGGTAACCGTTGCCAATGGCAGCAAAGGTTTCATCCAACAGCAGCAGACGTGGCGATTTCAGTAGCGAACGGGCCAACGCCACCCGCTGGCGCTCGCCTGTGGAAAGCTGCTCAATGGAATGATCAAGAATTGGTTCCAGTTCTAAAAGCTTGATTAAATAATCCAGCTTGAATATGCGGCGTTGTTTAAGTGTACGGTTATAGGTGCCGGTCAGATTATCACGGACAGTGCCAACTGAATTGACGCAGTCAAGTTGCAACACCGCGCCTACAGGACGCTGCTCGCGCGGCATCATAATACCTTTGCGGCTGTCGAACAGGATTTTGCCGTCCAGCACAATCTGCCCGCTTTGCGGCTGGATGGTACCGGCAATCAAGCCGAGCAAGGTGCTTTTGCCTGCGCCGGATTTACCGAACAGGCCAACGTTTGAGTCGCTGATCGACAATTGCGTGGCCAGGTCGAAACACCCCCTGCGCAATTTTACATTCATTTCCAGCAGCATGCTCACCTCAGTTACTAAAGCAACCCGACCTTAACCGGTTTTCGGTTCCAGTTGGGTCGCGGAACATCAACCGGCGACGCCCAGGATCACTGCACCCGCTTTAAAGATAGCGGTGACGGCCTGGCCTTTACGTAAACCCAGGGTTTCGACGCTGTCGTTGGTAACGGTGGCGGTGATGCTCTCGCCGCCTTTAGATTCGATATCGACTTCGGTGTTAACCGCGCCGGGTTTAACCGTGGTTACCGTGCCCGGCAGTTGGTTGCGGGCCGAAATCCGATAACCGCCGAAATCGGTGACAATAATAATTTGTGGCGCTTTAACCAGGGCAATGACCGCCGTGCCTGCCTTGATGGCCAAGGCTTCCGCGGATTCTTTGGTGATCGAGGCAACGATGGTTTCTCCGCCCTTCAAGCCAACATGAATTTCTGCATTTACCGCTCCGATAATCACTTGATTGACGGTTCCGGTAAATTGGTTTCTTGCACTTGTTTTCATAGTAAATACCTCATTGGTTTTTATTGGGATCTAAATAATACGCTGATTGAAAAAAAATAATCAAATAAATTACACAAAAAACAGGGTATTTTTCCGCTTAACGATTCAAGCAGCAAAAAGTTTATTTTGCAAAATCACCGATGGCCTGTAATCTCACTTTTAAAAACAGTGCCCTGCCTATGCGGCAATTCAGGAAGAACTTATTTACACCATCCCCAGAAACAATTAGGTGTAGTATATTACGTTATGTATAAAAGTAAATAGCGAATATTAAAAACAAATCGCTGTTTCCTTAGAAACAATACTTGACCCACAAACGGGTTTAGCCTGTGTGAACCACCCCATTTTTAAACAATGCCATGTCAAAAAACTTGAACGAGAAAATTACCGCGAACTGGGTCCAAGGCGAACTGCGACTGGCGGGCGCACTGGATAGCCGTATGATCGAGTTGCTAAGGGCTATTGAGCAAAGCGGTTCCATCAATCAAGCTGCCAAGCAAGTGGGTTTAAGCTACAAAGGTGCCTGGCAAATGATTGAACGGGCCAACAATCTCGCCCCCAAAGTCTTGATTACCACCGCAACTGGCGGCAGCAAAGGCGGCGGCACCCAGTTGACTGCGGCTGGTCAGTCGCTACTCAAGCTTTTTACTCGACTTGAATTACAGCACCGGGAGTTTTTGCAACAACTCAATCAGGATTTGGCGGACGATCCCGATATGCAGATGCTGCTTAAGCGGCTGGTGATCAAAACCAGCGCGACCAATCAGCTATTTGGCACAATCACAAGCATTCAAACCGGTGCCGTCAATGCGGAAGTCTCAGTGGAATTGAAAGGTGGTGAACAGATTGCCGCTACGCTCACATTAACGGAACTCAAGCTGCTTGGACTCAGTATTGACAGCGATGTGGTGCTGCTGATCAATGGCCCGGAAATTATTATCCTCACCGGCCCAGGTAACTTAACGTTGTCTGCACGGAACTGCCTGTGCGGCGCAGTGATCCGGGTTCAATATGACGGCGTTGATGCTGAAGTAGTGATACAACTGCCCAGCGGCGATAGTCTTGTGTCCACAATATCGCAAGTGAGCGCCTTATCACTAGGGTTGATACCAGGCGTTTCAGTAAACGCTATTTTTAAAAGCAATGCCGTTATCATCGGCACGAAATAACCAATCAGCTTTGATGTTTAAACACTTTTCCCAGACACAAGATTAAGCAGATTTTAGCAGCGTTTCGTAGTCCACTGGCGACAAAGAGTTCCAGGCCGGACGAATTCCTTCATGATTATAAAATACCTCAATGTATTCAAATGAATCCTGGTGAGCCCCAGCCTTGGCTTGAAAATGCTGATGATGAACTGATTCTGTTTTCAAGGCGTGCAAGAAACTTTTTGAGGCGGCATTATCCAAGCAGTTGCTTTTCCGGCTCATGCTCTGGGTAATGCCATGCTCCGTAATAGTGCGCGTTAACTATCAGAGGCATATTGACGGCCTTTTTCGGTATGCCGGATCAAGCCTTTATGGGCCTACGTTTCCAGACAGGCATCAGTAATGCATCATTCACCAATTTAGCTTGTCAATTAGCAAAGACAATGACGCATACTCAATTCAGATTTATTCTAACGTCTATCACTAACAAAAACTATTTATTTACGGTTTTATGAATTTTTAATATTTCTGTGTATTAGAATCGAATAGTCAGTTTTAGCAGCCGCAAAGGTCTGGATTTCGCCGGTAGTGCCTGTGGCTCGCAAGAATCGGCTGTCTGCTTTCCGTGGGCATGCTGCCATTCAGAAATGTGCAGTGAGTGTCTTTTGTTTATCGCTATGTAAAGCTTAATATAGTGACCCTTGTACTAAACGGGTGCGACCCGAGATTGATTAACCGCGCTTGCCAGTGTCGTTCCTGTATAATTTCGCATTATAAACGGAATTATCCGACGACACTTCAATCGCACGCCATAATGGGTATTATAAAAAAACTTGCATCTCAAACGGCGATCTACGGCATTAGCAGTATTTTTGGCCGCTTCCTAAATTACCTGTTGGTGCCGCTGTATACCTATTACTTCTCCGCAGCGGAATACGGCGTGGTTTCAGAGTTTTATGCTTATGCCGGATTCTTTTCTGTCTTGCTGTTATTTGGGTTTGAGACCGGCTATTTCCGGTTTCGCGATAAGGCGCATTCGGGTCGTGATGTTGCTTATTCAACGGCGCTCATTTTCGTTGTGCTGGCCAATCTGGGATTTTTTCTGACCATTTTGCTGGTTAACACACGGCTTTCGGCGGCGCTGAATTACGCCAACCACCCTGAGTATGTGTTGTGTTTTACCTTGATCTTGACTCTGGATGCGATTGCTTCCATTCCGTTTGCCCGCTTACGCGCCGAAGATAAGGCCTTTCGTTTTGCCGGCATCAAGTTGACAGAAATAGGGGTGACTGTCTTGCTCAGCCTGTTTTTTATTATTTATTGCCCCAAGATTTACGCGGAAAATCCTCAATCGTGGGTAGCCCTTATCTACTTTCCAGCGATTGGTGTCGGTTACATTTTTATCGCCAATTTGATTGCCAGTATTTTCAAGTTCTTGCTGCTTTCACCCCAATTAAAGGGATTGGCCTGGGGATTTGACCTGGCGTTGTTCGGTAGGATGATTCGTTATTCACTACCGATGGTGGTGATCGGTTTTGCCGGCATTATCAATGAAATGCTCGATCGTGCGTTGCTTAAATATTTGTTGCCTTATGATGCGCATACCAATATGAAGATGCTGGGCATATATAGTGCCTGTTACAAGCTGTCTATTTTGATGTCGTTGTTTATCCAGGCGTTCCGTTATGCTGCGGAACCCTTCTTTTTTGCATATTCCGATGAAAGCGATGCCCGCAGCGTTTACGCGAAAGTGCTCAAGTTTTTTGTGATTTTTTGCGTTTTCATCTTTTTGCTGGTGACATTGTTCATCGATTTCTTTAAGTATTTTCTTGGCCAGGAGTTCCGCGCGGGTCTTGAAGTCGTGCCGATTTTGTTGCTGGCTAATTTATTTCTGGGTATTTATGTCAATTTGTCAATCTGGTACAAACTGACTGACAATACTTTGATGGGGGCCTTTGTTTCTCTGTCAGGCGCAGCGTTGACGATTGTTCTTAATATCTGGTGGATTCCCCTGCTTGGGTATGTTGGATCAGCATGGGCGACACTGGCCTGCTATGCAAGCATGGCGATGGTGTCCTACTTGCTGGGACGGCACTATTATCCAGTCGCTTATGATGTTAAACGCATCCTCGGTTATATAACACTGGGCGTTGGCCTCTATATTGCCCGCACCCATTTGCCGGTAGCCTCCGGCTGGCAACAACCGTGGTTATTATCCGCTGAGTTGATGTCGATTTATCTTCTGGTGACAATGCTTTTTGAGGGACGGCAGCTTGCGGCCATTATTAAGCGCTAACTATGTCATACGGTTGACTTTGTTATCAATTAAAATGCCCAGTGTTCTTTTAAGCCATCTCTAATAGCCTATGCCAAATATTCTGCAATTACGCGCCCGTCTCATCGGCGGCCTAATTTTACTGTTGCTCGGTGGCTGGGTTTTACACGGTTTTCTCGCATTGTTGGCTTGGGCGGTGGTGCTCGCAATCTCCACCTGGCCTGTTTACCAACGCTTATTGGCTTCTAATGAACTGCATGGAAAAATAACGTGGGTTGCTGTCGGACTAACTTTGCTGATCGGTGCGATTATTTTGGCACCCTTGGGTTATGGCTTGAGCCGGTTGCTACAAGAGGCGCAATCACTTGGCCAACTCCTGACTAATGCACAAAAGGTGGGTATTCCTCCACCGGCTTGGCTGGATAATTTGCCAATCATCGGCCATTGGGCTAAAGAAAACTGGATGACGATGCTGGGCAGCTCAGAGGCGGCAAATGAATCCTTTCACTGGTTAGGTAAAGGGGGCGCTGTCACCTATACCAAAGATTTTGCCGGCCAGCTTTTACATCGGTTTTTCGGTTTTCTGACGGTACTTCTGGTATTGCTTTTTGTTTATCAACATGGCGATAGCCTGGGCCGTCAGGTTTTAGCGAGTAGCCGTAAATTGTTCGGAGAAAAGGGTACTCGCTATACGTTACATGCCACGGCAGCAGTGCGTGCCACAGTCAATGGAATGATGCTGATCGGCTTAGGTAAAGGCGTGTTGATGGGGCTTGGTTATGCATTTGCCGGTTTAAGCAATCCAGCCATTTTGGGTGCGCTAACGGGAATTTTTGCCATGATTCCCTACGCAGCCAAGCTAATTTTCGGCGCCTGTGCTTTGGTTCTGGTGGCCGAGGGGCACATGGCTGCGGGAGGCGGACTGTTTGTATACGGTATGATCCTGACTCTGGTAGCGGATAATTATATTCGCCCGGCCCTAATCGGCGGTGTAGTCAAGCTGCCTTTTATCTGGACGCTGTTGGGGATTTTTGGCGGCATGGAAACTTTTGGTTTACTGGGATTATTCTTGGGGCCAACGCTGATGGCCGTGTTGATGTCGATTTGGCGTGACTGGATTGAGGACCTGAATCCACCGGAACCGGATGCCCAATAAAATCGGTTTCATTCCTTAGGAAAACCTTTTAAAATTTTAATTATCCCTCCCTCCACTTGAATAAAGTCCAGATGATGTCAATAAAATTGGTTAGCTAGAGATAACCCGCAAGAAAATAACTACGCAATATTACGGGTTAACTTTTTAAATATAAAGTAATCCGATGAGACTTGGCTGGCGCTATTTTTTTTAAGTTATCTTATATTCTTACCGTTTTGGAACTCTCCTAACCATGAAACCATTCATCGCATTTGATCTCGGCAATGTACTCATTCCCTTTGATCACATGAAAGCCTGCCGGGCGCTTGGGGCAATTTACAGTCTTGATCCTCAGTATGTCTATGAACGCATTTTTGAAGGCGGCATTGTGCCAGCCTTTGATCTAGGCAATCTTTCGCCCTCGGATTTCACTCAGGAATGTAGCGATGCACTCAAAGTCAATCTATGTGAGGACACACTGATCGATGCATGGTCAAATATCTTCTCGCATGATCCGGAGATGGAAAAGCTTATAGAGGAATTGGCCGAAAACGCTGACCTTTGCCTAATCTCAAACACCAACTGTTGGCACTATAATTCAGTCCTGCGAGATTTTCCATTTGTCGAACATTTCCCCAGAAAACTCCTTTCTTTTAAGATTCACAAATTGAAACCAGACCCCGAAGTGTTCCGTCTGGCGCTGCGTTGGGCGCAAAGGGGGCAAATAAACATCTTTATTGATGACATAGAAGAAAATGTAAATTCCGCCGCCTCTGTTGGCTTTAATGCCATACACTTCTCGGGTATTGTACCGTTGCGCGAATCGCTTCGACGTCTTGGGGTAAAAAGTAATCAGCCACAAGAGTAAATAGCTCATGGTCGAATATTGGTTTTTTCAACGTAAAATGACGTTACTTGACGCCAGACACTATCTGGGATTTGGCCAAAGCGCTTGGACCCAAAGGGCGGGAGCGGTTTCGTTGCTGCTACGCAAAGGGCAACTTCCAGGTGCCCAGTGAATCCATCATCCGTGATGTACTTATTCGCGTGGATCCGGAGCAACTCGATCAAGCCCTGCAACAATGGCACAAAGCCCACGGAAAGGAAGACGAAAGCCTGGCCATTGACGGTAAAACCATGAAGAACGCGATAGCTAAGGAGGGCCGTCAAACCCACATCATGAGCGCCGTTGGCCATCAGTCCAAGGCCTGCTACACCCAAAAAAAGCCGGTACTCTGCCCGTAGCAGGCGATAGCGAGGAACAAAAACAAACCAACGAAATCGGCATGGTCATTCCGCTACCGGATGCCATCGCCATCCAAGGCAAGACCATCACCGTCGACGTATTACTGACCCAGCGCAAATTCGCTGACTAGGTGGTCAATCGCGAGGCCGATTATCACTTCACCGTCAAAAATAACCAGCCCACGTTACGCCAGGATAGTGCCCTTTTCTTCGAGAACCGGCAAGAGCCGGACTTCACCGGCATCGCCCCAGCCGATCACGGTCGCATCGAAATCCGCAAAATCCGGAAAATCCGGAAAACCACAGCGCTTAACGGTTACCTGGATTTCCCCCATGTCTGTCAGGCCTTCGTGACTGAACGGGAAAGCACTAAAAAGAAAACCGGTGAACACGCTCACGAAGTCGTTTACGGAGTGACCCGTTGCAAGCCGGAAAAGCCCTTATGCCGCTTTAGAAAAACAGGGGTTAATGATCTGGGTTGTGAATGCACGTCATGTTAAACAAGTCCCCGGCCGCAAAACCGATTTTGCCGATGCCCAATGGTTAGCGATACTGGCTCGTAATGGGTTATTACGGGGTGGCTTTGTGCCGCCGGCGGTGTTCCGGGAATTACGCTTGATTGCCCGGCAGATGTAAAAACTCACGGGAATTCTGTCAGGTGAAAAGAATCGTCTGCACAAAATCCTGAGCGATGGTGGTATCCGCTTGGGGGTTGTCGTCAGTGATATACACGGCAAATCAGCAAAGGCCATGATTAAAGGCCTGTTAGCCGGAGAATCGCCTGAGCAGGTATTAAAATATGCGAGTAAGGAACGAACATGAAATAAGTTGAGCAACTTGGAACTCACATACCAATAATGCCGGGCTTATCGAAGCATGAACTTGATCAGGTTATTTCATGCTCGTTCCTAACCGTCTCAAAGCCGGCGAAGAAGAGCTTCTGGGTGCGTTAGCGGGTGACTTAAGCCCCTCTCATCATTTCGTACCCACCGAACTTATGGCGCACAGCGACGAACTTGAAGCCCGGATTGAGACTTTTCGTCAAGCGCTATTGCAAGGACTTGCGCCTTATCAAGCTATTTTGCGGAGTCTACAAACTATCCCCGGGCTGGATGAAACCGGAGCCGCTTTGTTGTTGATGGAAATTGGTGATGATATGAGCGTTTTTGGCACGCCTGATCGTTTAGCTTCCTGGGCAGGTGTTTGCCCAGGCAATAATGAATCAGCGGGCAAGAAGAAAACCGGCAAAACCCGCAAAGGTAACCCTTATGTATGCCGCATATTATGTGAGGCATCCAATGCGGCGAGTCGAACGCAATGCCGGCTACAGGATATGTTCAAAGGATTATTGATTCGACGAGGGCGAAAGCGAGCAATCTTTGCATTAGCTCACAAAATTTTAAAGATTACCTTTTTGTTGATCGAACGAGGCGATTATTACCGGGATGCCACCGTTGATTATGAAAAACTCTCTGTCCAGCATAACGCTCCGCGCTGGATTAAAACACTAAAAAAATACGGCTATATTGCCGCATAAACGGATTTTACCATCCTATTTTTTTAGGCCCGATTAAGGTCAGGGGTTTGTCTGCCTCCCGCGCAAGGTATCTTTGTATCTACTTTAAATTCCAGGGGAAAACCAACATCAAACCTGCAAGGTTTGCGCTTTTTGAGTAATTAAATCTGCCAAAGAGGGAAGTTCGAATCGCCCAGACACGCGATCATAAACGTAAACGTAAAAGCTCACGGCTAATTTTTTGGCGGTCTGATTAATTGTCATAAAGGTGTCTTTTATCTTCGTTCCCTTCTCGCTTCGGGTTTGAAAGCTTACATCACGCGCACGCGCCTGCACCCTTGCGCC
>JAQTPT010000085.1 GCA_028712795.1 Methylococcales bacterium
TATGACGTTATTGGTGATAATACCTTAGCCGATGCTATTTTGGATCGGCTGATGCACAACGCCCACCGGATGAATTTACAAGGAGAAAATATGCGAAAAAAAATGAATTCCTTGACCCAAGTTGAACGCTTAGAGTAAAAATTCATTTCCACCGATGCGTTAGGTTTTAGGTGTTCAAGTTCGGCCAGAATCACTGTTCAAATTAATCAGAATACGCACACGCCTGACATCTGTTTCAAAACGGCCATTTGGGTAATGTTTTAACCGCCGGTAACCGGGCGATTCATTGGTGACATTACCTGATTTGGATAGGGACTGATAACCCGTGGAGGGAGTGGACAGGTAAGAAATGCCACTTTGCACAATGACAAATTCTTGATGGACGTGGCCTGACAACACCAGCTTGAGCTTCGACTGTTGCTCAAAACACTCCATCACTTGTTGATAATTGCGAATCTCAAAAAATACGCCATGTTCATCATGAGCCGGCAAATTATGATGCATCCCAATCATCGTCCATTTATCCGAACGCCTAGCGAGTAACTGACCTAGCCGGTGCAACTCAGCTTCACTGACCTCGCCTTCATAGCTATCCGGCATAGGTTGGTGATCAGAGTCGATCAAGATAATTTGCCAGTGCCGGGTCTTACGGGTTTGATCAAGACGGTAAGCCCGTAATATGAACCCAAAAGCCTTGGATAATCCATTATGAAGATGCACCGGATTTACTGGTCATTTTGTCCAGTAAATCAGGTGCATTGATTTTTGAAAATCGCCTTCGCGGGTGATTATTTAATGAGTGGGACATTAAGATTCAGCAGAAGCTTTCTTTTTTTCGGTTTCATAGACTAAAAGAGGCTCGGATTGGCCTAAAATGACACTTTCGTCGATAACTACCTTGCTGATATTGTCCGCTGACGGCAACTCATACATAGTGTTCAGCAAAACATTTTCAACAATAGTCCTCAACCCTCTGGCACCCGTTTTTCTTTCCATGGCCTTACGGGCAATCGCGCTTAAGGAGTCTTCTCTAAACTCCAGTTCAGCGCCCTCCATCTCAAATAAATGCTTATATTGCTTGGTCAGCGCATTTTTTGGCTCAGTCAATATCTGCACTAAAGCTTGCTCATCCAATTCTTCCAAAGTCGCTATGATAGGCAGGCGACCTACAAACTCGGGAATCAATCCATATTTTATCAAATCTTCAGATTCAACTTCTGCGAACAATTGACCGATATTTTTAGATTCATCTTTGGTTTTCACATCGGCTGAAAAACCAATGCCACCTTTTTCAGAACGGGCCTTGATTACGCGATCCAAACCGGCAAAAGCACCGCCTACTATAAACAGAATATTGGCGGTATTAACCTGTAAAAATTCACCCTGAGGATGCTTGCGTCCGCCTTGTGGGGGAACGGAAGCAATTGTTCCTTCAATGAGTTTCAGCAAAGCCTGCTGAACACCCTCACCTGAAACATCACGGGTAATTGAAGGGTTATCTGATTTTCTGGAAATTTTATCTATTTCGTCGATGTAAACGATGCCGGTTTCAGCCTTTTCCACATCGTAATCACATTTTTGTAAAATCTTTTGAATGATATTTTCTACGTCTTCCCCCACATAGCCGGCTTCAGTCAGTGTAGTGGCATCAGCAATAGTAAACGGCACATCCAGCAAACGGGCCAAGGTTTCAGCAAGCAAAGTCTTGCCGGATCCTGTCGGGCCAATCAATAAAATATTACTTTTTGCCAACTCGACGGAATCTTTCCTCGACGAACTACGCAACCGCTTATAATGATTATAAACTGCCACTGCCAATATCTTTTTTGCCCGCTCCTGACCGATCACATAGCCATCAAGCTCTTCCTTTATTTCTTTTGGCTTGGGTAATTTATTACTGCCAAAAGAAGATGAGTCATCCTGCAACTCGTCTTTTATGATGTCGTTGCAAAGCTCTACACATTCATCACAAACATAAACCGAAGGGCCCGCAATAAGCTTTCTTACTTCATGCTGACTTTTACCACAAAAAGAGCAATAAAGTAATTTATCGCTGTCTTTACCGTTTTTATCATTACTCATAAACCAGCCCCGCAAATATCAAAAAGTGATATTTCAACTTTCGAAAAATCCAGCATATCAAAATACAAAAAGAACACCAACTTTTATACGTCAGCGGTTGATGCCCTGGTCACCAACACTTTATCAATCAAACCGTAACTCACTGCGTCATTTGAACTCATAAAGTTATCACGGTCTGTGTCTTGCTGAACCTTTTCCAAAGGTTGGCCTGTGTGATAAGCCAGAATTTTATTAAGCTTCTCCCTGATAGATAAAATTTCTCTTGCGTGAATATCAAAATCAGAAGCCTGCCCCTGAAAACCGCCTAATGGCTGATGAATCATCATCCTTGAGTGCGGCAAACAAAACCGTTTGTCTTTTGCCCCGCCAGTTAGCAACAATGCGCCCATACTCGCTGCCTGCCCTATACACAATGTGCTCACATCCGGTTTAATGAACTGCATGGTGTCATAGATTGACATGCCTGCGGTCACTGATCCACCGGGAGAATTGATATATAAATGGATGTCTTTATCAGGATTTTCTGATTCCAGAAAAAGCAACTGGGCAACCACCAGATTGGCCATGTAATCTTCAACCTGGCCTACCAAGAAAATTACCCGCTCTTTTAAAAGCCTTGAGTAAATATCGAAAGAACGCTCGCCTCGCGCGGTTTGCTCGATAACGATGGGAACTAACCCACCCGCTGCTTCCAAAGCCTTTGCTTGACTCATTATATGATGGTTATACATTTAAGATCCTAACCCTTGTTGTTTATCCATAATATCACTAAAATTTACCGTCTTATCGGATACTTTTGCTTGTGTAACCAACCATTCAATCGTCTGATCCTCCAAAACCATTTGCTGTACATCGCGCAGACGGCTTTCGTCTAAGTAATACCATCCTACTACTTCCTCAGGACGCTCATAATTTTTCGCTAGGTCTTCAATCGTGGAACGCACTTTGTTACTGTCTAATTTGATGGCATTTTTTTGGGTAATTTCACTTAAAATTAAACCTAATGCCACGCGACGCTTTGCTTGCTCTTCAAACACATCCCTTGGCAAGTTTAGATCTTCCAGCTTCATTTTCTGTTTTTCAGCAGCTTCCAAATATGGCTTCATCAAGCTTTCGACTTCCATATCAACGAGGGAGTTGGGCACAGTCAGCGGAAATTTTTCATATAATGCTTCCATTATCGAGTCTTTCAACTTGTCGCGCAATGCCTGTTCGAGACCCCTTTCCATGTTATTTCTAACATCGTCACGGAAGGATTCAATCAGACCGTCTTCAATTCCGTATGCCTTGATAAAATCCGCATCAATTTCGGGCAAAAATGGCACTTCAACTTTGATTACGTCCACTTCAAATTCAGCAGCTTTACCTGCCAGCTTTGGGTTAGCGTAATCTTCCGGGAAATTTAACGTAAACTTTTTATTGGCCCCCGCTTCAAGACCGATAAGATTGTCTTCAAACCCCGGAATCATTCTTTTCGAGCCACAGATAACCTGAAAGTCTTCTACCCTGCCATCAGTAAAATTCTCCCCTTCAGACGTGCCTGAAAAACTGATTGTGACGCTATCATTTTCCTGCGCGGGACGGTCAACTATCTTCAAGCTTTTCTTTTGGACCCTCAACTTCTCAAGCATCTCATCAACATCACTGTCTTTGACTTCGGAAACGGGACGCAGCACTTCAAGCTGATCAATACCTTCCAGTGATATTTCAGGAAAAACCTCAAACACGGCGGTATATTTAAAACCTTCAGCTTCATCCAGAGGCTCAATATGAGGATGTCCCGCAGGCTTAAGCGCCTGATTTTGCAGAGCATCGTGATAAGTTTCCTTAATCAGGTCAGTGGCAATTTCACCACGAACCCGGTCGCCAAACATTTTTTTTACGACGTGCTGGGGCACTTTACCAGGCCGAAAGCCATCAATTTTAACACTACGCGCCAATGACTTTAAACGCTCTGCCATTTTCTCCTGAACAACGTCTTCAGGCACGCTAACAGTCATTTTTCTGATTAATTCTGATGTCTTTTCGACAGAAACTTGCATTTCTTTACCTCATACATTTTATAGAAGAATTTTATGAATACCGAAAAGCGGCTTACAAGAACTGAAAGCAGGGCAAAGGTTCGCTTTGGTCTATTGAATTAGGGTGGTGCGAATGGAGAGACTCGAACTCTCACAGGATAACCTACTGGAACCTAAATCCAGCGCGTCTACCAGTTCCGCCACATTCGCATTTTTAGTGAACGGGTGATTATAATTGCAAACTGCCCTTTTCACAAGCTTATACTTCACAATAAATGGGTAATGATAGAGATACTCCCTGCATTTGCATTTTAAATATGGCAACGAAAGATAATTCTTGGTAACTTGTACAGCCAACCAGACCCGTCTCAAGTAGGATGCTACTCAAAAAAGCAGCCTAAGGAACTACTAATGGCACAATTGCTGACAATTTCCGGCTGTAATAACCCGGATCGTGAACTCGATCTGATCTTCGTGCATGGGCTCGATGGCGACGGCCGCAGTACCTGGCAAGCGGAGGATGAACCGGATAACTTCTGGCCGGACTGGCTAGGTGAAGAATATCCAAACATCGGCGTTTGGTCACTTGATTATGAAGCCAATGCCATCAAGTGGAAAGGGCATGCCATGCCTCTATACGATCGCGCCCGGGATTGCCTGGATCGCTTCGATCTCGAAGAGATAGGCCGCCGCCCCATCGGCTTTGTCTGCCATAGTCTGGGCGGCCTTTTGGTCAAACAAATGCTCAGGCTCGCCAAAGAATTCGGCAATAAAGACTGGCAGCGGATCGCCGAACAAACCCAATTCATCGTATTTCTGTCGACACCGCATTCCGGCGCCGATATGGCCAACTGGCTCAGCCACCTGGGAATCCTGCTGCGCACCAGCGTCAGCATACAGGAACTGGAAGCCCATAATCCGCAATTACTGCAGTTGAACACCTGGTATTGCAATGCGGAATTGTCCAAATTTAAATTTTTTGCCGCTAACGCGGCAATCAGTGTCCAGCGGTTTAGATGATGGGGGACGAACACACCACCCGAAACCCCAGACTGTCGTCGCGGTAGTCCGGCGTGAAGTCGACGCGCACGAAGTCCTGACTAAACTACCAGGAGCCGCCGCGCACAAGACAAAATGGCACAAACTGTCTATGGTTTTTAACCATTTTTCACGTTTAGATTTTTTTTTCGCGTTTAGAGTTTTTTTAAGGTTATAATTCAGTTAGACTTAGAACACAAAGGTATTGGAAAAAATGGCTGATATTCCAATATGTTTTATTATTGAATAAGCCGAAATTTCAGGTATTCATCGAATAATAAAGCAACGACAATAGTGCGAGGCAGTACACCAGAGGTTTTCGTCTTGTCGTCGCTCAAAATCCTATGAAACAAATTTGTCGTTTGTTTAAACTTGTCCGTATATAAAGCATTTTACTTAACTGCTTTTCTGATTAAAATTAACTATATTCCATATCATAGAATGAAAACAAAAATACATCAGTACGACGGAATTCAAGCATTACGCTTCTTAGCTGCATTATTGGTTGTGATAACTCACTCATCTTTCTACGCATCAGAGCGCCTTGGCACACATAATATGATTTGGGGTAATGGTGCCGATGGGGTAGATATTTTTTTTGTAATAAGTGGTTTTGTAATGGTCATATCATCTCGCAATCTAATAGATATCCCGCTGGGATGGGCGAGATTTGCCATTCAACGCCTCACTAGAATAATTCCTTTATACTGGCTGGCCACTTCCGTAAAAGTAATTGTATTGTTGTTTTCGGCGGAAGTGCTTACCATTCGGACATTTGATATAGGTGATATAGTAAATTCCTATTTTTTCATTCCGTACAAAAAGACTCCTCAGTTAATTGAGCCTTTCTTAGGGGTAGGATGGACTCTGACTTTTGAGATGTTTTTCTATCTCGTATTTACAATTGCATTGTTGATAAGAGTAAATATTTATATTTTTGTTGGCATTTTAATGGCGCTAATTTCAGTTTTGTCTCTATTTCGCCCAGAGAGCTATCCTGTTTGGATGTTTTTATTGAATCCAATAGTTCTTGAATTTTGGTTTGGGATGATCATCGGGTATTTTGCGCTCAACAATAAATTTATTACTCCTTTTTTTGGTGTAGTCTTTTCTGTCTTATGCCTTTTGTGGATTATTTTTAAACCTCATTTAGGGTTGTCAAGAGTCATTATGAGTGGCATCCCATCTGCGATTCTAATTTTTTCAGTTGTATCAATAGAGCCATATATACAGAACAAAATACCTAGATTAGTCTTGTTTTTTGGTGCAGCCTCATATTCTCTTTACCTATTTCATCCACTGATTGCTCCGGCCGTACCTATCTTGTTGAATAAAATACATGCTCAAATCTTGATTTTATCAATAGTCATGTCAACTATAACTGCTCTCACTGCTTCAGCAATTGTATATAGGTATTTTGAATTATCTATAACACATGCTGTAAAGCGATTGCCTTTCATATCCATATACACTCACAAACCATTAATTGAAATAGAAGCTATTTCAATAACCGCAGATTTATTGAGCAAGACTACCCACACTAAAATTTTACGAGACGAATAGGCACATTATTTTATTGATTGAAATATTCTATCAGCGATAGCTTTCATGCCTTTATTACCATGGTGCATTCCAACTCCATTGTCTTTAATATCTTGCTCATTTTTGGCAATATTCTCTGGATATTTACCCAAATCAGAAATGTCGACAAATACCCCACCGATTGTTTGACAATTTTCTTTAATGATTTTGTCCTTTTCAGAGGAGGGCCACCAAGTGCTGACACACACCAATATACCTTTTGTTGGGTGTAAAGTAATTAGCGTATTCAAAGAGCCATTTGCGCTGAAACGCTTTCCAGATTCACTGGCGAAAAAGGGCCGGATATTTCGTCCAAAAATATTTTTTTGGCCGACTCACTAACGCAGCATGTGACGATTTTTGGTGCTTTATGTCGAAAAAAACCATTGTGGCCTTTTTTTTCGGCAATAGAGCCCCTGGCCGGGGCCATCGGCTGTTGTTCGGAAACGCCTCAGTATGAATTTAACCCGTTTGTCGAATCGGCTGAACCAGTGAGCGCATCTGCTCGATGCGTCCCGCCTGCACATGACCAAGCGCCATAGCCATCATAACCGCCAGCGCCAGCCCCATGCGCGTTTTCATTTTCGCCTGCCCCCGGATAAAGTGCTTTTCAAAACCGAAGCTATTGTCGATGCGGTTGTTGATTCGTTCCAAGGCGCTGCGGCGTGCATATCCTCGTTGCCAAGAGGGGCTGCCGTGAGGCGTTGGGACGAAGATGCGCCGATTCTGTTCAGTGATGTCGATGCGGACAATGCGGCCATAGTCGCCCGGATTTACTTGCCCTGCCGCGTGGCATTGGGCTTTGCATGGGCAGTCCAGGTCATAAGCCGCCGCCGGACAGCAATATTTCAGGGTGTTCCGATCGGCTTCGAAACCCTGAAAGGCTAAATCGCGTTGGGTACCGGTGACTAAGCAAACACAATGAACCGTCCCTTTCTCGGTATGCACTATAGTGTCAGCCCGATCGGGGTAGAGAGGGCGCGTAATAGGTTGGCCAGGGTCATAATTGGGCTCCTGTTTTTCTGATCGCCACAATTCGCGGGTGTCGATAAGTGGACGGATGTGATGCTCATCCCATAGCTTAGCCTTGGTTTCGGCGCAATCCAAGCCTCGATCCGTACTAAAATCCGCGCAGCGCTCGGCCAGTCCGGGCGTTTGCTGGAACAGTTCATCAAGCATAGCCCGCAGTTCAACCTGCTCAGAATGAGAGGCTGGGGTCAGATGAAACGCCACCGGAATTTCGTAGTGGGTGTCGGCAATCAGGTGCAGACCATAACCAAACCAGTTCTTCACTTTCTTCCAGGAAGCGCCGGTTTTGGTATTAACTCCGGCTGTTTCGTGATGGCCCCAATCGGCATCCGGGTCTGAACAGAGTCCGCTCTGGCTATCGACTTGCCTGGTGCTGTGGCTATCGATCGCTTTGCCGTCATAGCCCAAGTGTTGACCAAAATCCGGTAACACCGCCATCAACTGTTCACGCAAGTCGATTAGCATCCGGTTAATCAGTCCTTGTTCCGTTTCGATGGCAATGAGATTGCTGAGAAAGCGCGAAAAATTCCAGCTATTGGGTACCGCATAATGGGGGGCCTCGGGTTGTGGCCAAACCACCTCCATCCGTCCGGTGAACTCATTTTTCACCAACTGCGCCATCGGCTTTTTTGGATCGGTAAAACATTAAAGCCACAAGCCTGCAACAAGAAGGGATTGCGGGATAACTCTCGCTGTAATAATTCAATCGATTCATGTTGAAAAACCACGCCAGCTATTATCGCATTCCACATGGGGATCACCGGGTAGTCATCACGACCCAGGCCACGTTTCGCTTCCAATGCTGCGATCAAGTCGCGGTCCGGTAGATGATCACGGACCAGATAAAACGTTCCAGGTCCGAACGGGCTTCGACGGCATCCCAAGCAAATAATGCGGCGGCTATCTGAGTCATAAAATACCTCTATTTAGCTTTATTATCAATGAGTTATATAACATAGCCCGTTTTTATCTACCAGATAAATCTTGGGGTGAAAATCCGTAAAAAACCGTGATCGTATCCCTCAAACTCTGATTCTACCGTGAAGATTTGGGGTAAACGATTTTTAGAGACGGCTGGAGACTAGGGGAATCGTGGGCTACAGAGCAGCGCAAATGGCTCTCAAATAAGCTTTAGAAAAATCATTAATATTGGGTACGTTTAAACAAACGACATCAAAGTCCTATAGGATTTCTTGAAAAGCCACTGATGGCGTGGCTTTAGGTAATTTTCAAGCCCCCCAATTTTAACTATGTTTAACCTGCCATTTTTGGGAGGCCTTAACCATCTTTTTTCATAAGGAGTAACAGTAGCTCGGAATGAATAGAAAAACGAACGGTTGAACGATAAGGAAAATTAGTATCTACTTTAAGTTCTAGGGAACGCTTAAAGTCAGGTCGACATCGGCTGTGTTTTTTGGATAATCAAATCTGCCAAAGACGGAAGCTGGAATTACCCCGTGACTCTGTCGCGACGCCGCGTTCCGGATCGACCGTAACCAGCTCCGTAAATACCTCGCCCAAGGCATTTTTCGCCTCCTCATTTTCCAGATTATTGTAGGTTTTATCTGCGTGGCGGCCGATCGCTTGATTGACCCCGCCTAACCGGTCGTAAGCTTTCCTTGTCAAAGTAGTGGCCGGAGCACAAGAGAGGTAAAGTTGTTCCAAGGTAAAAGCCATCAGCGCCAACACCCCGGAACCGGTGCCGGTGTCGTTAAGGATTTGATCTATCAAACCTTCCTCAAATTGCAGGCCTACTGCTTTTGCCGGTTCAGCAATCATTAGCCGGAGCGCCGAACTGTCTGGTGTAGACAAATTCCAGTTACCGCTATTGATGAGTTGCGTCAACGCCGGATAATTCAGGCACTGTGCATGAAAATCGGCGCGCACCGTCAGGATGATGCGTAGATACGGGCTTTGTACGGCTTCTCCCAGAAAGTTAATAAAGGGTTCCTGGTGCTCCCTTGCCACCAGGGTAAACAATTCTTCAAATTGATCAATAAAGGTTACCAACTGATCGGACGGTGGCCGGATGGCGAGATATTTCTCTGCCATTGCATGGATGCTTCCGGGCTGCCGCAGTTGAGCAAGCATTGCGCGACTTTTATAACCGGCCAGTTCAAAAACACGGAACAATGCCATGGACAGTTCAACAAAGGGATCGCCACTCATGCCTCCCGGGTTAAAGTGGAGCCATTCCCAGCCCCGGTCGCCCGCTATTTTCTTGAGATTGGGCAGCACACCGGCACGCACCAATGAGGATTTTCCGGAGCCTGATGCGCCGATCACGGCCAGAAACCGGCTGCCCCTGATTTTATCGAGTAAGACATCAATTTCCGGCTGACGCCCGAAAAACAACGCGGATTCGTTTTCGGTAAAAGCACGCAAGCCGGGATAGGGCGATGTGGCAAGGGTTTTGGGCTGAGGCACTTCATCTTGTTCAGTGGCGCTTAAAACGTCTCGAACAATATCTTGCCGGCCAATTTCATTGAGAGCTGTAACCAGCTTGTCCAATCTCTCTCTATCTTTCAGCCACTCCCAAATTCCCCGCGCTTCTTCACCTTTTGTCCACTGTTTTTGATCTGGCACCGGGATGTCGCAGCAATCAGCGAGATCCTGCCATTTGTTTCCCAACCGTTTACAAAATGCGATTTTCTGTTTGCCGCTGTAGCTTGCCATTGGGCGAATTTCCTTTATCAGGTTGCAGACGTGAAAAGTTGTGCCAGATCAGGACGGTTAATCTCGAATAAAATTTCCGGAAATTCTGTCAGGCGACCTCGATTGTCCAGCCAAACCCATATATTCCGGCCTTCATCACCGGGTGTAAAACGGCTTTGTTCGGCCGGTGTTATCTCTAAATAATCGGCCAGCAATTTCCAGTCTTCGCCCAGGCGATTACAAAAGACAATTTTGGTTTTGCCGGAAAACTGAGCACCGGATGACGGTGCGATTTTTGTGGGAACCGGCTTATCAAAAGGAGCGTTGGCTTGACGGACGAGTTGGGTATTCCGCATTCCCTCGGCAGCAGCGCGAATACCCTTGGCAATATCGGTAAACGCTTCATCCGGGTTTGCCCACGTTGTGACAGGTTTAAAGTTTTTTGGTAAACCCTGTAATTTCATAAAATCGGCATTGCCTGTATCGCACGGACGCAATAACACAGGAATAACCACCGCTAATTTTTCTTCATGCCGCTGCATGGCGCGTTGTATTTCGATATCCCAGCAATAATCAGAGGCCAGAAAATCGGCGCTGATGAGCAATAAAATAATGTCGGCCGTTCCAGGTTATTATTGATGACTTTGTCCCACTCCGTGCCGCTACAGATTTTGCGGTCATGCCACGTATCGATAACATGTTGCCGCTGCAACATTTTCAAATGTTTTTCCAATTCATCCCGTAATGCTTCATCTGCGTGAGAATAAGAATAAAACAAGTTTATGGTTTTGCCGGTCATGCATGGGTTCCTGTAGCTTGATTCGTGTTGTTATATTTTCAATATACAAAATACCATTATAAGCTCGTCAGGTGAACAGGTTGGCAATATCTGCTGCAAGACGCATAACCAAACGTTAGATGACTCCAGGTTTAAGTCAATGAGAGATAGTTGCGCTGTAACGCTTGCCAGATCCACTAGCGAAAAAAGGGGGGAGATTTCGTTTCACAATATTTTTTTGACGACTCACAAATACGATATTTTACGATTTTAGGCGCAAAGTCGAAAAAAAGCATCGGCGCCTGTTTTCAAGCGATAGCCCCCCTGGCCTGCACCATCGGCATGAATTGGGAAACGCCTCAGCTGTGTCACCCTACAGTTCAATAGAAAATGGACATTAAATAAATTTCAAAGCCTTATGAGTTCTCTTTCCGCGGTTGCCCATTTTTAATGAATCCTCTTGCCGGAATAAGCTATGTCCAATGCTTTTACGCTGCATTGTGTGTTATCATCCAGTCCTTATTCTTAAGCGAATGACTTTTTTGGAGGGGGTATGCGTGGTTTCTTTATGCTTATGGTTGTCTCTTTACTATTCTTGAGTGGTTGTTTGCCTTTCTGGCAAAAAGCAGAGTCAACACCCATCGCTGTCAACAGTGTGGAGCAAATGCGTATAACAGCTGCACAGGGCGATGCAGTGGCTCAATTTAATCTCGGCGTGATGTATTACGAAGGCAGAGGTGTCCAGCAAGACTACAACCAAGCCGCCGCGTGGTATCGCAAAGCCGCCGAACAGGGCTATGCAGTGGCACAAACTAATCTCGGCATGATGTATGAACAAGGTCAAGGTGTACCGCAAAGTTACAGCCAAGCTTTCGCTTGGTATCGCAAGGCTGCTGAACAGGGCGCTACAGTTGCGCAATTTAATCTCGGCGTAATGTATACCGAAGGCAGAGGTATCCAGCAAGACTACAAACAATCCGCCGCGTGGTATCGCAAAGCTGCTGAACAGGGCGATGCAGGTGCGCAATTCAATCTCGGCGGAATGTATTACGAAGGCAAAGGTGTCGAGCAAGACTACAACCAAGCCGCTGCGTGGTATCGCAAGGCAGCCGGACAGGGCCATGCAAAAGCGCAATTCAATCTCGGCGGAATGTATTACGAAGGCAAAGGTGTCGAGCAAGACTACAACCAAGCCGCCGCGTGGTATCGCAAGGCCGCAGAACAGGGCTATGCAAAGGCGCAATTCATTCTCGGCGAGATGTATAAAAAAGGCCAAGGTGTACCGCAAGATTACACTCAAGCCTATATGTGGATAAACCTTGCGGCTGCAAAAGAAATAGCAAATGCGGGAGAGACGCGAGATAAACTCGTTAAAAAGTTAACGCCCTCGCAAAT
>JAQTPT010000128.1 GCA_028712795.1 Methylococcales bacterium
GTAATTCCAGCAATTCTTCTTCGGTCAGTTGCAGCAGATCGTGGTCGCTTAGTCTCATGGAGATTAATGTACAACTTTTTTAGCCAACTTTGTATGTTTTTGGCGTAGGGGGGTCTGAATAATTACCCGATGATTTACCGATGTCAGCAGGAAAACCACAGGCCATTGAATTTGAATATAAGCGGCATGGCACGCAAACACTGATAGCAGGGATGAATGTGACAACAGGCAAAATTATCGGTGAGTGTGGGGCAACACGCACGGAAGAGGATTTAAAGAATTTCATTGAACGGGTGGTCACTGAAAATAAGGGGTATAAGAAGTATCATTTTGTCGGCGATCAACTAAATACACATAAGTCAGAATCTTTGGTGTGTTTGGTTGCGGAGCTTTGCGGGAGGACTGATGATATTGGCATAAAAGGGAAGGCAGGCATTTTAGCGTCAATGCCCTCACGTGAGGAATTTCTGAGTGATCCTGATAAAAAAATCGTCTTTCACTATACGCCAAAACATGCGTCATGGATGAATCAAATTGAAGTTTGGTTTAGTATGTTAGCCAGAAAAGTGATTAAACGGGGGAACTTTAAAAGCACTGAAGAATTGAAAGAGAAAATTATGGCGTTCATTGATTATTTTAACAAAACGATGGCTAAGCCTTTCAAGTGGACTTATCAAGGCAAAGTCATGGTAGCGTAAAATTTGATCACGAACTTCCGGTTTGTTGTACTAGCCAATTTCAAGGCATGGTGCCAAGAAAGTCGAGGCTTGCGTAAACCGGTATTATTTGCCAAACTGAATCAAAAGCTGAGAGGGTACTGGAATTATTACGGTATCCGTGGCAACTATGAAAGCCTGAATGACTACCTGCAAGACATTAAACGTATTTTGTTTAAGTGGCTTAACCGGCGTAGTCAGAGACGCAGCTACAACTGGATAGGGTTTATTGCCTTGATTGATGACTTTAACTTGACCAAACCCCGCATTTGTCATGATTTCTAAGTGTTTATATGCCATGTGCGAAGCGAACAACGTTGAAAAGCCCGGTGCGGTAATTCCGCACGCCGGGATTTGTGAGGGGGCAGTCGGGCAACTGGCTGTCCAACCTTGATATAATTTTCATAAACACCTCAAAGTCATTTTAATGGTTCAATGCGGAATGGCTCTTGGCCTGTTACGGCTAATTACCAGCTATGACTAAAGATTTTTGGTATAACCTACATTTTTAAATTTCTCTAGCCAGTTTTTCAGCATAACCCGTGTAATTACGCGGCGTTAAATTCAGCAAGGCCAATTTGGCTTCTGCCGGGATTTCCAGTTTTGCAATAAACGCCTGCATTTGCGCTTGGGTAATACGTTGGCCCCGGGTAAGCTCTTTAAGTTTCTCGTAGGGTTTTTCTATACCATAACGACGCATCACTGTTTGTATGGGTTCTGCCAGCACTTCCCAGTTAGCATTAAGATCGGTTTCAATCGCTTCCGCATTGATCTGTAATTTTGAAATACCTTTTAAACTGGCTTGTATGGCGATGCTGGTGTGGGCAATACCGACGCCGATGTTTCTCAGTACTGTGGAATCGGTCAAATCACGTTGCCAGCGCGATACAGGTAATTTTTCCGCCAAAAAAGTAAACAAGGCATTGGCTAAGCCCAGGTTGCCTTCCGAGTTTTCAAAATCAATCGGGTTGACTTTGTGCGGCATGGTGGATGAGCCTATTTCTCCGGCAATCGTTTTTTGCTTGAAATAACCCAAAGAAATATAACCCCAGATGTCCCGGTCAAAATCCAGCAGAATGGTATTAAAACGCGAGAGTGCGTGGAAATATTCGGCAATATAATCGTGAGGTTCAATCTGGATGGTGTACGGGTTCCATTGCAGCCCTAAAGATTGGACAAAATTTTTGGCAAATTCAGCCCAGTCGATATCAGGGTAGGCGATACAATGCGCATTATAATTGCCCACTGCGCCGTTTATTTTTCCTAATAAGGCGACAGCTTGTAGGTGTTCTTTTTGGCGCAGCATGCGCGCGGCAACGTTGGCAAATTCCTTGCCCACGGTAGTCGGCGTGGCCGATTGGCCGTGGGTACGTGACAGCATGGGTTGGTCGGCGGTTTCTAAGGCCAGTTTTTTGAGGGCGTCTATGCAGTCGCCGATTTGCGCGGTAATAATTTCACGGCCATCTTTCAGCATTAATGCGTAAGACAGATTGTTTATATCTTCAGATGTGCAGGCAAAATGAATAAATTCACTGACGTGTTCCAGTTCAGCACAACCTGCAATTTTTTCTTTTAATAAATATTCAACGGCCTTGACATCATGATTGGTGGTTTTTTCGATGTCTTTGACGCGCTGTGCGTCGATTTGAGAAAAATCACTGACGATATTGTTTAACAGTTGTGTTGCGGAATTACTGAAGGGGCTGACCTCAGTAATTTGCGGATGTTTTGCCAAGGCTTGCAGCCAGCGAACTTCAACAAGCACTCGAAAACGAATCAGGCCGTATTCACTAAAGACGGGGCGGAGTTTATCAACTTTGTCGGCATAGCGGCCATCGATGGGGGAGATTGCAGTTAAGGCAAAGTTAGTCATGGTTATGTCAGGTGATTAAAGTTATTGATGGCGCGCATATTTTCTCTTGGAGAACGTGCCACGTTAAAGTTTAAGTGTACCAAAAATTTGATGTTATGTGGGTGTCTCATTCCAAATCTCTTGCCGCCTACCATTTTATTACAACCTAAATCCTGCAAACCCTAAAAACTAGGAAGTAATCCATACCTGTTTATGCTCAAATTTTATTTTTTAAGCCCCCCGATGTAGTTCTGCCCGTGCATTTATGGCATTTGATCCTCAATACATCCGAAATTACCAAAAATTACGAAGATTTTCCGGCAACAGGCCAAGCCTAACCCTCCTTCCCGAACGAAGGTCAATGATAATCCTAAAAACGTATCTACTTTAAAATCCATGGCAAATTCAAATGCCACCAAAATGTCTTGACAGCAGATCAAAAAGTATAGATTCTTTCGTTCCTTGAACATCCAAGACTTACAGGCTGAAATAAACGCCATTG
>JAQTPT010000086.1 GCA_028712795.1 Methylococcales bacterium
CGAAAAAAAATGAATTCCTTGACCCAAGTTGAACACTTAGAGTAAAAATTCATTTCCACCGATGCGTTAGGTTTTAGGTGTTCAAGTTCGGCCAGAATCACTGTTCAAATTAATCAGAATACGCAGATGTTCAAGGAACGAAAGAATCTATACTTTTTGATCTGCTGTCAAGGCATTTTGGTGGCATTTGAATTTGCCATGGATTTTAAAGTAGATACTTTAAGATGGTGTCTATCATAGAAAGGTAGGCGAGAATGAGTGAAAAAAAGCGCACGTTGATGACCAGTACACAAAAGGCTAAAGTGGCACTGGAGGCTGTTAAAGGGAGCAAAACGGTTAATGAAATAGCTCAAGAGTATAGTGTTCATCCGACACAAGTGGGTCTATGGAAGAAGGCTTTATTGGAAAATGCCAGCCAACTGTTTGACGTAAAACGTGGCCCCAAGGTCATTGATCCACAAAGTAATCCGGAACGCTTGTACGCCAAGATTGGCCGGCTCAACATGGAGGTGGAATGGCTTAAAAAAAGTCCGGGATCAGCCTTTAAGCCTGCGTCAGGGCTGGATTAATTCAAGTGATGGGCTGCCGGTGGCCGCACAGTGCCGGTTGGCTGGCATCGCACGGTCGACAGTGTATGCGGACAAGGCCGAGGTGGATGAAGTCGAACTGATGTTGCTACGCTTACTGGATGAAGAATATACCCGGCATCCCTTTTATGGCAGCCGGAAAATGACGGTTTGGCTACGTGATCAAGGTCACGCTGTGAACAGAAAGCGGGTGCAACGCCTGATGCGGATATTGGGCCTGATTGCGATGGCTCCAGGCCCGAACACCAGCAAAAAACATCCTGAACATACCGTTTATCCGTATTTGCTCAGAGGCTTAAGCGTGCTTCGCCCGAATCAGGTTTGGAGTACGGACATCACCTACATCCGGCTCGCGCATGGCTTTGTGTACCTGGTGGCGATCATTGATTGGTACAGCCGCAAAGTCTTGTCTTGGCGGGTGTCGAACACGATGGATGTTGGGTTTTGTGTGGACTGTTTAACGGCGGCGCTCAAGCAATACGGAACACCGGACATCTTCAACACCGATCAGGGTTCGCAATTCACCAGTGTCAAATGGATCGCTGTATTACAGGAAAACAGCATTAAAATCAGCATGGATGGACGGGGCCGGGCATTGGATAACATCTTTGTTGAACGGCTCTGGCGGAGTGTCAAATATGAGGATATTTATCCGAAAAACTATGTTTATATACCTGAGCTATTGTTGGGGCTGACCGCGTATTTCGCCTTCTACAACAGTGAGCGATATCATCAGGCATTAGGCTATAAAACGCCTGACCAAGTCTATCTGACTGCGGAAGGCGGCGGATCAACGATTGTGGATAAATTTATCAAACTGACAGATAAAGATACTACCGGCGGACTCCATGTGGACAAAGCGTGAATTTCCTTCGGAACGTGTGGATAAGCTGATGGAAAACTGCTTAGGCAGTTTACCACGAGCTTACCCACACTAATTCACCCTTTGACCACATTCCGCCGCAGCAAGCATATTGGAATATCAAAATGCCTGCGGCGCAATAATAACAATTTATTAAAGACAAGAATTGGGACAGCGCCAGTCAGCTGTAACAGAGATAACACTCTCTTAAACTCGATGATTAATTGTCTGGACAATGGGGTCCACTATAATACCGCTATTAACCCGCTTGCACCCTATTTTTTAGCGTATATTAGAATGGATGGCACGGTGAGTTACAACTACACCCACGCCAAGCATATTTTGGAAATCTATCGCTTATTATGCCAAGGTGCCACTTCACCTTATGAAAAACTGTGTGAGCTGTTCAATACCGAAACTGGCTATTGCGAAAAAATGACTGACTATACCGATTTACTCAAAACAGCGGCGAATGAAATAATCAGTGTGTTTAAAAAACGCAGTGCCCACAAGCTTACTTCCGAGCGCGGCGCACTGATTGCGCCACTTAAACAGCAATTGGATAATCTCAATCAATTTGAACTGGTAACTTGGCTGATAGTGAAATAAAACCAGTTTATTTAAACACTCACAACGGCTAAAGCCGTTGTACTCCCGATTTTTACTAACGGAGTAAAATGTCTTCAGCTATTTATTACCATGCAAAAAAAAGATTACCTGCATAATCCGACGCATATTTTTATGGATAATACGCCCTACTTTATTACTGCGGCTATTTACCAAAAACGTCCCTTATTGCAAAACCCAGAGCTTAAGGAACACCTGTTAAATTGTATTAAACGCTATTTTGACAAGCATCAATGGGCCTTGCATCACTGGGTCATTTTAGACAGCCATTACCACCTGTTAGGGCAAAGCCGAATTGGACAGGATTTACCAAAGATAATTACACAGATTCATAGTGTGAGCGGTTACCACGTCAAACAGGTAACACAAACACAACAACGAATCTGGTGGAACTATTGGGATTATTGTCCGCGTGATGAAAAAGATTATCTTGTCCGCCTGAATTACCTGCTGGTTAATCCTATAAAACACGGCTACACCAATAATTTAAACGATTATCCATTTTCAAGTTTTCATCAGTCGCTTGACGAAACAGGGCGTGAACAATTAATGAGGCAATTTAAAGACCATACAGAACATAAAAATCTGGTATTGCCGGAAGACGATTTTTGACAAAGAAACCTGCGAAAAGTCTGGAGTCCAAATGTTTTAGCCAAAGGAACTTGCGAAAAAGATGGAGTACAACGGCTTTAGCCGTTGCTAGTGCAACAATATATTTGTTAATACAGGCAACGGCTAAACTAAAGCCGTTGAACTCCTGTTAATAAATGCGGAGTAAAGTGGCTTTAGTCACTTTTATCTAATATCAACCAACGCTTATAAAAACAATGGCACAAATAGACAGTAAACAGAATATACAATTGGCACTGGCCGCCTTTAACCCGCGTAAGGCGGAAGCCGACAGGCGTTCCGCCGGATGATGAAGAACCGGTCACTGGTTCCGCCATGGGGTCGACCACATTCCCGTATGATTTCGTTGGCATTGGTGCGATGGTTTCTTCGTTGGTATATACATCGTCGTTTGAATGGCGGATCGCCTGTCGGCATCCGCCCTACGTTTTTACAGCAGCGTTGGGTTACGCTTTTTGCAACCCAACATGTGTTGCATCAATATGTTGGGTTAACGATAAAGCTGCTAAGGAACGAGCATGAAATAAGTTGAGCAGCTTGGAACTCACATACCAATAATGCCGGGTTTATCGAAGCATGAACTTGATCAGGTTATTTCATGCTCGTTCCTAACCCAACCTTGCTACTAAGTTTACGCTAAATCCAGTAAGAGGGTGTAACACTGCTTTCATAAGAACATGCTATCCTGAACATTTCGAATATCGCAGGTTGAGTCAGTCATGTATAAAACACACCTCGGCCATCAGTCCTACGATTTTAAAACGTTGCGCAATCTGATGGCTAAAGCGTCACCGCCCCGATCGGGTGATTATCTTGCCGGCGTAGCGGCGGGTAATAACCTTGAGCGAGTCGCCGCGCAATGGGTGCTTGCCGATGTGCCGTTAAAGTAGTTTCTAAATGAAGCACTGGCGCCTTACGAACTGGATGAGGTCACCCGGTTAATCATTGACGGTCATGATAGCGGGGCTTTTGAGACTATCAGCCATCTGACGGTAGGAGATTTTCGTAACTGGTTATTGTCCGAACACGCTACAGCAAATACTCTGACCGCTATCGCCCCTGGCTTGACGCCGGAAATGGTTGCCGCGGCTTCCAAAATTATGCGTATCCAGGATTTGATTCTGGCGGCTAAAAAATGCCGGGTAATTACCCGCTTCCGGGGCACAATTGGCCTGGAAAACCGCTTGTCTACGCGTTTGCAACCCAATCATCCTTCAAGTTTTATCAGATGGATATCACGCTTGCACCCGGCAAAAGACAGCTTCCCAACACTCAGTCAACTTAGTTGTGACGAGTGCAACAAAGACCTGCGAGGTTTTTAAAACCTCGTCTTGCAGTGGACTAAAAAACGTTACTCGACAAAAAATGACTGAGTACCAGGTAACTCGCAATAAATAAACCGCCAACATGAACGGATTAACCTTAAACTCTCCCGTCTTAAATTGAAAGCCCAGAGAGAAGTACAACGGAATACGGGACATCGGAGCGATGAAATCCCGGATTCCGCAAGCTCCATCCAGGCTACTTTTTCGCGATTTAGCGCGCGGATATGTTGGGTTGCGAAAACAATGCAACCCAAACTACGCGGCTGCCCCTCACTTTATCGTAAAAATAGAATAACAACTGCAAATAATAAGTCGCCTTGACTTTCTTAAGCAGAGCAATATGATATGCGATATGAAAATACCCCGTGTCGTTTTGGATACCAATGTTCTCGTCGCCGCATCCCGAAGCCGAAATGGTGCTTCGTTTGCCCTGCTGTTGGCACTAAAAAACGGTCAATTTACAGCACTGGCATCGGTGCCGCTGATGCTGGAATACGAAGCTGTGCTGAAGCGACCGGAGCAATTGACCGTCAGCGAACGAACTGCAGCTTCGACCGATGCCTTTCTGGACGCACTGTCGTTACTTATTGAACCCGTACACCTGCATTACCTTTGGCGACCACAATTACGTGACCCAGCCGACGAGATGGTGCTTGAAACTGCATTAAATGGCCACGCCGAAGTGCTGGTCACCTTGAATATTACTGATTTTATTCCCGCCAGCCATTTTCGACTGGCGGTATCGACCCCAGGCGCTTTTTTGCGCCAACTGCAAGAGGAAAAAAACTAATGACCAACTATGCACTGCGTGTCCCCGACTCTCTCTTTGCTTACGTCCGCAAGGTGGCGGAGGAAGATCATGTATCAATGAACCAGTTTTTCGTCATGGCCATTGCCGAAAAGGTTTCCGCATTGAAGACCGAGACCTATTTTCGTGAGCGGCAATCTCGCGGCGAACCAAATGCTTTTGACGCCTGGCTCAAGGCCAGTCCTGAAGCAGAACCGATGGCAGGCGATGAACTGACTTGACTTAGGAACGAGCATGAAATAACCTGATCAAGTTCATGCTTCGATAAACCCGGCATTATTGGTATGTGAGTTCCAAGTTGCTCAACTTATTTCATGCTCGTTCCTTAGAATCGTTCATAACCGGTTTATTCCAGCGACTCGATTAAATATCGTCTGTGCCGGTGGGAAAAAAGTGAACCTTATAATGAATGGAGCGTGATGAAGTTAAGAAAGTTGGACAACGTCTTTTCGTTGCCCAACATTTTGCGCGAATTGATGTCGGGCATAAACAGCATACACAATGGGACTGTTAACGAACTGCAACTGCATCGTCTGGTGCAGGATCCTGCAGACGGATAAGAGGCGCATCGTTTCGCGATTTAGCGCACGAATATGTTGGGTTGCGAAAAAAATGCAACCCAACCTTCGCGGCTAAACACAGTCAAGTCGAAAACCGTTTTCACGCAGTAAGACAAACGAAGAACGGACATTGCACATCACATTCACCCTGCGTAATGCTGGCGAGAGGATACGTGTTATATCAGCCGGAGACATGCACAAAAAGGAGCGCAAAATCTATGAGCAAACAACTTGAAACAGTTCCAAAATTCGCCAATGAAGCCGAAGAACAGACGTTTTGGGAGAAGCATGACTCGACAGATCATCTGGATTGGGCGAAAGCGCAACGGGTAGTGCTCCCTAACTTAAAACCAACGACAAAAACGATTTCGCTGCGGCTTCCTCAACACCTTCTTGATTCGATCAAAGCCGCAGCGAATTCTCGGGATGTACCCTACCAGTCACTTATTAAAGTATGGTTGCAAGAAAAGTTGCATAGTCAGTGATTGCATAGCCGTTGGCAAGGCAACCGCTAACGTCCAACAGTCGGCTTTCGAAAACTTTACAAAATCAATCGATACTGACCCCATTGATTCTCGTTTCGCGATTTAGCGCCCGAATATGTTGGGTTGCAAAAAAAATGCAACCCAATCTGCGCGGCTCTCAAACGCCAGAGCGGTAACGAGAGCGTACCCCAACAGTTGGTTTATTAACCAGAAAGGGCAGGAAATACGATCCGACCGAAAGCTGATACATTGGGTTGACGTTTCTCAGTGGATACGCCTTGCGTGAGGAGCCGTGTACGGACCCGTACGCACGGTTCTGTGGGCAGACGGAGCTGCTACAACCTCATCTGACCCGATCAACGGAATACGGGACACCAGAGCGACGAAATCCCGGATTCCGCGAACTCCATCCAGGCTACTTGCTCTGTCCTCCATTTATTTATGCAACAACGTATAGATACTTATATAGGATAACTTATGTTTAACTCATTCAAGACTTCTCTGACTATTTTTTTATCCAAAAAATTAATCATAAGTATGACTTCAAAACAACTTACTATGCGATATGGGTCAGCACTTTTTTTATCATCATAAACAGCTCTAATTATATTACTTATATGGATTTTTGACTTATCTTCGATGGCTGGGATAATATTTTCATAGAAGACTTTTAAATAGTTTTTAGCATTTAGCCAATTATCAATTGGAGATAAAGAGTTATTAATCTCCCATCCTCGGTGTGATCTTGCTTCAATCTCAGAGATTGCTTTTTTCTTTTTTTCATCAAAAAAACCCTCTGTTGTTAGATATTTTTCATTAATATAGGTATGCGCATCAGAAAACAATTGCGATGGTTGTGGTTCTCTATTTAGTAGTAAGTAATTTACCTTATTACAAGCCTCTAAATAATTATCTACATGACTGGTTTGACTTACACCCAACCAAATGAAGTAGGCAGTCAATTTTTTTATCTCATCAAGCCATGTAAGCTCAAGATGCTGGTAACACTCTGGATCAAGTTGATTGAATTGCACATTGTCTTCATACAACACACATGATCCCAAAAAAGTAACTGCTCTTTCCCAATCAGCCTTCTTGTCTTCGTCAGAACTACCAATATCATTTATATGATGGATGTAGTATTCATAATGACTTCCTAAAACCATCAGTCGTCTAACTTCACTAATTTTTTCAGCAGCTTGTTTAATAAATACCTCATACATGTTTTTTGATAAGAGGGAAGTCTTTATCATTGTTGATGAATTCATATATGTCTCCTAATTATCTCGACTTGGTTTGATAGCCTCTTTCAATTCTTCACCAGTTTTCTTGATCGACTCATCAATCTCTTTCTGCAATTGCATGACAGCTGTAGATGTTTTTGCTTTTAACAAGTCATCTAGTTTTTTCAAAATTAATTCAATTCCGACTGTGGGGTCTTGATCACTCATGAGTTATCTCCTTGTTTTTTCCTAAAGCAGCGTTTTTGGCATCATTAAGCTGCATTAGAGTTGTACGAAGATTTTCTGCAATACCCTCTAATTTTGCATTTGATGTTTCATTTGTTTGCTTTTCAATTTCTATCTTATTTTTTTGCATATAATTTATAATAACACTTGCTCCGCCAATTCCACTGAGAAATAATAGCGCCCATTTATTTGATGCGTTGCTCATGCTTTCTACCCCGAACCCCCATGTAAGAAAACTAGCAGCAACTCCTAGAAGTAAAGGACCGAGACTACCAAACCTTAAAACAGACCTTCCATTTACCGATGTTTCTCTGTATGGAAGTTCCAATGTGTTAAATAAAATACAATTTGTTAGGCCACCCATAAAACCACATACTACTATAGTTAATATTGGTTCAATTACATTTGTATTCATAACAATATCCTTAATTAATATCGTGGATTTAACTTCTCGGCAAAGCGCCGCGAATGAGCACAAGTTTCCAGTTATACACAAGTCTCAATTTCTGAGTTTGAGCCGCATTTGAACGGAAAACATGGTTAATCCTGCTTAAATCTACTACTTTCATCCTCAGTTGACAAGAAAAAATTCATAAACTGAAAGCAAACAAAGTTGACCATCCGGTTTTGGCACATTACATTGCCGAACTTCATTCTGCCATATTCATCGCCATAAAGCGGCCAGTCGTGACAGGTAGAAATCAGCCGATTTTTGCCTGTCATGCAACACTATTTACAGTCGATTCTACGTCTGCTTCTGGACTAATGCTAGATTTTTGATGCCTTGGTAGTCGCGTAGATTGCATCAATGTGTTGGGTTAACCCGCGTAAGGCGGAAGCCGACAGGCGTTCCGCCGGATGATGAAGAACCGGTCACTGGTTCCGCCATGGGGTCGACCACATTCCCGTATGATTTCGTTGGTATTGGTGCGATGGTTTCTTCGTTGGCATATACATCGTCGTTTGAATGGCGGATCGCCTGTCGGCATCCGCCCTACGTTTTTACAGCAGCGTTGGGTTGTGCTTTTTGCAACCCAACAGTTGTTGCATCAATGTGTTGGGTTAACGATAAAACGGTTAACCCAACCTTGCCGCTAAATCCCGTGAATGTGTAACACTGCTTTCATAAGAACATGCTATCTTGATCATTTCGAATATCGCAGGTTAAGTCAGTCATGTATAAAACACACCTCGGCCATCAGTCCTACGATTTTAAAACGTTGCGCAATCTGATGGCTAAAGCGTCACCGCCCCGATCGGGTGATTATCTTGCCGGTGTCGCGGCTGGTAATAACCTTGAGCGGGTCGCCGCGCAATGGGTGCTCGCCGATGTGCCGTTAAAGCAGTTTCTAAATGAAGCGCTGGTGCCTTACGAACTGGATGAGGTTACACGGTTGATCATTGACGGTCATGATAGCGGGGCTTTTGAGACTATCAGCCATCTGACGGTAGGAGATTTTCGTAACTGGTTATTGTCCGAACACGCTACAGCAGAAACTCTGACCGCCATCGTCCCTGGCTTGATGCCGGAGATGGTTGCCGCAGTTTCCAAAATTATGCGTATCCAGGATTTGATTCTGGCGGCTAAAAAATGCCGGGTAATTACCCGCTTCCGGGGCACGATTGGCCTGGAAAACCGATTGTCTACACGCTTGCAACCCAATCATCCGACCGATAATCCTGCCGGTGTCGCCGCCAGTCTGCTTGATGGCTTGCTCTATGGCTGCGGGGATGCTGTCATCGGCATAAATCCGGCTTCTGACAATCTGGAAGCAACCTTACGTTTGCTGCACATGCTGGACGATGTGATTGAACGTTATCAAATACCGACCCAATCCTGCGTGCTGGCGCATGTGACTATGACCTTAAAAGCCATCGGACAAGGGGCTCCGGTTGATTTGGTGTTTCAATCCATTGCCGGAACTCAAAAAGCCAATGACAGTTTCGGCATCAACCTCAATTTATTGAATGAAGCCCATCATGCCGCGCTGGATCTCAAGCGAGGCACGTTGGGCGGCAACTGTATGTATTTTGAAACCGGACAAGGCAGCGCGCTGTCTGCCAATGCCCATGAAGGTCTCGATCAGCAAACCTGTGAAGTCCGGGCTTATGCGGTCGCACGCAAATTTAAACCGTTATTGGTCAATACCGTGGTTGGTTTTATTGGCCCGGAATATCTTTACGATGGCAAGCAGATTATCCGCGCCGGTCTGGAAGATCATTTTTGCGGAAAATTATTGGGCCTGCCAATGGGCTGTGATGTCTGTTACACCAACCACGCCGAAGCCGATCAGGATGATATGGATATGCTGCTGACAGCTTTTGCTGCTGCCGGCGGGACATTTATCATGGGCGTTCCGGGAGCCGATGATGTGATGCTCAATTATCAATCCACGTCTTTTCATGACGCCCTGTATGTACGCCAGGTGTTGGGATTGCGGCCCGCGCCTGAATTTGAACAGTGGCTGCAACAACACCACATTTTTAATGCCGATAATCAGTTGCTCCAACAACCGGAGGCGCCTGCGTTATTTAAAGCGTCTTTACAAAAGCTGATTGGAATACGCTGATGAGTAAAGATGACCGCTCAGAGATTGCTCAAGACCCTTGGAGCAACCTGACCCAGTTCACCTCCGCGCGTATCGCGTTGGGACGGACGGGCATGAGCCTGCCGACCCGCGCCTGTCTGGAACTTCAGTTAGCGCATGCCCTGGCACGGGATGCCGTCCATATCCCGCTGGATTTTGCCGGACTTGCACAACGCTTGAACCGGCTGGGCTATCAATCGCAAACCTTGCAATCCCAGGCGGAAAATCAGACTGTGTATTTGCAACGGCCTGATCTCGGTCGCCTGTTGAGCGCCTCTGCGCTTGATTGTTTGCTGCGCACCGCGCCAATTCCAGCGGATGCGGTTGTCGTTGTTGCGGATGGCTTATCGTCCAAAGCCATAGAAAATCATGCCGAACCGTTCCTGAGCTTATTGCTGCCGCATCTTGAAGCAAACGGTTACAAACTGCCGCCCGTATGTCTCGTCAAACACGGCCGGGTAGCCATTGGCGATGCCATTGCAGAGTTCTATAAAGCCAGACTGTGCATCATCTTGATCGGTGAACGCCCCGGCTTAAGCTCGCCTGACAGCATGGGTATTTACTATACCTATCAGGCCAAATCAGGCATAAGCACCGATGCCGACCGCAATTGCATTTCTAATATTCACGGAAACGGACTGGGTTACGGGCAGGCATTAAAGAAATTGCTGTTTTTAATCAATGCCTCCGAAAAACTTGGGTTTTCAGGCGTCAATTTAAAAGACGAAACCACGGACACGGCATTGGAAAATCAACAACAAGCTAATTTTTTACTGGATTAATTGCCGGGTTGACGCCACTAGGAGAGCGATGGCCTTCACTTCTTGCTTTACATGTCAGGTTGCCCTCCCCCATTCACTGTGTTTCTTTAACGTAGCCGCAATTTATTGGATAATGTAAACCTATTCTATTTAATGAAAGCGCGAAACTGGACTATTGATGATGCCGGGGGAAAACAAAGAAGCTATAAAAGGAAAATTTCGCTGGCAAATCGGGGCAATCATTCTGTTACTTTCATTGGCAGCTTACCTGATCAAGCTTACCAATCCTCCGACAGAAGAGAATTATAAACAATCGGGGGAGTTTGGCGAATCAGATATCGCAGTTAGGGCTGTTGCAGCTACGCAAGGTGATTTTCCTGTTTACCTGACCGGTTTGGGAACGGTAACGGCACTGCGTACAGTCACAGTGCGATCGCGCGTAGACGGAGAACTTATCCATGTCGCTTTCAAAGAAGGTCAGATGGTAAAAGAAGGCGATCTGTTAGCTGAAGTCGACCCGCGCGCCTTCCAGGCGCAGCTTATGCAGGCTGAAGGCCAACTGCGGCGCGATGAAGCGCTGCTGAAGAATGCCGAGATCGATCTTGTCCGTTACAAAACCTTGTTGGCACAGGACTCCATAGCGGCACAGCAGACCGTTACCCAGGAATCGCTAATAAACCAAAATAAAGGCACTTTAGAAATCGACCATGGATTGGTTGCCAGCGCCAAACTCCAACTGACTTATACACGCATCACTGCGCCTATATCAGGACGTTTAGGTCTGCGCCTGGTCGATCAGGGCAATATCGTGCATGCTGCCAATGCCGACGGACTCGTAGTCATTACGCAAATTCAGCCCATCGCCGTGGTGTTTACCTTGCCGGAGGACCGGCTACAGGACGTGATGAAAAAGTTTCATTCCGGCGAAGTCATGGCGCTAGAAGCTTTCGACCGCAGAGGCCAAAACAAACTTGCCCAGGGACAACTGTTGGCTGTGGACAATCAAATTGACACGGCCACCGGCACCGTTAAGCTCAAAGGGCAGTTTGCCAATGAAGACGGCGCGTTGTTCTCTAACCAATTTGTCAATATCAGGATGAATATGGATACCCTCCGCTCGGTGACGATCATGCCCACGGCGGCGATTCAACGCGGAACGATGGGCGCTTTCGCTTATGTGGTGCAGGCGGATCAAACGGTGAGCGTGCGGCCGTTGACTTTAGGCCCAATCGAAGGTGATAAGGTGGCCGTGCTGGAAGGACTTCAGCCTGATGAACTGGTCGTAGTGGATGGCGCCGACAAATTGCGAGAAGGTATGAAAATTAAACTTATCACTCGAGACCCGAAGCCATCTTCCGGCTAGGAGGCTGTCCGAGAATATGATACTCGAACGGGTAGCCCCTGATGGGTTTCAGAAAAATTTTAAATTATCCTGATGCCAAACTTCAAATTGATCAAAACTTACCAGTTTTTCGCTAAAACTCGTCCATGGCGGCCTTATCCAGTGTATTTTTACCTATA
>JAQTPT010000002.1 GCA_028712795.1 Methylococcales bacterium
GGCGCAAAAAATACGCGAACTGGTTCGAAACACGCGACTGGTTTTTGATTACCTTAAGATGACGAAAAACTCTTGCGCTGTTGGTTGCTCAGGATGAGAGCGGTGGGTGGAGAACAAATTTACCGTGGCCATAGCCTTAGGTCCTCCCCACCAGATAACTTCGATTGATGTGGCCTTACAGCGCTAAGGTCTGGACATTTCCCAGTTGGTGCTGATGGTGCATGGCTTGTACAACAACTCTACCCAAATAAAAGTCAGTAAACACTGTTTGCCAATGATCAGTGACTGTGGTGACAAAATTACATTGGTTATGTTGGGAATATCTGCCCTTTCTTAACTCTTTGCCATGATGTGATTGTTTATCCATCATAAAACCAAGTTGAGTTGATGATCGATGTAAAAAAACGGCGGTGTTGGGAGCACATAAAACAGCGGCTTTGTTGTGGGAGCAGCTTTAGCAGCTTCCAAAATAGCTATTTTTCAATCAAGACGATGGCTTGTACCGCAATGCCTTCTTTACGCCCTTCAAAGCCCAGTTTTTCCGTGGTGGTGGCTTTGACGTTAATGCAATCAACGTCGATATTCAAGTCTTTGGCAATGTTGCTGCACATCGCGGCAATATGAGGCGCCATTTTAGGGGCTTGAGCAATAATGGTCATGTCGGCATTCACCAGTTGATAACCTTTTCCCTGTACGATGTGGTAAACATGACGCAATAAAACCCGGCTATCCGCGCCCTTAAATTCAGGATCAGTATCAGGGAAATGCTTGCCTATATCGCCTAAAGCTGCCGCGCCCAGCAAGGCATCACAAAGCGCATGAAGCACCACATCGCCATCCGAATGCGCTTCAAGGCCTTGTTCATAGCCTATTTTCACGCCGCCTAAAATAATAAAATTACCGTCGTTAAAGCGGTGTACATCGTAACCCTGCCCTACTCTAATCATGCTGATGCTCCATATAAAACTGCGCCAATGCCAAGTCTTCGGGCCGTGTGATTTTTATATTATCAGGACGGCCTTCGACGATTTTGGGTTGCAAGCCCTGTAACTCAAGCGCACTGGCTTCATCGGTTATGGCCTGATTGCCTTCCGCTGTTTCCAGTGCATTTCTTAAAAGATCGTAACGGAACATCTGCGGCGTTAAAGCCCGCCAAATATGGCGACGATCCAAGGTGCCGACAATGCTGTCACCCTGGACATTTTTTAAAGTGTCGTGTGACGATAATGCTAGTATTCCACCTACTTCATCGTTTACCAGCGAGGCTATGAGATGCTGTATATCAGTGGCCGTTATACAAGGTCTTGCGGCATCATGCACCAGCACCCAATCAGTATCAGAGGCTATGGCGCGTATTGATTTTAACGCGGATAGTACGGAATCCGCCCGCTCTTTACCGCCTGAGGCGGTAATAATCTTTTCATGGGCGGACACCTCAAGCTCGGGCCAATAAGGGTCCTCTTCAGAAATTGCCACCGCGATAGCGGCAAAAACATCCGCATTTAACAGCCGCAATAAAGTATGCTCAATGACTGTTTTACCCGCAAGCTCCAAATATTGTTTAGGCCGGTCGGCGTTCATGCGCTTGCCGACACCGGCGGCAGGAACAACCGCCCAGAATTTAATTGAATGACTCATTTGTAGAATAGGGTTGTGGCGTCGAATTAAAAAGTAAACGACCTAAATAATGGGGTGCAGGAATCAGAAAGGGTGAATTAACGTCTATTCCGTCTGCTTCGCCTTGATCTTGGTAATACTATATGATCCAGATCAATTTCATCGTAAATTTTATCAACAATGTGGTCATCGTCTTTTGAGGATAAATTTATATCGGACGTTATCGTTATAAAAATATAAAGAATCATACCAAGGCTAACAGCTCCAATCAAAACACCTATTTCAAAAGAGATAGCTGGAAATATCCATACCAGGCTAAAAGCAACGCCAACACTTACAGCCAAAAACAAAGATAACATTAATAAAAAAATAATTATTACTAACAAAAACTTCAACATTTATGCCTCAAAATCTATAATCGACTATCTCATATCCTGCAATTCACGCCACAAGTAACCATAAAAGGTACGCGATGCATACCCTACATGATTATTTACTGTCTTTACTGACACCTGATGACAACTGTTTTTCCAGTGCGTCCATGCGTTCATGTAACCGCGCCAACTCGTGGAGAATCTTATTTTCATCTGTCTCAATACGGCTGGTTTCCTGCTCGATTTGCCGAACATCGCTTCCCCAGGCATCCAAGTTTTTGCCGATGAGCGTCACTGAAAAAATAGCTGTAGACAATGAAAACAGGGCCAATCCGAACAAGATCAGCGTTGCCGACAGCAACCGCCCCAAAAATGAGATCGGCACTACGTCACCAAAACCAACATGCGTCATGGTGACCCAGGCAGACCATATTCCATCGGACACTGAATGGATATTAGGGTCAAGAATATAAAGCATAAAACCGGAAGCTACTGCCACGGCAAAAGCAAGGATTAGCAAATAAACCAGGCTTCGTTTGCCTATCAAGTCATTCAGCAGGTTTTTGAACAAGCTTACTGCCTCGGTGAGTATCATTATAATTTTCATAAAATTCTTTGTATTTTCAGAATGATGGTACTGTTTTAAAAAAGAAAAGGCGCGAGATTAAAAGTGCTTTTATCACCTTTAGCCTTGCGCCTTTAGCCTGTCCTCAACTTCACTCAAGAACCTGAAAAAACGTCTCGCCTTCTTTAATCATCCCTAATTCTTCCCTGGCCCGTTCTTCCAGTGCTTCCTGCCCTTTTCTCAAGTCTTCCACTTCTGCATAAAGCGCTTCATTACGCTCCCTTTTTTCTTCCACTTGTTCCTTAAGGTCATCAAGCCGCTGCTGATAGGCCTTTACCTCCTCAATACCGCCATCGCCATACCATAAGCGGTGTTGAAGAAGAATAACCAGTAGAATAGTAATTGAAAGTAGAATTTTCATAATTTCAAATTGACCAAGAAAGGAAAAAGATGCATTTTTCAACTTGTACCCTTCAACTGGTAACTTAAAAACTAAAGCATTCTAAACGCGCCACGACCCGCATATTTAGCCAAACTGCCCAATTCTTCCTCAATTTTCATCAGGCGGTTGTATTTGGCGACGCGGTCTGAACGGCTTAAGGAACCGGTTTTGATTTGTCCTGTACCCGTAGCAACCGCTAAATCAGCGATAGTGACATCTTCGGTTTCGCCGGAACGATGGGACATAACCGCTGAATAACCGGCTTTATGCGCCATATCCACCGCAGCGAGAGTTTCTGTCAGCGTGCCGATTTGGTTTACTTTAATCAGAATGGAGTTGGCGATATTTCTTTCAATGCCTTTTTTCAGAATAGCCGGGTTAGTCACGAACAAATCATCACCGACTAACTGAATGCGTCCGCCCAGTTTTTCGGTCATCAGTTTCCAGCCGTCCCAATCGTTTTCATCAAAGCCATCTTCTATGCTGATAATCGGATAACGGTCAACCCAATCAACGAAGAAATCAGCCATTTGCGCTGAACTGTAGGTTTTGCTTTCCGAGGCCAAATCATAAATGCCGTCATGATAATATTCAGACGCAGCGGCATCAAGCCCCAGGTAAATGTCCACGCCCGGTTTGTAGCCCGCTTGTTCTATGGCTTGCAGAATCACGCTGATGGCTTCTTCGTTTGAAGAAAGATTGGGCGCAAAACCGCCTTCATCACCCACGGTGGTCGCCAGGCCTTTGGCTTTTAATACCTTGCTCAGGTTATGAAACACTTCCGCGCCATAACGGATGGCTTCACGGAACGTTGGCGCGCCTACCGGTAAAATCATAAACTCTTGCAAGTCCACGCTGTTATCCGCATGTGAGCCACCGTTGATAATGTTCATCATCGGTACGGGTAAAATAAATTCACCGGATTTGTTCAAGTGGCGATACAAAGGTTGACCTGCTTCTTTTGCTGCGGCATGTGCCGCCGCCATGGAAACGGCCAGCATGGCATTTGCGCCCAGACGGGCTTTAGTTTCGGTGCCGTCCAGTGCGATCATTTTGTTATCGATACCGGCCTGGTCAGTGACATCCATACCGACAATCGCAGAACGAATTTCAGTTTTTACGTTATTAACCGCGTTCAACACGCCTTTGCCTAGATAACGGGCTTTATCGCCGTCACGCAATTCGATGGCTTCGCGCTCGCCTGTTGATGCGCCGGAAGGAACCATTGCGCTGCCAACTACGCCGGAGGCCAAAATCACATCCGCTTCCAGGGTTGGGTTACCGCGTGAATCTAAAATTTCTCTTGCACGAATATCTACTATTGCAGCCATGATGTTTCCTATAAGGTTGTTTCTATGAGGGTTTGTGCTTTTACAGCCCTGTCGATGGTTAATAAAACTTCTAATAATTCTTGCATTCTGTATAGAGGCCAGGCATTTGGGCCATCACTTTTGGCCTCGGCAGGTTTCGGATGGGTTTCCATAAACAGCCCGGCAACGCCCACGGCTATGGCGGCTCTTGCCAACACAGGCACAAATTCACGCTGCCCGCCTGAGCAGGTGCCTTGTCCACCGGGTAGTTGCACGGAATGGGTGGCATCAAAAACGACAGGACAATCGGTATCCCGCATGACAGCTAAGGAGCGCATATCGGAAACCAGATTATTATAACCGAAGGAAACGCCGCGCTCGCAGACCATAATGCTTTTGTTTCCGGTGGCCTTTGCTTTATTGGCCACATGCACCATATCCCAGGGGGCTAAAAACTGCCCTTTTTTGATATTGACCGGTATTCCTTGGGAAGCGACTTGTTGAATAAAATTAGTTTGCCGGCATAGAAACGCGGGCGTCTGCATGACATCGACCACAGCGGCAACCTCGGCTAATGGCGTGTCTTCGTGGACATCGGTTAATACGGGCACACCGATTTGATGTTTCACTTTTGCCAGTATTTCCAAGCCCTTCTCTACGCCCAAACCTCTAAAACTTTCGTGCGATGAACGGTTGGCCTTGTCAAATGAGGATTTGTAAATAAACGGGATGTTTAAGGCTGTTGTCAGTTCCTTAAGATAGCCTGCGGTATCCAGCGCCAATTGCTCGCTTTCAATCACACACGGGCCTGCGATTAAAAAAAACGGCTGGTCTAAACCGGCTTCAAAGCCACATAGTTTCATACGGTTGCTACCTTTTTATGTTGGGATGCTGCAATGACAAAACCGGAAAATAAGGGGTGGCCCTTTCTGGGTGTCGAAGTGAATTCAGGATGAAACTGACACGCTAAAAACCACGGATGTTCAGGTATTTCGATCACTTCGACTAACCGGCCATCAAGAGACTTGCCGGAAAACCGCATGCCGGCCTTTTCCAGCTTTTCGTAATACTGGTTATTAAACTCATAACGATGGCGATGCCGTTCGGTAATAACATCTTTCTGATACAGTTGGAAAGCCAATGAATCAGTCTGTAACCGGCATTTTTGACCGCCCAGGCGCATGGAACCACCAAGATCAGAATGTTCGTCGCGGGTTTCCAATTGACCGCTTTCCGCTATCCATTCGGTAATCAAGCCAATGACAGGATGAGGCGATTTAGGCAAAAACTCTGTGCTATGCGCGCCTTCAAGACCTGCCACATCGCGGGCAAATTCAATTACCGCGACCTGCATCCCTAAACAAATGCCCAGATAAGGAATTTTATTTTCGCGTGCATAGCGGACTGTAGCAATTTTGCCTTCCACGCCGCGCTCGCCAAAACCACCCGGCACCAAAATCGCATCGACATCTTTCAATCTGGCGACGCCTTCGTCCTCTATGAGTTCTGAATCAATATAGTTAATGTTAACTTTTGTATGGGTACGGATACCGGCATGAATCAACGCTTCATTCAGTGATTTATAGGCGTCGGAGTGATCGACATATTTGCCGACAATGGCGATGGTCACTTTATTAATCGGATGGGCCATCGCTTCAATAACAGCCTTCCATTCCGTTAAATCGGCTGGCGGCACATCCAGCCTCAATTTGTTAACGACAATATTGTCCAGACCTTGCTCATGGAGTAACAGAGGAATCCGGTAAATGGAGTCTGCATCTATCGCAGAAATAACTGCCTTTTCTTCGACATTGGTGAACAAAGCAATTTTACGCCGCTCACTGACAGGTATGGGTTGTTCAGAACGACAAATTAGAATATCCGGCTGTATGCCAATGGAACGAAGTTCTTTTACCGAATGCTGAGTTGGCTTGGTTTTTATCTCACCCGCGGACCGGATATAAGGAACCAGCGTCAAATGAATAAACAGTGACCGGTCTGCGCCCAATTCAAAGCGCATTTGCCGGATAGCCTCCAGAAATGGGAGCGACTCAATGTCACCGACTGTGCCGCCGACCTCAACCAAAGCGATGTCCATGTCTTTGGCGCTCAGATAAATCCGGCGCTTGATTTCATCGGTGATATGCGGAATAACCTGGACGGTTGCCCCTAAATATTCACCTTTACGTTCCCGGCGCAAAACACTGTTATAAACCTGGCCGGTGGTAAAATTATTCTTTTTGGCCATAGTTGTTTTAAGAAACCGTTCATAATGGCCCAAATCCAGATCAGTTTCTGCACCATCTTCTGTAACAAACACTTCACCATGTTGAAAAGGGCTCATAGTGCCCGGATCAAGATTAATGTAAGGATCAAGTTTAGTCATGGTGACTTTGAGGCCCCGCGCCTCAAGGATAGCGGCAAGCGACGATGCGGCAATGCCCTTGCCTAACGATGAAACAACACCGCCGGTAATGAAAATGTATTTTGTCATTTAGTATGTATGGGGTTCAGAGGATAACTGATGACAGCTTAAGAATATCTTGCCCATTTTAATCGACAAAGCGCTTGTCGTCATTGTCTTTATTCAGGCAAAAGTGGAAAGGGTTGGAAACAAGATACAGTTGTTATGCTGGACACGGCTTCCAACCCTGTTTTTAACCAGGCTAAATGTTGCGTAGTAGAAAATACAGCAGTCTGATGTGTGCCAACATATCGAAACATAATTTAGCTTGTCTCTTTTTTTCGAAGGCCAGCTTTTTATTTAACATTTAATACCCATTTGAAGCAGACCAAGCGATATGAGGAAAAAAGATTGCCGGAATGATGGCAGCTATTATAAGCGCTGCGTGCATGACAGAAACCATCGTGGCGCTTTAGTCTGACAGATAATATTCCACAGTGGAAACCACTCGAATCTTTTTGATATGCGGGTTGTTTTTATCCCGGGGATTTATTTCAAATTGTCCTTGAGTGGCCTGTTTGATTTTGCCCAATTTACTATTCGAATCTTCAGCAAACTTTACCGCCACTTCACGCGCTTTAGTGGTGGCTTCTTGAATCATTTCCGGTTTTATCTTGTTCAAACCAGTAAAAATGTACTCGTTCTGATTTTGGTAATCACCGCCCGTAAAGGCGATGCCCTGCTTGCCCAGTTCCGCGAGCTCAGTCATTACCTTGCGGATCAAGTCGACTTTGGGTGAGTAAACGGTCACCGTTTGGATGGCGGTATATCTAAACTCGGCCTTGGCGGCATCAGCATATTGCTGGGCGAATTTGTCGGTAATGGCCGGGGTTGAAGCGGTAATATCATTGGCATCAATCCCTTTTGCAACGAGAAAATCCTTGATTTTTTTAGTGCTTGCTTCAATTGACGCATAGAGCCCCCCAAGCTCATTACTTGCCTCGGTGAAAACAATGGGCCATATCACTATATCGGCTGGCAGTTCGCGTTCAGACAATCCTTTGACTGTTACGCTACGCTCATATTCCTTATACTGGATTGCTGCGCCAGCGAGCAGATATCCGAGTATGCCCAGACCTAAAAAAATAGACGCGCCCAATAAAAAGGCACCTAATGTATTTTCCTGCCTCATATTTTCCTCAGTTGTAAGCAAAGTAAAAAAGATTTTATGATTTGGGTGTTCAATTTATACTATAAAAATTAATTGATCTATATAAAACACGAAAATATTAAAAGGGTAATGTAGTTGGTTGGCCTCAGATGGATAACATACATTATATTTGATAGCCAAGTTTGTTCTAAGTAGCGGAATCATATGTCCTATCGGCTGGGCGTGGCATTTAGAAAACGATAGCGATGCGTAACTACAAGCCTGTATTATGATCATTAGCCGCATCATTTTGAACTGTGCCGTAAACTTCGATCAGACTGAGAACACAATTCTTGCCGCAAATAGCATTCGATACTTGGCTGGTCTTGCGTCACCATCAGATATTCGCGCAGTGCGGCGATTTTACGATAATGAGAAAACTTGCCGCCGCGATCATAAGCTTCTGCAGGAGGCGAAAGCACTTCAATCAGCAAAGTAGGTTGAGCAAGGTATATGCGTATCCGTCCTCAAACTGCGGCGATCCGCACACTACAGCGATGTCCGGTTAATGGTAGCAGAGTGCTTGGTCTGCTTTGACACGCACAGCGTTTATGTAAGCTTCGCAGGGATGTTTTTGAGTTGGCTTAGCAATATTAACGGTTATACTTCCGGCTTGCACAGGTCATCGCATAGATTCGACCGTCGTCAAATTCGCTTTTATTAAGACGCGCGACGTTCAAGAGTTAAATACTCTTCAGCGTTGTAATATGTTTGTATAAGTTCGGCGGTCATGAATCACCTCGCTAAAAAAGTTTTGCTTCAAATCAAGCATATCATAGCGTTTATCGGTTATGTGAAGATAGTTTTCACCTACTTCCAGAAAACTTGCTCATGGAATCGTAGAATCGCAACCGTTTGCCAGTAACCTTATGCCTCCGTTATCAAGTCATTTACCTGAAAGGCTGATATGGCTTTATTATCTTTATTTTTGTCTGCTTCTTTAAAAAAATTGTAATTCATGCGGATTTCATCGAATAACTATTGGGATTTGCTCGCAGCGATTGCGGGTATTTTATTCGCGGCTGTATTTGCCCCTTTTGATTATGCCTACCTGGCACCGGTTGCACTATGCATTCTTTTTGCTGCCTGGCAAAATATCACGCCCGGACGGGCACTGCTGAGAGGCTATTTTTTTGGTATTGGGTCATTTGGTTTAGGTGTATCCTGGGTCTATATAAGCGTCCATGATTTTGGCGGTGCCAGTGTACTAAGCTCTAGCCTGTTAACCTGCCTGTTTTTTGGTTTTTGGGCCTTATTTCCGGCACTGGCGGGTTATCTTTCTGTAAAAATACAGCCTAAAAAAAGGGGGCTTGTCTCAATATTGCCCATGCCTGTTATCTGGGTGTTGATCGAATACTTGCGTGGCTATCTGGTGCTTAACGGCTTTCCGTGGTTGCAAGTCGCCTACTCCCAGTTAGAAACGCCTTTAGCCGGTTATATTCCACTCGTTGGCGTTTATGGCTCGGGTTTTTTAGCGGCTTTAACGGCATCCGTCATCGTGTATTTATTTCAAACTAAAAAACACCGCCTGTTATTGTCCACTGCCATTGCGGCTTTATGGATTTTAGGCGCCGCCTTACAGACGATAAAATGGACAGATGCAATTGGCCCTCCTATCCGCGTCTCCTTGATTCAGGGCAATATAACGCAGGATCAAAAATGGCGGCCGGAAAACAAACTCAATACCCTACAGTTCTACAAATCGATGACAGAAGCACATTGGGATTCTGCCGTTATTGTTTGGCCTGAGACATCTATCCCTGCTTATTTATCTGAAGTGAGCGAATGGTTTTTACTGCCCTTGAGTAAAGCTGCCCGGCAACATAAAACGGATTTAATTGTCAGTCTTCCTGCACATGGAAATTCGGAAAAGGAAAAATACAATGCGGTTATGACGCTGGGTAAAGAAACGGGCATGTATCGAAAAATCCATTTGTTACCTTTCGGCGAATATTTGCCTTGGCAACCGGTGTCAGGTTTTATATTAAACAGCTTGGGCATAAAGTTGGGCAAATTTACGCCCGGAGGTACCGGCCAGTCCTTGTTGAAAGCGGGAGGCTATCGCTTTATAACGTCCATTTGTTATGAAGATGCTTTTGGGGATGCCGGTATTTTAGGCTTGCCCGATGCGGCTTATCTGGTTAATGTTACTAATGATGGCTGGTTTGGAGATTCAATAGAGCCTCACCAGCATCTGCAAATCGCCAGAATGCGGGCCATGGAAACAGGACGTTTTCTGTTGCGGTCCACCAATACCGGCGTAACAGCAGTCGTTGCCCCTGACGGCAGGATTATCAGCCAGGCCCCTTTATTTAAAGCGACGGTGCTTAGCGAAACAATAACACCTATGGGAGGCATGACGCCTTATGCGAAATTAGGCGATAAACCGATTATTCTTGTCCTGATGATTTTGCTTTTTTGTTTAATCATTTATGGCAAATGGCTCCAAGACCTGAAAAAGCTTGGGTTTTGGTTAAGATGATAATTTCTGAAATCCGCAGCCATGTTATCGGACAAGCTTATAAAAATGATAGAATGGCCGATTATTTGAAAACTGATACCTTCGAACCTATCCATGTCTATTTCCTTAAAGCTTCCCCTTGAGTCACTGAAACTAAATGTCGACTTGACCGGCTTTGAATTTCCGGAAGCACCCCGATTGCAAAGCGGCATTTTAGGACAGCCAAGAGCCCAATCAGCACTGGAATTTGGTGTTGCCATGCCCAATCCCGGTTACAATATTTTTGTCATGGGAGAATCCGGTTTAGGCCGCATATCCATGGTCACCAGTCATTTAAATGCGCTTGCCCAATCCCTCCCTGCACCGCCTTCCTATGCTTATGTGGATAATTTTGATAATCCCAGAGAGCCTGTTGCCGTTGAGTTGCCAGCCGAATTCGGACAGGTGTTCAGCAAGGATATTGAAAAGTTTCTTGATGATCTGTGGGCAACATTTCCCGCCGCCTTTGAAAGCCCTACTTATCAGCAAAAAAAATCTGCAATCGAGCGGCAGTTTAGTCAGTGCTATAACAATGCGATTGATCTGGTTGATAAAAAAGCGCAAGAATATACCATCGCTTTGTTCAGGGAAAGTGAATCGATTACATTTGCCCCTGTCCGGGATAAAAAATCAATCAATGAAGAGCAGTTCACTCAACTGCCGCAGTCTGAACGTGAAGCTTTTCACAGCCACGTCGAGGAACTGGAAGAGTATCTCAGTGACGTGCTGCTGGAATTGCCACAATGGCGTCGCACTATGGTTGAAAAAATCAAGCAGCTCGATAATGACACCATCAGCTTGGCGATAGACCCGTTGTTTGCCGAGCTAAATGATAAATATCAAAACATTGATGATGTCATCACCTACTTAGCGGAAATCAAAAAAAATCTGGACAGCACGATTACCAATTATCTGATGCCGACGCGGACACTGGAACCACGGGAAACCAACGCAAAACGCTTGACGCTGACCGAGCAGTACGCCCCCAACATTCTGGTCGATAATAAACAGGAGTACGGAGCGCCCGTCATTTTTGAGCCACATCCGATTTATCAGAATCTGTTTGGCCGTATTGAATATGTCAGCGACCAGGGCGCGTTAGTAACCAATTACCGGAAAATTTGTGCCGGCTCATTGCATAAGGCTAACGGCGGGTATTTGATTCTCGATGCAGAAAAACTATTAACCTATCCCTTTGTTTGGGAAGGCCTTAAACGGGCGTTGCAATCAGGCCGCATTGAAATTGAATCGCCGTATTCAGAGTTGGGCATCAACACCATTACCTTAAAGCCCGAAGTGATCCCGTTAAATGTTAAAGTGATACTGATTGGTTCGCGGGACATTTATTATCTGCTGGAAGAAATGGATAGCGAATTCAACGAAATGTTCAGAATACTCGCTGACTTCGACAATTACATTCCACGTACCGATGATTCCATGCAGGGCTTTGCAATGCTCATGCAGAAGCAGGCGGCTGATTCGGGTGCAAACCCGTTAACACGGACAGCTATTGAAGGGTTGATTGAACACAGTTGCCGGCTGGCTGAAAATCAGCATCATTTTTCTGCCCATATAAAAGATTCACTGGACATCATTGCCGAGGCCAATTTGTTTTGCAGGCAAGCCAAGCAGAGCGAAATCGACAGACCACACATCGAACTGGCCCTGGAAGCCAGAGAACATCGAAACGGCAGGTTGTCTCAAGCGATACTCGAAGAAATGCTGGATGGCACTATTCTGATCGATACCGAAGGCGAAGCTGTTGGAAAAATAAACGGCTTAACCGTTCTGGAAATAGGAGGTAGCAGCTTTGGTGCGCCGGCACGCATCACCACCACGGTTTACCCCGGCTCCAGGGGCATCGTTGACATTGAGCGCGAGGCTGAGTTGGGACAGGCCATCCACTCAAAAGGCGTGATGATTTTAACGGGCTATCTGGGCCATTCTTATGCCCAACAATTTCCGTTGGCTGTATCCGCCAGTATTGCCATCGAACAATCTTATGGCTATATCGATGGCGACAGTGCGTCGCTGGCGGAACTGTGCTGCCTTATTTCCGCACTCACCCGAACGCCGATTAAACAAGCTTTTGCCGTAACCGGATCAATTAATCAATACGGCGAGGTACAAGCCGTAGGTGGAGTCAATGAGAAAATCGAAGGATACTTCAGGCTTTGTCAGGCTCGCGGGCTTAATGGGCAACATGCCGCCATTATACCCGCCGCCAACAAGCGCAACCTGATGTTGAAACAGGAAGTAATTGATGCCGTTGCCAAAGGACTGTTTGCGGTTTATGCGGTGGCGAGTGTCGACGAGACCTTGGAACTATTGACCGGACAACCCGCAGGCAAACCGAACGACGAAGGCTTGTATCCCGAAAATTGCATCAATTTCAGGGCTATCTCCCGATTAAAAGAGATTTCTGATATGGCATCAGATGACGATAAAGAGGAAGGAATTTAGGAAACCGGTCTGTAGAGACGCAATATTTTGCGTCTCTTCGTTTTATCCGGATTTTGGTACGTTCCTTATTGCCCCGTCTCCGTAATAATCACATCGATATTTTTCTGTCTTAACCGCGCCCGGATAGTATTGACGCTGTCAGTCTGGGCATAAGGCCCCATTTTAACGCGATACCAGTTCACGCTGCCGACTTTTGCTTTCTGAACTTTAGATTCTATTCCCATCGAAGCAAGTTTGGCCCTTAACTGGTCCGCTTCCTTAAAGGTCTTAAAAGAACCCGCCTGCATGACATAATGCGTTTCCTTTGCCTTACCCACACGCTCTTCCCGGGTTCGGGTTTTGATTTCGTACTCCGGAACCACGACTTCTTTTTCAGGCAAAATGGTGTAGAAATCAAACTGCGGTATTTTAGGCCCTGGCTTAACTTCAGGCTTTTGCCCTTCTTTAGCAACCGCTGCGGTTTCGGAACCTGCCTTATCGGGTGATGCTTGCGAAATCTGCCGCGGGTTAATGGGTTGGGATCCGGTGCTCCAGAGATAAGCCAAAAACACCGCGAATGCAATAATTATCGCAGTGATCAGCATCCATCGCCACATACCAATGCCAGGTTTTTTCCTGCGTTGCCCGGCATATTTACTTTGCGTTCTGGGTTTATAATCTCTGGACATCACATGGATTCAGGTGCGTTGATGTTTAACAAGCTCAAGCCGTTTGCCAGCACCTGCTTGACCGCGCCGACCAGATTTAATCGGGCATCGCGGATACAGGCATCTTCAACGAGAAACTGATGGGCGTTGTAGTAAGTGTGAAACTCATGCGCCAGGTCACGCAGATAATGGACCAGCTGATGCGGTTCATACTGCAAAGCCGCGCGCTCAATAACTTCGGGATACCGCGCCAATGTTCCCAGTAGCAAGATTTCATGTTCTTCAGTTAATTTAACCAGATTTTCCATGCCCAGCGACAGATTTCTTTCCCAGCCTTTTTCATCCAGTTGACGAAATACGCTACAAACCCTTGCATGAGCATACTGTACATAAAATACCGGATTTTCATTGGATTTTGAAGTCGCCAGTTTTAAATCAAAATCCATGTGCTGTTCTGACCTCCGCATTACATAAAAGAAGCGTGCAGCATCCTTGCCGACTTCATTACGCAATTGACGCAGGGTGACAAATTCACCTGAACGGGTGGACATTTGCACCCGTTCCTCACCGCGATAAAGGATTGCAAATTGCACTAGCAACACCTTTAATTTGGATTCATCAGCCCCTAGCGCCTGAATGGCCGCCCTGACTCTGGGCACATAACCGTGATGGTCCGCGCCCCAAATATCAACTATCTGGTCAAACCCTCGATCCAGCTTGTTCATGTGATAGGCTATATCTGAAGCGAAATAGGTAAACTGGCCGTTCTCCCGAACCACAACACGGTCTTTTTCATCGCCTAACCGGCTGGAGGCAAACCAGGTCGCGCCATCTTGCTCATAAAGATGCCCACCGGCACGCAGGCGTTCCAGCGCTTTTTGCACCGAACCGTCGTCCATTAAATCGCGCTCCGAAAACCATTGCTGATAATTAACGCCAAATTCCCTCAAATCAATCTTGATGTCTTCCAGGATGTTATTTAGCCCGATTTGAAAAAAATCCCGGTATAACCCCACACCCAGCAAAGTTTTCATCCGGTCAATCAGCGCATCAATATGCTCATCCTTATCGCCGCCCTGTGGCTCATCCGCGGGTATATTCTCCAGCACCAGCTCCATCGGCCTGCGATAGTCATTATTGGTGTTTTTATGAATATCCCGGGCAATTTCGCGAACATAGTCGCCACGATAACCATTGAAGGGGAAGTGAAAAACCTCGCCGCATTCTTCCAGATATCTCAGCCAAACACTGACAGCCAGTATATCCATCTGACGCCCGGCATCATTAACATAATATTCACGATGCACCTCGAAACCGGCGGCCTTGAGTAAATCAGCCACCACCGAACCATAAGCCGCCCCTCGGCCATGTCCTACATGCAAAGGACCAGTAGGATTAGCTGAAACAAACTCAACCTGAACTTTTTTACCCGAGCCGATAGTGCTTAATCCAAATTCCCGCCCTTGAGCATGGATTTGACTGACAATCTGATACTGGGAGTTTGGATTAATAAAAAAATTGATAAAGCCAGGCCCCGCCAGCTCAACCTTCATGATGGCTTCATGCCGAGGCAGCGCGGCAATGATTTTAATCGCCAGTTCACGAGGATTCGCTTTCGCTGGTTTTGCCAGCATTAAGGCCAGATTTGAAGCAAAATCGCCATGTTGTGAATCGCGGGTGCGTTCTATCGCTATATGCGGAATAATTTCCTGGCCAAGAATGCCCTCTGTCTTGAGGGTTTCAACGGCTTTAACAATCAGTTCCTCTATTTTTTGTTTCATTGCTTCAATGCGTCGTTAGATCAGATAAATAGTCCCTTATTATCCATGAAAACAGGCCGATTATCCATTGAATCAATATCAATACAAATCCACAGGATCAACATCCAGCGACCAGCGTACTTTTTTTGCCTGTTTGAGTTTGGCAATTTCCGGTATTAATACCTCAAGCAAAACATGTAGCTCCTGACGCCGGGTATTTTGAAACAGCAATTGATAACGGTAAAGTCCGGCACGCCTTGCCATTGGGGCAGAAACCGGCCCCAAAACCTGGGTATGACCGGTATTGAGTTTCTGCACCAACGCAGCGACGGCCTGAAAAAAAAGCGGGGGAGTATCGACATCCGAGGCTTGCACCCGTAATAACGCCTGATAACTAAAGGGCGGCAGCAACGCGTCTTTACGCTCAGCCAATGCCGTTTTGGCAAAACTGCGATAACCTTCCTTGATTAACGTTGTTAATAAAGGATGCTCCGGCTGCCGGGTCTGCATAATGACCTTGCCCGGTTTTTCCGCACGTCCTGCACGGCCTGAAACCTGCACAATCATTTGCGCCAGTTTTTCGGCGGCGTGAAAATCAATGCTGAACAGCCCACTGTCTACATCCAGAATCGCCACGAGGGTTACATTAGGAAAGTGATGGCCTTTAGCCAGCATTTGCGTACCCAGAATAATATCTACTTTTCCCTGATTGATTTGCAGCAAATAGGTTTCCAGCGAACCCTTGCGCTGCGTAGAATCGCGATCCAGGCGAACGGTGATTTTATCCGCAAAAAGCTCGGCCAGGACTTTTTCAACACGTTCAGTGCCGAGGCCCAAGGGCGTCAACTCGCCAGTTTTACAGGCAGGGCACTGTTTCATCAGGCGCTCTTCCTTGCCACAATGATGGCAGCGCAAACACTCTTCATCAAAATGAATTACCAGATTGGCATCGCAGCGTTGACAACGCGCCACCCATCCACAGCCGTGGCAAATCAGCGTGGGTGCAAAGCCGCGCCGATTCAGGAACAGCAACACCTGCTCATTTTTTGCCAGAGTTCTGTGCATTTCTTCAATCAGCGCTTCTGACAAGCCTTCCTGGATTCTTTTATTTCTGATATCCAGCAATTGCAGGACGGGCTCTATGGCGCTGCCAGCCCGATCCGGCAAATGCAGCAACTGGTAACGCTGCTTATCAACATTATGCAAACTTTCCAGAGACGGCGTAGCGGAACCCAATAACACCGGAATATGCAGCAGCTTGCCACGCACGACGGCGATATCCCGGGCAGAAAAACGAAAGCCTTCCTGTTGCTTAAATGAGGCGTCATGCTCTTCGTCAAGAATAATCAATCCCGGATTTTTTAACGGCGTAAACAAAGCCGAACGTGTGCCCAGCAAAATAGAGCATTCGCCTTGCTGCATTTGCAGCCAGGCGGTTTGCCGTTGCTTGCCGGTCAACTTGGAGTGCGACAGGGCAATGTTTACGGCAAACCGCCGTCTGAAGCGATCTTCAAGCTGCGGAGTTAGAGTGATTTCCGGCACCAGCACCAAAACCTGCTGTCCCCGCTCCAGCACCGTGCGAATAATCTGAAGATAGACTTCTGTTTTGCCGCTGCCGGTAACACCCTCCAGCAAGAAAACCCCGAACTGCCCGAGACTTTCACAAACCGCATCTATCGCTGATTGCTGCGGTGGATTACACTGCAAGGCATTATCCCTGACCAAGGCTTCTGGTCTATTCACGCTGGCATCGCTCACTTCAATCTGTAACAATTGCTTGGCGATTAATTGTTTTACCGCGGTTCGCCAGTTGTCATTCCATATAGATAGCTCAGCTTCTGACAGGCACGCCGGGCAGGATTGAAATTTTTCCAGCACGCTTTTCTGCTTGGGTGTTCGTTGCAACTGGACACTGTCAGTAGCCTTGCCCAAGTCAGTCAGCGCATAGTGCTTTTCTGTTTGAACGGCAACCGGCTTACCCTGACGCAGCCCCGCAGGAAAAGCGGCACTGATCACTTCGCCCAAGGGATGGTGATAATAATCACTGGCCCACAGTAACAGCCGCAAGTCTTTTGCCGATAATAACGGCTTGTGATCCAGAATCCGTACCACCCGTTTTAATTTACTCGCATCCAGTTCGCTGTGCCCTGCAATTTCAAGCAGAAACGCAATTTTTTTACCTAAGCCGAAGGGCACTTCCAGGCGTACCCCAGGTTTGACGTTATCCAGCTCGACATTATCCGGAGCGAGATAATCAAATAACCGGTAAACAGGGACTGGAATGGCGACTCTGAAAATCAGTTCATTGCTCGGGTGCAACTTAGCCATTATTTGTTATTTCTTGCTTTGATAGCTTTGACTTGAGCATATATCCCGATTTTCAATACATTAAAAAAGCATCAGGGTTAGACGATAACCGTAACCCAACGCATTAAGATGGTAAATGTTGGGTTACGCTATCGCTAACCCAACGGATTAAATTGTCTCACGTAATCTGGAAAGTTAATCTTATCGATCATGAAAACATGTTGCGACCCTATCAGAATGAAAGATAAATTTTCACGGTAATAAAGTATTATATTTTTCATCAGTTCATGTTTTTATTTGACGCACCATACGCTTAATCATATAGTTGATCGCGCTATTTTTCTGGTAACTCAAATGATTACAGCAAACGACTTAAAAACCAAAGGTATCGCCTGTTTAGAAGAGAGCCTTGCGAATCAGCCGGAAGCCGTTATAACCGTGCGAGGTAAAGAAAGTTTTGTGGCGATGAAAATCGAACACTATCACTACCTGCGTGAAATGGAGTTGGAAGCGGCGCTGTATGAGGCGCAACAGGATATTGCAGCGGGCCGCTTCACTAAAGATAGCATTGATCAACATATCGTCGAATTATTCGCCGAATGAGCTACACCTTAATCTTTACCGATAGCTATAAAAAACGCGCCAAACGCTTTGCATGGCAATATCCAGAATTGAAAGAGCACTATCGCAAAACATTGCTCTTGCTGGCTCAAAATCTTTACTATCCCTCACTGCGATTGCATCCGCTAAAAGGCAAGTTGACGGCTTTGCATTCGGTATCGATCAACATCAGCTATCGGATAACCCTGGAAATGATCACCACCGAAAAGGAGATTATTCTGGTTAATTTGGGTAGTCATGATGAGGTGTATCAAACGTGAGTGACGGGTTACAAACTCCGTCACGCTTCGGTGTTTGCCGGAAACACCAGTTCCCGCTATCGCTCGAACAGGCTTATTCCTGCCCACAGTCCCATTGACATGTATGGATAGCCGCCATGAAGGGTACGCTGCGCGTACCATTAACTGACCTTGAAGATACGCGCAGCGTACAGGGCTGACCCCAATTATTCTTTAGCAATAAGCAGGACTAAACCGCGCTGATTGCTTTACCCATAAGAAAGTATTACCATTTGAGTATTACTCATTTACAGGTGATAACTATGCGTGTAACAAGCAAAGGGCAAGTAACCATCCCCCAAAATGTCAGGGAAAACATGGGTATTCTTCCCGCTGAAACCGAGATCGAATTTTTGCAGGACGAAAACGGGCGTTGGTACATCAATAAAATCCAACCCTCAATGAAAAAAGCCAGCCGGTTCCGGGCTGCCCATAAAGCAGGAAAGCTGACGATGAGCACCGATGACATCATGGCATTGACGCGCGACTAAACATGGCAGTTATTCTAATCGACAGCTGCATCGTTACCGACCTGGCTGATCCTGAAAGCGCCTGGTTTGAATGGAGCGCGTCAACGCTGGAGAGGCTGGATCAAAATAACACCATGGTCATTAACCCGATCATATATGCCGAATGCTCGGTGGGCTTTGCACGTATTGAAGAAGTGGAAGCATTATTCGAGACCTTGGGTTTTGCCATGAAACCTGTTCCGAGAGAAGCATTATTTCTGGCCGGAAAGGCTTTTTTGCAATACAAGAAACGCAAAGGCAAAAAAGGCAATGTGCTCCCGGATTTTTTTATCGGCGCACATGCCGCGGTTTCCGGTTATTCATTGATCTCCCGTGACAAGGGGCGATTCAGCACCTACTTCCCCAGCGTTCAATTAATTATCCCTGAATCAACTGCCGGATTTAATTGACGTGAATTGCAGGGAAACCTTGATATTATCAAGCGTGGATTTTATGGCGTCGATCAATAAAAATACCAAAGAGATAAACATGCCATGGTCAGATCTTTCAAAAGCATATTTTGATGCATGATTGTAAGCCCTGAACCTATTGATGCTTTGTGCTCTAATGGGTCGTATAGCAAACTGCCAATCATCGTAGAATGCCAACTTCAGTCTGCCGTTGTGTGGTGGATTGCCTGTCAGCGGAACCATCTACGAGTTCCTTATTAAAAGCGTCTTTTTTCGCAAAATGATGAGTAAATTGAGCAATTCAAAATATAAGGAACTTAAGAATGTCTATCGAATGGCAAAACATCAAATCATTTAACAATTCTCAAAATAATGCTTTTGAAGAATTGATTTGCCAACTTGCGAGAGAAGAGCAAATTGTCAATAAAAAAGAGTTCTATCGTATAGCAGCTCCAGATGGTGGTGTTGAAGCCTATTGTGTTTTAGAAGGTGGTGAAGAATACGGCTGGCAAGCTAAATATTTTTCATCTATGGGAAGTTCGCAATGGTCCCAACTTAAAGATTCTTTTGAAACAGCACTTAGAACCCATCCGAAATTAACCAAATACTACATTTGCATTCCTTTGGATAGGCAAGATCCAAGACGCGATAACCAATCGTGGTTTATGGATAAATGGAATGAAAAAACGCAGGAATGGGTTAATTATGCAAATGATCTGGGAAGAAGCATTACTTTTGAATATTGGGGTAGTTCGGAGCTAATTCATCGACTATCTGAGGAAAAACATGCTGGTAGAAGATTATTTTGGTTTTCCAAAGAAGAATTTTCGGATAAATGGTTTCAAGAACATATTAAAAATAGCATTCACAATTTAGGACATCGCTATACGCCGGAACTGAATTTTGAATTAGATATTGCAAAGCACTTCGACGCACTTAGTAGAAACAATAGATTTCGTGACTATTTCAAAAACAGGCTTCACAGCTTCCTTAAAGATTTTAAAAATTTAGATAAAGAGTTTTTAGACCAAGATGCCGCTAAAAATTTAATTAATCTATTAGATATAGAATTTGAAATTTCCAAAAAATCAGAATTACTGTGCTTTGATATTGAAGCTATTCAGAAAGGCTGTAAACTTATTATAAATTCTCTACACGAATACCAAAATACATTAAAAAGCCAAGAAAGCGAATTGTCTAAAGATACGTTTGACTATAAAAACTTCAAGATAAGAAATGCTTACAATGCCATATACGAATTCCAAGAATTTATCAACGAACCGACATTAGCTTTAGCCAATTTGCCAATGATGTTGCTCTCAGGTGAAGCCGGAATTGGAAAATCCCATTTATTAGCGGATATTGCCTCAAAAAGAATTAATGAAAATAAATCATGCGTTCTCTTATTAGGGCAACACCTTACTTCTGAAGAGTCACCCTGGACACAAATTCTTAATAATTTACTACGGCTTAAATGTAAAGAAAAAGAATTATTAGGAGCTTTAAATGCTAGAGCCGAAGCGCAAGGTGAGCGTCTGCTTTTTATCGTCGATGCAATTAACGAAGGCAGAGGGCGCTATTTTTGGAGTAATTATATAAAAGGATTTATCAAGGATTTTTCAAATTATCCTTGGCTAAGTCTTGTGTTAAGCATAAGAACTTCTTATGAAACATTATTAACTCCAAAAGACTTAATTCCTGACAATGCCATCATCAGAGTGGTGCATCATGGATTTGAAAATGTTGAATATCAAGCTTCCAGTTTCTTCTTTTCTCAATATGACATTGAGCAGCCCAGCATACCTTTATTACATCCAGAATTTAGCAACCCGCTATTTCTAAAATTATTTTGCGAAGGATTAAAGCGTTCCGGTCAAAAGCGAATTCCAAAAGGCTATGGCGGCATAACCAGCATCATAGGTTTCTTTTTATCGAGTGTTGATGAAAAATTATCACACCCCTCATTTTTTGACTATCAGCCTGCATCCGGTAAACAGCTGGTAAAAAAAGTAATCAACGCGCTCATCCAACATAAGGAACGAGCATGAAATAACCTGATCAAGTTCATGCTTCGATAAGCCCGGCATTATTGGTATGTGAGTTCCAAGTTGCTCAACTTATTTCATGCTCGTTCCTAAGCTACAAAACGATTTAAGTATTATCCCTTACGACTCAGCAGTTGATATAGCGAATAGCATAGTTTCAAAATATAGTGCCAGAAAAGGTTTTATTGATAATTTAATTTCAGAAGGCGTTTTATCTAAAAACATCTATTGGAAAAATAATAATGAAGACATTATTTATTTTGCTTATGAACGTTTTGAAGATCACTTAACTACTGCCTATTTACTCGAAAGCTATCTTGATAAAAGTAACCCTGAAATTGCTTTCCAAGATGATGGTGCATTAGCCCAATATGTTAATTATATTTACCGGTATCAGGGCATAGTCGAAGCCTTATCAATTCAACTTCCTGAGAAAGCAGACAAAGAATTGTATGAATTGGTTTCTGATGAGAAAAAGTCAAACAGGGCAATAGTTGAAGCATTTGTTAAAAGTCTAATCTGGAGAAAACCGGAAACTATCAAAGAAAAAGTAAAGGACTATGTCAATCAGCAGGTCTTAGTTGACGACTATACTTTCGATTTATTTTTTCAAATGGTCTATTCAGTATCATCAGATCCTGAACATTTCTTTAATGCAAACAGCTTACATCGTTTTCTGACGAAACTCTCATTAGCTGATCGTGATGCTATGTGGACAACTTATTTACATCATAAAGATGATGAAACTTCAGCAATGCAAAGGCTTATTGATTGGGCATTGCATGATTGCAATAAAAATTATCTATCCGATGAATCCAGATTATTAGCCTGTAAAGCTTTAGCTTGGCTATTTACCAGTACTAATATTGGTTTTAGAGACATGGCAACAAAGGCATTAGTTTGCGTATTGGAAAATAATCTTCCAATAGTCGCTCGGCTTCTGTTTGATTTCTATACCGTTAATGATCCCTATGTTTATGAACGCATTCTTGCTGCAGCTTATGGTGCAGTATTGCGATCTGTCGATTTGAATGGATTAACCGAGTTATCTGCATTTATCTTAGTAACTATTTTCGAAAAAGAAGAAGTTTATCCTAATGTTTTGATTAGAGATTATGCCAGAAACATTATTGAATATGCTTTATACAAACAAGTTTTTGTTTTAAAAAATCCACAGGTTATTCGACCACCTTATAAAAGCCAATTTCCAGATGCCTTTCCCAGTAATGAGGAAATTGATGCTTATAAATACGATTACAACTTGAACGATGCAAAAGATTATTGGGGACAAAATGCCATACTGCGCTCTATGGTTACGGAGTATGGCAGGGGAATATGTAGCTATGGCGATTTTGGACGTTATACCTTTCAAAGTGCTTTAAATGACTGGAAATATAAATTCGACCCCAATGATTTAAGCAATTATGCTTGCAAGTTGATTTTTGAAGAATATGGTTATGATGTCAAAAAACATGGTGGATTTGATAAAAACGCCAGTTCTGGCGATAGGCAAGCGAACAAAAAAGAAAGAATTGGCAAAAAATATCAATGGCTTGCATTGTATGAGATTCTAGCAAGAGTAGCTGATAATTATCAAATGCAAGATGGATCAGCTGGCTGGCATGATGATAAAAAATATATTTGGTATCAAGGCACTTGGGAACCTTTTGTTAGGAATATAGACCCGACATCGATTTGCCGTCCAAACGATAGCTCTTTGTCTAATTGCAACGAATCTTGGTGGGATAAAGTCGAGTATAACGATTGGCATGACAACCATAAAAATTGGCTAATTAGCGCTGAAAATTTGCCGAGTCCCAAAGAAATTATTGAGTTGAAAGATACCCACGACAATGAATGGCTAGTTTTAGAAACCTATCCTAGCTGGGATGAATCGGTGCCTGTTGGGTATGAGCAACATGAATATCCACACAAACATCTTTGGTATCAAATTAGAAGCTATTTTGTTTCTTCAGAACAAGCAGACGGCTTGACTGCTTGGGCAAAGCAGCAACATTTAATGGGAAGATGGTTCCCTGAAAATAGTGATCAATACCATGTATTTTCTCGTGAATATTATTGGTCACCGGCTTATCGTTTTTTCGATAATCCATACTATGGTCGTAGCCAATGGGAAGATGTGCATGAAAAAGGTAACTACGAGCAAACCATATATAAAGTAATGGTTACAACAGAAAGTCATATTTGGGAATCAGGAGCCGGCCATCGAGAACAACCTTCATATTTTGCTCCCAGAGAGTACATGTATGAAAAAATGCAGCTTCAATATTCAAAAAATATTGGCGAATGGTTAAATGCTGAGGGTGAAGTTGTCTGTTTCGATCCGTCAGTGAACCAGGAAGAAAGCTCATGTTTATTAATTAGAAAAGATGCTTTATTACGATTTTTGAACGAAAATAATTTAAAAATCTTCTGGACTTGTTTGGGCAAGAAACAAATCCTTGGAGACACTCATAACCGGGGTCAATACACGCAATGGCTGGAACTTTCAGGTATTTTCACACTAAATGCAAACGGAGTGAATGGAGTTATCAATCCATTGATTAAATCGATAGGTTGGTAGATCAAGCTGGAAAAACACGGTATCAGGTCTTTCATTGTGCAATATGGCGTCGGATTTTAGGCTGTATGTGTTATTTGGGTCGTGGTTTTTGTCTGGCTTACCAGGGCCATAGGATGCGCTGAGGCAAGAAGTACATTGCTCGAGATAGATATTGATGCGCTTCACTGTATTCAGCATATCCTATGGACCTAGCCATTACCATATCATTTTCTTTCATTTAGGGGCTGTAGTGAACAATAATACACTAGGATTAAACTTGCCGTTCCGGTCCTGGATACTTTGCCACCAAGGCATCAGCCGTTAGCAAGGTAATTCCCACAACGGTCGCCTGCGCAACGAGGATCCGGTCGAATGGGTCTTTATGGATGAACGGCAAACTTTCGATAGAAACGGCGTGTTCACTGGTAATAGCCAGCTCCTGATAACCATTGTCCAACAGCCCCCGGCGTAGCACCCTTGCGTCCACCTGAAAATCGGAACGCCCAAGGCCTCATTTGATGACAATTTTCCAAAGGCTAGCCGCGCTGAAAAGCAGTTCGTTCAAGGGGTCTTCCAGCAACTGGCGTGCCGCAGCAGGCAACCGGTCAGGCGAACCAGCCGCCCATAGTTAAATATGGGTATCCAGTAGCAGCTTCATTCTTCACCACCAAAAAGCAGCTCGATTTCCTTAGCGCCCATGCTGTCGAAATCATCCTGAACGGTGATCTGCCCCGCCATGAAACCTAGCCTTCGGATTTGTCCGGCTGATGGCGCATCCAGCCGGATTACCTTCACCAGTGGCTTTCCAGCTTTGGCGATAATAAAAGAATCACCCTTTACGGCCTGCTCTATCAACCGTGACAGTTGGGTTTTGGCTTCGTGGATATTGACCGTCTGCATGATAAACCTCATTGAATTAAGTTCAGCAAGTTTAATTTATCATACACTATGCAAAAACCAGTGCATTCCATGGGCCTGATTTTATAAGTCGCTATTCTGTGTCAGCCGCCAGCCTCCAGAGCAACCAGGTGTAGGGAGCTGGAGTCCTTCGACAAAGCTCAGGCCAAGCTTCCAATGCCACATTCTCAAGCAGTAGCTTGGGAAAAAGAAAACAAGCAGAATACTGGAGTCCACCGGTATCATTGCTCACTTCTCATCTACTTTAGATAATCTTCCCACACAGGGCACCTTTATTGTGTTTTATTTTTTCCTGTTGTTTTAATGCCGGCAGGGTTCTAAGCCCCTGTTCTACCGCTTAACGTTTTGATTTGATCCCTGTCAATTTTAAAACATCCGCCATAAGATCGTCATCAATCATGATATTGATACGCATCATAATCCCCCGTGACCGTTTTTAAAGATTATACACACCAAAACTGAAAATCAGGTCATCGCCAGGATGCAACTTTGCCATTATGGGGGTGTTTCGGATTTATAATCCTAAATTGCCGCCCGTATCGGGATACTTAGGAACGTTCCTAAACAACCTGCAGCAATTCTCATTATGACAGCTATCGCCTAAAATGATAAATCGATTCCCCCATGAAACCAGAATATGAGCGCCCCTTTGGAAAAAATGCCTTGACCTTTAGTGATCTAGTCAAGCAATAGCGTACAACTTTTGAAGCTTTCTGCGATCGACGGACCGGAAAAAATACCCACTATACGATGACTGATGCAGGACTGAGTGCGTTTTCGGTATTTTTTATGCAAAGCCCCTCTTTTTTGGATTTTCAGCGGACGATGCCGGAGACGCAAGGGAAGAACAACGCACAAACACTGTTTGGTGTTTTATTTCATTCCGGCAAATAATCACATCCGCACGCCGCTCTTATCGCAAACAACACCCTCTTAAAAAGCCAATCTCAATCCCGGCCATTCTGAGTTGTAACATTATTTACTAGATCATAATCTTTACCGCACATATAACCGACATACAGTTTTTTGCGTATGGCTACTTAAGAAGAAGCCTAATCAGCTTCTGATATTCCAGCATTTGTCTTCTGAAAGCGGCATTGACTGGGAGATATCTTTCAGATGTTTTTGCCGGACAGTCAAACTGGGCTCCAGAATTTTCAGCCAATGGCGATGTTCCACACCCTCTGGATCCAATGGTCGGTCCCTGTGCTCTCGATAATGATGAAGGGCTTGATCAAAAGCGGGTAAAGAGTCGGCAGCAAAATAAGCCGGTTTTTTGTTATGTAAAGCCATGCCGCCGGCATTAATCGTGCAGGCATTGCGGCCGGGAGTAAGCTGGTTGGCCGGCAGCGGCTCCAGTTCTTGAACCAGCTTGGCTACTTCCTGCAGAAACCAGTATTCCGGCTCCGCTATCGGCATACCTGTGCGCCCAGTCTGTGCGGCGACTTCCTGGGCTACGGATGGAAAGTTCTGAATTACCTTCCGATGCGTCAGAATGCGTGACGGCCCGGAGATGATCACCCGCGTTAATGACACATGATCATCGGATACCACGAAAGTGGCGTAAGGATTAGACCATAGCTTGGCCGCGTGTCCATGAACGGAATTACCCGAATGATAGGGTATCAATAATACCGGCTTATTCCTGCAATACGCTACAAAAGCTGCTTTGCCGTGATCGCCGTTACGGGGCGATGCGCCAGGCAAGCCGGCTGCGGATACCGTGACTTGGATCATCTCAAATTGCCGGCTGATTAGGCGTTGCAAAGGCTGAGTCGGGGACCAGGCATGCGGCTGCTTTGCCCGTTGTGGCCTTGACTCAACCGATAACGGAATTTTTGCGAACAGATTTTGTGAACACTGGGTAAAGACCTCTTCCGTGCCGCCTACGCAATAAACCAGTCGCCGTTGCATTGATCCGGCAGTTTCGATATGCGTATTAATTTCGGCAGCGGAAAGTCCATAATCAACTGCAAGATGGATCGGGTTTAAAAAAGTTATGCCGAATAAAGTGATATGTAAACCCATCGCGTCAGGATCATGGGGGTGCAGGGCCAATACGGCAAGTTTACGGGTATGCCGGACGGCGTCCATTAATTCCAATATAGAACCGTCAAAGCTACGTTCATAGGCGTGTACATGATGGCTGTGGCAACGCACTTCTTCGCCGTTGACAATTTGCTGATAGCTGTCCGGCATGGGCATTTTGCCTTCCAGCCAGCGGTTGACGCTGGTACTGTCGACCATGCCTTTCAGTTCAGGCAGTAAAAGCGGGATGGCAACGGTTTGATTATTGAGTGCCCAAATCGGCATGATGGAACTGGTTTGTGCCACAACCGCCGCATAACTGCGCCGATAAGCCCGCCAACCTGGAATGGGCCCGGAACCGCCTGCACCAAGTATCGCTTGGGTCGCGGTCATTGCGAAAGCGCCCATGGTTGGATTCAGAAACTGCCTGTATTGCTTTTCGTAGAAGCGGTCCGCTCCGGCAGCCGTAGTGGCGTCTATATGCTTGTGTTGTTTCCGGTTAACTTTGTCAATGCTAAGCAGATACTGCATGGCATGTTCTATCGCTGGCCCTGGCTTACCCGGCCGGCGAAGGAATAACTCGGCTAATTTTTCCCGGGATATTGCCGGCAGTCGATTGACAATCCGATGTTTAAGCGTGTTAATCGGCGTTATCTGTTGATGCTGATTATGATTTACAACGGTTTGATCTTGTTGAGGCTTAGTATCAGCCGGTAGATCCGGTGAAACAAACTCGAATTTGCTGCGTGAAAACAAGCGCATGGCATTTCCTGGTTTCAGCCGGATTTTGTTCTTGAAAAAGCATTCATTTTGCTTCCTCACGTATGGCAAGCCTACCCATGTTTTGCAGCATGGGGGCATTTTCACAAGCAAGATACTTGGCTGGTCTTTCATCATCCAGATTGACATGGTGGTGCCAGGCCCAAACTGGGATATAAACAGCGTCACCAGCCTGCCAATCCACTCTGAGGTCTTCCACCAGCGTGTAGCCGCGCCCTTCCAGAACATAAAGTATGGTCTCGTAGGTATGCCGATGCCGGTTTGAACAGCCGCCCGGCAACAGTCCACCCAGGGTAAGGCTGATAGCGTGGGAAGGTAAGTCTACGAAGAATACCGGGTGTTTCCGTTCGCCGGAATAAGCCTCTTTAACACCTGCCGATTCGACGGCCTTGTGGATAAGTTTTTCAGGTATCTCAACCGGTATGCTGGGAGGAGTTTTGTCAAAATCGGCTGAGTGGTAAGTGATGGTTTTCATGATTTATGCCATAAAATTTAGATGTTGGGGAAGCTAACAAGCAGATAAGCCCTCAAAAAATCCAATTCTGGCCTGAATCAGTTTTTCCGCGCCATAATTTAAATCGAGCAGCGCGGAAGGGGTTTTCTGAAGCTGCAAGCCAATTATTTTATTCATGGTCTCGGCATGCTCATCATCACAGTCGATATGTAGCATAAAAAAATGCAAATTATTCAGCGATTCACCAGCTGCAAGAAAAGCGTCTACAATCAGTTGATAGATGTAAGGGACTATACCTTCCGCGCCTAGGCACAAAGCTCCCAGTCCCACCATGTAATTAGGTGATTTACAGCACTCGAGCATCGTGTCCACCAGACGTTGAGTCGAAGGTGACGGGGTATCGCAGGCAACCAGTCCCATTCTATTCATCATATTGAGGTAAAGCTTGGAATGCGGCAGATTACCGGCATCGCCGAAGCCCATTTCATCGAACAAATTTCGAGTCAGCGCCAGGCGGTGATCTTCATCCTCGATATTTGCCAGCAATGCTGCAAGAAAGCGCGTAAAACAGCGCGAATAAATTTGGTGTTGTTGAACAAAATTATTGAGTTCTTCTCTGCTGATCTTGCCTGTCCGGCAGCGCGTTAGAAAGTGGGTGCGGCTAAGCCGCTCCAGCCACTCTGTCTTAAAATACGGATTTGTTGAATTGCATCGGGAAAATGCCACGCTTCGAGGTTTAATTTTCACCTTTATTTCTCTGATTAATATCAAAAAAGTCAGTTATCCTCAAATGATTATTTTAAGAGCCTTTACGGCTCCCATCGAGGCGGCTGAACGTAGAAGGCAAAGTTGAACACATTACAAAGTTTTTCTCAATGAGTTTTTTTGCGGATTTTTTTACCAATATACAGTGACACATAAAAGGCAATGATATGATCCACTTCTTTCTCGTAGGCATCATCACTTTCATCACTGATTTCTTCGCTTTCATAAGCCAAGTATGTTTTTGAAAACTGATATAGCATAGAAAGCCCAGCGCAATAAGCGGCATCATGCGCCTCGCATTCAAAATCCGTTCCGTTTGCGATTGCATAACCTAATCGCTTCTCACTATTCCATGTTGACGACCTGTAATGCTCGTTTCGCCCATAAAAGATGTTCTGCAACTCTTTTGCATTAGATTTGATAATACTGGACATATCAACATCTTTGCCTTTTAACTGCTGGCAAAGCGCTTCAACAATGATGTTTAGTTTGTTCCGCAATATTGCCTCAACAACAGTCGGTTTCCATAAAAATGGGCGATTATCATCTACAAATGCAACGTAGTTGTTACAGTTGTCGCGGCTAAGTTCATAATTATTATTTATCATACCTATGACTCCTGTGAAGTTGGTCACGCTGGTTATTTGGTGGTCTCTGTTGAGCACTTAGTTACTTAACTGTGTTTGTCTCTGATAGTGGAATAACTCCCTCGCACTAATTAGGTTCAATGTTAATTTCAGTTTAATTTTACAGTCGAATGCTTTTAATCGTTATGTTCCTTTACTGAAGAAAGACTTAGGTAAATAAACAGCTACCATAATTAACTCCTTAAGAATGTGAAAACTGATAGTTCCTGGCGTTTATATCCGGCTATATAAATTGCAGGCATTATTTACGCCAATAATCGATTGTATTTCTTAGTTATTGCTAGCCCAGGACAGCCGCGCTCTTCCTGCCATTGCCCAATGATAGTAACCCTGAATGTTTTGAAAAAATGAACCAAAGTAGTGTTTTAAAAGCTCATGCTGCACCAGGCCAGTGCCAGTGCATTTAGAAACAGAGTTTGCCTGGAACTGCTCCGCTTGTTAAACGATTTCGGCTAATGCCGGGTGTGATTAAAAGTACGGTTTTCAGTGTGTTATAGGGTCTTTATAACCTATTACGACAGGAAGTTACTGTAATGTTTTTAGTTAAATCAGATATTACTCTTGAACAACGCCTTAGCCAGTACCCTTTGCTTAAAAACCGGATTGAATTGTTAATTAATATAAATGAAGACAGTGCTGGGGATTGTCAAAAAGCAAATGAAGCAGAAATGAGAGTTCTAGAAGGACTACACCAAATGGGAAGCGAAGCCCTCCATTGCTGGTCGGAACACAAGACAGTGCAGGCTTCAGCGGATTTCGACAAGGCACATAGCACAGCCCTAAAGAGTGGTAAAAAAACGCTGGTGGCACGCTACTTTCGGAGAGATAGCCGATGATGAGCAAGAGTTTAGAGAGTTTCAGGGCAACGATTCCGGCCCTTTAGCGACTTGGCTGACGTTCAATGTCGAGGCAGCTCAACCCCTTTGCAACGGGTCATAGAAGGAGTACAGGAAGCGTAACGGTAGTGGAGTGGTGTACGACGAGCCCCGCGTAGCCGTAGGGGCCGGGCGTTTTGACGAAGTTGGAGCGGAAGCGTAGTCAAAATGCAAGGCCATCCGACACGGCGTCAAGCCATTTGCGCAGGCCAGTGGTGCACAGCGTTCCGAGGGGGAGTTGTGCGCCGCAGCCGAAGCAGGACGAACCCGGGCCGCCGAAGGCAATAACCGCCAGCAAATTTTTCGCTGCTGAAATCGGACGGACCCCATTTCAGCTTTCGCGAAAAATGCTGGCGCTCCTGAGGCCCTATGCTATACGGTCGAGTGCCAAGAAATGTGTAAGATCAACAATCAATAGGGCTCGATATATGCGTCATTAAATTCGGGATATGTGATTTGGGGGCAAAGGGGCTAGCGCTTGAACAAGTTAATTTTTCGAGATCTTATATGCTTTTTAAACTCGCTGGACAACTATACATGAGCAACTAATTTTGATTAAGTGGCTAACATGCAATTGCATATAGATTATTGATCTCGTTCTGCCAGCAGAGGGTCGACTGCTGACGCAAGCATTTCCCGTTGACTGACGTCGGCTTTATGGAGTGTGACGGGCGACTCACGGCCAAATTCTGTCGGTTGCGACTGGCCGCTTTATGGCAAGCAAATTTGCGACATTGATTTCATCGTGTACCCAAAGCAGTCGGTGACGGACTTTTCCATCATGAGCGGACAAATCATCTTTATTTAGTCAATTCTGATAAATTATCTATCTCATTGAAACTTATATTGTTGTCGATATTGCGAGAGTAGTTGCCGAAAAATCAACGGGTCTTTTTGCTGGGTTATTGCACCAGCTCGGGGATAAAGTTGGTGTTCCAGGCGGGATAGCCAAAAACGTAAAGCTGCGTTTCTAAGCTGGACAGGCCAATTTTGTTTTTCCGGTTGTTCCAGAGGTCTCATTATTTCATAGGCGGACAACAGGGCAGTCAGCTTTTCAAGATTACACACCCCGTTATCATGGCACCAGTCATTAGCCGTTATGGCTATATCAAGCAATAATTTGCCAGTGCCGGCGCTATAAAAATCCAGTAGGCCGCTGAGCTGTCCATCAGCAAACAAAGCATTATCCCTGAACAAGTCGCCATGAATTACACCCCTGGGTAGATCGGCTGCATAGTTGCTAGCCTGAAAGTGCAGCTCATCGTTGATTAAAGCACGATCCGTAGCGGTTAAATAACGGTCTATTTTGTTAAACACAGTTTTACACCAGCGTAAATCGTGGTTGCTGTTTATTGGAAAAACATAGCTTTGTGTAAGATGATGCAATCTACCCAAGTGTAAGCCAATTTCATGACAATGCTCAATGGACGGCGTTAAAACCGCACGTCCAGGAAATTTATTGAATACCGCTGCCTGTTTATTGTTAAGCGAGCGTAAGGGGCTAGATTGCTTGTCAAGCTTGGGGCGAGGGCAAGGTAGATTATTTTTGCCAAGATACAGTAATAAATTTACAAAATACGGCAAATCATCCGCACTGAGCGACTCAAATATCGTTAATACAAACTTACCTTCCGTGGTCGTTACAAAATAATTGGTATTATCGATTCCATCTTGTATGCCCTCAAAATCCAAAACTTCTCCTAGCGGGTAATGGCCAAAAAACTGGTCGAGTTGACTATGGGTTACAGTTGAGTAGACGGACATGGATTAATCTGAAAGTCGTTGGGTGCGAAAGAATTGCTGCGGATCAAAAAATTTTTATGAGAACCAGACACCAATCGCCAAAAAGCACAGAATGATAACATCCAGGCCGGTTTTTATTCTCAATCCCTGAACCAGCGTATCTTGATTGACCGGTTTTAGCGGCGATCCCAATGTGGGTTTTTGTTTTAATTGTCCGTGATAGGAGGCATCGCCGGCTAAGCCGATACCTAATGCCCCGGCCAACGCGGCAATTGGAAAACCGGCGTTGGGACTTTCCAGTTTGTTCCCGTCCCGCAAGGCGCACTGCCAGGCTCTTTGCCTGTCAGAAGCCAGCAGAATGATCAGCAACGCGGTTAGACGTGCCGGAATAAAATTGGCAATATCATCTACAATCGCCGCCGTTTTGCCAAAATAAAAATAACGTTCGGTTTTATAAGCAATCATGGAATCCAGCGTATTGATGGCTTTGTAAATGGCAATTCCAGGCAAACCGAACAGCAGCAGATAAAACAAAGGAGCGATAACGCCATCGCTGAGATTTTCCGCCCAGGTTTCCAGAGCGGCTTTATGGATTTCAGTTTCCGTCATCGCGTCAGTATCACGGCTCACCAGTAGGCTTATGGCTTGCCGGGGCTGTTCAGCGCTCAGAATCGCCGCGACAGAGGCGTGGAGCATATTCATTGCCAAACCCGTTGAGGCCAATAACACTATAACCGGCAAAGACAGCCATACGGGTAAATATCCGCTCAGATATGCCAGCGTCATGCTGACCAACAATACCAGTCCCAATAAGCCAATCACCAATAATGCGCCGGGCAAAATCCGGTTGCTGTAAAAACGCCGTTCAAACGCGTCAATAAAATCGCCCATCAACACCACCGGATGTTTAAAAGGTAATTCACCGAACATCATATCGATCAGATAAGCTAATATCGCCAATTCAAAATACATCAGCTTTTAAAACACGTTCTCATAGTCTCACAAAGGATTCTTTTTTAAGCACTGCGGAAGTTGTGCTATCGCATTTTCATCTTTGACGGCAAAACGGACATAGCTTTTATCCAGACCTGCAAAATTATCGCAAACCCGGATTAACAGCCGCGAAGAGGCCAGTCGAGCTTGCAGCTGATAACCGTCGCCGTCGTGAGCCAACTTCGCCAGCAAGAAATTGGCTTGTCCCGGATAAATCCGCTCAAACAGGCCGGAAGTTTGCAGCGCCTGGTATAGCAACTCTCGGCGGGACGCAGTCAACTTTCTTGTCTGTTCAATAAATGCCGTATTCGCCAAGGCCCGCTGCATATAAGCCATATCAAGACTGGAGAGTTTCCATGCCGGTTCGAAGCGTTTCAGCTCCTTGATCGCCTGTGCCGCCGCCAGAATAAAGCCGATGCGAATCCCGGCACAGCCGTAAAACTTGCTCAAGGATTTGATTACATAGAGCCTATCGTACTGCGGGATGTGCCCGGCGACCGAATCTGCCTCGCAAAAGTCCAAAAATGACTCATCGACGATGATGGTGCAATTTGCCGCTTGCCACTTTGTCATTAATTCCTGCATGTCATAAAGCTGACCATCCGGCGTAGCGGGATTAACGAATATTATCGTGCTGTTCGTGGGTACAGCCGTCATTAAGGAGCCGAATCTGTCTATCTCGTGCAGTCTACAGCCCAATTGCCCGGCAATCTGCGCATATTCACCATATAGAGGTGTATATAAAACCAAATCTTTGGGCTGCAACCACCTCAACAAGGCAAAAATAGCGGAGCTGGCGCCATTAAATACTTCAATATCAACGCCCGCTGAATATGGATAACGGGTTCTAAGCGCCTGTTTTAACAAGCTGTATTCAGGATCGGCATAAGGCCCGAGGTGAACCTGTTGCAAAAAATCCAAATCGGCCGCCTGCTCTGGGTTGATGTTGGACGAAAAATCCAGCACCTGTTCCGGTTTGCAGCCAAGATTCTGCGCAAACCGGTAAATATTGCCGCCGTGGTTCATCTTATCTTTATGTAGCAATGTTTTAGTTGAGGAATAGCTGCGCGGCGGCAGCCGGATTGGACGCAAAATAACAATGCAGATAACTGGCTGTTAATTTGTTTATTCGAAAAATAGCTTCACCCGGTGACGTGTTGTGTAAACGATCGCCGAATGCGACAGGAGCTAGCGATGTTTCGAACGTAGAATGATGAAAGGTATGACTGCGCAGTACTCCGCCCGGCATGGGCGCGAACTGGTAACCCAAGCCTTGCAGGCGGTTTTGCATGAACGCGCGTCCAGGCATTAAGCCAACCATGTTTCCACATTCACCGGTTTTATTCGTAATCGATTCCAGCAAATACAATAGGCCGCCGCATTCAGCGTAAATCGGTTTGCCTTGCCGAAAGTGTTCCTGCAATGCTCTTTTCATCGGCAGATTGTTCTGCAATGCTGGCAAATGCAGCTCAGGATAACCGCCCGGCAGATAGAGGCTGTCAACTTCCGGCAGATTTGTATCTGCCAGTGGCGAAAATAACACAAGCGTTGCTCCCATCGCTCTCAACACATCCAGATTGGCCGGGTAAATAAATGAAAACGCGTTGTCACGGGCGATGCCGATGCGCAGCCCTGACAGCAATTTGGGCAATTCGCTTGATTCAGGTTGAGCAAATGTAACCGCTTCCGGCAAAGCGGTCAGCCCGGTCGAGGCGATAGCAGTCGCCGCTGCCGATATGCGTGTTTCGAGATCGCCAACTTCCTCTGCCTGCACCAGGCCCAGATGCCGTCCCGGTAAAGCAAACAGCTTATCGCGAGGCATGCCTCCAACATAGCGAATAGTCGACGGTATGCCTTGCATAATCATTTCATCATGGCGGGCGCTGGCAACATTATTGGCTAAAACCCCGGCGAAACTTAAATTTTGCCGGAAGTTGGCCAGCCCGAACGCAATAGCGCCCAAGGTTTGCGCGGTTCCCGCTGCGTCAATAACGGCCATCACCGGCACCGAGAATTGTCCGGCAATATCGGCACAGCAAGGATCGCCATCAAACAAGCCCATGACGCCTTCAATCAGGATTAAATCCGCCTCACGCGCCGCTTTGTACAACAGGCGTTGGCATTCGGCAACCTCCACCATCCACAGATCCAGCTGATAAACCGGCTGGCCGCAAGCGTGTTCAAGTATCATCGGATCGAGAAAATCCGGCCCGGTTTTGAAAACCCTGACTTTTCGGCCTTGATTGACATGGTAGCGGGCAAGCGCCGCAGTAACCGTGGTTTTGCCGTGATTTGAACCGGGCGCGGTGATTAATAAAGCGGGGCAGGACTGTGATTGAGTGTCGGAAGAATTCATTTTTAAGCGGGTTTTATTGTAGGGTGCACATCGCGTTCACTACAAAGCGTTGCAGGCTTTTGTTTTTTATCATCATCCGTCAATGCGAATCACTTGCTCACAAGCGATTCGAGAATAGTAACTGCTGTTTGTTGATGGTTTTCCCTCGCCTGGTCAAGCGCGGTTTCCCCAAGCTCATTTCTGCGCAGCGGATCGGCACCGTATTTCAACAGCAACTCGACAATTGCAACATTCCCACCGCAAACCGCAAACATCAAGGGTGTTGTTCCATCCTGCGTAGTGACATTAGGATTTGCCCCGCTTCTCAATAACAGTTCTACGATCTCTGTCTGGTCTTCTACTGTTGCATTGTGTAGTGCGTGCCATCCGAAGCTGGCTAGCTCATTTATTGGTGCACCAGCCCGCAATAGTCGTTCAGCCACTTGAACATTCATCGCAGAGCAAAGCGCATCAGCGTCTGGAACTACTCCTGCATCGAGTAGCAGTTCAAGAATATCGATACGCCTACTTGCGGCAATCGCGCACGCCGATACACAGTCTAGCTCGACGCCGATAGTCAACAAGTACGCTACTGCGTTGATTGCTTCTGCTTCAACAGCGCAGGCCAATGCATCGCCATTTGAATACTCTGCATAATCATCTTTAGGATCGACGCCTTTCGATAGATACATTTTCATGCCATCGACGTCATCATTAACGATGCAACTCTTAAACGAAAAATGATCATAGAAATTGTCTTCGATACAATTGCTTGTTGATCGCTCCCATTCTTCAAAAGATAAGCCTCGGAGAAATGAATTGACTTGCCCTATAACCCCTCGCGCATCCGCCCATGCGATATGATCTTTAACCCTCATCCGTTTTTCCCAAGGCTGGCATTCGATGGCGGCGAGTATCAAGGGTGGGAGTGGTATCTTTTCCCGTCCAACCTTGGTTAAATCTTCGGGTAACATTTTCCAAAGCTCTTGCCACTTGTCCCCCCTGGGGCAAACACGGCCATCGGCACCGCAGTATTCAATTAATGAAGTGGCGACTTCGGACAATTGGTTCATGATTTTAAGTAATTGAATTGAATCAAAGGGAGAGGGCGGGTTCGAATTAAAAGCCAAGTGAAAAATTGACACACTAAGGGTGCCTTTTCTACATCAGCAAGGGTATGCTATGCGGACCATTACAAAGCGTTTCGGGTAAAGCATTCAGCGGCTTGATCGCTGCAATGCTTTCGTAGCAGCCAATTCTTCAAGGCGTTCAGCTAACCATACTTTTATAATAGACTGACGCGTTATACCAACCCTGCCGGCTTCTCTATCTAATGACTCGATCATCCAAGCAGGAAAGTCAACATTCACACGCTTCTGATCTTGCATAACTCTCTTCGCCTTGGATAAGTCCAAGGCATTCAGGATGTCATCACCGTCATCAAATTGTTTGTCAAATTCATTAGCTTTCATATAAGGCTACCTCTTCTTTTCGTGACCGACGAACAGATATAATTCGAATACAGTTACTTCGATATGTGACTACGCTAGACCAATGCTTTCCTGCGATCATACCTATAACTAAAAAACGAGGTTCATCTGTCGTTTTTGCTGGAATTTCAAGCAGGTCTGCATCATCCCAAAGCTGCTGAGCATCCACAAAGTCAATGCCATGCTTTTCAAGGTTTGAGTTACTCTTGTTTTCATCAAATTCAAATTTAATCATGGTATAAAAAATATACCAAAATCATTCCTCTGGCAAGTACAAGATAATGACTGCTAACTACCCTTCCGTCAGTTTCAAAAAAATATTCTCATCAATACTTGACCAGCTAACCTTTAAACCGGGTCTACTGCCACTTCGTTTCCGTCAACCGCGACAACAGCGCCGCCACCTTGTTACGGTTCAAATGATAACCGATAAAAACAATTTCCGAGACTTGCGCTGATTTTTTTGCGGCATAGTTGCTAATGACCATGCGGGTACGCACGCCTTGCACGAGCAGCGCATCCTCCGGATTTTCCGCCAGTATAAAACCTTTGAGCCGTAAAACCGGTTCCGCCTTGGCGGTTTCCGTTAGCGCGGTTTTTAGCGATTCCGGTTGTTGCGGTTCCTGGCTGCGCAGCACAAACGATAACCAGCCGGGATCCTGTTCATGAAAATGTTTGTGCGTCGCCAGGCCATGGCTATGGCTGGCCAGACCGGAATGCGCATGGCCGTCAATCACGCGATGATTGCTTAATGGTCTGGCACACTCGCCAGGCATGGAGGCTACCGGCGTAAAACGGTGGTTATGCGATAGCAAGGTCGGTTGATGCAGTCGCAATCCCAAGGCAAGACGAGTATCCAGTTTTGCCTGATAAGCCAATTCCAGGAAACGCACATTGGAAGCCCGTTCGCGGACGCGCGTCTCAGCCAGCAGTAAATCATCTTCATCCAGCGCATCGATTTTGTTCAAGACTACAACATCGGCGTATTCTAGCTGCTGTTCAAACAAGGTCGCTACAGCATCTTGGGGACTTGAAGCTGCCTGATTCCCCTCGAATTCATCGGCCAGCAATAAAGGGGTGTCGACTACAGCCAAGGTGGCATCCAGAATGAAGTTTTCCGCCAGTTCAGGTGCTTGCAGTAACTCCATAATCGCCGTGGGCAAGGCCAGACCGGACGTTTCAATCAAGACATGATCGACCTGCGCGCGGCGTTCTGCAATGGCTAACAAGGTCGGAACAAAAAAATCATCATCACTGTAGGCAATCAGACCGTGTGGGAAATCGTGAATCCGGATGTGCTCATCGCCATCAGCGCTGCCGCGTATCAGCGAACCGTCGATGGTAACTTCACCAAATTCATTGATCAACAATGCAAGACGTCTGTCCTGCCTGTCTTTGATCAGGCTGCTCAGCAGAGTTGTTTTACCGGAACCCAGAAAACCGGTGACGATGGTAACGGGGATCAAGGCATTCATGCCGGGTGTTGCCATGTTTGTGCATGCTTGACGACTTCGTCAAAATTCGAAGTGATCAGCGGATAGCTGAGTTGTGGACGGTTAATAACCAGTAACGGGATAGCCAACGCCTGTGTCGCGGCGGCTTTAGCCTGATAGCCGCCTGCATCGCCGGAATCCTTGGTGATAACGCAATCAATCGCCCAATCCCGCCACAATGCTTCATTAAAAGCCTGCGAGAACGGCCCTTGCATGGCGCAAATGTGGCTGCGCGGCACACCCAAATCGATTGCACGCTGAATAAACTCGGGTTCTGGGGTAACGCGTACAAACCATTCGCACTTGTCCGCGCCCGGAGCTTTAAGAAATGCCGCCAAATCCTTGGAGCCCGTAGCCAGAAAAATACGTGAGCCAAGCGCCATGGCTTGTTCAGCCGCATGTGCCGTGGAGTTGCACAACAGTCCGGAATCGGCTGAAAATGAACTGGGGCGTTCATAGCGCAGATAAGGGATGCCCAAACTTTTTGACAGCCCCATCAATTGTTCCGACATCAAACTGGCATAAGGGTGGGTCGCGTCGATTAATCCCTGTGCCTGATAATGCTGCAATGCCTGCTTGCGCGCTTCAACGCCTTGCTGTCCCGCCCAGACGGATACGTCGGGACAATTCTGTGCCGCTATCTCACCACCATAGCCGGTGGCCGTGGAGACCACAACGGGATAACCTTGGACGGCCAACTGACTGGCGAGCGCATTACCGTCACTGGTTCCGGAAAAAACCCACAACGCCTGCTTTGGTAAATCCTGTGCAACCGGTTCTGCGGCAGTGGATTCCCAAGCGTTATAGCCGCGTGGCGTGAATATAAAGCCCCGTTTACGTTGGGTAAAGCGATTGCCGATCACGATGGTGGTAAGCATATCAAACTGCAAGGACGGCAGATCCTCCAAATGATGAATGCTGACTTCCTGACCGGGGCGATAAGCGTTGCGCACCACGCCGCACAGCGTTTTCGGCGATTTCGATTCCAGCATGATCGCCAGAATGTGATAAACGCCTTCCTGTCGACCCGCACTCTGCACGTTATAAAGTACGCAGGCAAGGTCGGCCTGGGCGATATGTCTGCCGCGCTGCTCAATCCAGTCCCACGGGCATAACAAATCGGATAAGCTCAGCGTGGCAAAGTCGTGTGACAATGGCGAGCCCAATAGCGAGGCACAGGCATTGGCAGAGGTAATGCCGGGGATCACGTTGACATCGTATCCGTCGTCTTCGCGCATTTCATCAAACGCCAGCGCCGCCATGGCATATATGCCAATATCGCCGCTGGAAATTAACGCTACTTTTGCGCCGCTGCGGGCTTTTTCAATGGCCAGCAAGGCTCGCTCGCGTTCCTGAGTCAGCGGCGGCGTATGAATTTCCTTGTCTTTTATCCAAGGCTCAATCCAACGCAAATACAGATCATAAGCCACGATCACATCGCTGTTTCGCAATGCTGCTTCGGCGCGGGGTACGATCAAATCGCTAAATCCCGGCCCTACCGAAACCAAATTTAAAACACCTTTCATTCTTTTATCCACTAATTGTTAATCTGTAATATTTAAAAGCTATCACCACGAAGGCACGAAGAAAAAATATAAAACTTCGTGCTCTTCGTGTCTTTGTGGTGAATTATTCCAGCCGGGTAGGGCGTGCCCTACTCAACCGGCCACTGATTATCTTCAACCACAGCCACGGCCACGCCGTTTAGCGCCATTTTGGGTACGATCAATTTGCCGCGCGGACTGGCAATCAACGCGCAGGGTTCGCAGACACCCTGTAAACCCACGTTTTGTTGCACCCAGTCCGAGGCTTTGGTTACCCACGGCCGCGCCGCCACGGTCGCACTTGCCAGGACGCGTAGCGGCAAATCGTATTGTTCGCAAAACTCCAGCAGCCCGGGTTCATTTGCCTTTAAGTCTATGGTGACCAACTCACGCACTTCGTTTAACTGCCGTTCACCCAACGCCTGTTTTACGGCTGAGGCAATTTGTTCGACTGATACGTTTTTGCGACAGCCTATGCCGGCAACCAGCGGTTTCAAGGCTTCGGTTGCCGTAGTGATGACCGGTACTGCACCGACTGCATTGGCGACTCGATAAGCCAGGCGATTGGCGCCGCCTTCATGACCTGCCAGCAGCGAAACAGCAAAACGTCCCGCTTCATCCAGCACCACGACCGCCGGATCGCTGTGTTTGTCCTGCGCCAAGCCATCCAGAAAGCGCACCGCAATGCCGCTGGCCGCTATCATAATCCACTGTTTGTGTAATCGGTAGGCAGCAGCGAACTGATCTTTCTGCGCGGCAACAGGATTCAGCCAAGGCCGGTAAATCGTCCCTCCCAACTGGTTTTGCAGCGTGGTGGCTAGTGCTTCGCTTTCCGGGCGAACTAACCAAATGCCAAGTGCTAAACTCATTCAGCTAACACGAATTTCAGAATATTCGTTACCCAATGCTTGGCGTAAGAAGACACTTCAGCATCTCTGAACTGGATGTAGATCTGTAATCGTGAGGGTTTACTCTCGCCGATCCAGTTAAGTTCAGACTTTTGTTTCATGCAATCTCATCCTGAGCATTAGCATCTACACTGGTTTCCCCCATCATCATTTCGTAATGAGCAAGATGTCCCTCGTACTCGAAAATAGCCTTGAACACCTTGAGATACTTTTCAACTACCGTGTCATCAATCGACTCGTAAAGATCATCAAATGCGGAGTGCGATCCATCATTAATCCATGAGAAAAGAGACTTGCAGATAAATTTGTCCTTTCCCTCAAAACGTTCGCAAATCTTGTCTGGATCAATTCCGCCTAATATTTTGAAATAGTTTTCTAAGATTCTTCTCAAGGTGTTTTGAATCGTCAGCTTGGAACGCTCGGTCTCCCGTACTTGAGTCCAAAGTAATTCATAAGACGTTTTGATTGTGTTCAGGTCGTATTTTTTCAGCTTGGAAAATAAATCAGGCTTTCGGATAACCCAAAAGGTCTTGTCGCTCAACTTTTTCTTTTTGGCTCGATTGGGTTGAAAAGTAACCTCTTTGTGAAAATACACGTTATGCGTAAACACGAACACCTGCTTAATCTGGCCTTTCCCTGACCTGACCTCATCAAACAAACCTTTGATGAGACTACTCACAACGAACAAAACATCGCTATCTAAACTGGAAACAGGGTCATCAAAAACAACAACCCTGTCAATGGTTGTTCCACTATCCGAATGACCGCCTTTTAGCAAGTGGTAGAAGTAGAGGAAGGTAACAAATGTTTTTTCCCCTTCGCTCAACGAGTTTCTGGCATCAGAACGGTCTTTTCTGACTAACTTATAACTCTTACCGTCATCTGCCTTAGCCAAAGAAAATCCTCTGAACCCAAAGGAAACTAGGAGTTTGTTAATTTCATCAATCGTGGGTTGAATACTGGTCGATTTTTTTTCGAGTTCTTGAATTTCTTTTTCTTTCGTTTTCTTATTTGCGGTTTCATCCAACAGGCTTGAATTCAACCCTTTAATCGCTTTGTTGAGTGTATCCTTCTTAGCATCATAGTCGTCCAACTCTGTTTTAAGTTCTACTTCAAGCAGATATTTCCAAACCTGTGCTGTGAGGTTTCGCTTCTCTTGCGCAAGATTGGCAACGGTCTTGTTATGTTCAGTTATAAGGACATTGGCCGAGTTGATAAGATCTGAAATAGAGGATGCAATATTGCTAATAGACTCCAACTCAATGATCTGACTCGGCTCCTTTTTCTTTGCGGCTAGTTTTTGAGTATTAACCATGATCCTCGAGTCCAATAGCTCCTTTTCTACTTTAAGTTTTTCTACATCAAGAAATTTAGAAGAATTTGCGACAACTGATGCAACCTGTTGCTGAAGTTTCCCTGAATCGCTCATATAATTCGTAATCAGTGCATCAATCGCACTACTATCTGTCTCAAAAGCATCATCAAAATACTCGCTCAAACTTGTAGCAAAAGCCTCTTCTGTTGTTTGCTGGCAAAACGGACACACCATCTCATTTTCCGCAAAAAAAGTACGCCCCTCTTTGACCCAGTCACTATTGCCGAGCTTCTTGATCATTGCGGCAATATCCACATCCGATTTGCCAAATACACGTTTTTTCAGGATGGGATGGGATTCATGTTCAATCACTGTTACTGCATTTATGGTTGGAACGTCATGTTCGACAGTCGGAGTTGGGCCAAATACAGTTTTGGCTCTTTCTTCAAGTTCCGCAAATGGTTTAAGCGAAGCGGAGTTATCACTTTCCATCAGGACCTTGTCGCGAAAATTATCTTTGCTATTTCGGACTCCTTCGAAAGCTTGATTTAATTTTGATTTATGTTTAGTGTAGACAGACCAGCACTTGTTCTTGAATATATCTTCGAGCGTCGCCAAATCCGCTTTTTTACCGACCAACCCATTGCCCCCTGTCAACTGAAGGTTAAGACTTTCAATTTTATTTGTTAAGGCGTTAAGTTCCTCATTCGTTGCAAAGATTTTTTCGAGTGTTTCTACGTTTTTTTCACCCAGCGTGAAGATGCCCTTAAGGTCAGAAGATTGGTTGAAGTTATGCGCAACAAAATCGCGGTTGTAAACCATCGGTTCTAACTTTGTTCCTCCTTTCCATTTCACCTCGCAACTCGGAAAGTCGCTTTCCTTGGCAATAACACGAGTAATCGTAGTTTTGCCAGAACCATTAGAACCAAAGAAAAAGTTCAACTTAGACAGATCACTCATAATTTCTGGAGTATTGCCGAAAGTTGCAATGTCCTTTATCAATATTGATTCGATCATCTATTACCTCTGCTGGTCTTCTTCATTCGGCTATCATGTCTACTGAGATTAGGAGAATCAAATCGTTAGTTATTTTGGACGGGACTATCAAGCGCGGTTAGCTCAAGCCCCTCTATCTCCTGCAACGACTTCCCCGCAATCCCCTGCAAATCTCCATACATTCCGACCGTTGCCCCCATCACGCGCATAATCTGCTCTTCTCGCTTGGCCCATTGTTTCATGATGACCTTACGCTCTTTGTCCAGGTCTTCCTGCATCGTAGAAAAGGCTTCGACAATGGCCTCCACGCGCTGGCGGAAACGCGGGCCGGTAAGGTACTGGTAGACCATTTCTGTTTTGGTCTGTTGGCCTTCGGTGGCCTGCCGCGCGAGGGCAAGCTCCAGTAGTGACTGGCGCAGAATCATGGCGACCGGCAACGCTGCACGAGGGTGGGTCACCCAGATGTTATCGACCATCTCGAAGGTTTCAACGCCTTTCGGCAATACCTGGCTGACGATCACGGCGATTTCTGCCTTTGCAGTCCGTTGATCGCCGCGAAGTTTTATCAGCCAGGCGTCGCTCCAGTTTTTGGTGCGCTTGAACTCCCACAAGATCGTGCCGCCGGACTGTCCGCCTGAGCCGACAACGCGGTGCAGCACATCCCCGCCGAATTCGCCCTTTGGCACCGGCTCGATCGCATCAAAAGGAAATTTGCCGCGCAGCAGGTTTTCAAGCTCCAGTTCCTGGGCTTCGCCCTGCAACTGCTGCGAGCCTTGTTCGGCCCTGCGCTTGAGTTCCTCGATCTGTTTTTGCATCGCGGCAATGGTCTGCTCCTTCTCCATTACCTTGAGTTTCTGCTCGTCCTCGGCTTCTTTTTTGGCTTGCTGGCGGGTAGCATCAAGTCCTTCCTGCACGCGCTTTTCAACGGTGAGTTCCAGTTCGCGTTTGGCATCATCGAGTTCGCGCTGTTTTTTGATCAGTTCGGCTTGCGCCTTTTGCGCCTCGGCCAGTTTTTCTTCACGGCTTTTCAGCACTTCTTGCAAGTCAGCCACTTCACGGCTTTTCTGTTCAAGATCGTTTGCGGCGGCCTGCCTGGCTTTTTGGGTCTCTTCAGCCACGATCCGGGTTCTATCCTTTTTCAGTTGCTCTTCAACCTGATCGGCCACTTGCTGATCAAGTTTGTTTTTGGCATCGGCCAGTTGCTTTTCCTTCTCGCGCATGACCTGTTCGCGCGCGGCAATATCGCTGTCTTTCTGCGCCAGCTGCAGCTCAAACTGTTTGCGGGTGGATTCAATCAGTGGCGCGGCCAGCGATTCGGTGAGTTTGATTTCCGTTTTGCAGTTCGGGCAGGTGATGGTGGGTTCGGTCATGATTTGATTTCCTTCGAAGTATCCGGGCCGCGCAGTTTCGCGACACTGCTAATGCCGACCAGCGAACGCATTTGCGTGATGGCGATGGCGTTCAACTGCTTCAAACGCTCAGGTGCTGCTAGGCCTTGATGGATCAGTACCGCATTGATGCTTTCCAGGTTCGACAGCACCACCAGTTGCTCTAACGTGGCGGCATCGCGCATGTTGCCGGTTTGATCGGAATTGGTTTGCCGCCATTGGGCGGCAGTAATGCCGAACAAGGCAACGTTGAGCAAGTCAGCTTCACTGGCGTAAACAACAGCAGTCTGTGCATAGGTCAGGCGCGGCGGGATGAGGCGTTCCTTGATGGCATCTGTATGAATTTTGTAGTTGACCTTGGCAAGAGTGCGCTGGAAGTTCCATTCGAGCGCCTTTGAGCGGGCTTCTTCATCCTTAAGGCGCTGAAATTCCTTGATGAGATAGAGCTTGAATTCGGGACTAAGCCAGGAGCCGAATTCGAAGGCGATGTCACGATGCGCGAAGGTGCCACCGTAACGGCCAGCTTTGGCATACAGGCCAATCGCGTTGGTTGCATTAATCCACTTTTTGGCCGACAGGAAGAAACTGTTACGGCCCGCTTCATTTTTAATTCCCTCGAATTCGAGGGAATTAAAACCCTGGTTGTTAAGTTGCTCCCATACACCCAGGAACAGCACAGTGTCCTTGTTCTTGAGCCATTGCTCGATCAGCGCACTGCCCCCGTCGAAGTGTTGGACCATGTCGGTCAGGGAGATGTAATCCTGATCATGCCGGGTAGCAATAGTAACTTCAGCTCCCTTGACGATGATTGTGCGGTTTTTCATAACAGTCTTTATTTCTGGGTCATGTGATAGCGAGTGAAACAGAAGGTTTGGAAATCATCGGCATTGCGCCGACCGCCCTTGCCGGGTTCGATCATTTTGCAGCGCTGGTGAAATGGTGTTCAGGCGAATTGCCCGATTCTTTACAATAAGTCATCGTTTTTTCCATATACTGACTATCGCGGATAGGTCTGCCAAATTAGGCAAATTTTACCACATTACCATGACATCAACTTTTCACATTGACTGGCATTTCTAGATGTTTTTCGGTTTTTTCACAACCCGGAAAATATGCGTGAAATCCTTGGCATATAAACTGGATTCAGCAGGTACATGGTCGCTCAACGCTTCTCCCACCAACAGCATGGTCGTTAGGTTCCAGTCGCTGGTTTTGATCTCCGCAAGCAGTTGGCCCAACGTGCTTTGGTGGGATTTTTCCTCTGGCCATGTTGCCCGGTAAACCAACGCGACTGGAGTGTCATCGGGATAATGCAGGTGCAGATCGGCGACAATTTTTTTCAAATGCGGCCCGGACAAAAAAATGCACATGGTCGCGCGGTGTCCGGCCAGCAGCGCGATCGATTCGCTGTCCGGCACGGCTGAGGCGCGGCCTGAAACACGCGTCAGAATGATGGTTTGTGAAACTTCCGGCTTGGTCAGTTCGGCTTTGATGCAGGCTGCCGCTGCGGTAAACGACGATACGCCGGGCACGATTTCGTATTCTATGCCTAGCGCATCCAGGCGGCGCATTTGCTCGGCGGTTGCGCCGTAAATGGCGGGATCGCCGGAATGCATGCGTGCGACATCGATGTCTTGTTCTAGTGCGCGTCGATAACAGGCTTCCTGCTGTTCCAGATCAAGCTGGGAGGTATCGATGATTTCGGCATCGGAGCGGCAATGCGCCAGCATATCTTTAGAAACCAGCGATCCGGCGTACAGCACCATGTCGGCCCGGCCCAGAATGGCAGCGCCGCGCAGGGTGATCAAATCAGCCGCACCGGGGCCTGCGCCGATAAAATAAACTTTCATGACAAATCTCCTGGGAGCAGATTTGCATTTACCCGAAGGGCGTCAGGCAGGATAGCCTGACGTGACAAATCTGCCTGGAGCAGATTTGCATTTACCCGAAGGGCGTCAGGCAGGATAGCCTGACGTGAGTGTCTTTTCTCTCTGGGTGTTTTACGAATCAGCAACGTGGCGAGATAACCCATTGCTTCGGTCGCGCATAAATTGCCTACATCAGAAGACAGCATTTCATCCTCCAAGCCGATGCGGTGGGCAAAAGCGCAGTGTCCGGCAATGCCCATATCGCGCAGTAAATCCAGTACCCAGGGCAGGCGTTTGCCTATTTTCATCAGTACGATAATGTCATGGGTTTCGATGTCGCGGCGCAGACTGGCGGCATCCTCCGGACACGGTAAAATCAGCGTGCGCTCCTTGCCTTCGCCGAGCGGCCAATTCATGGCAGCGGCCGCCGCCGCATAGCTGGTGATGCCCGGAAAGGTTCGCCTCGGCAATTCCGGCAGCAGCTCTTGCAAGGCAGCCAGTACATAGCTGTATGTGGAGTAAGTGAGCGTATCGCCGATGGTCAGATAAGCGACATTAAGTCCGGCGCGCAACTCGACTGCTATCGTTTCCGCCAACCGGGCATAATGCTCGCTAAGCACCGAGCGGTCGGCATCCATGTGAAACTCGATTTCCCGTATCCGCTCCGGCGCAATGGCGATGCTTGCAAGACACCGCAACGCGACCGAACTTTCGGAGGTTGTAGCGCGCGGTGCAAAGACGATGTCGGCCTGATGCAAGGCGTCAACCGCTGCCAAAGGAATGTAACCCGCAGGCCCCGGCCCTACGCCGATGCCCCAAAATGTTCCCAATCTATTCATGGTGCTCCCAAGGTCTTGCCATTCAAATTAAACAAGCGCACTTCAACACGGCTTGCCGCCGGAGTGCGCTGGTGTACAAGCACGGCGATACGCCGTTCAATTTCCATCCATAACGCCTGTGCGCCGGATTCGTGCTGTAATCTTTCTATTGCCGCTTCCACGGTATTGGCTTGCGCTATGGCCTGTACGAGATTGCTGTTAAATTTCAGTTCCGCTGCCACATCCGCTACCACACTCATGGCCATCCCGCTTTTGCTGGAATGCGTGTCCCAATCGCCTGCCAATACTTTGGCAAGTTTGCCCGGATGCCCCAGCAGCCAAAGCACGTCCAGACCGCGCCGTTCTTCCGACAAGGCTTGCTGCAGAAAATCCAGCGCGTCGCCCAGAAAGTTGGCGATTTGCACGGCTCTCTGGGCAGGCAGTCCCAAAACCTCCCGTGAGTATGTACGGCCAATTTTTCCCGGCAGAAAGGCAATACTTTGTGCGCCGCCGCCCAATGCGACACGCACATAGACTTCGATGGAGGCAATCCAAGAGGCGAGCGACAACGGCTCGACTATGCCCGACGTCCCAAGAATCGAAATGCCGCCCACGATGCCGAGCCGGGGATTAAACGTTTTTTTCGCGATGATTTCACCGTTTTCGCAACCGATGGTGAGATCAAATCCGGCGCTTAGGCCGGTTGGCGCTTCAAGTTCCAGCACTTCGGCAACGGCCTGTTGCATCATCAGACGCGGAACCGGATTGATGGCAGGCTCACCGGCGGCTACTCTCAAACCCGGTTGTGTCGCCGTGCCGACGCCTTTGCCCGCAAAAAAACGAATCCGGTCGAGCTGGTTTTTTCGCACAATGGCAAAAATAGTCGCGCCATGCGTGTTGTCAGGATCATCGCCGCCGTCCTTGATCACTTCGGCGCGCACCGACTGTTCATCCAGCCAGCGCACGGACTGAACCGGTATCACTAAATAGTGATGGTTATCGGGTAAAGTGACCGGCACCAGATTGCGGTATTCGCTACGCAGCATCAGATAGAGTGCGGCTTTAACTGCGGCTGTGGCGCAACTGCCGGTCGTGCGACCGCGACGCAAACCATTAGGCGCGAGCACAGCAAGATCGAATTTTTTAAGCAGAAAATTCATAAATTTAATCAATAAAATGCAAGCAGAATTGATTAATGCACCACGAAGACACGAAGTTCACGAAGAAAAACAAAGTGAAACCTTCGTGCTCTTCGTGTCTTCGTGGTGTTATTGTTTTAAGTTGATGCCTATGATACAGGCAAATCCGCATCTATCGATGCCAGCCGATTCACCGCATCGATCATCAAACCATTGACAACACTGGCAGCCCAGGGCGAACCGCCGCGCGTGCCGCTGTTGGTGATACGCGGCACTTGCAAACAGCGTTTTAGATCAGCTTTCGCTTCGCAGGTGCCGACAAAGCCAACGGGCAAACCGATCACCAGTTGGGGCCGCCAGCCATGCTCTCGGATCAGGCGTGTAGCCTCCATGATGGCGGTTGGCGCATCACCGATAGCGAGCACGATGTCGTTGCCAAACTTTTCCCAGGCACGGCGTATCCCGGCCGCTGAGCGGGTGATGTCCTGCGCGGCCGCCAGCAGCGCCGTTTCATGATCATGCACGCCGCACCAGGTTTCGATACCCAGTTGTTCCAGCAACGCCCGTTTCAAGCCGGTCTGCACCATTGTAACATCCGTCACGATCCGCTTGCAGCGTAACAGGGCGCGAATTCCGGTTTCAACGGCGCCCGTGGAAAAATAGATGTCATCGACGGCGTTAAAATCGCCGCTGGTATGCACCAGCCGTTGCAGAATGGTCAAATGGGCGGCAGGAAAAACCGACCAATCGCGTCCGGCCGCGATAATGCGGAAACTTTCAGCTTCAATCGGATGCGGCACGTAAGGGGCGAATTCAGGATTGTCATTGCCAGGCGTCACGTCTTTCTCCAGCAGACCGCGTACCTTAAGATGATGCGCACGCTGTGGCTCGCCGACCTGTTCTTCAAAACCGACAATTTGTACCCGGTATTTGCATAGTGCGCAGTTCATCGCCGTGCGGCCTTCTACGGCTTCTTGTGCCCGTGCAATGATTACATCCGCGACGTTTGGATGTACGCCCAGATAACCGGCTTTAAGAACTTCCAAGTTTGGCTCCCGTTCCTGCAGGTCATCGGCGGCGGCATAAATCCGTTTAACCAAAACGCCGTCAAACAGAAAGAAGGGGACAACAATCAACCGCGCATAGCCCAATTTAGCGGCGGCGCGCAAGCCATCCGCGACCAATGGTTTGGCGGTGCCGGAGTAGCACACGAAGGCGGTGCCAAAGCCCATGCCTTCCTCAATCATTCGGGCGAATTTGGAGACTTCACCATTGGCATCGGGATCCGTTGTGCCTCGCCCAACCAGCACCAAACAGGTATCATCGCGACGAACCGTATGCGGTGATTGGGCTTCAGCAGCGACAATCCGCTCCTGAACAACTTGCAACAACAGCGGATGCAGTCCCAACGGCGCGCCAAAATGAAAATCGATGCCGGGATGGGTTTGTGCGAAAGCCAGCAGCTCGCTAGGCATATCGTTCTTGGCATGGCTTGCCGCCAGCAGCACGCCTGGCACCATCACTACTTGCCGTGCGCCTGCGTCAAGTTGGGTGATAACCGCTTGATCGATGGTCGGGCTGGCAAATTCCAGATAGCCGTGACTGACAATGTGCTGCGGAGCGCGCTTCTTGATCAATTCAACCAGTTGTTCAAATTCCTGAATGCCATCGGGATCGCGGCTGCCGTGTCCGGCGACAACGATGCCGAAGGTGTTTTCTTTATTTACTGGCATCTTTACGGTTCAATCTGGCTGGACATGGGGCTCAAGGTGCGGATTAACATAATGCTCATGTCGCTGAATTCCTGTGTTGCACAATCGGCAAGCGTGCCACGCCATTCGGCTTCCGACCGAGTCAGATTTTCCCACACTTCGGTAGGATGCCCGGACGGTATGCCGTTTTCCAACAGGAAAGCCGCAATATGGCGGGGCATGAATGAACGCGCGGCATCCCACGGACAGGGAATCACGATGGCATTGCGCTGGTCCTGCAACACATGCACCAGATGGCGCTTGAAAGGGTCAAGATCGCCACGGCGATGAAAGGTAATAAAAGTAGTTTCATCGAAACAGACTTTGGCGCGCGAGGCGAGTATTTGCGCGGAGGATATGCCCGGTACGGTTTCCACAGGATGGCCGCAAGCCCGCTCAACCCGCTCCAGATACTGAAAGCCGCTGAAATGAATGTCGCCCATAAAGACCACCACACAACGCTTGCCCGCATGATGGGCTTCGGCCACCTGTGCCAGCTGCGCAGTCTGGTCGCGGTAATTCATCAGGACGGTTTGCGCCGTAGCTGGAATCAGGCTTTGAATGACGTTAACGACGGCATCGAAACCGGCGACCACGTCGGCATTCCGGATCAGATCCGCGCCACGCTGGGTCAAATATCCCACATCACCCGGGCCTGCGCCTATGCAGACAATCATACGAACTCCATAATAATTTTTAGTTTTAAATTGTTAGATGATTTTTTGCCACGAAGACATGAAGAAAAAATATTTAACTTCGTGCCCTTCGTGTCTTCGTGGTGAATTTTTATGTCACTGCTTGAGTTGATTTAAGACATCCACGTATCGTCAGCGCCAAGTTTTCTGCCGATAATTCTTCCAGTGTCAGGCATTCCGCTCCCAGTGCATTTGCCAGTTGGCGAGCGCGGCCCAGGCGTAAATAACCTGTTTCGGTATCCAGCACTAAGGCGGGGACGCCGCGATCTGCTAGCAGTTCTGCAAATCTTAGCGTTTCCTGCCAAGGGTCGCCGCCATCGTTTAAGGCAACATTGGCTTTGCCGTCGCTGAGCAACACCAGCAAGGGCGGCATGTCATTGCCGTTTGTTTTATCCAGGGTTTCCAGGGCCAGTTGCAGCGCATGCGCCAAAGGCGTCCGGCCGCCTGTGGGCAACTCGCGCAAATTCTGCTCGGCAAGATCAACGCTGCGTGTCGGTGACAACAACAGGTGTGCCGATTCCCCGCGAAAAGAGATGACGGCGACCTGATCCCGTTGCTGGTAGGCGTCAGTCAATAATGTTAGTACCGCGCCTTTGACTGCTTCCATGCGCCGTTGCGCGGCCATGGAGCCGGAGGCATCGACGACGAATAAAATCAGATTGGCGCTTTTGCCGCTGCGTATTTGTTGATGCAAATCGTGTTTCGTTACCTTAAAGTCGCCGGCAACGCGCAATGCCGCGCTGCGTAGCGTCGCGCCAATCGCAAGACTGTTTGGGTTTTGATCCGGCACAGTACGCACCACGCGCCCACGCGGCGTATCTATTGCCGCGTTACGTTTACCGGCAACAGAGTGTTTGGAATTGGTATCCACCACAATTCGTGGGGCATTGCCTGCGGTAGCGGAGGCAAATACCTGTTGCTGGTCTTCTGATTCACCATCCTGCCGGGAATTTTCCTTCTCTGAGTCTGCATCGTAGCCGACTTCGCGATCATTTTGTTGCCGGGCTTGCTGCATCAGCTCATCCAGACGCTCCTTGTCCAGTCCAGGCTGTTCAAAGGGTTTGCGCCTGCGCCGATGCGGCAATGCCAGTTCCGCAGCGCCGCGCACGTCATCAGGGGTTGCCTGTGATCGACCGGCAAGGGCTGCCAAGGCGCGCGCCGCTTTATGAATAACGATGTCGGCACGCAGACTGGCGACTTCAAACTCACAACACAAATGACTGATGAGATCGAGCAGGTCATCACCCAGTGTTACTTTTGGCAGCAAGCGCTGCGCCGTGGCAAGCTGCTCGCGAAACGTGTGCTGTTCCCGGTTCCAGGCGGCTGCAAAACCGGCCTGATCGGCTTCATAAGCGATACGCCGGCGCACCACCTCGGCACGCAAGGTTTTATCGCGCGGCGCGGTGACTTCGACCATCAATCCGAACCGATCAAGCAGTTGCGGGCGCAAGTCGCCTTCTTCCAGATTCATCGTGCCGATCAGGGTAAACCAGGCGGGATGGGCAACCGACAAGCCTTCGCGCTGCACCGAGTTGACGCCCATGGCGGCCGCATCAAGCAACACATCCACCAGATGATCGGGGAGCAGATTCACTTCGTCTATATATAGGATGCCGCGGTGCGCGGCTGCCAGCAAGCCCGGTTGAAAAATGCGCTGCGCACCTTTAAGCGCCTGCTGCAAATCCAGCGTGCCCAGAACGCGATCTTCGGTTGCTCCTAGCGGCAGGGTGATAAAAGGCACCGGACTGGCTAATACCGTGGCATTGGCATCACTACAGATTTCGCAGTGTTCGCTGGGTAAACCGGGTGCGCAATTAAAAGCGCAACCGGCAACCCTTTCGATGAGCGGAAGAATGTCAATCAGCGCCCTGGCCGCCGTACTCTTTGCCGAGCCTTTGTCGCCGCGTATCAATACGCCGCCTAATGACGGGTCAACGGCACACAGCAATAAGGCAGTCTTTAACTGCGCCTGTTCAACAATGGCTGAAAAAGGAAAACTCATGATCGCCTTATTCAAATCGTCATCCCGGCAGGGATTCACGACAGGCTATCCTGCCTGTCGCCCTTCGGGTTAATGCAAATCTGTTCCAGAAAGATTTGTGCCGGGATCCAGAAGCCAGGGATGACGAGGTCAATTCGGACCATAAGTCGTGCCAGTCTGGATTCTGTTTTTCGATCAGGCGGATTTTTGCAATCCGTGACCATTTTTTAAGTTGTTTTTCGCGCAGAACGGCACTTTCCATCATTTCATGGACTTCATACCAAACCAAAGTATGAATTGCATAGCGTTTGGTAAAACCGTCCACCATTTCCATACGGTGCTGATACACTCGTTTAATTAGATCGGAAGTAACACCGATATAGAGCGTTCCATTTCGCTGGCTGGAGAGCATATAAACGCAGGGCTGTTTATTCATCTTGGTACCCCATTACATCCATGTAGTCTGGATTCCGGCAATCCCTGCCGGAACGACGGTGATGTATATATACATCGCATCAGACACTACGCGGTGTCTCGCCGCGCGCTTCCAGCAAGGTTTCACTCTGCAAATAAATAGCTTGCAGTGCGTCCAGGGTTTGTTGTTTGGGTTCTGCCCACATGCCACGGCTGGCGGCTTCCAGCAGGCGCTCCGCGATAGCGTTCTGAGCCCAAGGGTTGGCTTCTTCCAGGAAGCGCTGCATTTCCGGGTTCATCGCATAAGTTTCGGCGACTTGCTCGTACATCCAGTCATCCATGATTTGGGCTGTGGCGTCGTAGCCGAACAGATAATCGACCGTCGCGGTCAGCTCCAGTCCGCCTTTATAACCATGGCGCTGGATACTCGCCAGCCACTTCGGGTTAACCACGCGCGAACGGAACACGCGCAAGGTTTCCTCTTTCAAATCCCGTACCTGGGCACGGGACGGATCATGGCTGTCGCCGAAATAGTGGCGCGGCTGCGCGCCTGTCAATGCGCGGATCGTGGCGATCATGCCGCCGTGAAATTGCAGATAGTCATCGCTGTCGAAAATATCGTGCTCGCGGTTGTCCTGATTGTGCAACGCGACCTGAACGCCTGACAGGCGGGTGCGAAACGCCTCACGTTCATCCTTGCCCTGTTCGCCGCGACTATAGGCATAGCCGCCCCAGTTAATATAGCTTTCAGCAAAGTCGGCATCGGTTTGCCAGTTCTTTTCCTGAATCAGCGGTAAAATTCCGGCGCCGTAGCTGCCGGGTTTGGCGCCGAAAATACGGTAGGCGGCACGCTGTGAAGCATTCTCTTCTGTCAGCCCGTTGCCGATCAACTCGCTCAATTCAGCAAGATAATGTTTGCGGACAAAATTTTGTGTCAGCGGTTCGTCCAGCGCGATAACGGCATTAACGGCATCATCGATCAGGTCGATTAATTGCGGAAAAGCATCTCGGAAAAAGCCGCTGATGCGCGTCGTCACATCAATGCGGGGGCGTTTGAGCTCATCCAGCGGAATAACTTCAGTCCCGATTAACTGACGGTTTTCAGGCCGCCAAAGCGGGCGCACGCCCAGCAGCGCCAGGATTTGCGCGACGTCATCGCCATGGGTGCGCATCGCGCTGGTCCCCCAGATACTGATGGCGACGCTCTCGGGATAAGCGCCTGTTTCGCGCTGAAAACGCGTCAGCACTTCATGGGCGAGTTGCTGGCCGACCCGCCATGCCGATTGGGAGGGTACGCTGCGCGGATCGACCGAGTAAAAATTACGTCCCGTCGGCAGAATATGCGCCATGCCGCGTGTCGGAGAGCCGCTGGGGCCTGCCGGAATATAACCGCCGGACAAGCCGATCAGCAGATTGTCAATTTCATCCGAGGCGCGGGCAAGATTGGGAACCAATTCCCTACAGGCAAAGCCAAGAATCAGGCGTAAGGCATTGAAATCCGCCGCGCAATTGCTAAATGTTTCATTTAAAACCACGTCGATGGCGGTCTCGTTGTAAGCGTGTTGATGCAATGCGCTAAACAGCCGTTGGCTTAAGGATTCAACAGTCTCCAAGGCATCTGCTCCGGTCACTAGGGCTCGGCCGGCAAGTTGCTTAAGAGTACTGGAAGGAGTATCCAAACGGCGGCCGGAATGTTCCAGCAGGACACCAATGTTCAAGCCGAACAGCTTGGCGATTTCCGCTTGCAGTCCGGGAATGTCCTGATTGGGCAAGCGCGTGAGCGAGACCAGCATGTCAACGAGTTGTTCGTTCCCGGGCGACTGGCCCAGAATATGCAGACCGTCGCGGATTTGCGCCGCGCCAAGTTCGCACAGATAACCGTCCAGATCCTCGATCAAATGGGCAACGTCGGATCCTGCCATTTTGGTCAGTACATCGGGTAGCTCACCATCATCATGATGTTCATGAGAATGGTGGTGATCGTGATGATGGTCATGGTCGTCATGCTCACCGTGCTCATGCTCGTGACCATGATGGTGATCGTCATCGTGTTCATGTTCGTGATGCTCATGCAACAACCGGGCCTGCAAGTCGGTATCCAGATTGGTTTCCTTCACCAAATCCCATATTTGCTGCTGCAATAGCGGCAGTTTTGCCGGATCGAGCACTTCTACCTGATAGTATTCATCCACCAGTTGCGTCAATTGAGCCAGTGCGCCGTAAGTATCGGCCGTAGTCATCGGCGGCGTGAGATGATCAACCACGACGGCATGCGCACGGCGCTTGGCCTGCGCACCTTCGCCGGGATCATTGATTATAAAGGGATAAAATAACGGCAAATCGGCTAGCAGCGCATCGGGAAAGCACTGCTCCGACAGACCCACGCCTTTACCCGGCAGCCATTCGAGGGTTCCGTGTTTCCCTACATGCACAATGGCATCGGCTTGCCATTCATCTCTCAGCCAGCGATATAAAGCGTAGTAATGATGCGTCGGCGGCAAATCAGGCTGATGGTAAATGGCATCCGGGTCCATGCCGTAACCGCGGGGCGGCTGCAGCACCACGATAGCGTTGCCCAATTCAATACCCGCCAACGCCAGTTGACCTGCGTGCACATAAGCTTCGCCCGGCGGCGCGCCCCATTGCGCAATCATTTTCTCCTGCATCCCATCAGGCAGATCGGCAAACCATGTGGTGTATTGCGCAGTGGGAACGCGCCCGACGGCGTTTGCCAACTGTTCGGTGGTGAGATAAGTGTTATCGTAAGCACAGCGGTCTATCAGCTCATGGATAAGCGCCGTACCGTTATCTGGCGTATTATCAATGCAATAGCCCTCAGCTTGCATGGCCTGCAAGATATGCATCAGCGATGCAGGCGCGTCCAGACCGACCGCATTGCCAATTTGCGAGGCTTTGCTGTTGGAATTGGTGAACACAAACGCTATGCGTTTATCGGCATTGTTGAGCCGTTTTAGCCGTGCAAAACGTGCCGCGATCCCCGCAATACGCGCCACCCGATCAGGTATCGGATCGTATTCGATAAACTCACTCGACTGCATGGATGCAGGAGGTAGAGCAATGCCACCACTAAAGGGTGGTCTATGGACAGGAGCAATTGACGAGGGCAGACCGTCAGCTTTCGCTTTGAACGACATCGGCACCGTAATAATGCGCCCGTCAAATTCCGGCAGGACCACGTTCATGGCGGCATCCAGTGGATTAAGGCCTCTCGCCGATAACCGCCACTGCGCCTCTGTCATGCCGCTGGTCATGGCTTGCAGCACGGGTACGTTAAGTTGCTCCAGCACAGCAACAGACCACCCTGCGGGTGTTGATCCGCCCGGCGTAATTTCGCCCATGGCAAACGCCGTCGTGTTAATCAACACGTCGATATGAACGCCTTTGCGGCTGCTGAAGTAGCTCAATGCAGTGGGCAATGTGTTGCCCTTATCGCCGCCCGCACGCAATGACGCTGTAAAAACCGGCAATACATTCATGCCCCGTTTTTCTAATGCAGTGATCAAGGCGTCGATGAACCGGGTGTTGCCGCTCATCCAGTGCGCGCGGTAGAAGACTATGCCGATGCTAGGCCTATCAGCTGTGCGGATGTTCATCCAGTCATCTATATTTGCATTTTGCGGTAAATCGGGATGATAAATACCGTGTTCGGGCAACGCTACTGCGGGTTCATAGCCCAACCCTGACAACAAAAAATGATCGGAAAGATAGCGCAGCAGTTGCGCCATGTTGATGCTGCCCCCTGCGTGAAAATAGGTGAGCGCCTGGTGCAGAACATCGATAGATACGGTAGAAGCTGCCGCCAATTCAGGATCAGGTTCGCCGGTGCCGCTAATGACAATCAGATGCAGTCCACGACTTTGAACATGTCTTAGCAAGTCGGCAAAACCGGGTACGCTACCCAATCGACCCAATACACGCAACACAATAATCCGCGCCGAATCAAGTTGCTGGATAAGCAACCCGGTCATTTGCGCTTCGCTTTCCAGTGCCTGTAGATTAATGCCGATGACCGGCGCAAAACCGGCCGGCATTTGTGCCAGTGCGCTTTGCAATACGGCTAAATCAGTGGGCGCGTGGGTCAGTAATGCAATCGATGCTCTCATTGTTTTAAGATCAGGCATCACCCACACCAAGGCGATGAATAATGTGTTCGCCCACTTCGTTGCCGCCTTGCAGATGTTCTTCGACAATGCGCTCCAGGATTGCCTCATCCGCGCAACGATACCAGACGCCTTCGGGATACACGACCAAAATCGGGCCATTTTTGCAGACGGCAAAACAGTTGGAGCGGGTTCGTTTTACTTTAAGATCGGGGCGGCTATCGATTTTCTCGCCGAGTTTCAGGAACATTTCTTCGGCTTGCCTGCCGCCTTCAGTGCAGCGTGGACCGTTACACATCAATACATGTTTGCTGTGGGTTCGCATTATTTCTTAATAACCTGATTTTTTCTTGAGAACAGCCCCATCAAACTGCCCAGTGCCAGCCAAAATACTGCGTTAGCGGTGGCCGTTGCAACGATAAAGGTATTCGCTAATTCAGCAGGTGCGGCGCTGCCATGAACGTCGGGTTGCGGTGCGCCTATCAAATGAGGCGATATTAGCAATAGCGATCCGAGCAGCTTATTTAGCCTGGTTTTAGAAAAAAACAGCAGCCACAGCCCGATGGCTGTATCAATAACAGCCATCAGCCACCAAAGCTGCCGATCTTTTAGATTAGCGGCTTCGGTGCCGGGAACTTCAGGCGGCAAGCCCAAAGAGGGGGCAACAAAGAAAATAGTATATCCTGCTAACCCCCATAACAGACCGTTACGCCAATGACCGATGCCGCCGCGCAGATTGCTGGCAGCTCCTAGCAACAACGCAAAACCGACCGCTAAGCTGATATTAGCTGCCGCCGTATAAGCGGTACGTTCCCAACCATTTTGGGGCTGCCATGATTCCGCTTCATGTTGATGCGTTTGTGCCCCTTTGCTACTAGAATGCGAATGAACAGAAATCGCTGCTGCCTGTTCTTCGTAAACTTCTGCTTGGAGTAAAGTTGGGATAACTTGAATGCTTTGTACCACTGTCAACAACATGCCTGCCCAGAGTCCCGACCATAGCGCCGGGATCAAAATCATCCTGAAATGAGACAGGTTGAACATATCAATGGCAAGGAAAACTGGCGGAATGACGACCGTCATGTGCAGCGTTATGCAACTGGGCCGTTTCAGCGAAACCGGCGCCATACAAAAGCACCAAGCCCAATACTCCAGCAAGCAGACTAGGTAAAATCTTGTCTTTTAAGGCATCTGAACGGGATAGTGCATCGATGTTATCGATTAATAAGGGTACTGAAAACATGTTTTTTTCTCCTGTGAAAACTACTAAAAAAATAACACTGGCCTCTTAACTCGCTGTAAGGACAGAGATTCGTACGCTTAATTGTGTTAAAAATAATTTGCTGGGGAGAAAAAAGAAAGACGGAATCAGGAACGGCAATCCATCTGAACGCCCTCCGCGCGCAAATTCGATTATCACTTCAGGCCGGTCTCCGGGCTTACAAGGCGGGAAGTGTCCCAAGATTTGCGCCTTCCCATGGTTGACACAGTGGCTTGTGCAAATCTTTTACTTGTTTACCGTTGCGGGGGCAGCGCAGGCTTTGTTTGCTTATATAAAGCGAACTTACCCACTTCCCGTTTCAATTCAACAGACAGATTGTCCTCGAATACCTAATGTGAGTTTTACAGGGTTATTATATGCACTGAATAATGAGCGAGCAATGTTTGTTCATTATTCAAGATGCCTTAACTCAATTTATAAGATACGGCAGTTTCGTTAAACCACTTTCATTATCGTCGCAACATTACCACAGCTCCAATAAGCATCAAGGTTAGCGGTCGTATCGTTAGTGGCTCACTCATTTCAGGAGGAGCCGTTAAAGCCCCGGCAACTACCCATTGTTGCACCATCGCTCCTTGTTCCTGCAACGCGATGGGTGAATCATTAGGTGCGCCGCCATGAGCGATTAAGGTGGAACAAATTTTAGGTAAGCCTATAATCCCATATAAATTTCCAAGGTTTGACTGGTGCTGCCAATTGATCCCAATTGAGATCAATAGCATCGTCTTTTAGATGGCCTGTCACATACGCAACCCATGGCGCAGACTCATCTAACATGTTGGCTGCCGAGAACCCAGAGTCCGGCACATTTAGAACTTGGGCTTTATTCTAATCGCCGTCACCTACCCACTCTTCCAGTGCGGCAATGATGCTTTTTGCTTGATCTTTACTGGATATGTTAAATTTTGATTTTTGTTGGTATTCGCCATTGCGCTTTTGATAACGACGAATCGTATATTTATCAGGGCCGTATTCTTCTTTGGCGCGGTTCCAGTCCTGATAACGATATATAACCGTAGCCCATGCACCTTTGGTCAGCACTTTTTTATCCAGTTCTTTAACGGTTTCGATCCCGCCATCTTCGTAAGTTACCGTTAACTCATCTACAGTTTCAGCCATTTCATTCTCAAGTCATTAATGTCCGGTTAAATTTATCAATATCAGTCAGATACGCACACAACGGGCTGTGAGGCGCAAAAGGTAAAATCTTACTTGCCAAAAAACTGCCCAAAGGCGCGGCTACCTTTGCCGGTTTTAATGGTATCAACCACTTTCAGGGTTTTTGCATCAATCACTGACACAGTATTATCAAACCAATTAGCCACATACACATGCCGGTCATCGGGGTGCGTATTAATGCCCTCGGGTTTATTACCCACTTCAATCAACGCAATTTCTTTTAAGCTTGCTGTATCAATAACCGATACGGAGCCATCATCCTGATTAGTCACAAATAAACGGCTGTCATTTAGCGCCAGCGCAGTGGCATAAGGCAGCATATTAACCTTTACGGTGGCAATGGGTAGCAAGCGCCTGGTTTCCAATACCGTCACATCATCACTCTGCACATTGGCGACATAAATGCGCTCGCCTCTGGCATCGATGGTGAGCCCAAATGGATGCGTGCCAACAGGCGTGGTTTTGCTGATAGTCAGGTTATTGAGATCAATTTTAGAAACGGAATTGCTCAGCCGGTTGGCGACATATAACCAACGATTATCCGGGCTAACCAACAATCCCGATGGCGAATCGCCTACCGCGATAGTTTTAATGATTCTAAAGTCGCCAGCATCAATGACATCCACATTGTTATGATACCAATCCGCCACATAAATCCGCTTGCCATCAGGGCTTGCAGCAATGCCTAGCGCTCCATCGCTTACAGTAACCTTAGCAATAACTTTGCGATTTTTTGAATCTAAAACGGCGAAACCTTGGGCTTCCGGAGTGCTGATATAAACATTGTCGCCCGCCGGTGCAACCGCCACGCCAGCAGGCTTGCCGTGTACGCTGATCGTATCGACCACTTTGCCCTGTTCGGTATCAATAATGGAAACACTGTCATCCAATTGATTGCTGATGTAAGCAAAAGGCGTGGCGCCCAGCGGTACAGTAAAAAAAGTTGCAGCGATGGCTATCGCTACAACCTGGGATTTTATAAAATACACCTTGACCTTTACTTTTCAGCCAAGGCTTTCAAGTTGATTAAACCGGTTTTTAACACGGAACTGACTGCTGCATTAGCGGTTTCTTCGTTCATTTCCACAGGTGGATTGTTGTTCGTGTAAGCACGGTAATAACCGGCAGTCCAATTAACAACGGAGGTGTCGCCTTTAGCTTCCACTTCAATACTCGCTGAGTAATTGTCTACTGGCAATACCGGAACTTTTTCTTCAACACCCGCATGCGTGATTGTTTTTGCGGTACTCATCTCCGTGATCTTGTACGCGTAAGACATTTTTGCGTCATCATATTTTTTTAATTCTTCAGTGATGGTACCGCCATCTTTTAAGGTCAGCACGCGCGTTGCGCCTTTTTTGTTTCCACCTTCAGCACTTGTGCTGCCGACCGCTGGAAGCCATGACATATCATCAAAATTTTTAATGATAGCCCAGACTTTTTCAGCAGGGGCATTGATAGTGATTTGCTCTTCGGCTTTTTGACGCACAGGACCGTGCGCATGGGCAACCGCTGCAAATAAGGAAAGCAACACTGACGCGATTAATGTAATTTTCTTCATGGTAACTCCAAGTTGTGAACATAAAAACCAAGCTGGGCATTATATGTCAAGTGGATTCTTCAAGCATCAGTTGGTGTATTTAAATTGAATTTCAAGTGCGAGAGAGCAATTAACTGACGCAAAAAAAGAAAATATAGGGTCTTCAAAATGGAAGTGATTTAGCCTTTATTGACAACGTGCTGGTGAGCTGATATTTTTCGGGATTATCACTCGACATAGGTAGGGTGCTTATTTGCTTGATAAGAGGTATTTGTGAGTAATAGGACTCGGGATTTAAATGAACGGTCATTGCAGCTATTAAAAACCCTGGTTGAACGCTATATTATTGATGGCCAACCAGTGGGATCGCGGGTGTTGTCAAAAGACTCGGAGCTAAACCTGAGTCCTGCAACTATCCGTAATGTGATGTCGGATCTGGAAGAAATGGGACTTATACATTCCCCCCATACGTCAGCGGGACGTGTGCCCACAGTCAGCGGTTATCGCCTGTTTGTTGACAGCTTATTGACCGTTAAGCCATTGGATGCCAGAGATATATCGCGATTACATCAGGGTTTGTCTGAAACGGAAGATACCGGCGATGTGATCGGCATCACTTCACGGTTACTTGCAGAATTGACGAAGATGGCTGGAGTGGTGACTTTACCCAGAAGAGAATTGGTCTGTTTGCGGCATATTGAATTTTTGCCCCTTTCCCATAAACGCGTACTGGTCATTTTTGTTACCAATGAGCAGGAAGTTCATAACAAAGTCATTCATACCGGCAAAGTTTTTAGCGCGTCTGAATTGCAGCAGGCTGGCGCCTATCTCAATACAATTTATTGCGGCCGCAGCTTAATTAAGGTTCGCGAAGCGGTTTTCAAAGAGTTGCAAGAAGATCAGGAACGCATGAATCAGGCCATGCTGGACGCGATAAAAATGGCGCAATTAACGTTTAAAGCAGACGATGAAAAAGATGATTACGTGCTGACAGGTGAAACTAATCTAATGGGCTTTTCCGAGCTATCAAGCCGGGATCATTTGAAAAAACTGTTTGATGCGTTTAGCCAAAAGCGGGATGTCATTCATCTTTTGGATCAATCAATGAAGGCTGAGGGAGTGCAGATTTTTATAGGTGAAGAATCGGGTTACCAGGCATTTGACCATTGCAGTCTGGTCACGTCTTCCTATTCTGTCAATGACGAAGTAGTCGGCGTGCTTGGCGTCATCGGGCCAACACGCATGGCTTATGAGAAAATCATTCCGTTTGTCGATGTTACGGCAAAATTATTAGGCGCGGCCTTGAATCCAAAAACAACGGCCCCATGATAGGTAACAATATTTCTTTGTGCTTTTTAGCACGTTACCACACTTAAAATATTTAAGGAACGTTAGAGATGAGTAATGATCAGGAAACGCCTGAAGCGCAGGTTGAAGTTGAATCTGGTGTTGAAAATGAAATCGTCAACGAAGAACCCTCGCACACTGAAGTAGGCGAACATGAGTACACGGTTGAAGAACTGAAACAAGAACTGGAAGAAGCCAAGCAAAAAGCTCATGAGGCGTGGGATAAAGCGGTTCGCACACAGGCGGAAATGGAAAACCTGAAAAAAAGAACCCAAAAAGATCTGGAAGATGCCCATAAATTTGCCTTGACCAGTTTTGGCAAAGAATTATTGCCGGTTTTTGACAGCCTGGTTCTGGGCTTGCAAGCGGCAACAGGCGATAGCGAGGACGTAAAAAAGTTCAGGGAAGGTAGCGAGTTAACCATCAAACAGTTTGAAGCCTTGTTTGCCAAATTTAATATCGTTGCTATTGATCCTCTTGGCCAGCCTTTTAATGCTGAACAGCATCAAGCGATGATGATGCAAGTGGTAGAAGGCGCAGAACCCAACACAGTCGTTAACGTCTTTCAAAAAGGTTATCTGCTGAATGGCCGTTTACTGAGACCGGCTATGGTTGTAGTGGCAAAAGCCGCAGAAAAACCATCCGAAGATAATGCGAAGGCTTGAACACCATAAAACAGCCCCCATATCGACATTAACTTTTACATTTTTTAACAAATTCAAGTCTGGAGCATTCAATGGCTAAAATAATCGGGATAGATTTAGGAACGACCAACTCGTGTGTTGCTGTGTTGGAAAACGGCGTCGCAAAGGTGATTGAAAACAGTGAGGGCGCGCGTACTACGCCGTCCATTATTGCCTTTAGCAGTGATGATGAAGTTTTGGTAGGACAATCGGCAAAACGTCAGGCGGTCACCAATCCAAAAAACACACTGTTTGCAATTAAACGTTTGATCGGTCGTCGATTTAAAGATGATGTCGTGCAAAAAGACATCAAAATGGTGCCTTACAAAATTATCGAAGCAGGAAACGGTGACGCGTGGGTAGAAGTGCATGGTAAAAAAATGGCATCGCCGGAAATTTCAGCCCGCGTTTTAATGAAGCTGAAAAAAGACGCCGAAGCCTATTTAGGCGAAACCGTTACTGAAGCGGTCATTACCGTTCCTGCTTATTTCAATGACTCACAACGCCAAGCGACTAAGGATGCTGGCCGCATTGCGGGCTTGGAAGTTAAGCGTATTATTAACGAACCGACTGCATCCGCATTGGCGTTCGGCATGGATAAGCCCAAAGGTGATACAAAAATAGCGGTTTATGACTTAGGCGGCGGCACGTTTGATATTTCAATCATTGAAATTGCCGAAATCGATGGCGAACACCAATTTGAAGTATTATCAACCAATGGAGACACTTTCCTGGGCGGTGAAGATTTTGACTCAAGAATTATTGAGTTTCTTGCTGCGGAGTTTAAAAAAGAAAGTGGCGTGGATGTACATAACGATCCATTGGCGCTGCAACGCTTAAAAGAAGCCGCAGAAAAAGCCAAGATTGAATTGTCTTCAAGCCAGCAAACTGATGTTAACCTGCCTTACATCACTGCGGATGCTTCAGGTCCCAAGCATTTAAATGTTAAATTGACCCGCGCCAAACTGGAATCTCTGGTTGAAGAACTGATTAACCGTACTAAAGGCCCTTGTGAAGTGGCACTTAAAGACGCGGGCTTAACGGCCAAAGATATCAATGATGTGATTTTGGTGGGCGGTCAAACGCGTATGCCAAAAGTACAGGAAATGGTAAAAAGCATTTTTGGCAAAGAACCCCGGAAAGACGTTAACCCGGACGAAGCGGTTGCTTTAGGCGCGGCGATTCAGGCAGGTGTTTTGGCGGGTGATGTTAAAGATGTGTTGTTGCTGGACGTTATTCCCTTGTCCCTGGGTATAGAAACAATGGGCGGTATTATGACCAAGTTGATCGAAAAAAATACCACCATTCCAACTAATGCGGCACAGGTATTTTCTACCGCCGATGACAATCAAACTGCCGTCACCATCCATGTGTTGCAAGGCGAGCGTGAAAAGGCTGCGGCTAATAAGTCACTGGGGCGTTTTGATTTAGCGGATATTCCACTCGCACCGCGCGGTATTCCGCAAATTGAGGTGTCTTTTGATATTGATGCCAACGGCATTCTGAACGTATCAGCTAAAGACAAGGCGACCGGTAAAAAACAATCGATTATCATCAAGGCTTCGAGTGGTTTGTCCGAAGATGAAGTCGATCGCATGATTAAAGATGCTGAGGCTCATGCCGATGAAGACCGTAAATTAACCGAATTAGTCCATGCACGCAATCATGCGGACGGAATGATTCACGCAACTGAAAAATCCTTGAAAGAATTAGGCGACCAGGTCGGCACGGATGAAAAAACCAGCATTGAACATGCTATTGATGCATTGAAAGAAGCTGTTAAAGGTGATGATAAGGCGGAAATTGAGGCTAAAACCAACGATCTGACCGAGTTGTCAGGAAAGCTGGCTGAGCGGGTTTATGCACAAAAAGCAGGCGCTGAAGGCGGTGAAGCTCATCATTCCGAGGGTGGCTCGTCATCACATCACGCAGCAGATGATGGCGTTGTCGATGCAGAGTTTGAGGAAGTCAAAAAAGACTAAGGCAAGCCGGCCGATGCCTTAATGTAATTAAGGTAGATACATGCCAAATCAAACCGCATGAAGTACAAGGTAAGACGGTTCCTTGTGGTGGCGTCGAATTCAACGCCACCACATACCTTATACATTTACTAGAAGACTGATATGCGCTTTATTTTTAGTTTCCATGCCCCTTTTTGGAAGCAATGCACATAAAAACCATTCCGTGCCTTTATTGTGCGCGGTTTCTAATAACCTCGCAGCAATGCTTTATCTCCTGAGCAAAATGATCAGGAGCGGATTGAAACATGGCAACAAAAGAAGATTTTTACAAACTGCTCAACGTTGATAGAAACGCCAGTGATGCTGAGATAAAAAAAAGTTATCGCAGTTTGGCGATGAAGTTTCATCCCGATAGAAACGCTGACAATCCGGAAGCTGCTGAAGTAAAGTTCAAGCAAATTAAAGAAGCTTACGAAGTTTTATCAGACCCTAAAAAACGCTCGGCTTATGACCAGTTCGGTCACGCGGGTGTTGATCCTTCCATGGGAGGACGTTCTGGAGGATTTGGCGGCGCTGAAGGTTTCAGTGATATTTTCGGTGATGTGTTCGGCGATATTTTCGGTGGCGGAGGAAGGCAACGCAGTAACGTTCAGCGCGGCTCTGACTTACGCTATAACCTGGAATTATCCCTTGAAGAAGCCGTAGCCGGGACTGAAACTAAAATTCGTATTCCGGTGTTGGTCAGTTGCAGCGCATGCAACGGTTCGGGCGCGAAAAAAGGGTCAAGTCCGGTCATTTGCACCACTTGTCATGGACATGGTCAAGTCAGGATGCAGCAAGGTTTCTTTTCCGTGCAACAGACCTGTCCGACCTGTCGAGGAACAGGCAAGCAAATTAAAGACCCCTGCGGAAAATGCCAAGGTCAAGGACGTGTTCAGGAAACCAAAACCTTGTCGGCCAAAATCCCTGCGGGTGTCGATACGGGTGACCGCATTCGCCTGGCTGGAGAAGGTGAAGCAGGCGAGCGTGGTGGACCGGCGGGCGATCTTTACATCGAAATCAGAGTAAAAGAGCATGACATTTTTACCCGTGATGGTGCGAACTTATATTGCGAAGTACCTATCAATTTTGCCACCGCCTGTTTAGGTGATGTCATACAGGTACCGACTTTGGATGGCGAAGTGAAACTGACCATCCCGCCTGAAACACAAACCGGAAAGTCGTTCAGGCTGCGCGGTAAAGGTGTCAAACAAGTCAGGGGTGGGGCAGTGGGTGACCTGATTTGCAAAGTGAAAATTGAAACCCCGGTTCAGTTGACCAAGGAGCAAAAAGCGTTGATTGAGAAACTGGGCGAATCGTTATCGAGTGGCGGCAAACACCACAGTCCTCAAGAACACTCCTGGATAGATGGTGTAAAAAACTTTTTTGATAAACTGACTGGATAAATCATGATACGTATTGCTGTAGCCGGAGCATCTGGCCGTATGGGTTTATGCTTAATCAGGGCCGCCGCGCTGGCTGAAAGATCAGCATTAGCCAGTGCCGTTTCTCGCCCCGGTAGTGATGCAGTAGGCAAAGATGCCGGTGAACTGGCGGGCATCGGGGCGCTGGGCGTTAAAGTCGTTGATGATTTAACCTCTGTTGTCGATCAGATTGATGTGTTGGTTGATTTTACCCGCCCTGATGCGTCAATGGCATTTATTGAGTTGTGCCGGCAAGCAGGCAAAAAAATAGTGATTGGCACGACCGGCTTCAGCGACGCGCAAAAAGCGCTCATTGCCGAAGCGTCCAAAGACATGGCGATAGTGCTTGCGCCCAACATGAGTGTAGGCGTCAATCTGGCACTCAAATTACTGGAAATGACGGCTAAAGTCATGGGCGATTATACCGATATTGAAGTGATTGAAGCCCACCACCGGCATAAAGTCGATGCGCCTTCAGGTACGGCGTTACGCATGGGTGAAGTGATTGCGGATGCATTAGGCCGCAATTTAAAAGACTGCGCAATTTATGGACGGGAGGGCAATACCGGCGAGCGGGACAGAAAAACCATCGGTTTTTCCACCATTCGCGCGGGTGATATTGTCGGAGAACATACTGTGATGTTTGCGGATGAGGGCGAGCGCGTGGAAATTACCCATAAGGCGACCAGTCGCATGACTTTTGCCAATGGTGCGGTCAGGGCAGCGGTTTGGCTAATGGCTAAGCCAAACGGGCTTTATGACATGCAGGATGTTTTAGGGCTTTCAGATGATTGATAAAAAATCCTCTTGACATGCTTGCTCCAATCCGACAGCAATTCATAATGGATTAGCCACCGGGCAATCCACGCATAAGCCGAAAACAAAAAAAACCTCGTTTGGAAAAATCCAAACGAGGTTTTTTTTTTGCCTGATTTTGCAATCCTATCGAATGCACGGGCGATTGATCGGCAGAACCATGAATTTGAAAACTTTTATAAATTAAGGCGATTTCCAAGAATGAATATACCCAAATTGCGCAGGATTTTTGTTCATTTTCAAGGCGTAAAAAGGGGCGCATAGCGAGCTATGTAACCCTTTTTATAACGCGGAAAATGGACAAAAAGACCAGAAAGTTGGGTAAATTCTTTGCCGGAAATCGCCTAAGCATCCCATCTGCCAAAAACCGGCTGTCAGAAGTGACACAATCAATAGCGGCAAAGGCGCAAAATCCAAAGAGAACCAACGTATTTTAATTATTTCACCCTACCTTCGAACGGTAGGGAAAAGTTCTTCAAAATTTCAAAAAACATTCTGTGTCATCTGCCTCCATCGTCTTTATCACTAAATAAGATATATGTATGAGAATGTATCATTAAATGTTCTATAAATTCACTGCTATAGTGCATCCAACGAAACAAACTGAGCGTAAACAACTCGCTCATCTTCAGCAGTAATGCGATGTAGGAGCACTAAATGACTTTTGATACAAAAAAACTTAATCCAGTACAACTGAATAATGAAGTTTCCCGTCAGATTGCGACTGTTTTGCAAGGGATACGATTCGGATCGGTTGAAATTGTCATACACGACGGCAAGGTTGTGCAAATCGAACGCAAAGAGAAGTTACGCTTTGACGCAAAATAAACATTCCTGAATTAATAGCCAAACCCGCTTTACCGTACAAACGGCGAGAAAATATTATTTTTAAAGTGATAGCTGACTGACCGGAACACCGGAAGTTAAAGCTCAAAGAGGAAAAGTATATGAGCAACTTTCGCCACACCGCACTAGCCAGCGTCATTAATCTCGCTATGCTGGGCATTCCCGATGCCCTAGCCGCCGATTCCGAAGCATTGGAAAGACGCATTCGCGAACTGGAAAGCCGTTTGGCAAAAATGGATCAACTGGAAGCTCGCTTGGAAAAATTGGACAGGGCATCTGCTTTACCAGCCAAACCATCTCCAGCAACCGCCCAAGCATTGCCTAACTCATCGCCTTCGCCGGAAGTGGCCAAACTGAACCAAAAAGTAAATATCCTGGAACGAAAATTGGAAGTTCAGGAAGAAGTGAATACCGGAGCTTTCAAAAAGCTGCCGATATTCGAGGCGGGTGCGGATGGATTCAAGATTACTTCTTCGGATAAAAAACATCAGTTGCGAATAGGCAGCACAATCCAAACGGACTATCGCAACTTTGTTGGCGATAATCCGCCTGCGTGGATTCCTGGTTCGCCTGGATTTTATGGTGGCGTGGGCCCCAGCTCCATTTTTCTTAGACAAGCGCGTATTATTTTAGATGGTTATGTTTTTAAAAGTATCTATTTTAAAATCATGCCTGATTTTGCTCAGAACACTAATACCTCTAACTTGTTGCCGGATGCTTATGTCGATTTCGCCTATGTTCCTCAGGCCAGCTTATTGGTCGGCAAATATAAGCCATCAATCGGTCTGGAGCGTTTACAAGGCGACACCAATACAGCCTTCCTGGAACGCGCCTTCCCAACTAATTTGGCGCCTAATCGAGATGTGGGCATCCAAATACATGGCGCTTTCGCAATGCCGGGCTATAAAATAGAGACTGCTCCAGGACCTATCGATACCAAAAATGCGTTTACCTATCAAGTCGGTATAACCGACGGCACTGGCGATAGCGGCAATGCCTTTGGATCCGGCGGTCCAACCAATTCATTTGCCAACAATAAAGAATTCGATGGCCGTATCTTTGCACAACCCTTTCAACACTCGGGTTACGAATGGCTGGAAGGCTTTGGGGTTGGGTTGTCAGGGTCATTTTCAAATCCGGACCACCAAACCCTTCAAGCTCAAAAAACACCTTTGGGTCAGTCGCAGTTTATTGATTACACTTCATTAAACGCAAATACACAAGCCGGAGCAAGAACGGTTACAGCTAATGGCAATTCTAACCGTATCTACCCGCAAGCATTCTGGTATAAAGGCCCCTTTGGGCTGATGGGCGAATATGTTGCTTCAACCCAGACTCTAAATGCAAGTGGAGCCGGTACCAGCACAGTAAACAACATTACCCAGACCAATACAGCTGCCCAAGTTCAGGTGTCTTATGTGGTCACCGGCGAAGACAATACCTTCGATGGCGTCAAACCCTTGCGCAATTTTGACCCATTTAATGGCAGTTGGGGAGCCTTGCAGCTTGCAGCTCGCTGGACTCAGTTGAATGTCGATAGTGATACTTTCAAAATTCTTGATCCGACCAAGTCCGCCAGTAAAGCGATAGCCGGAACATTTGGCGCCAACTGGTTCCTTAATAAATATGCGCTAATCAGGTTTGATTACGAATATGTATCCTTTGATGGTGGTGCCGGAACGTCAAGAACAACAGGAACAGGAAATAAAGCGGTCACCACATACTTCATAGCTAACCGTCCTAGCGAACAAGTAATCTCAACCCGTTTTCAATTAGCGTTTTAACAACCTTACCCAAGGAGTTTTACTTATGAAAAATAACATTGTTATTATTGTTTTCGCGGCTGTATTGGCCGTTTTGGCGGCCGGAAATGCGCACGCAAAAGATATAAACCTGCTTAACGTATCCTACGACCCAACCCGCGAGTTGTATAAGGAATATAACCCTGTATTTGCCAAATTCTGGAAAGCCAAAACGGGCGACAACGTTACCATCAATCAGTCTCACGGGGGTTCCGGCAAACAGGCTCGTTCGGTGTTGGAAGGCCTGGAAGCCGATGTGGTCACTCTGGCGTTAGGCTACGATGTCGATCAGCTTTACCAGAAGCGCAAGCTGATTCCGGAAGACTGGCAAAGTTTATTGCCTAACAATAGCTCGCCTTACACATCCACTATTGTATTGCTCGTTCGCAAGGGCAACCCCTTAGGAATTAAGGATTGGAACGACATCGTAAAGCCTGGCGTCAGCATAGTGACCCCGAATCCAAAAACCTCTGGCGGGGCGCGCTGGAATTTTTTGGCAGCCTGGGGTTATGCGCTTAAGCATAATGGCAACGACGAGGCGGCTGCCAAAGAATTCATCAGCAGGTTATATAAAAACGCTGCGGTTTTGGACACCGGTGCCCGAGGCTCCACCACCACTTTTATCGAACGGGAAATTGGTGATGTTCTGATCGCTTGGGAAAACGAAGCCTATTTGGCTTTGAAAGAATTCGGCCCGGACAAGTTTGAAATTATCACGCCATCATTGAGTATTTTAGCGGAGCCGCCAGTTGCAGTTGTTGAAGATATTGCCAGAAAGCACGGCACCACTGAAGTGGCGACCGAGTACCTGAAGTATTTGTACAGCAAGGAAGGTCAGGAAATAATAGGCAAAAACTTTTATCGCCCTACCGATCCGGAAATAGCTGCCAAGTATGCCAAGCAATTTAAGCCGTTAGAACTAATTACAATCGCTCAATTTGGCGGTTGGACTGTAGCACAAAACAAATTCTTTTCCGATGATGGCGTGTTTGACCAGATCTATGGGCCAGGAAAATAAGCCGCATTGGTTTTTACTTGTAGAAATACAGGGTGGGTAAACCTTAATAATAGTTTGTCTGCCCTTTATGGTTTTTCGAAACACGCTCTTTCATTCCTGGAGTGAAGCAATGTCAAAAAGCAGTATTATGCCAGGGTTTCGCCCGGCCCTTGTATTTACCCTGATTTATTTAAGCCTGATCGTATTAATACCGCTAAGTACGCTGGTGTTTAAAAGTTTTGAGCTGAATTGGGATGATTATGTTCGTATTATAACCAACAAGCGCGTGCTATCCTCGTTTCAGGTCAGTTTTTCTTCTGCCCTGATGGCCGCCGTTATTGCCAGCGTATTTGGATTTATTACCGCCTGGGTGTTGGTGCGTTATTCGTTTTTAGGCAAACGTTTTTTTCATGCCATCATCGACTTTCCTTTTGCCCTGCCGACCGCCGTTGCCGGTATTGTGCTGGCAACTATTTTCCAGCCCAGCGGCTTCCTCGGCAAGATACTGAAAGAGGCGTTTGACGTGCAGGTGGCTTTTAAACCGCTGGGCATCGTTGTGGCGCTAATATTTATCAGCATTCCGTTTGTGGTGCGCACCGTTGAACCCGTTTTACTGGAATTTGAATCCGCAATGGAAGAAGCCGGAGCCAGCCTTGGAGCCACGAGATTGCAAGTCTTTAGCAAAATCATTTTTCCGAATGTTTTTCCGGCTTTGTTGACCGGTTTCGCTCTGGCTTTTGCCCGTGGCGTGGGTGAATACGGCTCGGTAATCTTTATTGCCGGCAATATTCCCTATGTGTCGGAAATTGTGCCGCTATTGATTGTAACGAAGCTGGAACAGTTTGATGTTGAAGGGGCTACCGCCATCGCCCTGACCATGCTGGTCATCTCATTTGTGCTGCTGTTGTTGATTAATGTACTTCAATACTGGGTGCGTAAGCGCTCCGGACAACTCTGAGGATTGCGAATATGAATGCTATTACCCACCCCATAAACCCGGACAGATTGGTCGCGCGTCAGCAAGAGGCGCTGCAGGATGCAGGCTGGGTCAGATGGAGCTTGATCGTTATTGCAGTGGGCTTTATCGGTCTGTTTATATGCGTGCCTTTAGCTTTGGTTTTTATTCAAGCCTTCTCCAAAGGCGTGGAAGCCTATTGGTCGGCATTATCCCAAGCCGACACGGTAGCGGCAATTAAACTGACCTTATTGGTCGCATTGGTTACAGTGCCTTTGAACACCGTCTTTGGTGTTGCCGCTGCCTGGGCAATTACACGTTTTGAATTTAAAGGTAAAAGCTTGCTCACCACATTGATCGATCTGCCCTTTTCAGTGTCCCCGGTTATTTCAGGCTTGATTTTTGTCCTGTTATTTGGCGCAGAAGGCTGGTTTGGCGAATGGTTGATCGCGCATGATATAAAAATCATCTTTGCCGTGCCCGGTATTATTCTGGCCACCTTGTTTATTACCTTTCCTTTTGTAGCCCGGCAGTTGATCCCCCTGATGCAGGAAATGGGCAGCCAGGAAGAGGAGGCTGCGCTTTCATTAGGCGCCGGTGGCTGGAAAACCTTTTGGGCCGTTACCATACCCAATATTAAATGGGCTTTGCTGTATGGCGTATTGTTGTGCAATGCGCGGGCGATGGGCGAGTTTGGCGCGGTTTCCGTGGTTTCGGGTCATATTCGGGGTTTGACAAATACACTGCCGTTAAATGTGGAAGTCAATTATAACGAATATAACGTCGTCGGTGCCTTTTCGAGCGCCTCGATTCTGGCGCTTTTGGCCATTGTTACTCTGATTTTAAAAACGATCCTGGAGAAGAAATCTTCAAGGTAAAAGCATGCATGACCGTTTACTTTCATCGTTACCGCCACGCTACGGCATTATACGAAATGTAAGGGTTGGCATATCTTCGATCTTTTTGCAACGATTTCGAGTGTTGGCCTGTTTCTTTTCGCGGGTCTGGCCTCCTCCTGCCGTGAGCAAAGAAGCCAACGAATTAAAACGATACCACAATGATTTTATTTTTGAGATTCCATTATGAGCATTTTACTTTCTGATATCAGTAAAAATTTTGGCGCCTTTGCCGCGCTAAACCATATTAATCTGGAAGTTCCAGAAGGCGAGCTGGTGGCGTTGTTAGGGCCTTCAGGTTGCGGCAAAACGACGTTGCTGCGCATCATAGCCGGATTGGAACATGCCGACAAAGGTCGGGTTATAATCAACGGAGAAGATAAAACCGATCAGAATGTAAGCGAGCGAGGCATCGGTTTTGTGTTTCAGCACTATGCGCTGTTCCGGCACATGACCGTATTTGAGAACGTGGCGTTTGGCTTGAGGGTCAAGCCTCGCCGGGAGCGGCCAACTGACTATATTCTCTCCCAAAAAGTACATGCCTTGCTGGAGCTGGTGCAGCTTGATTTTTTGCATGATCGCTTTCCTGATCAACTGTCCGGTGGTCAGCGTCAACGTATTGCCTTGGCCAGGGCATTAGCCGTTGAACCTTCCGTATTATTATTGGATGAGCCGTTTGGAGCGCTGGATGCCAGTGTGCGCAAGGATTTAAGGCAATGGCTGCGAAACTTGCATCATGAATTAAATGTCACCAGCATCTTCGTTACCCACGATCAGGAAGAAGCGATGGAAGTGGCCAGCCAGGTTGTTGTTTTGAATCACGGCCACATAGAACAGCTAGGCTCGCCGAGCGATATTTACGATCGTCCAGCCAATGCTTTTGTCTCCCGATTTATCGGACAAACCAATATCTTTGATCTGGAGGAGCATGATGCCGACTGGCTGCAAACGGCAGGCATACTAAATCCCCATCAGGAAGCTAAAGTTGCGCATGTTCGGCCCCATGACATTATCATTGAAAAATCAACACGCGGCCATACAGCACCAGCAACCTTGAAGGACTGGCAACATTTGGGCGCCCTGATTCGCCTCGAACTGGTCAAGAATAGTTCCAACGGCTCAACAGCTCCCGTTTTTGCAGAAATGCCCAATGACCAATTTAAACAATTGGCCTTAAATAAAGGCGACAAGGTTGACCTGAAAATACGCCAAGCGCACTGGTTCCATTAATGCCTTAATTTCAAAAAATGTGAGGTCTTCGTGGTGCTATTTTTTAAGTTAATGAGGTATGATCACCCTCAAGCTACATTACCGGATATTTTCGACAAGGAACATCCCAATAAATGAATTTAAGTCAAATTGAATTGCTTCGCGTGCTTCAAGAAACCAATTTAAATCTTTCAAAAGCAGCAGAAAAAATGCACATTGTGCAATCGGCGGTGAGTCGGCAATTGCAACTTTTTGAATCGGAGCTAGGCTCGCCTTTATTTGACAGACAGGGCAAGAAACTGGTCGGCATGACGACCTTGGGGATACGCATTATGGAGGAGGTTGCTACTATCAATCGGGCCAAGACTAATATTCAAAACATAGCCGCCGATTATCTTGACAGCAACCAGGGTATTTTGCACATCGCAACCACCCACACCCAGGCCAAGTATTTTTTACCGGTGCCGATTCAACGGTTCAGAGAAAAATATCCGGGGGTCAAAATTTATATGGTCCAATCGTCGCCTGACCAACTTATTGACCAGTTGCACGCGCGTAAAGCGGATATTGCCATTTGTACGGAAAAAGTCGATCAAGAGTCTGATCTGGTTATTGAAAACTGCTATGAATGGCATCATGCACTGGTAGTGCCGCAACAGCATCCGCTAAGCGAAGGCGATATTACCCTTGAGCGGCTGGCAGCTTTCCCCATCCTTACCTATAGCTTTGGGTATACCGGACGGTCAAATATTGAGAGCGCCTTTAAAAATACTGGGTTAGAACTGGATATTACGCTGGCGGCCGCTGATACGGATGTCATAAAAACGTATGTCCGCTTAAACATGGGGGTCGGCCTTATCACCGCAATGGCCTATGACCCCATTACAGATAGCGATTTGGTGGCGCGGGATTTATCGCATCTCATTCCCAGCTCAAGGACCAAAATTGCGTACTTAAAACACAATTATTTGCCATTATACAGTCAGCATTTTATTGCTGAGTTGCTGCTAGCGGCTAAAGAAATTAAAAAATGTTGAGGCGATAGCTAGTTTTGTTTATAGGGAATCTATATTCATTGACAAAATATTAGTTATAAAGTAGTTTGAACTGAATCAACAAGCTGACCGGACAACCGGAAGCCAGTGAGTCTATAATGACCATTGGCTTTTTTTTTGGCCAAATTTTGACTACATGAATCAGTTTAGCTAACAAATAATAGGAGACTTTTATGTCACATTGGTACGAAGACAATTCCCATTCCATAGGAAACACCCCCCTGGTGCGCCTCAATCGCATCACCGATGGCGCGCCCGCTACTGTTCTGGCAAAAATTGAAGGGCGTAATCCCGCTTATTCGGTTAAATGCCGGATTGGCGCGGCGATGATCTGGGATGCCGAGCAGCGTGGCTTGCTCGGTCCCGGCAAGGAAATCGTTGAGCCCACCAGTGGCAACACCGGCATTGCGCTGGCGTTTGTTGCAGCCGCGAGAGGCACGCCATTGACCTTGACCATGCCGGAAACCATGAGTCTGGAACGTCGCAAGCTGTTGATCGCTTATGGCGCCAAACTGGTGTTGACGGAAGGACCCAAAGGCATGAGCGGCGCTATCGCTAAAGCCGAAGAAATAACGGCCTCCGATCCGGATCGTTATGTATTGCTACAGCAGTTTAAAAACCCCGCCAACCCGGCGATTCATGAACAAACCACCGGGCCCGAAATATGGAACGACACCGATGGCGCGATTGACATTTTTGTGTCAGGCGTTGGTACTGGCGGGACAATTACCGGTGTTTCCCGCTATATCAAACAGACCCAAGGCAAAGCGATTATTTCAATTGCGGTGGAACCGGCGGCAAGTCCGGTGCTGACCCAGTTTCGTGCTGGCGAGCCCCTTCAACCCGGGCCACACAAGATTCAAGGCATCGGCGCAGGCTTTGTCCCAGGCGTACTTGATCTCTCGTTGGTTGATGAAATCGAACAGGTCAGTAACGAAGAAGCCATCGAATACGCACGCCGTCTTGCCAGGGAAGAAGGCATACTTTCCGGCATTTCCTGTGGCGCAGCGGTCGCCGTGGCGGTACGCGTCGCCAAGCGCCCAGGAAATGCCGGTAAAACCATCGTCGTTGTGTTGCCGGATTCCGGCGAACGTTATTTAAGTTCGCCTTTGTTCGAAGGTATTTTCGATGCCAGTGGATTTTCGGCATGAACGATACGACCTATTTAAACGGCAAGTATGAGTGGGGTATCGATGCGATCGTTGCGCAATTGCGTGATCTGCGCGTGCAATCGCTGGAAACCCGGAGCCGGCGCGACAAACCGCCCAAACTGCCATCACGAAAAGAGCTGCAAAAAATTTTGGAAGGCCTGTGCGCGGTTTTGTTTCCAAATCGTCTGGGACTGCCCGATCTGAATGACGAAGGCATCGATTACTTTGTCGGCCATACCCTCGAATCCTCGCTACGCGAGCTTTTTAAGCAAATCCGCCGCGAGCTCCAGTTCATTTCCGGGCATCAAGGTGTCGATAAAGAGGCTACGGAGCAGTCTATTATTATTGCCCGCCAGTTTGCCGCGCAGTTGCCTGCGGTAAGAGCGTTGGTTGACAGCGATATTCAAGCGGCATTCGAAGGCGACCCTGCCGCAAGAAGCCCTGACGAAGTGCTGGTTTGTTATCCGGGCATTACCGCCAGCATTCATCACCGGCTTGCGCATATCCTTTATCAATTAGGCGCCCCGCTGGTTGCCCGCATTATTTCAGAGATTGCGCACTCCGCCACTGGCATTGACATTCATCCCGGCGCGCAAATCGGCGAGAGTTTCTTTATCGACCACGGCACCGGCGTGGTTATCGGCGAAACGGCGGTTATAGGGCGCCATGTGCGCGTATACCAGGCTGTCACTCTGGGCGCCAAACGCTTCCAAAAAGACGATAAAGGTGTGCTTGTCAAAGGGAATATGCGACACCCTATTGTTGAAGATGATGTCGTCATCTATGCGGGCGCTACGATCCTGGGGCGCATCACCATTGGCCGCGGCTCGACCATCGGTGGCAACGTCTGGCTGACCCATAGCGTCCCCCCCGGCAGCAATATCACTCAGGCGTATGTACGTAGCGAATTGTTTCATGGCGGAGCCGGAATATGAAGTTTTCTGATTCTCCGGGCTTTGGGCCGGGAGTTTACAAACTGGAAGCTCCAGCTTCTAAATACCGGAAGAAGGAGCTTCCATAAGACTAGTTTCCAATCTGGAGATTGGAAAAACCAAATTTTATTTTTTTTAATCACAAAAGGAAAAAGTTATGTCAGAAGATATCCATGAAGGCCAAACCCATACCGCATTAGGCGATGTCGCCGCCCGCACCCTGGCGAACGCCACTAAAACCGTCCCCATGTTATCAACCATCACCCCCCGATGGTTGGTTCATCTGTTGCAATGGAAACCCCTTGAAGCCGGTATTTATCGGGTCAACAAGGTCAAGAATGAGACCGATCTCCATGTTGACTGCTCCAGCCTCGATGAAAAAGAACTGCCGCAAACGTTTGTCGATTACGAAGAATGGGGCCGGGAGTACCGTCTGAATGCCGTTAATACCGTCCTTGACGTGCATACCCGTATTTCAGATTTATACAGCAGCCCGCATAACCAAATCCATGAACAATTGCGCTTGACTATTGAAACCATTAAAGAGCGTCAGGAAAGTGAACTGATTAATAATGCTGAATACGGCTTGCTCAATAACGTCGCGCCAGCGCAGAAAGTGCAGCCCATTAAGGGGGGTACCGGCGCGCCTACGCCCGATGATCTGGATGAACTCATTTCCCGCGTCTGGAAAGAACCTGCGTTTTTCCTGGCGCATCCGAAAACCATTGCCGCTTTCGGACGTGAATGTACTTTCCGTGGCGTACCACCCGCTATCGTTACGCTGTTCGGTTCGCAGTTTTTGACATGGCGCGGCTTGCCGTTGATCCCCTCTGACAAGGTCAGAATTGTCGATGGCAAAAGCAGCATTTTGCTGTTACGCACCGGCGAAAGCCGTCAAGGCGTGGTTGGTCTTTACCAGCCTAACCTGACCGGCGAACTGAGCATGGGCCTTTCAGTCCGTTTCATGGGCATCAATCACAAAGCGATCGCCTCTTATCTCATCTCGCTGTATTGCTCGCTGGCGGTGTTGACTGATGATGCGCTCGGAGTGCTCGAGAATGTCGAAGTGGGCAAATATCATGAATACAAGTGAATTTGATCAAGCCAATCTAACGCAACATGGTTTTACGGGAAATTTAGGGGCTGCATCGCTGCCCGATGAAGGTTATCTGACTCAGCTCGCCAATGAGCTATTTTCAGCATTGCCCTGTGATGGTTCAAGGCTGGGACTGGATGCTTCGGCGGTGCCGGGCGGCTTGTCTTCAACCTTGGCTGGCTTTGGCCAATCCGGGGTAAGTGGCATTAGGCCCCAAGGTTTTGGTCCGCCAGGCGAGGTGGAGTTGCGGCAGCTGTTTGCGCCGCGTAAGCCGTCTTTCGAGAGTGTCCCTGATGCGCTCGATACGGGGCCGGTTTATGGCAATTCGCCGTCAGTTGCAGCCCAAGGTTTGCCGTCGTCTTTAGCAGGTATCGATCCGTCAGTGCTGGCGGGAATTTTTCCGCATGACTTTGGCTTGCCCGGACCCGCTGAATTGCAAAATTTGCTGGTGACGCGTCCGCCTACCGGAAGCCTTATTCCCGCCAGTAGTGATGCCGGTTCAATTCCTGACTTTCCGTCTTCGGTGGCGGCACAGGAATCGAGGGTTGAAGCGCCAGCAAATAGCGACCAATCAGTGGAAGCGGTTATCTCCCCGCAGGTGTTTGAAGCGGAACTGCAAAAACTTTTCGCGGCCAATACCGCAGCTACCGGGAGTATTCCAAAAAGTCCCGCGAGCATTTCAATTCCCGGCCTTCCGTCCTCGACGGCAGCGCAAGGGTTGACTGGCTCCCTGGGTAATCTGGACGCTTCATTGATTGCGGGTCTATCACCCGAGGTCTATGGCCTGCCGGGCGAAGCGGAGTTACTGAAGTTTTTCACGCCTTTTGCGGTGCCTTCCGGAAGCACGCCGGAAAGCGCAGGGCCGGGTTCATCATTTTACTTTCTTGATGAATTGAAAAACGGTGGCTTTAATGCGCCCGGTCTTGCTTCTGCGCATCCGCCTTTTGATGTCCATGCGGTGCGACGGGATTTTCCGATTCTGAACGAACGGGTCAACGGCTATCCGTTAGCCTGGTTTGATAATGCAGCGACGACCCAAAAGCCACAGGTGGTGATTGACCGGGTTTCGTACTTCTATGAGCACGAGAATTCCAACATTCATCGCGCGGCGCATGAGCTGGCGGCGCGGGCGACCGATGCGTATGAAAAAGCGCGTGATACGGTTGCACGTTTTCTCAATGCGCCGTCTTCAGAGGAGATTATTTTTGTCCGTGGCACCACGGAGGGCATTAATCTGGTTGCGCAAAGCTGGGGGCGGCAAAATCTGGTTGCGGGTGATGAGATCGTTATCACCTGGCTGGAACATCATGCCAATATTGTGCCGTGGCAGCAGCTCAGCGAAGTGACGGGGGCGAAGTTGCGCGTGGCGCCGGTTGATGACAGCGGCCAGGTGTTACTGGGTGAATTTCAGAAACTGCTGAATTCACGCACCAAACTGGTCTCGTTCACCCATGTGTCCAACGCCCTCGGCACGGTTACGCCCGCGCAGGAAATCATCGCCATGGCCCATGGTGTTGGCGCCCGTGTTCTGCTGGATGCCGCCCAATCGGTTTCGCATTTGCACGTCGATGTGCAGGCGCTGGATTGTGACTGGTGTGTCTTTTCCGGACACAAAATATTCGGCCCAACCGGTATCGGCGCGGTGCATGGCAAGGCGGAGCTGCTCGAGTCCATGCCGCCTTGGCAAGGCGGCGGCAACATGATAGAAGATGTGACCTTTGAAAAAACCATCTATCAACATCCGCCCGCCCGCTTTGAAGCCGGTACCGGCAATATTGCCGATGCCGTAGGCTTGGGGGCGGCGCTTGACTACCTGACCAAAATTGGCCTCCAAAATGTCGCGCGTTATGAGCATGAATTGCTGGTTTACGCAATGGAGGCGCTGAAGAGTATCCCCGGCTTGCGTTTGATTGGCACGGCGGCGGAAAAAACCAGCGTATTGTCGTTTGTGCTGGCAGGGCACAGCAATCAGGACATTGGTGTCGCCTTAAATAAGGTGGGTATCGCAGTGCGTACCGGCCATCATTGCGCACAGCCTATTTTGCGTCGTTATGGTCTGGAAAGCACGGTACGTCCATCGCTGGCGTTCTACAATACCTATGAGGAAGTCGACCGCTTGGTTAGTACTGTTAAACGGATTCAGGGAGGTAATGTTATTTACTAATTAATAGAGTGACTCCGGGTTCCCATATATCTCTATGGGAACCCTTGAACTTATACATTACTTTCAGCAACGCTTTCGCCCGCTGAAATTCTTGGAAACGGAGCGCGGTGCGACTGGCATCACAGCCGGTTAGCTGTTGGGAGTCCTGCCATTGCCATGCGAGAAGTGAAAATGCAGGCGAAAGCAAGGGTGCCCAAAAAACACTGAATAGCTAAATAATCATGGTCACAGAATATAGATTGGTAATTTGAGATCAGCCTTAAAAGGAGCGATCAACTATTTGCGCTGTAAACAGTGTATGAATTAATCGTGCGAGATTGTTGTAAGTTCACTACTTGCGAGATTGGTTGTAAGTTCACTACTAAAGAGTGTAAAGTTAGTGGAGATGAACTGCGAAATGTTAGAGTAAATCTCTATAGGAAGAATATAAGTAAGGTAACTCGCAAAAAATAACCTCAATTCGTTTTCCTTAAATTTGGGGTTGGATAGTCACATAGTATTTTGGCAGTAAGGTATCCCTATCCATCTGTTGCACAAAGCTTCAAATGCATTTTTTGATAGTCCCTAAAAATTAATACAGGTGGTAATATTTATCGATTTTTGACATAGTGCAGCGTCAAACTTTGCAGCATTTATGGCATGATCACACACCAACCAAGCTTAATGTGGAATCAAAATTATTTTGCCAAAGACTTAACCGTCCTTGCTATCAAACTTTGGATAAAAATATAACCACGGAGGGCGTCTACACGACCAAAAAATAATGGCGTGGTTCGACAAATGTCTAACTGCGGAAAAGGAAAGCACCTCGTTTCAGAAACGTGTTACTGTGATTTATTTGGTAAGCATGGCAGCTTCAAAGAATATGAACAAATGAGTAAGTTAAGCTGATATGGCTTATCCGCTGTCGCCATACCGGATGTCTTGCTCAAAGATACCCGAACCATTGGAGAACATAGCTAAGGTCAATGGTTATTTTACTATGCGTAATGCAGGTCTAGCCGGCGGCTTATTTTCGGGCGGGGGTGTTTCATCAGACCCTTCATCCTCTTGATCGAAAATCATACCTTTACCGTTTTCTTTTGCATAGATTGCCATCACCGCGACGATAGGTATCACAATATGCATGGATTTCCCGCTAAACCGGGCATTAAATTGAATTTCATTATTGCCTAGCGAAAGCCCTTGTATGGCTTCAGGCCTTATATTTAATAGTATCTTACCATCCTCAACTAATTGTTGAGGCAAAATTGCATGGCTATTTTTTGCATCGACCAGTAGATGCGGAGTCAGATTGTTATCGATGATCCATTCATAAATAGAGCGGATTAAGTAAGGCTTTAAAGGGGTCATTTTCTATCGTTATTTTAAAGGCTCGGTCATTTCTTTTTCTGCTTCGCTAAGGCTGCGCTTGAAAGCAGGTCTTCTGAATATACGCTGGGCATAATTATTGATAACTTCATTCGGCGTCGACACATCTATGCCTAAACTTGGTAATCGCCATAATAAAGGGGCGATAGCGCAGTCGATCAGTGAAAATTCTTCACTCATGAAATAGGGTCTATCGGCAAAAACGGGCGCATTGGAAAGGATGCTTTCCCTGAGCATTTTCTTGGCGCGCGCGGATTTTTTCTCACCTGAATATAATATTTCATCCAGTAAAAGATACCAGTTCTGATCTATTATTTTAATCTGCATTCTGGCATTGGCGCGTGAAACCGGGTCCATTTGGTGTAAAGGAGGATGTGGAAAACGCTCATCTAAATATTCCATAATAATACGCGAGTCATAGAGAACCAGGTCACGCTCTATCAATGTGGGCGATGTACCATTAGGATTAAGTTCAAGTAAATCCTCGGGCGGATCAGTCGGGTCAAAATATTCTATGTCTGCGGCAACTGCTTTCTCGTGTAAAACAAAGCGGGCACAATGGCTCATTGCACATGTTGGAGATGAAAAAAGCGTCATTACAGATTTACGGGTAATAATATTTGCCACGAATAACAACCTCTTTGGGACTTACAGGGCGATAAAAAAGGCCATTGTAGCATAAATGATATCGTTTTTGATGTTAGCGTTATCCAGAGGTATATCGGAGGCTGTAAGAAAACGTCCCTGTTTTCTAAAATTTATATTTAATGGACGTCTTTCCAATATTCCTTTTTCAGCATATAGGCAATCACTGTGAACATCAGCAAGAAAAATATGACGTATTTGCCGATACGTTCTCTTTCCAGCTGGACTGGTTCACCGACATACACCAGGAAATTAACCAAGTCGTTGACAAAACGATCAAATTCTCTTTCCGATAAGGTACCCGGCTCTTCAAGCACTAACTTGGTATATTCACCCCATATTGTTTTTCTGGGTTCTGCATGCTGCTCTCCTTGCAATTGCCAGAGCGGATTAGGCATGGCAGTATCCTCGAAAACCAAATTGTTTACCCCTGTAGGGCTGCCTGGCTCAATATAATAGCTTTTTAAATAAGTGTACAGCCAATCAGCACCACGCGACCTGGCAATTAACGACAAGTCGGGCGGTTGCGTGCCAAACCATTTTTCCGCATCATGCTTGTTCATCGCACTGTGGAGCTGGTCATAGATGCTTGCTCCTTCAGGCGCAATCTCTTTTAACATTTTCTTTTGATCCACGCCAAGATCGAGTGCGATACGCAAGTAACGCATGTGCTTGGCTGAGTGACAGCCCAAACAATAGGTAACAAAGTGCTGTGCGCCCCGCTGTAATGAATCACTATCGGACAGGTCGATATTGGCCTCTTTCAGCTCGATTCCTTCCGAGGCCACAACCCCAAAAGACAAGGTCAATAATAATAGTAATGCTGTTAAATTTTTCATATCAATCCAAGCTCCCTTTTGCTTTTTTTGCTAACCGGCTGATAACGTTGTACATGCCTTCAGGATTGGGCCTTCTGCTAAAAAAAGAGCTTTTAAAAGCAGGATGTCCAATTTCAGCAGTTACTGGTTTTAACTCGGTAATTTCCTCAATCAACGCGGGCAATTGCTCCTCAAGAGAATGTAAGTGCTCCTCAATGCTGGGTACTGGAGTCACGCTTTTTGGCACAGGCTTGGTTTTTTCCCAGCGAGTGTATATAGGCATTAACAGAAAAAAACCAAAATAAATTGCGGTAAAAATTCTGGCCATGATTGTCGCGACCGGTGTTACTGGCTGAGTACCCAAATAACCCAATACCACAAAACTGACCACAAACAACAACAAGGCTTTTTTGAAAATACCCCCTCGATAACGAATTGATTTAACGTTACAGCGATCCAGCCAAGGTAACAGAAAGAGAACGAAAATCGAACTGCCCATAGCAATTACACCGGCAAATTTATCTGGAATCGCTCTTAAAATAGAATAAAACGGCGTGAAATACCAGACGGGGGCAATGTGTTCAGGCGTTTTCATTGGATCAGCCGGAATGAAGTTGGCATGTTCGAGAAAATAGCCGCCCACTTCCGGCATATAAAATATAACCGTTGCGAAAAACAATAAAAATACGCCAACGCCAACTATGTCTTTTACCGTGTAATAAGGATGAAAAGGAATACCATCCACCGGATGTCCCCATGGGTCTTTGGATTCCTTGATTTCAACGCCGTCGGGATTGTTGGAGCCGACTTCATGCAGGGCCACTAAATGCATGAAAACCAGCATTATCAAAACCAAAGGCACGGCAATAACATGAAAAGCAAAAAACCGGTTCAGCGTTGCATCTGCAATAACATAATCCCCTCTAATCCACAGCGATAAGTCATCGCCTATAACAGGAATAGCGCTAAACAATGAAATAATGACCTGTGCGCCCCAGTATGACATTTGCCCCCAGGGTAATAAATACCCCATAAACGCCTCAGCCATTAATGCAAGAAAAATCAGCATGCCGAAAATCCAGATGAGTTCGCGCGGGTGTTTGAATGAACCGTACATGATGCCTCTGAACATGTGCAGGTAAATTACGATAAAAAATGCCGACGAACCGGTTGAATGCATATAGCGCACAAGCCAGCCCCAAGGCACATCACGCATAATGTACTCTACAGAATCGAAGGCCAGTTTTGCATCCGGTTTGTAGTTCATGGTCAACAAAATGCCGGTAAGAATCTGGTTAACTAAAACCAGTAACGCCAAAGAGCCAAAGAAGTACCAAAAGTTGAAGTTCTTGGGCGCATAATAGTGCGCCATGTGATCATTCCAGAACTTGGTCACCGGGAATCGATCCAGGATCCAATTGCCACACTCAGTTAAACGGGTAGGTTTCATGCAGCTTTCTCCTCAGCGGACTCACCAATAATTATCAGTGTATCGGTAACATAGCGATAAGGCGGAATTACCAGGTTGGTTGGCGCAGGTACGCCACGATAGACGCGACCTGCCAGATCAAACCACGAGCCATGACACGGACAGAAAAAACCGCCTTTCCACTTCTCCCCCAGATCATTAGGCGCTATTTCCGGGCGAAAGGTGGGGGAGCAACCTAAATGAGTACATAACCCCACAGCAATAAAAATTTCAGGCTTAATGGATCTGACCGGGTTTTTACTGGAATCAGGCTGCTCAGATTCATTGGAAAGGGGATCTCTAAGCTCGTTATCCAGGGTCTTTAATGTAGCCAGAACTTCAGGCGTTCTATTAAGCACCCATACCGGCTTGCCTCGCCAGGCAACTCTAATCAGTTGTCCGGCTTCCATTTTACTAATGTCAACTTCAACAGGCGCTCCAGCTGCCATTGCTTTGACGCTAGGCTGCATTTGAGCAAGAAAAGGAACAGCTAAATAGCCTGTGCCGACAGCGCCAACCACGGTCAAAGCCGTGGTTAAAAACTGGCGCTTAGACTTATCGACGCCTTTATTATTCATTATGGAACTCTCCTGATATTATTCGTGGCCTTACAGCTCATTTTTATTTTGCGTCAATATACCACTAGAAGCTAGTGAATTTGAAGCGCTTATTGAATTCTTTGAGATGTTGTCTGGCATTTAACTTACTTGCCAGTCATTACCTTTCCATTAGGCTATAACTATTTGCGCAACTCCTGGTTGCCGTACTTCGCAAATAAACAAAATTACGAAGGGAATGTTGCCTGCATTTCTACTCACTGCCTGTTTTTCCGAAATTACGATAAAGGATTAGTAGCACAGGCACGCTCCCTTACAGGCTTTTTCTTAAGGCGGCAATAAAGGCCAGATTTTCCTCTGGCTTTCCAATAGTAACCCGCAAGCAATCGCTTAACAAGCCCCCCTGACTGCTCATGTCTTTGATTAAAACTCCTTGCTCTTTTATTGACAGGAAAATCCCGGACGCTCTATTTTCAGGCGTTCTGAAAAGAATAAAATTCGCAGCGCTTGGATAGGCGGTAATGCCGTCAAGCTCATTAAGCTGTTTAAAAACTACGGCTCTTTCAGCACATATTTTTTGAGTCTGCTGATCAAAAAGCGTCTTATTTGAAAGAGCAAAATCAGCGCTGATTTGCGTAAGGCTATTAATATTGTAGGGAAGGCGAATTTTATTGAGTTGCTCAATGATTGCCGGATTTCCTATGATATAACCCAGCCGCAAACCTGCCAGCCCTAGCTTGGAAACGGTACGCATGACCAACAAGTTTTCGTATTGATCCAGTGCACTGATAAAACTGGCATGGGCAAAAGGCGCATAAGCTTCATCGATCACAACCAAGCCTTTGGCGGCTTTTATGGTGTCCAGAATAGCTGTTTCGCTGAATAAATTACCCGTTGGATTATTGGGATAGGCCAGGAAAATAACGGAAGGCTGATGCTGTTTTATGGCCGCCAGCATGGCTGGCAAATCCAGGTCAAAGGTGCCGGCAAGCAAAGGAATGCCGAGATAATTTAACCCCAAACAGTCGCTCAGTTGTTTGTACATCACAAAACCGGGAGCCGGAGCCAACACACTGGCTGTTGCAGGTAACGCCATCAACAGCAATTGAATAATTTCATCCGACCCATTGCCCAACAGCACATCAAACTGATCAGACAGTTGGTTCGAACGTCTAATAGTTTGAGCAAGATGGCGTGCTTCAGGATCGGGATAGCGGTTTAACTGACATTCTTTTAGAGCCTCAAGCCACTCTTTTTTGATGTCTTCCGGCCAGTTATACGGATTTTCCATAGCATCCAGTTTAATTAATCCCTGCGCATCGGCTACCTTATAGGCTGCCATCGCCAAGACTTCTTTGCGAAAAATGGATGAAATCAGAAAGGGGTGAGGTTCAAGGTTCAAGGTTCAAGGTTCAAGGTTCAAGGTTCAAGGTTCAAGGTTCAAGGTTCAAGGTTCAAGGTTCAAGGTTCAAGGTTCAAGGCAATTACTTGGAATTAATGCGCCTTTCACCTTGTGCCTTTAACCTGGTTTTATTCTATATTCCGCAGACCGCGCATGGGCAGTCAGACTTTCACCGCGTGCCAATACGGATGCCGTTCTGCCCAGAGTATCGGCTCCAGCTTGAGAACAGTTAATTAGACTGGAGCGCTTTTGAAAATCATAGACGCCTAAAGGCGATGAAAAGCGAGCCGTGCTTGAGGTTGGTAAAACATGATTAGGGCCCGCGCAGTAATCACCCAAGGCTTCAGCTGTGTAGCGGCCCATAAAAATTGCCCCGGCATGTCGAATATGCGCGCTTAACGTTTCGGGGTCTGCAACAGAAAGCTCTAAATGCTCGGGGGCAATCATATTGGCAACATCGGCGGCCTGCGTCAAGTTGTCAACCTTGATTAACGCGCCGCGAGTTGACAGCGATGCTTTGATGATCCCGGCACGCTCCATGTCAGGTAATAATTTATTGATGCTTTGTTCAACAACGTCCAGGAAATCACCGTCATCGCTGATTAAAATGGCCTGGGCATTTTCATCGTGTTCCGCTTGAGAGAACATATCCATGGCTATCCAGTCGGGATTGGTTTTACCGTCGCAGATAATCAAAATTTCCGAAGGGCCGGCTATCATGTCGATGCCCACTTTGCCAAACACGAGTTTTTTGGCGGTAGCGACATAGATATTGCCCGGGCCGACAATTTTTGCGACTGCGGGGATAGTTTCGGTTCCATAAGCCAGCGCCGCAATTGCCTGGGCTCCGCCAATAGTAAATATTCGATCAACACCGGCCAGGAAAGCCGCCGCCAGAACCAGTTCATTGGTTTCACCCAGCGGGGTAGGCACCACCATAATCAGTTCGTCAACACCGGCTACTTTTGCCGGAATGGCGTTCATTAATACAGAGGAAGGATAGGACGCTTTCCCGCCCGGAACATAAAGACCAACGCGATCCAACGGAGTGACTTTTTGCCCTAATACGGTGCCGTCGGCCTCGGTGTATTGCCAGGACTGCATTTTTTGATATTCAGCATAGGCGCGAATACGGTCAGCGGATGCTTGCAGCGCTTGCGCCTGATCAACCGGCAATTTCTCCCAGGCTGAGTTAAGCGTTTCTTTGGGCAATTCCAAGTCGCCGGCTTTAGAAATATTGCGATGGTCAAAGCGGTTTGTGTAGTCAATGACGGCTTTGTCTCCATTTTTGCGGACATCAGCAATAATCGTCAAAACCCGCTGATGAATGTCTAAATCGTCAGTTTCATTCCAAACCAACAGATTTCGTAATTGCCGGTCAAAATCAGCGGATGAGGCATCAAGCTTTGTGATGTTTAAATGGGTCATGGACTTACCTGCTTGCCAGGGTTTTTTCAAATTGAGCCAGTAATTCAGCTATCGTCTCATGCTTCATTTTCATGGCCGCCTTATTGACCACCAGCCTGGAGCTTATATTCATAATAAGTTCACGCGGCTCAAGATCATTGGCTCTCAAGGTGTTGCCAGTATCCACCAGGTCAACAATGCAATCGGCAAGACCGACTAACGGCGCAAGCTCCATTGATCCGTACAATTTTATTATTTCGGCCTGTATGCCTTTACTGGCAAAATAACGCTGGGCGATTTTAACGTATTTGGTGGCAACACGAATGCGGCCTCGTTGTTTCGGGGAATCCTTATGCGCGGCAGTCATTAACCGGCAGCAGGCGATGTTTAAATCCAAGGGTTCGTAAAGGCTTTCAGCGCCATGTTCCAGCAACACATCTTTCCCGGCAATACCCAAATCCGCCGCGCCATATTCGACAAAAGTAGGCACATCGGTGGCGCGAATAATAACCAGCTGAACATCGTCACGGGTTGTTGCGAGAATTAACTTACGGCAGGTTTTCGGGTCATCAATCGGTGTAATGCCCGCCTCCGCCAATAAGGGCAAGGCTTCTTCATAAATTCTGCCCTTGGATACGGCTATGGTCAGCATTTTAAACCTTACCTTGAAACACGACGTATCGTGGCGCCTAACTGTGAGAGTTTTTCTTCGATATGATCGTAACCGCGATCAATATGATAAACACGATCAACCAGAGTGCTGCCTTCGGCAACCAGGGCGGCCACCACAAGACTTGCGGAGGCTCTTAAATCCGTTGACATGACCGGCGCGCCAGTCAGTTTTTTAACGCCTGTGCAAATGGCGGTATTGGATTCCAGCCTAATGTCAGCACCCATGCGTTGCAGCTCTTGAACATGCATGAACCGATTCTCAAAAATGGTTTCGGTAATAATTCCGACGCCCTCGGCAATACAGTTCATGGCGATAAACTGGGCCTGCATATCCGTTGGGAACGCCGGGTAAGGCGCCGTACGAAGAGAAACCGCTTTAGGCCTATTACCATGCATATCCAGCTGAACCCAGTCTTCCCCGGTGGTTATCTCAGCGCCCGCTTGAACCAACTTTTCCAGCACAGCTTCCAAAATGTCAGGGCGCGTATTTTTAAGTTTAACGCTGCCACCGGTTATAGCCGCCGCAATAAGATAGGTGCCTGTTTCTATCCTGTCAGGAAGAATGTCATAGTGCAGGTTTTCTGCGCCGAGTTTTTCAACACCTTCGATAACCAGAACATCCGTGCCTATGCCGGAAATTTTAGCTCCCATTGCATTAAGGAAGTAGGCTAAATCAGTAACCTCGGGTTCTTTGGCTGCGTTTTCCATAATAGTAGTTCCCTCAGCCAGAACCGCTGCCATCAATAAGTTTTCAGTACCAGTGACAGTGATCAGTTCAAGCACCAAACGGCAGCCCTTAAGCCGATCGGCTTTTGCATGAATAAAGCCATTTTCGACAGTAATATCCGCGCCCATCTTGATTAGGCCGTTGATATGAACGTTAACAGGCCGGGTGCCAATAGCACAACCGCCGGGCAGTGACACATGAGCCTCGCCAAACCGCGCCAATAAAGGCCCTAACACTAATATCGACGCACGCATGGTTCTCACCAGTTCGTAGGGAGCCTCATAACTGGTGATAGTGCTGCTATCGACTTCGATATTCATTTTCTCATCGACAACGAGATGAACGCCCATGCGACCCAATAGTTCCATGGTCGTGGTAATGTCATGCAAGTGCGGGATATTACCAATGCTCACTGGCGTTTCTGAAAGCAGAGTGGCTGCCAGGATAGGTAAAGCCGCATTTTTCGCCCCGGAAATACGCAGCTCTCCAGAAAGACGCGCGCCGCCGGTAATAATTAGTTTATCCATAGTGGGTGCTTTAGATTGTCTCTGTAAAAGGTTGGGGCTCGAAAGTATGATCCCCTAAAGTTTGTGCCGCGAAATGGCTGGTTTTATCAAAGCCACTGAGCTTGGCAAGATTGAGAAGTTGTTCGGGAATATTTTTAAACGTTATTTGCGTTCTACGATGGCGCGTATATTTGATCCATTCAATCATTAGCGCAAGACCCGCGCTATCAGTGCAAACCACCCGACCCAGGTCAATAGTGATATGTCTGGCTGCATTTAAAAACGCAAATGATTTTACAGTCTGCTTGTCGATAGTTGAAAAAGTTAAATCGCCATCAATAATAAAATGCCCTGATCCCTGATCAATAATACTCAGTACTGTCACTTTTTTTCTTCCGCCGACTTAAACAGAAATTGGCCTATCGCTTTTTCGAGAATGATAGCTGATTGGGTAATCTCGATCTTGCCATCGTTCTTCAAAAACACATCCGAACCACCCGGTTCAAGGTTGACATACTGCTCGCCTAATAAACCCGCGGTAAAAATACTGGCGGTTGTGTCGTCGGGAATCGTGTTGTATCGTGCATTAATATTCATCTGAACGACTGATTCGTAGGTTTTCGGGTCAAAACTAATCGCACTGACCTTGCCGATTTTAACACCCGCTGCGGAAACCGGAGATTTAATCTTCAGTCCGCCGGAGTTTTCAAAACGCGCAGTAATAGTATAACTATCCTCCTCAACAAAAGAGCTTAAATTACTGACTTGCAAGGCAAGAAAAAACAATCCAACAACACCTGAGGCGACAAAAAGCCCGACAAGTGTGTCCTGAGTACTGGTGTGCTGCATGTTAATCGTCTCCAAACATAAGCGTGGTCAAGATGAAATCCAGACCTAAAATACTAAAAGCTGAATTGACAACGGTACGCGTAGTCGCCCGACTAACGCCTTCCGAGGTCGGAATAGCATCATAACCTTCAAATAATGCTATCCAGGATGTTACAAAACCAAAGACGATACTTTTGATAACGCCATTGATAATGTCATCCCGAAAATCTATGCTGGCCTGCATTTGCGACCAATAGGCGCCTTCGTCAACGCCAAGCAAGCCTGAACCAATTATTTGCCCGCCGATAATACCCACTGCGCTGAAGAGGGCCGCCAATAGGGGCATTGACATTAAACCGGCCAAAAAGCGCGGCGTCATGATGCGTTTAATCGGGTCAACCGCCATCATCTCCATGCCTGATAGCTGCTCTGTCGCTTTCATAAGACCAATTTCCGCGGTTAAAGCCGAACCCGCCCTGCCCGCAAATAAAAGGGCGGAAACAACCGGCCCCAGCTCTCGGACCAAGGAGGCTGCCACCATAACGCCCAATGTTTCTTCCGCACCAAAATCGGAGAGCGTGTAATAGCCCTGCAAACCCAAAACCATGCCGACAAACAGCCCGGAAATGGTGATAATCAAAAAAGACATCACACCAACAGAATACATCTGGGTAAGCAGTAATCTGGGGCGAGGCAATACGCTGAGTATGCCGGAAACGGTCTGGAGCAGAAAGTACGTTCCCCGCCCCAGCTTGGTAAAACTGGTGCGCGTACTTTCACCCAAATATTGTAGAAATTGAATCATTTTATAGTATGTTACACGGTAGGCGTTGAGATTGTCGTGTGCGGGCGGCTTTAATGTCAGCGGACATAAGGCTAAAAGCAGAGAGTACAGGATACATTAGCTTCAATTAAACGTTAATAACGTTTTCCAGACGATAAAAGGTCATCAACGTAATCTTTCGCGGGATAATGAAAATGAACAGGGCCATCAGCGGCGCCGGTCATAAATTGCTGCACCCATTCAGATTCTGAATTCTGGATTTCCTTGGGAGTGCCTTCCCCAACGATTTTGCCGCCCGATAATACATAAATATAATCAGCAATCGCCGAAGTGTCATGCACATCATGAGAGACGATAATGCTGGTCAGGCCCAGGATATTATTCAAGGACTTAATCAGATGCACCAATACGCCCATCGAAATAGGGTCTTGACCGGTGAACGGTTCGTCGTACAAAATCATCATCGGATCCAGGGCAATCGCCCTAGCCAATGCGATACGCCTGGCCATGCCGCCGGAAAGTTCGTTTGGCATCATGTTACGAGCGCCCCTCAAGCCTACCGCCTGCAGTTTCATTAACACCAGTGTTCGTATCATGGATTCCGTAAGATGCGTATGTTCCCGTAACGGAAAAGCCACGTTATCATAGACATTCATGTCCGTTAATAAAGCACCGCTTTGAAACAACATACCCAAGCGTTTACGCAAATTGTACAACTCAGTCCGGCGTAACTTATGGACATTTTGACCATCTACAGTAATTGAACCCTGATCAGGAAATAATTGCCCTCCTATAAGCTTTAATAAGGTAGTTTTGCCGGTACCGCTAGGCCCCATAATGGCGGTGATTTTACCGCGCTCAAAATCCAGTGAAATATCGTCAAATATTTTCTGATTGCCGCGAGAAAATGACAAATTGCGGACAGAAACCAAAATGTCTTGAGAAGAATCGCTGTTATCCATGCGCAATTTTTACGTTTTTATAATTCTAAACCTGCTATTTTCTACGACTACTCCCAATGAAGTCAATCTATTGTCAAGGTTATTGAAAAATGCCGGCATTTACTCGTGATCCACTGGCAGTAATTGATATCTTACTTTCTGCGGGCAACGATTACGCCATCACGGGTCGGATTTATAAAGGTGTCAAAGTCTGGATCATTAAAAATAAGTTGATTGTGCTCACGAACGGCTTCTGTCCAACCGGGAAACACATCTGCGTAATGCTCCAAGGCTACCCTGCCCCGCCAAAGCACATTATCGGCAATATAAAGGCCGCCAGGACGAATCCGGTCTTTTGCCATTAACCAGATTTCAGGATAATCCCCTTTATCAACATCGTTATAGCAAATATCAAATAATCCGTCAGTCTGCGCAAAAATAACTTGGGCCATACCCGCTCTGAAATCAATCCTGCCCCATAAATTGGCCGCGCCAAGGTAGTGTTCAGCTTTCTCTTTGTTGAGAAAATCTGCTTCGCTGCAAATCACTTGGCCTGTGGAGCCTACAGCTTTGGCAAACCAGTAGGCGGAATAGCCATAACCGCTGCCGAATTCAAATACCCGACGGGCATTGATCATTTTTGCCATTGTTTCCAGGAAAACACCCACTAGCCGGCCAACAATAGGGAAGTTACTCTTTTGCGCCAGCATTTCCATTTCTATCAGCGCAGGATGATCGGTATGATCCAGCATACCGCGCATATAATCCTCAATGACAGGATTGACCGGAATTAACACGCCAGGGTTTGAAGCGGACTGAGATTTTGAATCGTTCATTGTTGGTTACGCCAGGAAATAGTTAATGGGAAATGGTACGGCTTTTGGCTTTCAAATTAGAATCGATGACAAAATAACCTTATCGTAAAGACGCAAAATATTGCGTCTCTACAGGGGAGGATACAAAAGCTTAAGCGCGTTATTTTGATTGCTGAGCGTCCGGACGATGCACCCAATCCGCGCCTAGCGTGCCTTGCAGGCTATCGAGATAAGACGGTTGTAAAATATGCGCAAGCATCCGCTCAGTGGTAGCAAGCTTATGGGTCAATGCTTCGTCAAATGAATCAGTCTGCTCGGTTTCATTCATGCGCTGCAAGATATAGTCCCGGTGTTGTTGCCAAAGCATACCATCCCGTTGCTGCTTGATTTTTAGCCGCTCTTGATACCAGTCACTTCCCAATACATAATCGCGGGTGAACATTGAACGGATAGCCGGATCATTGATGGATTTGCCCTCATAGCTACCGTTGGCCATGATGTGAATAAGCGCTTTTAGCGGTGGGCAGGCATCATCGATTGACCCATCCAGAAAATAGGTTTGGGCAACCCGTTGCTGCGCTTCATAAACATTGTTGACGCCATCAACGAAACTGGCCAAATCCTGAAGTTCCGGCTTCAACATGGCTTCATCAAATACGGCCGTTGGATAATCGAACACTTTGCCAAAATTAGTATGCACAAAACGCTCCGTGATGCGATAACCTAACCGGCTGGCATAAACAGTACGCCCCTCATACTCAAAATCCTCCAGTTTTTCCAACTGACCCTGTTCTATGAGATAGCGTGGCTCGCGCTGATCAACCGGCAAACGTGACCAGATTTCAGGGATCAACAAGGTAATGTCATGATCGATCCGGCGCTGGGAGCCAATATAGCCGGCCGCAGTTGAATAGCCATCATAGCCGCACAATACGTAAGATACCAGAGCGGTATTCAGGTCGGCGGTGGTGCTTAGTGCATTAAACGGCCCTTTGGTCAGTGCGCCTTCGGAACCGGCGCCGGTGGTCGACGGAGACTTACCGGTCAGACTGCAAATAAAATCCATGAACAGCTCCGGCAACTCCTGATAATGGATTGGATTGTAAATGGCCAGTGGCCTGATTCCTGTAGCCAGATCTCGCGGATTATTGCGGCGTCCCGGTAGCACCGCGTTAACCGGAAAATGAACCGCCTCATCATTCCTCAATCTGCGCGCCAGTCGCGTTGATAGTTCTGAAAGATAGCGTGTAACCGGGCTAACCAAATCGGGACGCAGTTGTAAGTAACGCACATTAAGGCTAGGTATGCCATCCACCAATCGCGGATGGGCTGAAGATACAAAATATTCACCATCCTTGCCTTGCGCCGCCTGGCTAATGACGTTCTGCATCGGCTTACTGAATTCGTCGAAATGAATGACGTCTTCCATCAGTTCACGGGCATATTTGGGAGTAAGGGGCTGAAAATTGGAAATAAAATTGTCTGTGCCCGATAAATCAAGTTCAGTCTGTAAATCTGCGCCCCGATGTACTGCGTCATCCGGGCGTTGAAACAAACTTTGCTCGCAGTTTTCGACCAGCTTAACGCTAGGGTTTTTATAGTCGGGGTTTAGCCCTGAAAGCAAACGCACCGGCACAACGGTCGATACACTAATATCATCTTCCAATTGAACTTTAACCGAAGCCATAAAGTCCTGTCTTAACTTGAAAACCCGCCAGGCGCCGTTACTGTCGAAACCAACCCGTAGATAGCTTGCGATCAGTTTACGGCCATGGTATTTCAACTCGTTTCCTGGATAGCCATTTACCAGATCGACAGAAAAATGTTCACGCCAGTTTTGCCCCCATTCGGCTTTGTAAAACCGTTTTATCATTAGCGTCAGCGCCCAAATGTGCTGGGGAATCTGCGTAAGCCAATGATTATACTCAGGAGAATACTCGGTGACGGAGGGTGTCAATAGTTTGATGACCGAGCCTAGCGTGCGTTTATTACTGAGCAGTCTGCGTTGATCTATGCCATTCCGCGCGGGATCACGAAACCGGCCGGAATAATCATATTCAAAAATATCGGCAATCCTGTCCATGTCTTTATCAAAATCATCGACAAAAACAGCGCCGGAAATAATGGCTCCAGCAATTGACTTGGAGATTTCCGACTTGCCGCCCCCCGATACGGTACTCGGTTTATGGCAAAAGGTGCCTTCGGGAAAAGTGCCGACCAGACGCCAGCTTGGGGCGTTGGGATGACGCTCCATGTGGACTCTAAAGCCATTTGGATAAATATAAGTGTGATTGATCAGCAGTTTTATTGAGTAGGCAATACCATCGCGCAGCCAATCTATCTGCTGTAGCTGGATATTAATTTGAGCTGTGTCTGGTATAAAAATAATAGTGGGATGCTTTTTATCTATTGCATAGCCTTCAGTTTTATGAACTATGGCCGGGCCTAACAGTTGGCAAAGCTTGTCGAAAGAATAACGCTCATCAATATCGGTGCTCTGAGGCAAATAAATTTCCCCCAGAATAGCTCTTGGAAAAGCCAATGCGCCTCCCGAATGCTCCTCTTCACAGCCGCCGAACAAGTTGGCGGAATAGCTGATTTGGGATTTAATTTCCTTTTTACTGTAACCAAAATAGTTATCGGCAATCAACGTGACAATAACACCCTGCATATTTCGGCATACCAGTTTAAACGGCTTACCCTCGTTGTAGAGCTCATCCTCATTTTGCCAGCACATGCCATCTTTGCGCTGACGCCCGGTGGCATCCTTATAGTGGGGAAGGCCGATAGCCTGTTTACGGCATCCCACCAGATGCGGCGCAAGAATGATACAGCCGGTATGGCCGGTCCAGTGATCAATATCCAGTGCGGCATCGTTCTGAGGAAGAAATGGATCGCCTGCATTATCAAAAATAGATTCTATAAAATCCAGATTTGCGACTAAGCCACCGGGTGCAAAAAAACGGGTTTCCATGGTTTTCTCAGGACTTAAGCCAGGAATTTCGGGAACCACTATAGGCCTGATTAATAGGGACAGCCAAAGTGTTGCAGAATGCTCTTGCTTACTGGTGAACGGCAGGCATAGCAAATCATCTGGAGGAGACAGGGCTATACGCAACAGTTCCGCATAAGCCGCTACCGGCACTTCGTTCTTATCAGCGGGGACAGGAAGTCCTCCGGCAACAATGTGAAATACCCCTTTAGTGGTGCGACGGTCATTTTGTGGATTATGCAGAACCCCCTGCCCCTGCATCAACCGGAAAGAATCAACATACGCCGAATGAAATTCATTGTGCTGAAAAGGCAGTGACAGCTCCCTGGCCAAACCTTTATGTTCCAATACAAAAGTCTCGCCGGGTATGCGAATTGAAGCGTCCAACCCATTTTCATGAAAGTAAGCGTTAAGAAAATCCTGAATACGTTGATCTGCCGGGCAACGGTACTTGGCAAGGAGACGACGCTGTTGGGAATAATTTTTCAACAAGCTATCTGCAATTTTGAGATATTGCTGATCACCTTCAACTTCGCAAGTTGGTTGACCCAGCGAGGCTAATTGTAAATTGATGTGTTGTAATTCTTCCAGTTGTTTTTGACTCGCGAGATTAGGCCCGGTCGGAATATTAGATGAATTCATAATGTAACTCCAGCGAGTGTTGATGGAAACTTTGGAAAGCTCTGTGTTAAAAATAATTTTATTGACCCGTTAAAAAACCGCAATAACCAAAGAATCAACCCCGGATTTTCTTGAAGCCTGCCGGGTACAATTGACCTTTGGGCGAGCCATCCCGCATAGCTTGGCCAATCGGTTCCGGCGACATAATATTCGTCCCCGGCTTGGGATTGGTAGAGCGACCCCCATTATTCTTAAACGCCTGAAAATATCCAGGCACCTTGCCACCCAAAACCATCGCGCGACCCTTACTACCGACTGGGACTGGGCATGCGCAGCACGCACAGCCGGCAAACAAACTGCCGCCGACAAACGCAGCAGCAGCGCCTGCCGTCAAAAAATAGCGGCGTAATGGCATCGATTGTCCCTCCGGATCTGGACCCGGATAGGATGATTTAAATGGTCTTTTTTTTCGGGAGACAATAATTTTATAAAAAATGATCTTAATATTTTTAGAAGCCAATAGCAAAAGAGTTTAACCGGTTCCCGCGCATGATATTTTCCATTTGCGTTAGGTTTCGATTCGCTCCATTTGCCTATCCCGGCATCCTGAATTCAGATAACAGGCTATTTTTTTAGCAATTGGTTATAATTGCCCCCCATTCCTGTCCAGTAACACGCTACAAACCGCCATCGTTTTCATGTCTTCAACAAACAGCATTTACTTCAACTACCCGACGCCTAATTTATTGGATCAAAAGAATAAATCCCGGCTTGTTGCGGGTTTGCTGTTGGCGGTGGTTTTGGCGCTGCACATTTTTTTAGCTTTGTACCTATTGAAGTCGCCTAAAACGGAACCTGCAAAACCGGTTGTCATCATGGAAGTGGCCCTATTGCCGGCACCTAAACCCATGTTAAAACAAGCCGCAAAAGAACCTCCGCCCACCAAAAAAGAACCCATAAAACCTAAAGCCGCCGTAAAACCGCTTCAACCGATAAAAAAACCGGTTGTGGCAAAGAAACCTCCGCCAGCGCCTAAAACACAGCCAACTGAAATAAAAGACATTATACCTGTGCCAAAATTTGAGCCGACACCACCGGTCACGTCTGCCAAACCGGCATCACCCGTTGTTGCCCCAGCACCTGCTGCCGCACCTTCAGCAAATTCTCGCGCGACGGCCAAGACGCCTCCGGCAGCCACAGGGCATGAACGCGATGACAGCAAAACAATCGTTTCAGGTGTTGTGCCATTGCTTCGTGTGCCGCCGAAATACCCTGCCAGGGCTGCCAGCCGGCATATTGAGGGTTGGGTAAAAGTCGAATTTACCATTCAAACAGATGGTTCAGTCGATAACGCCGTCGTGGTAGGCTCGGAACCCGAAGATATATTTAATGACGCTGCGCTTACTGCAATTAGCCAATGGAAATTTAAAGAAAAAATGGTCAACGGCGTCGCCGTCCCGCAACGCGCCGTGCAACGGTTACAATTTAAACTCGAAAACTAACTCTTAAAATGTTATACAAGGATCAAGACCAAAATGTTTACTAATCTCTCCCCCCAACTCATTATTGATGGAACGCTTTATACGCTGCTGGTTTTTTCAGTTACGACATGGACGTTAATATTTTTCAAAATCTGGCAATTTATTCACAACCGCCATTGCAATGAACGCTTTGAAAATGCGTTTTGGAAATTGGCCGATTTAAAGGAAGTAAAATCCTTACCGCCCGAATTGGCCAAAGGTTCGCAAGCCCGGCTTGCATATCAAGGCTTGACATGGCTTGAGGAACACCAGCGTTCAGCGGGTAAAATGCTTAAACATCGCGGCGACTCGACAGAATTGTTGGAACAGGCCTTGCGCGTGCAATTGCAACAGGAACAACATGCCATGGAAAGCGGTTTAACGATTCTGGCAAGTATCGGCAGCACCGCGCCTTTTGTCGGTTTATTTGGCACAGTGTTGGGCATTATGCATGCAATGCATGAAATTACCGCCAGCGGCTCAACCAGTTTGGATGTAGTAGCAGGCCCGATTGGCGATGCGTTAGTCGCCACCGCCGTCGGTATTGCCGTCGCGGTGCCTGCTGTGCTGGCGTATAACTTTTTTCTCCGTCGCGTAAAAGTGCAACGCACCCGCCTGGAAAATTTTGTCGCCAGTTTTTTATCCGTCGCTTTGGATACTAAGAATGAGGAGGCATAACCGATGGCTTTTAAACCCCAATCCGAAGATGAAAGCGCGATGAGCGAAATTAACGTCACGCCTTTAGTGGATGTGATGCTCGTGCTGGTGATTATTTTACTGGTCACCGCGCCGCTACTGACGCAATCCGTCCATGTCACCTTGCCGAAAACCGCCGCAACCACCGCTGATATCAATGCCCAGCCGCTGCAACTGGGGATCGACGCGCAAGGCGCAATGACCATCAATAAAAGTCCGGTCGCTGATTTAGCCGCGCTTGAAATCGCTTTAAAAGCCGAATTGGCAAAAAATCCTGAAATCGGTGTGCATTTATACGCGGATAAAACCGTCGTTTATGCCAAACTCGCCGAAGTGATGGCAATCGTGCAACATGCGGGTATCTCGAAGCTAGCCTTCGTAACCTTGGAACAATAAAGAACAGGAACGGACATGATATAACGTTTATAAAGGGTCATGCGCTATCCTCGGCTATAAATAAGCGGCTATATGTTCCGGGACGTTTAACACGACTTCATCCGGGTGATTAATACCACAGGAATACAATGGATCGTTTCGACAGGATTTACCGGCTGCATGGGCTTTTAACCAACCGGCGAACGCCGATTCCGGTAACGGCAATCATGGACAAACTGGAATGTTCAAAAGCCACTGCAACCCGCTGCATTGAAGAGTTACGGAATTATCTCAATGCCCCATTGGACTATGACAGGCAGCGGCGGGGCTACTTTTACAATCAACAACACGCAGATAAGCCCTACGAACTGCCCGGCTTATGGTTTAGTGCCGAAGAACTTAACGGCCTGCTCATTTGTCATCAAATCCTGCAAAACATCAGTCCCGGCATCCTCAGCCAGCAGATAACCCGGCTGCAACAAAGAATCGACGACCTGTTTAAAATACAGCACCATCCACCCCCCGATATCCCTCAAAAAATAAAACTCCTTTCCATCGGGCGGCGCTTAAAAGACGACGCCCAATTCAAAAAAAAACCGCCGCTGCCTTGTTTAACGGCAAACAAATCAACATCCACTATAACGGCAGAGGCGAAAAGGCCACCCAAACTGACCGGACCATTTCATCACAACAACTGATCTACTACCGGGATAACTGGTACATCGCCGCCTTTTGTCATCATCGTAATGAACTGCGGGTATTTGCCATCGATAACATCAGCTTGTCAAAAATACTGGATCATCAAGCCGCCAAAGCCATTGACTCTAAGCAACTGGAACAATTTCTCACTTCATCTTATGGCATCTTCAGCGGCGCCGCCCAATACATCGCCGTACTGGAATTCTCAAAATCCAGAGCCAAATGGGTCGCCGACGAAAGCTGGCATCCCAACCAACAAGGCCAATGGCTGGAAAATGGCAACTACCAGCTCAGCACCCCCTTAACGACAGCCGCGAATTAATCATGGACATCCTCAAGCATGGGGCCGAAGTAAAAGTTAAAACGCCTGAGTTCTTGCGAGAGGCGGTTATCCAGCAAATAGCGGCCATGCAAAAAATGTATTAAAAAATAAAGAGGTTTTTATTGAAAACCATTAGGTTTATCGAAATAAAATAATTAAAATAGACAAAATGAACATTTTATCAGGAGAGTCCAATGAAAACGATTAACGCAACGCAAGCTAAACAAAATTTTGGCGATATGCTAAACAAGATTTTGACAGAACCTGTTGTTATTCAAAAACATCAAAAGGATTTTGCTGTTATCTTGTCAGCGGAACGTTACCAGGAGTTAATCGCTTTTGAAGATAAATGCTTGAATGACTTAGCTGTAAGAGCAGAACAAGAAGGATTTATTGGCGTTGACGCCAGCCAGTCTTTATTGGATAGCATTTAATGCGGCGGATTGATTTTACCAAATCCTCTGAAAAGAGCTTGCTTAAACTGGCTCAATCAGATGTCCGTATTGCCAAAGCGATAAAGGCTAAATTACTTGGCTTATTGCATGGTCCGCAATCCCCGGATTCGCTAAAAATAGTGGGGCATCCCGAGTATCTACGTATTCGCTCCGGTAAATATCGCATTATCTACCGCTACGATGATGACTGGCTTTATGTTGTATTGATTGCAAAAAGAGAGATTGTTTACGGCGAGTTTTCGCATTTAATGAAATAAAAATACGTTCAAATTATTCACAGAACGCCATGCTTTAGCTGGATGGGGTTTACAAATCCGTCCGCAACGTTTCTGCCCTGCCACATTAACCAACAATTTGAAATTGAAAGTTTTTTCAACCCTAAGGTTTAGTTTATAGGTTTTGTCCTGCATATGTAGGGCGTGCTATGCGCGCCTTTACTCTTTATAAGCGGCGAGGAAGTGGAAGTTCACGCGCCTGAGTTCGTGCGTGAAGCAGTCATCAAACAAATGGCACCCATGCAAAAAATTTATAAAAAATAAATTACAACCTCACGAAATGAGGTTGTAAAGGTGGATAATAAGAATCAAACCAAACGTTAGGGCGGAAACATGACGGAAAAGCTGTATTACAGGTATTGGGGCAAGGCCCGTTCAGACAATGAAAACGGGGCGGCTTATCATTTGCTGCCGTATCATTGTCTGGATGTGGCGGCTGTGGGGTGGCACTTATTAGCGCCCGATAAGCCGCTTTGTAAACAATTAGCAAAGCAATTGGACGTAGAGCCAGAATGGCTAAGAAAATTATTTGTTTTTTGTTTGGCGTTGCACGATCTGGGTAAATTTGCACAAGCTTTTCAGGGCTTAAGGCAGGATTTATCCGCCGATTTGGTAAAAGCCAATCCCAGAATGTCTTATTCTGAGCGACACGATAGTTTGGGTTTTTGTCTTTGGCGAGAAACACTGCAAACCAAACTCCTTGAACACATACCATACAGTGAATCCGCTGGTTCTGTTAGTAAAGGATGCTTAGATCATTTAGAGCCCTGGCTGGAAATAGTCACAGGCCATCATGGTATGCCGCCCAAAACGAATTTACGAACGCGTAATTTTTTTGAAGTTGTAGACGAGCAAGCGGCAATGGCATTTGTTCAGGATACCACCATATTTTTCCTTGCCGATTTCGACTTCCGGCCGTTACAGGACAAAGCGCTTAAAAAGAGGCTGAATCCCGTATCGTGGCAATTGGCAGGTATTGCAGTATTAGCAGATTGGTTGGGCTCCAATCAATACTACTTTACTTATTACGACAAGCCTAAAGAATTAAACGTGTATTGGGATGAAATTGCTTTAGAAAAAGCAAAAGAGGCTATCGGTGCTTTACCAAAAACGCCTGATGTTAATGCATTTCAAACCTTCGAAAGCCTGTTTCCTTTTATCCAGCAACCTACGCCGTTGCAGTATTATGCCATTGCCGAACCGCTCACCGAGCAACCGCAACTGTTTATTTTGGAAGATGTCACTGGAGCCGGAAAAACCGAAGCCGCCTTGATTTTAACACAGCGCTTGATGGCGCAAGGCTTGGCGGATGGTTTATATATTGCCTTACCTACTATGGCGACTGCCAATGCCATGTATAAAAGACTGGGCAGCGTTTATCGTAAGTTTTATCAATCGGGTAGCGAGCCGTCATTGATTTTGGCTCATGGCGCCCGCGAGTTATCCCATGCTTTTCAGGATTCTGTTGTTTTGGCCAAGCAATCGATAACAGACGGCGATTATCTGAATGGAAAAAACGAGGAGGATCAGGAATTAAGCGCGACCGCCTATTGCAACGCTTGGCTTGCTGACAGCCGAAAAAAAGCATTATTGGCCGATGTGGGCGTTGGTACATTGGATCAAGCTTTGTTAGCCATTTTGCCAGCACGCCATCAATCTCTACGCTTGTTGGGTCTGGGTCATAAAGTGCTACTGGTAGACGAAGTCCATGCTTACGACAACTACATGCAAAAACTGCTGAATGCGTTGCTCGAAGCCCATGCCAGACAAGGCGGCAGTGTGATTTTGTTATCGGCAACCTTGCCGCAAACCATGCGTGAAGGGCTTGTTAACGCTTTTTATAAAGGCTTGGGACAAAATGCTCCGGCGCTGAGTGATCCTGCTCCCTATCCTTTAGCAACACATACCCCGGCCCCAACCATTGAGCAGTCGATAGATACCCGCGAAGCAGTTAAGCGTACTGTCAACATTCAACGCCTGAATAACGAAGAAGAAGTCATTGCACAAATTAAGTTGGCTGTTGCCGCTGGTCACTGCGCGTGCTGGATACGCAACACGGTAAAATCCGCCAGACAGTCATATCAAGATTTATTGGATGCCGGTATTGCTTCGAATCGACTAAGCCTTTTTCACAGCCGCTTTGCGATGATCGATCGTCAAGAAATTGAAAACAGGACGCTGGAATACTTTGGCGATGACTCTACGCCTGAACATAGAAAAGGTCAGTTGTTGATAGCCACGCAAGTGGTTGAGCAATCACTGGATTTGGATTTTGATGTGATGATTACCGATTTGGCGCCCATCGATTTGATCATTCAGCGGGCGGGAAGATTGATGCGTCATGTCCGGGATGCGCAAGGCAACCGGATTAGGCAGGAAGGCGCAAAAGACTTCCGAGGCACGCCGACGCTTTACCTGTTTTCACCAGACCCGATAGAAGACGCCGATATAAATTGGCTGAAACCGGATCATGCCGGAACACAGGCAGTTTATCAACATATTGGTCAGCTTTGGTTGACGGCGAAACTTTTGGTTGGGCGAGGCCAATTCACCATGCCCGATGATGCGAGAGATTTAATTGAAGGCGTGTATTCATTTGATGCCGAAGAGGAAATACCGGATGTACTGTTGGACGGTTCTATGCAGGCCGAAAGCAACGCCATGATGCAAAAAAGCATGGCTGATCTGAACGTGCTCAAACTCAACAAAGGCTATACCCGTTCCAGCGGCGACTGGGATGAAGAAACCAGAATACCGACCCGCTTAACGGAAGAAGAAGCCGTCTCTGTGGCGCTTGCCATTGTTGAAAACGGCCAATTAAAACCTTATGCCAAAGCGGAGTCTTATGAATGGGCGTTGAGCACCGTTAAATTGCCGGAACATCAATGGAAAAAAACACAGCAACAGATACCGGAAAATCTGAAGGTACTGATTGAAACCTTGAAAACCGGGCAAAAAGCGTTGCGCTGGGTTGAGATATTGCCACTGGAGGAAGGGCAAGTTATTTATTCCTCGCGGCATGGATTTATAGGATAGTCTACGTACCAAGAACAGCTACCAAAACAGAAAGCACCTAAAATTGAAGCGTTCGCGCACTCGGCGTAGTCATTTTTATACACAAGTGTCCGTAACACGTCATACTCGCCGGGAAGCGGGTATCCAGTGCCAAGGATGGCGAACTGTGTACGTCCATGTAGTCTGGATTCCGGCACAAATCTGTCTGGAACAGATTTGCATTAATCCGAAGGGCGTCAGGCAGGATAGCCTGACGTGAATCCCTGCCGGAATGACGGTCTTCCCATAGATTTATGTGTACTGATGAACACGGGAGAGTAGGAGTCATTGATGAAATTTCCAAGTTATCGGAATTTTGTATCAAAATAGCAGAACCTTTAGACCATGAGGAACCATAAATGAAACTTAAAGTAATCGTTCACGAAGCAGAAGAAGGCGGCTATTGGGCTGAAGTGCCGTCAATACCCGGGTGCGTCACGCAAGGCGAAACCTTTGATGAATTGCTAGGCAATATTTATGAAGCAGTAGAAGGCTGTTTGTCAGTTGATATTGATGAAGCGACCATAACAGGAAGCGACAAGGTCATGGAGATAGCCGTGTGAAGGCGGTCAGCGGTAAAAGACTTTGCCGTCTTTTGGAAATCCGAGGTTGGGAATTAAAGCGCATCAACGGCAGCCATCATATTTACGCCAAGTCAGGAAATAATCTACGTATTTCCGTGCCGGTACATGGCGACAGTGCATTAAAAATAGGCTTGCAGAAGCAGATTATGAAAATGGCCGGCATCGACGAATCCGAATTGTAGTTAGCGGCTTCAGGAAGCCAAGGGGAATACATGAATTTAATCACCGACCGCTGGATACCGGTCATTCGTCAAAATGGGCAACCGGACACTATCGCCCCTTGGCAAATTGCTGAACCAGATAATCCGATTGTGGAAATCAACGCACCGAGGCCGGATTTTCAAGGCGCGTTGTGCCAGTTATTAATCGGTTTGCTGCAAACCTGTTTTGCGCCGGAGGATGAAGAACAATGGTTGGAGTATTGGCGGGAAATGCCGGAGCCGGAAGAATTGCAGGCCTGTTTTGAGAAAGTGGTGTTTGCGTTTGAGTTGGATAATCCAGATGGCGCATCTTTTATGCAAGAACACCCCGATACAGTTAATCATGTTGAAGCTTTTGATAACGCTGACTGGTTACCTATAGAAGACTTGATTGGTGGGGCGTTAAGCGACAATACCCGAAAAGGTAATAAAGACCTTTTCGTGAAATCCGGACAAATTGAATTGATCTCCACTTACTGGGCAGCTTTGGCTTTGTTTAATATGCAAATAACCGGAGTTTTGGCTTGGGGGCAACACAGATTAGGGTTAAGAGGAAATGCGCCTTTAACGACTTTGATAATGCCGGACGAAAAACAACAAAGCACATTATGGCAGAAACTTTGGCTGAATATTATTCATCAGGAAGACATAGATTTAATGCCGGGTGATATAAACAAACATGAATTATCCAACATTTTTCCGTGGTTAGCGAAAACGCGAGTCAGTCCTAATAAAGAACCGACTTCGCCTTCGGATGCACATCCTTTACAACATTATTGGCCGATGCCAAGGCGCATCAAATTAAAAATTGAAACAGTCGATAGTAGATGTGACTTGACAGGAGTACAGATTTCAGATGGTGTCAGTCATTATCAGAGGGTCACCGATGGTGTTTATTATACCAATGGCTGGGTGCATCCATTAACGCCCTACAGTAGAGCTGCAAAAGACCAATTTCCAAAACCCGTTGTTGGAAAATTGGCGGGGGAAGGATTCAGACAATGGGTTGCGCTTAATTACGACGAATATGCCGATACTGAAAATAAAAAAATGCGCTGGGGACGCGCTTTAGCTGTTAAGCATTTTTACAATGAAAAATCGAATATAAATATCGAAACTAAACTTTGGTGTTTTGGCTACGACGCGAATAATGCCAATGTCAAATGCTGGTATGAGTCTCTCATGCCGACCTTTAATATATCTGTTGACGATATTGATGCTTTAAAAAGCCATGTCTCAGAAGTTCTACAAATAGCTTACAAATTATCGGACGAACTCAGTTACGCTCTTATCAGAGCTTGGTTTAGACCGCAAACCGATGGTAATGGTAAACAATCATGGAATCACGTTAAAAGCAGTATCAATAAAGTTGGCCATTTAAGCGCTTATAAAAGTATTGAAGATGAATATTGGAGCCAGCTTGAATTGCCTTTTTCTATGGTAATAAATGAATTAATTGATTATGGGCAAAAATCCGGTAAGCCTTTGCATATCTATAAAAAGTGGCTCAAAGAAATCCAAAAACATTGCCTTAAATACTTTGATCAGAATGCTTTAAATGAAGCTATAGAAGAACAGGATATGAAACGGGTTATAGAAGCAAAAAATTTTTTGTTAGGTGCGCTATATCCCAATAAAAAAGGATTATTGAAAGATGTTAACGATTTTAATAAACAAAAGGGACGGAATTCATGAAATATGATTATCTGAATGATAAAGAACAAAGCGATTTAATAGTTTGGCATGATTCGCTGGATAGAAATCGCGGCGACCGCGCCCGGTTACGCCGAGCGGAAAGCCCGGAAGATATTTTACTAACTAATGCATTTTTTCATTTCTTAGAAAAAATGCCTGACAAATTTCCTGAAAAATTATCCGAAGAGAAACGAGAGAAGCGACTGTATGTTTCTGCCGCCGTAGCTGGTTTGCTTGCTCATGTTAAATCGAATAACACAAATCATCGTTTTGCTCAGCAATTGGCAACACCGATTGATGGGAAAAAAGCGCCTATGAGCGAATTGCGTTTTCAGCAATTACAAAAAAGCCAGACCACCGATGATTTTTATCGCCGGATTATCAGGGCCATTCGGCTGCTGGGTGGTAATGTCAATATTATTTCGTTAGCCAATGACATTATTCATTGGCATAAAGAGTTTGAACATCAGCTTGATCGACTTCCCGCTAACCGGTTGGCGGTTCGTTGGGCCACCGATTATTTTACTGCTTTACCTAAAAATTCTGATTAAGGAGAGACCACATGGGTCGTTTTATACAATTACATTTATTAACCGCTTATCCGCCTGCTAATTTAAATCGCGACGATCAAGGCAGTCCAAAAACCGCCAGGATGGGCGGTTACGATCGCTTGCGGGTTTCTTCGCAGTGTTTGAAAAGAACATGGCGAAGTTCTGATTTATTCAGTGAAGCAATGATTGGTCGCAAAGGGCAGCGAACTAAACTATTTGGGCTTAAAACTTATAAGGATATGATATCAATAGGAATTAGTCATGAAAATGCTGTGGATTGGGCTACTGGGATCGCAGGTGTTTTTGGAAAAAGTAGGAAAGTTCTGGTAGACAGTGATTTGAAAAAAATATTGACTGATGAAAAGAAAAAACAAGAATTTGAATCCAAACTTAGAAAGCGATGGACGTCAAGAAGTTGTGAGGGATTCGCGTTTAATAGCCTTGCTATTGAAGAGCTTAATAAAATGGAAGGAGTCGAAATTGAACAATTAGCATTTATTACTCAGGAAGAGCAAGAGGCAATAACAAAGCTTATTGAAACAGTTGCAAAACGAGGCAACTCGCCCGAACAGAGTGAATTGGATATTTTGCGGGATAAAACTTCTTCCGTAGATGTGGCTCTTTGGGGAAGAATGTTGGCGGATTCACCAAAAAATAATATTGAAGCCGCCTGCCAAGTTGCCCATGCCATCAGCGTACATCCAGTGGTAATAGAGGACGATTATTTCACCGCAGTCGACGATCTCAATAACGGTCTGGAAGATATGGGTGCCGCCCACATCGGTGAAACCCGATTCGCTGCAGGTTTGTTCTATTCCTACATCTGTATTAACAGGGAATTGCTGATTAAAAATCTGGACGGCAATGAAGAATTGGCAAACAAAGCCATTCGCGCCTTAACCGAAGCGGCAGTTAAAGTCGCTCCCGAAGGCAAGCAAAACAGCTTTGCGTCCCGCGCTTATGCCTCGTATGTGCTGGCTGAAAGGGGCAATCAACAACCCCGTTCGTTGTCAATCGCCTACCTCAAACCAATTGGCAAAGAGAATCAAGATTTCATCGCTGATTCGATTACCGCCATTATCAAACAAAAAGATAGTTTCGATAAAGTCTACGGTGCCTGTGCAGATACTCGCTGTGAGCTGAATGTGCCCAAAGAACAGGGTACTTTAAGTGAACTGCTGGATTTTGTTGGTCAATAAAGGGGCAAATAATGGACGTTCTGGTATTTCGTTTATACGGGCCGATGGCAAGCTGGGGTGAAATTGCCGTTGGCGAAAACCGCCACACCGCCAATTACCCCAGTAAATCCGCTATTATCGGCTTGTTAGGCGCCGCGTTGGGCATTGCTCGCGACGATGAAGAGAAACAGCAACAACTGCAACAAGATTACGCAGTGGCGGTGGAATTATTGACTGCCGGAAATTTGCTTCGTGATTATCACACGACGCAAGTGCCCGACTCAGTAGGTAAATTTACTTATCGCACTCGACGTGACGAATTGATTTTGGGTAAAGAGCGTTTGGGTACTATTTTATCCAGCCGCGAATACCGCACAGACGCGTTGGCGCTGGTTGCGATTCGTGTTTTAGCTGATGCGCCGTTTACCCTGGCTGAAATTCAGGCGGCTTTGTTACAACCCAGATATCACCTGTATCTGGGACGTAAATCCTGTCCTTTGGCAGCGCCATTGCAGCCGCAGCTTGTAACCGATCAAGCCAACTATTTTGCCGCGTTTAAAGCCTATCAACATAAACCGATGCTGCCGACGTCGATAGCAAGTGATGGCACGTTGGCTAAACGTGATTATGACTGGCTGGGTCGGCCGGATGATCGTTATTATTACTGGGAAGGACAGCCGGAAGATTTTTCCGATACATTGGATTTAACCAAGCGGCAAACACGCACCCGGCATGACCAGCCGTTATCTCGTAAGCGCTGGCAGTTTATGCCACGCCAAGAGCATTATTTATTTTGTTCGGGAGGGGCGTAATGTATTTTTCCAGAGTCCGCATCCGACCCAATATTTTTAAATCATCGCAATTAGGTAAAGTGCTGGAAGGCAATGTTTATGGTATTCATCGCTTGTTATGGGCTTTATTTCCAGAAGAAAAGCAAAGAACTTTTTTATTTCGCGAAGAAATTGCGCGAGAGCAGTTAGGAGCCTTACCCACTGTACGAGGCGAGCCGATCTATTATCTGGTATCGCAAACCAAACCGGTCGAAACTGATGACTCATTATTCAACGTTGATTCAAAAGACTATCAACCGCAATTGGAAATAGGGCAACGGTTGACATTTGAGTGTCGAGCCAATCCAGTCGTGACAAGACTTGGCAAAAAACATGATGTGGTCATGGATGCGCAGCAGCAGTTTTTAAAATTGTTGGTTAAAGAACTAAATCTTGATGCCGAGTTGCCAGCCAAACAGGGAAAGAGTGTTTACAAAAGACTACTGCTAGATAAAGGCGGAGAAGCTTTCAGCCAGCGGCTTATCGAAATACTGCAAACTGATCCACTTTATGCCGAACGTCTACAACAGAGCGGACAACTTCCCGACCTGTTGGAATGGACAATAAAAGCCTGTGTCGATCGGGCTCTTGAAAATTGGTTCAATAATCAGGGTGAACGTTTGGGATTTAGGCTGGTTAATGATGACAACAATTTAAGCAAGCTGCAAAACAGCGCTTATCAGTGGCATAGTTTGTCAGCAAAAGGAGATAAGGGCGATAAATCAGGTTTCAGTTCGGTAGATTTTACTGGCGAGCTGCAAATAACCGATATGAGTAAGTTCAAGGAAGCTTTATTTACCGGCATTGGGCGATCAAAGGCCTTTGGTTGCGGATTGCTACTGGTGCGGCGATGCGGGTAAGGGCTTTGAACATCAAAGCCTTTGGCCTGCTATCTTTAGCAAAGTTTTAATTACAACCGAATTTAGTTTATATTTAGTTCTTTGCAAGATACACGAGAATAGTATGAATATATCAAAAAACATTAAGCCGATTAGCTATCTCAAGGCGAATGCAGCGCAGGTCGCCTTGGAGTTAAAAGATTCCGGCCAAGCGATGATCATTACTCAAAACGGCGAAGCCACTATGGTTGTTCAATCTGTTGCTGAGTATGAACGCATGCAGGAAACCTTGGCATTGTTGAAAATACTGGCGCAAAGCCAACAGGCAGTCAATTTAGGGAAAACAGTTTCGAGCACCGATGCTTTTAAGCAATTACGAGCGCAACGCGGTTTAACATGAAGCGAGAAGTTATTCTTTCTGAGCCTGCATTGGCTGATTTACTGGATATTAATGATTATTACCTTTGGGAAGTCAGTGAGCGTGTTGCGAGTAATATCATTAATAGTTTGGAAGCCGCTGTAAACAATTTAGCTGAGTTTCCTGATATGGGCAGTATACCCAAGGAGTTGTTATCTTTAGGGATTCGGCAGTACCGGCAGGTTATCGAAAAACCTTATCGGATTTTTTATGAAATATTTGCCGATAAAGTTGTAGTGCATGCAATACTCGATGGACGGCGCGATATGCAAAACTTGCTCATGCAGCGGATTTTACGGGGATAAATAATCAATTAGGAACGTGCAAATGTATTTTTTGTTTGCCCTCCAATCCGTGGGAATGAATTTGATGGGTAGTTGAAGCTTTCCCAATTGACGCTTAATCTAGCACAATGCTGCAAGCGTGACGGGGTTTGCAACCCCGTTACTCACATTTTGAAAGCTATTGAGATCTTCAAACGCTCCGGTCGGGGCTACAAACCCCGACCGGCATCGTACGAAAGACACGAACAATACCCGTAAAATTTTTGCTGAGCGTTCATGAGTCGTTGCTGATTATTTGGTGGCTGCATACGCTTAATTGATCAATGCTATCTTAAAACCTGTCGCTGAAAAAATCACAACCTGTTCTAAAACCGCTTATTGAAGGAATAATTATGCTTCCACCCTTAAAACCCATCGCCATGAAAGAACGCGTTTCTATGGTGTTTGTAGAAAAAGGCCAAATCGATGTCAAGGACGGCGCGTTTGTCGTCATCGATGAAACCGGCATCCGCACTCACATACCCGTTGGCAGTATCGCGTGCATTATGCTGGAACCGGGTACGCGGGTTTCGCACATGGCAGCCGCTTTGGCCGCCAGGGCAGGCACCTTGTTGGTTTGGGTCGGCGAGGCCGGAGTGCGGCTTTATGCAGCAGGACAGCCAGGCGGCGCCCGGTCAGACCGTTTGTTATATCAGGCCAAATTAGCCTTGGATGATGATGCGCGTTTAAAAGTAGTGCGTAAAATGTATGAACTTCGCTTTGGCGAGAAACCGCCGGAGCGCCGCAGTGTTGAACAGTTGCGCGGTATTGAAGGCGCACGCGTTAAAAAAATCTACCAATTGCTGGCCAAACAGGCTGGCGTTGAGTGGAAAGGGCGCAATTATGACTACACCCAATGGGAAGCGGGCGATTCGGCCAACCGCTGCCTCAGTTCGGCGACCGCATGTCTGTATGGCATTACAGAAGCGGCGGTGTTGGCTGCGGGTTATGCCCCCGCCATCGGCTTTATCCACACCGGAAAACCGTTATCCTTCGTTTACGATATTGCTGATCTGTTTAAATTTGACGACATCATCCCCCACGCCTTCAAAATTGCCGCTAAAAATTATCATGACCCGGAAAGGGAGGTGCGGCTAATGTGCCGCGATGTTTTCCGGCAGAGCAAAATTCTCAGAAAAATCATTCCCACCATAGAAGAAGTACTGGCCGCAGGTGAGCTTGAGTTGCCCAAACCAACTGAAGAGAACATCGCTCCAGCAATCCCCAACCCAGAGAGTATTGGCGATGTTGGTCATCGTAGTTGAGAATGTGCCGCCTCGGTTAAGGGGACGGTTGGCGGTTTGGCTGATCGAGATTCGCGCGGGCGTTTATGTCGGCGATTTGTCGGTCAAAGTCAGGGAGATGCTTTGGGTAGCTTGTGAAAAAGGCATAGAAGACGGTAACGCGATTATGGCATGGAGCACTAATACCGAATCCGGTTTTGATTTTTTGACCTTGGGGAAAAACCGGCGGCTGCCGGTTGAGTTTGACGGCCTGAAATTAGTTTCTTTTTCTCCCGTCGAAGACGAAAAAGATGACAACGGTCTTTAACAATTTAAGGCAAAAAAACGACTGTTTTTTTGGTGGAAAATGGGAGGCGATTTTTTCGTCTGATTAACAATATGTTATGATCAGTATGTTCCCCACACCCGTGGGGATGAACCGAATGCATCTTGATTGAACCAAGAGACATAGTGATGTTCCCCACACCCGTGGGGATGAACCGACCCCTTGAGCCGACTTATCTCCACCCCACACATGTTCCCCACACCCGTGGGGATGAACCGTATGAATAATCGTACATCAAATGCAGTGTCGAATGTTCCCCACACCCGTGGGGATGAACCGAAATGATGGTCTATGAAAACTCTAACGACTGGATGTTCCCCACACCCGTGGGGATGAACCGGCCGCAAGGATAAAGGCGGCCAGGATATGGTGATGTTCCCCACACCCGTGGGGATGAACCGAACTGGAGCGCCGCTATATGGCGAAAGAAATCATGTTCCCCACACCCGTGGGGATGAACCGTTTATTTGTGTTGCCATGATATTCACCTTTTGATGTTCCCCACACCCGTGGGGATGAACCGAATCAAGTTATTAGCCTGATCCGATAGCAAGTATGTTCCCCACACCCGTGGGGATGAACCGGCTGATTACACGGCTATCCTGGATACCATGAAATGTTCCCCACACCCGTGGGGATGAACCGGTTTTGCTATTTCCAAGCCAATTAATCAAGCCATGTTCCCCACACCCGTGGGGATGAACCGCGCACTTTATCCGCTACCGTACAAACTGTAGCATGTTCCCCACACCCGTGGGGATGAACCGTGACGTTTTACCTGACAGCATAAAAAAAATTGATGTTCCCCACACCCGTGGGGATGAACCGGTGGCAAGAGTGCTTAAAGAGAATCCCGGACTATGTTCCCCACACCCGTGGGGATGAACCGGCGGTCGTCGTTGCTTTTTTTGAATTCTTCAAAAATGTTCCCCACACCCGTGGGGATGAACCGGAATTGATGGCTAAAGACGGCTGGATTATCAAATGTTCCCCACACCCGTGGGGATGAACCGCGCTGGCGTTGTGGCTAACGATGTTTTGATTAATGTTCCCCACACCCGTGGGGATGAACCGATGTGACGGTCGCTGTTCCGCAAACGACTGAAATGTTCCCCACACCCGTGGGGATGAACCGCATTGGAGTTGCAGCAGCAGCAATACCGAATGTTCCCCACACCCGTGGGGATGAACCGTTAACGACATTCCGGCTCAAGACAAAGAATTTATGTTCCCCACACCCGTGGGGATGAACCGCGTGACAAATTACTTGCACAACATATTACTAAATGTTCCCCACACCCGTGGGGATGAACCGCGCGACGAGCTACTTAACTGTATTAACCTATTATGTTCCCCACACCCGTGGGGATGAACCGTTAAAAAGTTTGGGATTAGATAAAATTAGAGGATGTTCCCCACACCCGTGGGGATGAACCGAAAATCTGACGATCTTTAACACGGCACAGTTGATGTTCCCCACACCCGTGGGGATGAACCGTTATTAAAAATAATAAAAAGCATGCTGAAAAAATGTTCCCCACACCCGTGGGGATGAACCGTAGCTCGTCGCGCTGGAGGCGCGCCGACGAGCATGTTCCCCACACCCGTGGGGATGAACCGTCAATTTGTGCCAGTTCCCATGATGACCAGTCATGTTCCCCACACCCGTGGGGATGAACCGCCTATGTAATTGTGAATCGTGCCGGGACAACCATGTTCCCCACACCCGTGGGGATGAACCGACAATAGACAACATCGTTATAATGTCATCTGTATGTTCCCCACACCCGTGGGGATGAACCGTTTACCCCTCGATAAGTAAACGGCCGGTTATCATGTTCCCCACACCCGTGGGGATGAACCAGTGACATGCCTTTTGCGCACGCCTGTGCCGCTATGTTCCCCACACCCGTGGGGATGAACCGTAGTGGTTAAATTCAGGTCGCTTCCCGATACATGTTCCCCACACCCGTGGGGATGAACCGGATAAGAGTACAGGTGAAAAACGCAGTGAGACATGTTCCCCACACCCGTGGGGATGAACCGGCACTGGGTTCTGTGAGGAATGCGGCGAAGAAATGTTCCCCACACCCGTGGGGATGAACCGTCAAATGCAATCCTGATCTAATGATTTAATTGATGTTCCCCACACCCGTGGGGATGAACCGCGCATGATCTGGAAGTTAAATTGAATAAATTAATGTTCCCCACACCCGTGGGGATGAACCGTCGTTTTATTGTGCGGTGTATGTTCATCAACTATGTTCCCCACACCCGTGGGGATGAACCGTACGCTGTAAAAATGGAGCAAAAAAAGGCGCCATGTTCCCCACACCCGTGGGGATGAACCGGCTTCTCTGAAAAGATTACAAATGATGATGCTATGTTCCCCACACCCGTGGGGATGAACCGCCTTGGATTCTGCAAAACCAATGCCCGGCATTATGTTCCCCACACCCGTGGGGATGAACCGGACGAAGATTGCAGTCAGTCACGCTTTTACGGATGTTCCCCACACCCGTGGGGATGAACCGCATCAAATCTAGCTCTGCATAGGATGCTAATTATGTTCCCCACACCCGTGGGGATGAACCGCTGACATTGCTTCCCAACAGCCATTTATTTTTATGTTCCCCACACCCGTGGGGATGAACCGCAAATACGATGAAAAAACACCGATCATCCCTGATGTTCCCCACACCCGTGGGGATGAACCGCAACTCAAAACATTAAAAGTAAGGGTACGTGAATGTTCCCCACACCCGTGGGGATGAACCGAAAAATTTTAATAGCTTCTAAAATATTTTTAGATGTTCCCCACACCCGTGGGGATGAACCGTAGACAATGCGGTAAAATCGCTTGAAACTGATATGTTCCCCACACCCGTGGGGATGAACCGTTCACAATCCGCAACAGATTCCTTGCTATCAAATGTTCCCCACACCCGTGGGGATGAACCGCAGCCCCATGACCTAACGTGGAACCTGCATTAATGTTCCCCACACCCGTGGGGATGAACCGCTTATTGGTGGTGTAAATACTTTGATACTCTGATGTTCCCCACACCCGTGGGGATGAACCGGCATGAAGAAAGCTGGTGAGTCATGCTCTAAAATGTTCCCCACACCCGTGGGGATGAACCGCTGGAAACCCGGCATTAAACGCATCTGGACAAATGTTCCCCACATCTGTGGGATAGCAAATCATAAGCACAATGCCGAAAACAGTTGCTAAAACATCAAGCCTTACTGTCTTTCCCCGTTCGTCTGATTTAGTAGAAAAATCAATGGAGAAAGCCCGTAGCAATAAGCTTTGGATATCCACAAGTCGCATACTTGAATTTATGCCCTGGGCCGTTACGTGATAAATTGGTATCGAAATTTAATTGACTTGAATAACCAAGGTAAAATCCAGCTACCCTGATGGCGATCAACAATTATGCAAAATGTAACTACTATGCGGTTGCTCCAAATCCTCTTATTATTCGGGATTGCTTTCACGGTTTTCGCCAACAATTCCGCTTTCACGGATAATAACTGCAACAGCAAAGATTCAAAGTATTCAAAAAAACCCGAACAACCCGTGCTTGCCGATCAACGCATTGAGCGCCGCAACACCGCCATTCCTCTTAAAATACCTGACAATTTTCCATTAGGGATTGTGTCGTCAATTCGGATCGATGATTTTTCGCTCTTGAAAAATACCGTCATGGAAATTCATATTGCTCACCCCCGCATTGGTGATCTTCTTGTGCAATTGGAATGCCCTAATGGACGAATTGTGACTTTACACAACCGGGAAGGAGGCCGTAAGAAAAATCTCAATATGACTTACCGCATCAAGGAATGTGAAAATTCACGCGTTGTTGGCAACTGGAAGTTACGGGTAAGCGATAACAGTCAATATGCAAAAGGCAGTTTAATAAGCTGGAAATTAGGCTTCACCGAAGATAAATCGCAAGAACCATTATTCCGTGTCAGTGACGTTAAAGACTGGTATTTAATCAGCAACGCCATCACACCGGGGAACAATCGTCTTAACGTGCATATTGACGTTAACGGACAAGTGAAATCGGTGCAGGCTGTTATCGATGGAGGTTCCAGTCAACCTTTGACTAAAACGGTTAATGCATTTAACGGTACGTTCGATATTTCGCAATTGCCGCCTGGCATTCACACATTATCTCTGTTCGCAGATGGCAGCCAAGCGCCTTTTGCAAACCTGCATTTCCGTCGCAGCCACCCGCTTTACGTACTTATGACAACAGACTGGGATTCTCCGGACAGCCGGGATTCGATTCTGCGTTTACATGAAAAGCTGCATACCGAACACCCGGGGCTTAAAATCACCCACTTCTTCGGACCCTATACTTTTACTGACCCAGGCGTTTCGCCGGCGCGTCGTGCAACCCTTGCCGATTGGCTAATCCGGCTTCGTTCGATTTATCGGGACGAGATAGGTTTGCATATCCATCCCTTCTGTAATTTTGTCGATACCGTGCCCGGCGTCTCCTGTCGTTTTATGCCGTCTGATAGCTACGACAAAGGCGATGCCACAGGATATACTGTTTTGGTCAGTGCTTATAGCAAAAACGAATTTTTAAAAATACTGAGGGCGGCCGATGCTCTTTTCACCGCTCACGACTTGGGTAAACCGTCTGCATTCAGAGCAGGAAGCTGGGCGGCCAATGCCGATGTACTAAAAGCGCTTGCCGAGGATGGTTTCGTGGCTGATAGCAGCGCCAATAACTGGGCGAGAATTGAGGAGTCGCGGCATGACGGCAACGGCCTGCTTTACAAATGGAACCGCCAGCATTGGCGGCCCATATCCGATATTTCACAGCCCTATTATCCAAATGCGTCGAATCCTGCGATTGGGGGAAAACCAGCCATTCCGATTCTGGAAATCCCCGACAACGGCAGCTTGGTGGATTATGTCACCGGCGATGAAATGATTGAAATTTTTAACGTTAACTGGCTTGGGGCTCCGCTGCCTCATCCTGCGACTTTCGTTTTGGGTTTCCATCCTGTCAGTTACAGCCCGGGCTTTCACAGTAGAATCGAAAAGATCCTCGCGCACATCGACAGCTACCTTGCGTCGACTGGCGAAGGGCCTGTCGTGTATGAAACCATCAGCCATATTTCAAACGTTTTTAAAGACTTGCCAAGATAATGTCATCGGTATGGATCATTTATTTCCTAAGCCGCACGTTCAGCTCAATCAATGAAGTAAGGCTTTCCATCAAACCCGGTAAATAATCGGTCGATAAAATAAATGTCCACAAATACGAAACAATTGCATAAATATTGCCCGTAGAAAACTTGTCAACGTCAACGCAGATAAACAGCACAACGACAAAAACAACCATCATAAACAGCTTGGTAATGGTAAAGTTGAAGGCATTCCATTTTGAAATCCTGGTTTGAGGCGTTACCTGCCGATGATAATAATCGCTAAGAGCGCCGGCATTTTGATCTTCGATTAATCTGAATAAATCTTCACGGTTATCGTGTAAATCTTTGTGCAGTTGGACCACGTTTTTCCGGTAACGGTTATAGATGCAGGTGATCGGAAAAATAATGGTGAAGCAGATCGCGGCAATGCGCCAATCGTAATAATACAGCGCAATGATTCCTCCGAAAGTAGCGAAAATTTGCCAAATAATTTCAGGCAAGCGGTCTTTCAAAAAAGCGGCGTATTCTTTTGCCAGTTCAGCGCGGGCCAGTGTTCTGGAAGGCAGGCAGCCATTTATCGTTGAGCTCGAAATTACTTCACCGGCAATGTCGACATAGAATTTTGAAAATATCTTTCCACTGTAAAACCGGCTTAACGCGCCTCCCAATGTGTTCAGTAAATAGATACCGATCCACACAGCCAAGGGAAAAACATAGTTCATTTTTAAGTCATCGTTATAAAACCTGTCGATGAGCGCATCCAGCAGCCTGCCAAAAAAAGTAGGTTCTAAAATCCAGCTAAAGTTTTCAATGACTAAAAAAAACACCACCATGGAAACTCCAAAAGCGTGCTTTTTCATAATCGATTTCAAATTCATTGCGCGTTGATTTAGATCAAAGCGGCTTGCGCTTTGATGTGACCAGTTACCGCCACAGTTAACCTAATCAAAACCCGTTCTTTCATCAATGCACAACAATTCTGTCCGGTTTGCCGGAAACACTGACCGGATTGTCACGTAGCGGCGCCACTTGACCTGTTTCCCTATATTTTTTATAGTCAGAAAGCACTTGAGCATGATCGAATGCCAAAGTCTCGGGTAATTCATCCAGCCTGAACAGGCGGCAATTTTTTGCGTCATCCGCAGCTACCGGCATCCCCGCCGCCTCGGCCACATAAACCGCCGTCACCGTATGTCCTCGCGAGTCGCGGACGGGATCTGAATAGATTCCCAGCAAAGCTATCAGATGCACTGCCAGTTGGACTTCTTCCTTAGCCTCGCGCACAGCAGCCTGTTCGACAATTTCGCCAAGATCGACAAAGCCGCCGGGAATCGCCCAACCATAGGGCGGATTAGCACGTTCAATCAAAACGATGGGACGGTCAGGAAAATCGATCAGCTCAATAATGGTATCGGCGGCGAGCAAGGGGGTAATGGGTTTGGGCATAAAATTCTCCGAAAAAAGGAAAGTGGCAGTTCAAAATCCAAAACCGGAAGATTAGTTATCTATTCATCCTGATCATGACCATGTATTTTGGCGAGCAAGCCCATTGTAACCGATAAAAATAGCCCAAACACAATCACGATGGTGTTCACCGGAAACCCTGCGTCAATCATTATCGCATAAGCGCCAAGCATCAATAAAATGCTGAGATTTTCGTTAAAATTTTGCACGGCGATGGAATGACCAGAGCCCATGAGCTGGTGGCCTCGATGCTGTAATAATGCGTTCATGGGTATCAAAAAGCTGCCTGCCAGTATGCCAACCACTATAAGCATTAGCACCGCCAGCCGCCAATCGTTGACAAACACCATGCCTAATACAACAAAACCCATGGCTATTCCCAAGGGCAATACTTTCACGGCATGTTCCAAGGGCACAGCTTTGGCCGCCACCATGGAACCAGCAGCAAGACCCACCGCGACTACGGCAGTCAATTGAGTTGCTTGCTCCAAATCAAGCTTTAGCGCCACGGCTGCCCAAGCCAGGATAATTAACCGCAAACTCGTTCCCGCCCCCCAAAATAATGAGGTTACTGCCAGAGACACCTGCCCCAAGGGGTCTTTCCACAACAGCAGGAAGCTTCGCCAAAAATCCGCCAACAGGAATCCTGGCGTCCGCTTCGACAAAGTATGCTCAACGGGCAGCTTGGGAATATAATAATTGAGAATCGCCGCGACTAAATAAAGGCCAAGAATGACAAAAATCGCAAACTCGGGGGCGGTATCAATGCCGGCATTGAACTTAAGCGCACCCAGTTGCTCGACAACTTGATCCTCCACGCGATGACCAATCAATAATCCTCCGAATATTGCGCCCAGAATAATAGCCCCAACAGTCAGACCTTCCATCCAGCCGTTTGCCCATACTAATCGGCCCGGTGGAAGACATTCGGTCAAAATGCCATATTTAGCCGGCGAGTACATAGCCGCGCCAATGCCGACAAAGCCATAGGCAAATAGTGGATGCAATCCCAATAGCATGGCTGCGCAACCAACTATCTTGATACTGTTGCTGATGAACATAACCTGTCCCTTCGGCAGTGCGTCGGAAAACGCGCCAACAAAGGGGGCAAGTATGATAAAGGAGAACACGAAGAATTGTTGCAGGACGGGGATTTGCCAGGAGGGGGCGTCCAAATTTTTGAGGAGCGCGATGGCAGCGAACAGAAGCGCGTTATCACCCAGTGATGAAAAAAACTGCGCCGCAAGAATGGTGTTAAAACCTCGATTCATATCATTATTTGTCCTGTGCCACTATGCGAATGCGTTAATCATTGCACTATAAAATGGTTAATAAGGTTGGTTTTTTGCATCAGCTACTCATTTAAAATCCTGGCAAACATCAAGGTTTAACCGTTCGCTTACTATTTAAACAGATAGAGGGGATTTATGAATTACTGACAGTTAGATGAGACAACAGTAAGCTTGTTTTTACCAACAGAAGAGCGGATGACTTACCTTATGCTTGCTCAACTTGAATTAAGAGCCGTTAAATTTTTATTAGCGTTCTACGCAAAGCCGCTTATAACTCGGCTATCTCAATGAACGTCAATTTCCAGGGTTTCTTCATGGGCAATGGCCAACTTAGTCTTATGCCATCTCACAAGCTCCAAGGCTCCATTGAAATGCTCCACAATGGCTGTGCAGCTTTCCACGAAATCGCCGGTGTTAATATATAAAAACCCGTCTATATCCTTAATTTCCGCATGATGTATATGCCCGCAAATGACCCCATCCAGGCTTTGGTCTTTAAGCGTACTAACAATGCTTTCTTCGTAATCGGAAATAAACTGAACCACATTCTTGACTTTAAACTTGACGAAGGCGGCAAGTGAAAAGTTTGATTGCAGACCGAACCATCGCCTGAATATCCGAAGAAAGCGGTTAACCCAAATTAGAAAGTCATAACCCTCGCTACCTAACTTGGCCAGCCACTTGTGGCACTGGGCAATTGTGTCGTATTCATCGCCATGGACAATCAGAAACCGCCTGCCGTCGGCTGAAGTATGGACATCTGAATTTTTGACGATGATGTCGCCGAAAACATAATTATCGTAATCTCTGACGTTTTCATCATGGTTACCTGGTATATAAATAACCATTGTCCCATGCCTGGCCTTGCGCAAGAGTTTTTGAATCACCGTATTATGATCCCTTGGCCAATACATTTTTTTGGAAAGCGCCCAAAAGTCAATAATATCGCCCACGAGATAAAGTTTTTCACTCTCGTTTTGTTTTAGAAAATCGAGTAAAACATCGGCTTGGCATTGCGTGGAACCCAAGTGCAAATCGGAAATCCAGATGGTTCGATAGCTATTATTCATAATCAAATTTTTAATAGTGAATTACCGGCAAGCGGTGCTTTGGACGACTGCTTAACCAATATTTATGGGGTCACGGCGACCCGCTAAAGCCATTAAAATGTTTTTGTATCGCCTTGACTTACAGTCGATTATCCAGAAAACCAGGAATAACAAGAACGATCCACGCGACAAGAAAAAAGGGTTATCCAAGTGGAGACAAATATAAGTTGGATTTTAACTGAAGCACATGAAAGTTTTGTTACAAGATAAAAAACATTCCTTTTAGTTATAAGCCAGCCCTTAACCATCCCTACCCGGCGTTCTCAGAATGAACGTAACTGGACCGTTATTGATCAGTGAAACCCTCATATCCGCGCCAAACAGGCCAAATTGGACATTGGCATAGGTTGCTATTGCGAAGTCTTGCAGATAGCCAAACAGTTGCAGGCCTTTTTCGGGCGGGGCAGCCGAAATAAAACTGGGTCGGTTGCCTTTCCGGGTATCCGCAGCTAAGGTAAATTGCGGAACCAGCAACAAGCCCCCGTTAATATCCCGTAAACTGAGATTCATGCGGTCATTGTCGTCGGCAAACACCCGGTAATTGAGAATGCGTTCCAGCAAACGTTCGGCATCTTTTCGGGTATCTTCTTTTTCCACAGCAACCAGCGCCATAATCCCAGCGTCAATTTTCCCTATCTCCTGATTATTCACAGTCACTCTTGCGGTGGTTACACGTTGGATTATTGAGATCATCAGTGTTCTGTTTCCATGAAAACGCTCGCCATGATAAAAACGCTGTAATTTTGAGATAGCCTGTTTATTTGTCAGCACGCATCATGAGCTCCAGCCACAATTCATTGTAAGCATCCGTGGATTGGCTTTTCTTGGTAAAACCACCCAATGGCATGCGTTCCAGACCCATGCGCTCTATATCGCTTGCGTAAGGGATAGCGGTATGTAAAATCTCTGGATGGCTCCTGACCAGGTTTTCCATTATATCCTTATGCATTTTTTTGCGTCGGTCGGCCATCGAAAAAAACGGTATCAGCGCCAGATTGTGCAGCTTGTTATCTTCGATAAACTCTTTCAGTTGTTCTAGCGTTCGTAAAGACAGCGTGGTGGGAATAATGGGCGACAATAAAATATCAGACGCTTCAAACACGGCTTCAGACAGCAATGAAATATTCGGAGGGCAATCCAGAAAAATAAAATCGTACTCAGCAGCTAATGGCTTAAGCAGCTTTTTAAGTTGCAGCGTCGGTTTCTTCTTGGCATCCAAAACCAAATCCAGATTTCTGAATGAGAAATCCGAGGGCAACAAGTCCAGGTTTTCAAAATCAGTGCCTTTAATCAGTCCGTCCAATTCGCGTTTACCGGCGATCAAGTCCTTACTGCCGCCTTTCACCTTGGGCTTGATGCGAAAATAATAGCTGCTGGCGCCCTGTGGATCCAAATCCCAGACTAATGTCCGATAGCCTTTGTTGGCAGAAATGAATGCCAAATTAACGGCACTTGAAGTTTTACCAACGCCGCCTTTGATACTGTACAAAGCCACTATCTTCATTGTATTGTCCTGTTTTAAAGAATCTGCTTCTAAAGCTACCGATTTTATTATTCCATGAACTAAATATTCTTTCGGATCATGTTCAGTGGCTTATTTTATCTTACTTTAAGCATGTAGAGAGGCGATTTATCGCGCCTCTACATTACTTTCTTTGTCCAGGGTTTATCCGTATAAAAGTTGAAAAGCCAAGCCACGGATAATCTGTTGAATGTAACAATGTTTTCTTTCGCCAAGTTCTGCATGAACGCAACCGGCTAATAGTTTATAATTAACCACTTTTTTAAAGCTTTCATCGACCAGCCTGCCTTCATTAGGCCTGGTATCGACTGTCATTGGTTAAAGATACCTCATGCAAGAAATAAATCCGATTAAAAATAAAATAGCTGACCTGAAAAGCCGTGGAGACGCGCTTAGGAGGTATCTTTGACTTTGATGTCAAGAATGAACGATTAACGGAAGTCTTACGGGAACTGGAAAATCCAAAAATTTGGGATAATCCCGAACTGGCGCAAGCTTTAGGCAAAGAACGTGGACAACTGGAAGTCATTGTTAACACCATTAATGATCTGGAGCGCGGCTTAACGGATGCCGAAGAATTGCTGCTCATGGCGATTGACGAGAATGATGATGAAACCGTTGATACCGTTGTTGATGACTTGGCGCATTTTGAAAAAAGAGTGGCAGCCCTTGAATTCCGGCGTATGTTTTCAGGCGTAATGGACCCCAATAATGCCTTTTTGGATATACAGTCTGGTTCCGGAGGCACCGAGGCGCAGGATTGGGCGTCCATCATTGAACGGATGTTTTTACGCTGGGGGGAGCGAAAAGGCTTTAAAACCGAACTGATTGAAGAATCACAAGGCGATGTCGCCGGTATTAAAAGCGCCACGATCCGCTTTGAAGGCGAATACGCCTTTGGCTGGCTGCGCACCGAAACCGGCGTCCACCGCCTGGTCAGAAAATCCCCGTTCGATTCCGGAAACCGCCGCCACACCTCGTTTGCCTCGGTGTTTGTATCGCCGGAAATTGATGACGATATTGACATTGACATAAATCCCGCCGATATTCGCGTGGATGTTTATCGAGCCAGCGGCGCGGGCGGTCAGCACATCAATAAGACCGAGTCCGCCGTGCGCATGACGCATAACCCCACCGGAATTGTCGTGCAATGCCAAAGCGACCGTTCGCAGCACAAAAACCGCGCCACCGCGATGAAGCAACTAAAAGCCAAATTGTATGAGCTGGAAATGCGCAAACGCAGCGAAACAGCTCAAGCCTTGGAGGATACCAAATCCGATATAGGCTGGGGCAGCCAAATCCGCTCTTATGTGCTGGATCAATCGCGAATCAAGGATTTGCGCACCGGCGTGGAAACAGGCAATACCCAAGCGGTATTGGATGGCGATCTGGATCAGTTTATTGAGGCGAGTTTGAAGAGTGGGTTGTAAGTAACCATCATGACTAAAACTGAACTTGAAAACTTAGCCTCCATCAGAATCAAAGAGGCGGAGATTCTTTTAATTGCGGATTGTTATCAGGGTGCCTACTATTTGGCAGGTTACGCGCTGGAATGCATATTGAAAGCCTGTATTGCCAAGCAAGTTAAAGAGTTTGATTTTCCGGACAAAAAACTTGCCACTGCCAGTTACACGCATAAGCTTGCTAATCTGGTTATAACCGCTGGATTGAAACAAAAACTAACTGAGCAAGAAAAACAAAATGAAGAATTTAAATTAAACTGGGCGATTGTTATTGAATGGTCAGAGGAATCTCGCTATAAATTAGCCATTACAAAACAAGAGGCGCATGATCTTTTTGCTGCAATTACCGAAAACGAATCAGGAATACTGCCATGGCTAAAGAAATATTTATGACTCAATGGTTTTCTGACCAAATGCTTTTGGCGGGTGAAACTTTAATAAAACGATTAGATGAAACTGATGCAAAGGTGCTGGCTGCTTTCTGGATATTGGATGACGAAGATAAAACCTGGAAACTGACGATAGTTTCACCGCTCGTTGAAAGTGAAGGGCCTAGAAACTATTACAGACGTATTAATGATATTAATGAGTCTGCAAAAACCGATGAAGACGTGATTGCATTGCACGATATTAGTGTAAGTAATACCGATAATCGCATCGTTAAAGCATTAAAACGTAGTGAATTGGGCAATGCTATGCTTGGAAATAATAGACTTGGCAGGAATACGCTTGGAGGGGTTTATATTGAAGATATGTATCTCTATCGAATGAACTGGGAGTTACTTGGAGATAGCATTCCTAACACAACAACGAGAGATACAATTCTTCCACTAAGTCCTTAAAGGGAAAGATGGCATTATACTGTCAATACTCAAAATTTATGGATAACATAAAAAATATTTAAATGATGTCAGATAAAGCTGTCACTAAAGTCGTTAACATTAAAACCGAAAAATACGATGTTTATATCGGCAGAGGTTCAGCTTGGGGAAACCCCTATGCCATAAGCATTGATGGCGATAGGGACGAAGTCATCAGAAAATATCAATATGATTTTGAGCGAGGTTATCTCAAAAGAAATAAAGAGCAGTTATTAAAATTACGCGGCAAAACTTTAGGTTGCCATTGCAAACCGGCTACTTGTCATGGTGATATTTTAGCTGATTACTTAAATTCACTCGATGATGGTAAATAATCAATATCTCTTATTTTACATTACTATTAGGAGACGCTTATCATGACCTTATCTAAAATGATTTACGAAAAATCCCGCCACTTACCGGAGGACAAAGCCCAGGAAGTGATCGATTTTATTGATTTTTTATTGAACAAAACTGACAACACCAAACCGGTAGATGAGTGTTTGTTAGCATTAACGCCCGAACAGCGTGAAGCTTACGATTGTCTGGACAAAATCCGGATCGATTGGCATGGCAAGCCGATTGAAGACCGCGAGGAAGCGAATGCCAGACGCTAACAAAGCATTTTTAGATAGCAATATTGTTCTCTATGCTTTGGATATCGATATTACTAAACGTGATATTGCCTGGACGTTGTTGTTTGGAATGCCTTGTATTTCCTTGCAGGTACTTAATGAATGCAGTAATGTGCTGAATCGAAAACGGCAATGGCCTGCTGAAGAAGTCGCGAAAACACTTGGACATTTGCTTGCTTTTGTCCAGGTTGAACCGAGCGATGTGGCTACCGTCCGTTCTGCGTGGAGACTGCAAACTCGTTACCGTTATTCTTACTATGACAGCCTCATTATTTCGGCGGCGCTAGCAGCCGGTTGTTCTTCGCTTTACAGTGAAGACATGCAACACGGACAAGTTATCGAAGGCCGCTTAACCATTATCAACCCTTTTTCTGAACTTACTTTATGATGAGTTCTTCAACTAATCAAAGCATCATTTAACAAACACATGTCAGAAATACAACAAGACGAACAAGAACAGATCAAACAACGCCGCGGCAAATTAAACGAGTTACGCGAAAGTGGCGGCATCGCCTTCCCTACCGATTTCCGCCGCAATGTCGTTGCGGGCGAACTTTTGGCCGAATACGGCGAAAAGACCAAGGAAGAACTGGAGGCCGAACCCGTGCGGGTAAAACTGGCGGGCAGGATCATGACCCGCCGGGTGATGGGCAAGGCCAGTTTTGCGCATATTCAGGATATGTCCGGCAAAATTCAGCTATATGTGACCCGCGACGCCTTGCCTGAAGGGTTTTATAACGAACAGTTCAAGAAGTGGGATATCGGCGACATTATCGGCGCGGAGGGGGTTTTGTTTGTCACCCAAACCGGTGAACTGAGTGTTAAGGTTGACGATATTCGCCTGCTGACCAAAGCCTTGCGTCCGTTGCCAGAAAAATTTCATGGCATAGCCGATCAGGAAATCAAATACCGGCAGCGTTATCTGGATTTGATTATGAGCGAGCAATCGCGCAATACTTTCTTAATACGCTCAAAGATAGTCGCTTATATCCGGCAGTTTCTGATTGACCGACAATTTCTGGAAGTTGAAACGCCCATGATGCAGGTGATCCCAGGAGGGGCTACGGCGCGCCCTTTTACCACATTTCATAACGCGCTGGATATGGATATGTTTTTGCGCATTGCCCCTGAGCTGTATTTGAAGCGGTTGGTTGTCGGCGGTTTTGAGCGAGTCTTCGAAATCAACCGCAACTTCCGGAATGAAGGCTTATCGACGCGTCATAACCCTGAGTTCACCATGCTGGAGTTTTATCAGGCGTATGCGGAATACCACGATTTGATGGATTTAACCGAAGCGATGCTGCGCGGCATTGCCATAGAAGTAATGGGGCAAACGCTGGTTACTTATCAGGGCGAGCAATACGATTTTGGCAAGCCGTTTGACCGGATGACCGTCGTTGAGTCTATCCTGCATTTTAATCCCAATCTGACTGCCAGTGATCTTGAAACCCGTGAAGCGGCGGTTAAAGTGGCTGAAAGCCTGCACATTCCTGTTAAAGCCGGTTACGGGCTGGGTAAAATTCAAATCGAGATTTTTGAAAAAACGGTGGAAAGCCGCTTGATGAACCCCACGTTCATCACCGCTTATCCTGTTGAAGTGTCTCCACTGGCGCGGCGCAATGACGAGAACCCGCATGTGACGGACCGCTTTGAGTTTTTTGTCGGGGGGCGGGAAATCGCCAACGGTTTTACCGAACTTAATGATGCCGAAGATCAGGCTGCGCGCTTCCAGAAACAAGTGGAAGAAAAAGAAGCCGGCGATGATGAGGCCATGCACTTTGACGCGGACTATATTATCGCGCTGGAACACGGCATGCCGCCCACGGCTGGCGAAGGCATTGGCATCGACCGCCTGGTGATGTTGTTTACCGATGCGCCGTCAATTCGCGACGTATTGCTGTTCCCTCACATGCGGCCAAAAGGCTAACCAGGGTAAAATTTCATTGCCACAGATTCACAGATTAAACTTTGTATAGTCTGTGAATCTGTGGCAGCTTTTATAGACCGTTAAGACTGATCAAAACGAATCTTTGCGTTTTCTCAGTTCTGTAAAAACATGCAGGGGTGATAGGCCCTCAAGCCCCAAGGTTTTTTGTATGCTTACACTGTCTGGTCTAAAGAACGGATTGGTTGCTATTTCCTCTTCAATAGTCGACGGCACTGTAGATTTGTTTTCTGCTCTGAGCTGTTGCACTTCGAGCATTTTTTGCCGAGTGCGGCTGTTGCCTGGCTCAACGCTTAAAGCGAACCGGCCATTCGCTTGGGTATATTCATGGGTGCAATAAATCCGGGTTGATGGCGGCAGCGCCTTCAATTTTTGCAGAGAATTCCACATTTGTTCTGGCGTGCCCTCGAACAACCGGCCGCAACCCATGACAAACAAGGTATCCCCGCAAAATAGCGCGTTGTCTTCAGCAAAATAGTAAACGATATGTCCGCTGGTATGGCCCGGAGTTGAAATAACTCTAGCCTGGTGCTGGCCCAATGAGATAACGTCATCTTCGCTAACGCCCCTATCAATGCCGGGAATCCGGTCCCGATCTGATTGTGGAGCGATAATTTTGCAACCCGTTTTCAGTTTCAGTTCCAGATTACCACCAACATGATCCCAGTGATGATGGGTATTCAGAATATAGGTGAGCCGCCAGCCTTTTTTATCCAGAACAGCCAAAACCGGTTGCGCAAGCGCAGGATCTACAGTCGCAGTTTCTCCCGATACCGGATCATGAATCAGATAAATGTAATTGTCGGTTAAAACCGGGATTTGTAAGATGGTCAGCATGTCGTTTATGTCCTTAAAGCGTTTGGCAAATCAAAGGAACATATTGCAGGTTTAATCAGGATAGAAACCTTCTTCTATAAATTGCGCTAAATTCCAGGGGCAGCATTCAGGAAAAACGGCTTTACTGATTTTTGTTTCCCGGGCAGCTTTAATCACAGCGAGTTTGTAAGCATCTTTTATTATTTCATCTAATGCCGGTTTTAAGCCGGGATTTTCACTAAGCGTTTTGCAAAATTGAAGCCGTTGTTCATCAATGGATAACTGCCAGCTTCTTCCGCGCCTTACGTCCTGATACTTCCATTTTAAAAGATGCAACAGCAAGATAGTCAACCGGCTTTCGAGTTCCCGTTTTTCGCTTCGTCCCATTGTTTCAATTTCCTCGATTAAATTATCAATATCCAGTTCTGAAAACCGGCCATGCTTTAATAATTCGGCTTGTTCCTGCGTCCAGCTATAAAAGTCTTTTTCGTAACTAATCACACAATTACTCCTTATCAAAAGCTGCCTTTGCCGCTACGACAAAGCACACGCCTTCTTATTTAACCAAACTCAGCAAAACCCCGGCCGCTACCGCGGAACCAATCACACCGGCTACATTAGGCCCCATGGCATGCATCAGCAAGAAATTATGGGGATTGCTTTCCAGCCCTAACTTATTGGCCACCCTTGCCGCCATCGGCACGGCTGACACACCCGCTGCTCCGATCAATGGATTAATCGGCGTGTCGCTGAATCTATTCATGACTTTTGCCATAATAACGCCAGAGGCTGTTCCGATAGCAAAAGCAATCGCTCCCAGTGCCAGGATTCCAAGGGTTTCAATTTGCAAGAAAGCATCAGCGCTCAGCTTTGAGCCGACTGCCAGGCCTAAGAAAATGGTGACAATATTAATGAGCTCGTTTTGCGCGGTTTGACTCAAACGCTCAACAACACCACAAGCATTCATCAAATTACCCAGCGCGAACATGCCAATCAAAGGCGTGGCAGAAGGCAACAGCAATATGGAAAGTACCAGCAGCATCAAGGGAAATACGATTTTTTCAGTTTTGCTGACGGCCCGCATTTGCTTCATTTCGATTCTGCGTTCATCCTCCGTGGTTAATGCACGCATAATCGGCGGCTGAATCAAAGGCACCAGAGCCATGTATGAATAAGCCGCTACTGCTATCGCGCCCAATAAATTAGGCGCCAGTTTTGATGCGACATAAATGGCTGTCGGGCCATCCGCTCCGCCAATGATGCCGATTGCAGCGGCGTCCTTTAAGCTGAACTCCAGACCAGGCACTATATTGAGCGCCAAGGCGCCCAGCAATGAAGCAAAAATACCAAATTGCGCCGCCGCGCCTAACAGCAAGGTTTTTGGATTTGCCAGCATGGGTCCAAAATCGGTCATTGCCCCGACACCCATAAAAATAAGCAAGGGGAAAATACCCAATTTAATTCCATAGTAAAGGTAGTATAAAATCCCCCCTTCTTCGGCAATACCCGCAACCGGAATATTACTGAGAATGGCCCCAAAACCTATCGGCAATAACAGTAAGGGTTCAAACCCTTTTTTAATAGCAAGAAACAGCAGCAAGAAGCCGACCAGCATCATGAAAGCCTGACCGCCCGTAAAGTTATATAGGCCAGTGCTATGCCAAAGTGAAAGCAGATTTTCCATAGGATGTCTCTTGATAAGATTGCGTTGTTACAAAGAAATCAAAGCATTGCCGCCAGCAACTGCGCCACCTTCCTTGATATGAACTGCACTGACGGTACCTGCATACTTAGACCGCACCTCCGTTTCCATTTTCATCGCTTCCATGATCACAACAACTTCACCTTCGGCAACAGCACTGCCAACATCAACCAGGATTTTCAGTATATTACCCGCCATTGGCGCGTAAACTTCCGAACCGCTACTGACAGGCGCTGGCTGGCTTTTATCGGGGGCTGCCGGCTTAATCACAAGCGGTGCGCCAACCGGGCCTACAGTTACATTAAAGTTTCTGCCATCCACGTTGACCGTGTAAGTTTCAGGGGCTCCCTCAACAGCCGCTGTTTTCGGCACATTGTTGGCCACCGCAAAAGCATTTGCATCGGGTGCGGACTCGAATGCCGAGGGATCGCCCCGATTCACCAAAAACTTCCAGCCGACTTGAGCAAACATGCCGTTGATTAAGGCGTCTTCTTCGATATGCTCAGCGAGTTTTACGCCTTCAGCTTTCGCTTTTTCCTGCACTTCTGCAATCAATTTGTCCATTTCCGGCTCTATTAAATCAGCGGGACGGCAAGTGATTGGCTGCGTTCCTTCCAGGACTCTGTCTTGCAATTGCTTGTTTACAGGCGCAGGCGTTGCACCATATTCCCCTTTCAATACCCCCGCTGTTTCTTTGGTAATGGTTTTATAGCGCTCGCCACTAAGGACATTTATTACGGCTTGCGTACCCACGATTTGCGAGGTTGGGGTTACCAGTGGAATAAAACCCAAATCTTCTCTTACGCGAGGAATTTCGTGCATTACCTCATCAAATTTGTCAGCCGCGCCCTGCTCTTTTAATTGGCTCTCCATATTGGTCAACATGCCGCCAGGCACTTGTGAAATTAAAATACGGCTGTCCACTCCTTTCAAGCTGCCTTCAAATTGAGCGTATTTTTTGCGTATGTCTCTAAAATAATGCGCGATTTCTTCCAGTTTGACCAAATCCAGGCCAGTATCATGCGCAGTGCCTTCAAGACTGGCAACAATGGTCTCGGTTGCGCTGTGACTATAAGTCATGCTCAGTGATGATATTGCAACATCGACATTATCTACGCCCGCCTCAGCGGCTTTGATTATACTGCCCACACTTAGGCCAGTCGTAGCATGGCTATGCAAATGGATTGGGATTTTGGTGCTTTTTTTCAACCGGCTGACCAACTCGAACGCCTCATAAGGTTTAAGCAATCCTGCCATGTCTTTAATGCAGATGGAGTGCGCCCCCATATCTTCAATCTGCTTGCCCAGACTGACCCACGTATCCAACGTGTGGACGGGGCTGGTGGTGTAGGAAATAGTCCCTTGAGCATGGGCATCAGTGGCAAGCACCGCTTTTACGGCGTGCTCAATATTTCGCATGTCGTTCATGGCATCAAAAATGCGGAAAACATCAATACCGTTGACATGGCTACGTTCGACGAACTTATCGACCACATCATCGGCATAATGACGATAGCCCAGAATATTTTGCCCTCTCAGCAGCATTTGCTGGGGTGTTTTAGGCATTGCCGCTTTCAGCAAACGCAACCGTTCCCAGGGATCTTCCCCGAGATAACGGATACACGCATCAAAAGTGGCGCCACCCCATGATTCTATAGACCAGTAACCAATCTGATCGATTTTTCCACAAATCGGCAGCATATCTTCTATGCGTAAACGAGTGGCTAAGATTGATTGATGAGCATCACGTAAAACTACTTCAGTAATACCTAAAGGCTTTTTTTTATCTTTGGCCATTCTTAATTTTCTCCATAAACCTTTGCAGGATTTTAATCAATGACCTCTGGGGTCGATTGAATACGTAAATATAAAACCATAAGGGTTAAACGCCACTGGCATCTAACCAAAAATCCTTATCTTTGTTTATGCTTGCTTCGATGCTGATGCACCGCGGCCGTAATCGCGGCAATAATGCTTTTATCAATGCCACTGGACACCGAAACGGAAACGGCCCCCTGGCTGGTGGGCGCGTCTGGAAAAAAACGCTGCAACAAGGAAGACATCATATTAATCACGACCACCAACATGGTCAAAAACACGAACACAATGCCCATTCCGGCAAACATCAATTCGATTCCACTACTCATCATTTCTGTCATATCGCCATACCCTGAGTTGAAACTCTTGAATCAATTGAAAATAATCAGCCTTCAAGTACATTATGCATAAAACCAGGCTCCTAAACAAACTAAAGATAACTATTGCCTCAGTTTTTGGATAGCCCTTGGCATTGAAGAACGGCTAATCAATTTACAAGAAGCTTTATCAATTATTCCGAAAGGCAGTAAAGATTATTAAGGCGCGGGCTATCAATCTATCAATTGAAGAAAGGTTGATGACTTTGATAGCCGCTGGAATTCAAGGCTTATTTAAACTATGCACTTACTCGTCATAAATGGGTATCCTCATCAGTGATCAACCTCTATGAGTTTGAAGCCTTTCATCCTGGGCTTGTCGAAGAACAAATTTACTGCCATTATTTCTTATTTTGTAGCCGCCCTAATCTGTTTAACTGCCGCTTCAATTTTTAGATTTAACAAAATATTTCCTAATAACAAGCTGGCCTTGCTGGCATCGCCATCCGCACCGGTTGATAAAAAATCAGAACCGCTATGATCAACCTTAAATCCTGCCCTTATCCCGCTCGGCAAAACTGCCATTAATTCCGAGGTATCCCTTATTCCGGCGTGTTTGCCGATCTGTAACTCCGAATAACTGTTATTCAGCAGATAAGCCTGTTGCGAATTGTGCTCATAATAATCGTTAATATGAAGCACTCGAACACCTTCGTTTTGCCATAATCGGGTCAAGCGTTCCGCCACACGTTTCTGCGCCTCTTGATTGCCGCCGCTGTCGCCGATAAAAGCAATCGTTTTAAAGCCATGCTGCTTCAAGCTGCGAGCGGCCGATTCCAAAACAGCTTCAAACTCCGCTTCCGGTATAGACAGGGTTCCGGCAAACCGCATGTGCCCGTCAGCAGGGGCGATTGTACCTTCGGGTACATAACTGATCACTGGCGCAACCAGCGTTTTGCCCAAGGTTTCCGCTATCTTGCCGGCCGTGTATTTAACTATGTAGTTATGTTTACCCAGAATAACATGAGGTCCATTTTGTTCTGTACCGCCGGTCGGCACCAGCACAGTAGTTGAGCCGTTCCTTATCGCGTCCCTGACCTCCTGCCAGGTCATATCCTCAAGATAACCCTTTACCGGCACGCTCACCGGTTCCTCGCCTTTATTATTCAAATAGACGGCTGGCAGCACAACGGTCAAAAAAACCAAAACAGACGCGTACCGTTTGGGCTCCAAAAGCATTTTCAATCTGAAATTATGATACAAATTAATAAACGGCATTAAATACAAGCTCCAGAAAGTGGAGAACTTTTCATTCTCTTCGGCGCCCAAACCAAAAATGATGGCTTCCTTTGCTTTAGGTACATATAAAGTCCCAAACAAGCCATCCCAAAAGGCAAAGGTAAAGCCCAGGTTTTTATCGAAATGCTCGGGCGCGGAACTATGATGGATCTGATGCTGGGCCGGACTGATAAAAATTCTGCTGAAAAATGGGCCCCAACTCCACCAAATATGCGAATGCCTCAAATTGTAGCCAAGCAGATAAAACAGAATCAAAACCGCATTGGCCCCGGCAACATTGTACAAGACAACATTGCGCCCCATGAAAAAAGTCATACAGCCCAATGCCGCTCCAATAAACAGGCCGCCCATGCTAAAGGCCAACATATTATCAACCGGATGCATTCTGAACACGGTAATAGGCGTCATCACCTCTGCGGAGTGATGAACTTTATGAAACTCCCACAACCATGGAATCCTGTGTTGTAAAAAATGGCTGAAAAATAGCGCGAAATCGGCGGCGGCCGCCAGAAACACTGTACTCAGCAAACCCATGCCGTAATCGCCTTGCAACCGGCCCTTGTAAACAAACAGCCAGTCATTCAGGATGTTTTCAGTATAATAGGCCGCCACAACAGAAACGGAAGAAAACAGAATGCTGATAAAGGCACCCTGAAATAGCAAACTGGTATAAAAAAAAAGATAATCGTTAATTGATGACCGGTGCCATAAAACGTCTTTAGGGAAAATAACAGCCAACGCGCTTTTTCCCTGCCTTGCATAGTACTGTTTATGGACAAGATACAAAAAAAAAGCTATTGTGAAAGCGGACAATAAATAAAGCCAAGAAACCCGGTCATTCGTTGTAAAAAATAATGCAAACGGGGCGGTTAGTCGATCAAGCACATCTTCCATATCATTCAAATCTAAACAGGATGTCTACCACGCAATGTTATATGAACTTTCGATCGTTGTGCCAACGCTTAACGAAGTTGGCAATATAGAACTCCTTTGTAACAAAATTTCAAACGCACTGAAAGAAATAAATTGGGAAATCATTTTTGTAGACGATAACTCGGCTGACGGCACCCAGGAACTGCTCAATCAGATCTCATCGCAACATCCCCATATTAGAGCCATCCACAGGATAAACAGAACAGGCTTATCATCGGCCTGCATAGAAGGGATGCTAGCCAGTAAAGCGCCTATCGTCGCCGTGATGGATGCCGATTTACAGCATGATGAAACCTTGCTGCCCATTATGTTTGCTGAATTTTCAAAGAAACCGCTGGACATAGTAGTCGCAAGCCGCTTCGCAGCCGGTGCCGAACTGGGTGATTTTTCTGCAAAGCGGGAACTGCTATCGAATATGGGCAACCTATTAAGCCGATTGGTCTTAAAAGTCCGGCTGACAGATCCGCTTAGCGGTTTTTTCATGCTGAGAAAAGAAGTATTGCACAAACTTTCTCCCCGGCTTTACGGCAAAGGCTTTAAAATTCTGCTGGATATTTTTGCTTCGTCCAAAAAGCCGTTAAACTTTATCGAAGTGCCGCTCAGGTTTAACACCCGTCATAGCGGAGAAAGCAAGCTCGATACCACCACCGCGCTTGAATTTATCGGCTTGCTCTGTCATAAATTATTCGGCAAAATCATACCGGTCAGATTCATCCTGTTCTCGCTGGTCGGCTTGACAGGCGTCGGCGTTCATCTCCTGGTCCTGACTTTACTTCATATAGTCATAAATACCCAGTTTATCTGGTCACAGACCATAGCCACCTATATTGCAATGACCAGCAACTATTTTATAAATAACAGTTTCACTTACAGGGATAAAAAACTGCATGGCAAGAAGTTGTTATTCGGGCTATTAAGCTTTTATCTGGTTTGTTCCGTAGGCGCTTTTTTAAATGTTGAGTTTGCCAGCCTCTTATATGAGATGCATATTAATTGGGCTATCGCAGGCACGTCGGGCGCCTTGATCGGAGCCGTCTTGAATTATGCGTTATCGTCAATGTTCACCTGGAGAAAAACTAAAACTTAATGAACAATCTGATAACTATCGAAAAAACTTTCCCTGATTTCACTTTAAGATTCTTTAAATCTATGACAGATAAATTTTCAAAGCGAATTGAAATAAGATAATCAAAATCCTGAGTCCTGTTTTTCCAATACACAATTAAGCCATTACATAACCTGATTATAAAGATGCTTCAGCAGCAACGTCATACCGGCATGGATTGCCGGTATCCAGATTACATGGATGTAATGTTTACATGCCTTCCCTGGCGTCTGGGTTCCGGCAATCCATGCCGGAACGACGAACCTTTGACATTACCTGAAGCATCTTGCTAATCAGGTTACCTAAAGCCTTGCCATTTTTAAGCTTGTTATTTCGCAAAACGGAAATGGTATGTTTAAATTGGCATCCACGCTGATATCCTGACGAAACGCTGGCAGCAATTGTTGACTGGCGCCGTATCTGCCAAGTGGGTAAAGAAGATGCATGATTTTTCATTAAGCCAGATACAACAATAAGCGCTTGTCATGAGCGGAGCCGAACGGAATGGAAGATAAACAAATAACAACAACGATAGCTGCATCTCAAACTGCGCAGGCCATTGAGGCGCAACTCAAGGATGTGTTGACACAATTTCCGGAGATCGCTTTCGCAATGCTATTTGGTTCCGTGGCCTTGGGTCGTCAGGGTGCGGACAGTGATCTGGATATAGCGGTTGCTGCTAAGCAAGCGCTGAGTATCGATGAAAAAATAGCTTTGATCCGCGCATTAGCCGATTGTACCGGGCGGCCCATTGATTTGATTGATCTGAAAGTAGCGCCTGAGCCATTGCTTGGACAAATACTGCGGCACGGCAGAAGAATAACGGGCAGCGATACCTTATATGGAGAGTTGATTAGCCGCCATCTGTTTGAACAGGCAGACTTTATGCCCTATCGGACCAGACTGCTTGCAGAAAGGCGGATGGCATGGATCGGGAAGTAATCGAACAGAAATTGGAATCGCTGCGGCGCAGTTTGCGGCGCATAGAAACGAAGTGCCCGATGGAGGCAGCCATGCTAATCGCGGACATTGATCTTCAAGATATCATCACGCTTAACTTGAGTCGCGCGGTGCAAATTTCAGTGGATATCGGCGCGCATCTGATTGCAGGCATGGATGTACCGCCTCCTGACACCATGGGACAAACTTTCGATTTACTGATGCAGGAAGGTATTTTAAATAAGGAGTTGGCAAGCCGTCTTAAAAAGGCAGTCGGATTTCGTAATATCGCGGTTCACAATTATGAAAGCATCAACTGGGAAATTGTGCATAGCATTGCGAAACATCATCTTGCAGACTTTTCAGAGTTTGCCAAAGTGGTAGCCATAAGATTGGATTCACCGATCTGCTAAACCGGGCTATCGCAGGCATAGAGGGCACATTAATTCTACTTTGTTAGATTATGCTCAAACTCGTTATACCCGCCGGGAAGCGGGTATCCAGTGCCATGGCCTGCCCTGAGCGTAGTCGTATGGGATGGTAAGCTCAAATCCATCCATGGAGCCTGGGTTCCGGCACAAATCTGTCTGGAACAGATTTGCATTAACCCGAAGGGCATCAGGCAGGATAGCCTGATGTGACCCGTCAGAGCGCGTAGCGAATCCATGCCGGAATGACGATCTTGGAAAATAGTGTTCATCTAATCTGACAAAGTAGAATTAATCGGCTCTATTTGGAACAATGCTCTCTCGTCAATGTTTACCTGAAAAAAAGCAAAAACTTAATGAACAATTTGATAAATATCAAAAAAACTTCCTCTAACTATCAATTTTAGATTTTTTATATCGATAACTGACATATTTTCAAAGCGCATCGAAATCAAATAATCGAAGTCCTGGGTCCAATTCTCCCAATATACAACAGCCCCCTTATCATATTTATAACCGTTTTTAAACTTATTGTTTATTAAATCAGACAAGGACAGCTGCTTGCTTAAGCTGGAATGAATATGAACAGTATTAACAGTGGGATAAATAGGCGTTAAGTTCACTGTAAACAAATTTGGCCAAAATGCAGACCGCTTGATAATGGATAAAGCCGCAATATGATGATATAAAAAAGTATCATAGCCTTGGACATTTTTTGAAGCTTCTTGAACAGTTATTACTTTGCTTCCCCTTGTTACATGGTCCAAAGCATCCTCCAACTCCTGATACTGTTGCCCGAATATAGCCCAGGCGCTAGAAATAAAATACACCTTAAAACAAATTGCTATTATTCCAATCCCTACAATAGAGGTTCTGAAATTTCGTGCGCTTGCTTGACTTTCATCAAATCTTATTGATGCCACTAATAGCAAAATTAAAATATAGGGAAAGCGTAAATCAACCGCCCATGATCCTCCAATACCAATTGGAGTAATTATATAAATGCAGAACAAAAAAATAAGCGGCATCTTTAATTCGCTATAGATACTAATACCACTGCGATATAGAATCCTAAAAAACAGAATACTAATCAAAATAAAAAGAGTTAAATAAAGATTGTTTTTGTTAAAATCAAAAACAATTGGAGATAATAGGGTTGTGATTTTCCAAGAAATGTCCTCATATTTATAAAGGCTTCCATAGTCATAGTTTGTTAAACTGGAATGCCAAATAAAAAACAAAATAGACGGTAAAATAAATTGAAATAATGATTTTACTACATTTGAAATAGCGAATTTATCTCTATCATATCTGTATATACCCATTTCATAGCCGAGAACAAAGATACCATAAACAGCAAGAGCAAAGAGATGACAAAAAAATAGAAAAGTAGAAATAGCAGAGAACAAAAGCAGACAATTTAATGAGTTAATTTCTCTAAACTTTATCCATAGATACATTGCTATCAGAGCAACGCCGGAACTGGCATAATAATTTATAAAGCCGAAGAAAAGCAGGAAGTTATATATAAACGCCAATATGATAATCATCCAATTATCTATACAGCCATTAATACTCTTTCTAATTAACAATACTCCGGTACAGATTAATGTAATGCCAACAATAATAATGATTTTGCCAGCAATAAATATATCTAAATGCTTGGCAAGCGCCCCCCCTAGCCATTCAAAAATTATATTAGGCTTAATATGCCATTCAACAAAATAGTTATATTTTAGCCAGTTATCGTTATCGATATTTGCCTGGATAAAAAAACTTGCCAAATGGTTTGGATAATCTACTAAAACCGAATACTTAAAAGCAATTAAAGGATATAAGTTTAATAAAAACATAAAGATAAAGAATATAATTGGCAAATTATTACTTGTTGTACTGTTTATTATTTTTTTATTCTTTAAAAACATAGATTTTTGGGAATTAATGTTAAATACAATTTAAAATGTTATTTATCAAAATTTAATATCATCTTATCTGATTAGCAAGATGTTTCAGTCCCTTTCAATCAATAACAAACTGTTCGTCATAATTTTTAAACTTAATATCCCCTTAAATTCGTTTTTATCAATGTTTACATTAGATTCTACGCGCCAAACTCCACTACGATGGCTTACGCCAATTGCTTTTATGCTATTGCTGCTAGGGTATCACTTGATTTTTGGAAGATTATTTCCTGATTTTCAAGGTCAACTATCGAGAGATTACTCGGTGGCGCTTCCTTCCTTACTGAATGGCTATTTTTGGTTCAAAAGCAACTCTCTATTAGATGTTCCTTGGTTTAGCCCTTCTTTTTGTGGAGGACAGCCGTTTTTTGCGGATGTGCAAAGTATGTACTACTCCGTACCACAATTACTCACTTTGTTTGTTAATCCTTTAACGAGTGTTTATTTATCTATTTTGCTCTTCGCAAGTGCCGGATTTTGGTTCATGTATGTGTTGCTGCGCCAGCTTTTTTGCCTGGGTACAGAAACGGCATTTCTTGGATCGGCTTTGTTTATGTTCAACGGTTTTTATGCGCACCGCATGGTAGTTGGTCATCTTGGGTTTCAGGGCATTATGTTGACACCTTTTGTTGTTTTTTTTCTATTGCGGCCTGTGCCAAAAGGTGAAGGACAGTTCAAACTTGCTTCATTGTTGTATGCAACATGGGTAAGTCTATGTCTGACTTATTGGTTACACTCAGGACTAACAAGTCTGATTATTCCAGTATCTTTGGCGGTATTAGCGGTTGTTTGCCTGTATTCGCCTACATCTAGGGAGTGGCGTGTTTTTTTAGAGCGAACTTTAGTTGCAGGTTTAATTGCGCTGGCCCTATGTGCTTCAAAATTAGTGGCAGGTCTTGCGTTTATGTCGCATTTTCAACGTAACGACTATTTATTACCGGGAGTGGAAGGTATTGCTAATGCAGTCGGTTTGATATTAACCACATTATTTTATACGCCAACGAATATAGAACAGATTGCTACTCCTAAATTAAGAAATCTGCAATGGGTACTAGGCCCCCATGAATGGGACTATTCGGTTACTGTTTTTCCGCTGGCTATTATTATGCTCACATACGTGACGAAGTTTTTTTCCAGGAAAAAATCGGACAATCATCCAAAACTCTCACCGCCTGCTCTTATCTTGTTAGGTGTGGTTTTAATTATACCCCTTGCATTGAATATTTATACCCCGCAGTGGAATGCAATCCTTAAACAGACACCGTTGCTAAAATCTAGCAGTAGTTTGATACGTTGGTGGTTAATTTACATTCCCGTAGTGATTGTTTATGCCGTTATTGCTTTGGAACGGTGCGATTTCTTAAAATATATTAAAACTCAGATTGTAGTTATCGGAGTATTTGGTATTCTCTATCTAAATGCATATAAATATTTACCCTATTTCCACCAGGATAACTATCATCCAGATACGATAATAGCGGCTTATCAACATGTCGCTTCAGGGGGGGCGATACCAAAAATTGAACAAATAGTTGCCTTTGGTGAAACAAATGGCCACCTATTAACTCGTTTCAATCCCAATGATTCGTTAGCTTTCGGTGGTTCGCAAATGTTCTGTTACAACCCCAGTTTTGGTTATTTGCTCGAGAAGTTACCTTTAAAAAGTTTACATATTGGGAGCATTTATGAACAAACCAAAGGGGAGCTGAATATAAAAAATCCAGCGTGTTATGTTTTTCCAACAGAAAATCATTGTGAACCGGGCGGGCATTTTAGTGTTGGCGAAAAATCGCAAGCAGAAGCATTTGCACAGTATAAGCCCTTTTCTTTTGCTATTTCCCGGCAACAAAAAATAGCCAATCTGATTACCCAATTTGCATTACTGATCATTACTGGCTTTTTAGGATTTACCGCTAGTTTTTATTTTAATCAAGTCACAAAGCGGTATAGAAAATTTCTCTGGACATGATTATATTTCTTGCATCCTCCACCAGGATTCACATAAAACCATTTACTCTTAAACATCGTTCAGATAAAAGCTTATATCCACTCTATTTCATATAGAGCCCTATTTTCATCCACATAATGTGGCTGCAATCTAGGGCGCGCAATTAATGACGATATCATCGCTGTATTGGCCTATTTCCTTGTCTTTCAGCATATAGACGGCAGTATAGCGGCGCAGTTCCGGCTTGCCAATGTGGAGCAGGGGGCGATTATCCAGATAGGGCGAGACGGTAGCGCGGGCCAGCAGCACCCAATCGGCATCATTTTCGCGTTGGCAGTAAATATTAATACCGTCACTTTTGTATTTACTAAAACTCAAAGCAACAACACCGCCGGTTTGGTCAATGCCGGTCAGGTCAGGATGGGCGGTGGAGAGATCATAAGTATTTTCAGGCCCTTCAATGCCAAGATGCGCGCCCTTGCCTTCGGTATAATCGGAACGCGCTTTGATCCGCCGCACCTCTGCCCGTATCAATGCCTCGGCAATAGCACGGCTGGCATTTTTGTCAGCCGTGGCTTGTTTGCCCAGGGCTGCCACATCATTGGCATGGGCGGTTTTGGCGCGAAAGTCGGCGCTAGCGGCTTTCAGAGCATTCAAATCAGACTCCAATACGCCATATTCAGGCGTCAGATTCGCTATGAAATGATCGAGCCAGATCAAAAAATCATGATCTGCGTTAGGAATAAAAGTAGACTTGGGCATGATGGACTCCTTAATAATTGAATTAAAACGAGCTATCGATAACTATTTCACGCTACTATTTGAGCTTGCGTCGAGATATTTTGCTTTCGCATGTCACGTTTTTAAGGCTCACTCGCGCCACTGAATGCTCCAGTGGCGCGAGTGAGCCTTCCAGTAGCGCGTGTGAGCCGTTCTGTAAATCGCGATCTTCTGTAGACCTTAATGGCTATGGCTTTCAGGCATTTTCCCCAAGCCTTCCACTGGCGCGTATGGAAGACTCAGTACCGCCTGTTTTATTGTCCATTTATTTCATTGCGTGTTCCCGGCTACCAACATAAGGTCAAATATGAGCGAGGAGTAACCTTATACAGTCCCATCTTAAGATAGCAGCCGTGTTTCCAGTTCAAGTTCCAGCATTGGCTTTCTACACTCTCGTTATTGGATTTAATTAACTATAACCTAAATCAAATATTCTGCATAGTCTAGCCACTAGCATTTTTTATTAAAATACTCTATAGCGAAATTTTATTATTTTTTTTATGTCTCTATGTAATTTACAGCGGGAATAAAGCCGGATGGACTTACAAACCTTGTCCCGCATGGTTGTCCTGGACGGTTTTGGAAGCATCAGAACGTTTAAGGCGGGGTTATAAATCCTGTCCCGTTTGGGAGCAACACCGATCTCTCATAAAGCGTCTCAGGGTCAATATCGATATTCCCCGGCCAAGCTACAGTACCGTTTTCAACAAAAGCCCCCTGAAACATATTTCCATATTTGAGCCGAGCCCAGGGAGGTTGGTCTATATAGGCTGTCATATTGAAGACACACTGTTCTCCATTTTCAAATTCAAGAAACAGAGTGAAGCCGGATTGAACTGTCACATGGATTACATCAAGCAACATCGCTAGTCTCCTTCACTTGAGTGGGTCAATCCGGAAAGGTTCTATACCTTCCTTGGCAAGTTCCCAATCCGCCAGCAACTCTTCATGATGCAAATCAACCCACACCTACACCATGCGCAGATTTCTTTCATGAAATAAAGATAACGGCGGCATCAAACGTTTGGGACGGGGTTGCAAACCCAGTCCCGCGTGGTTACTTCAGATCGGCGGTTACGCGTCGGAACAACATGACGCTTCCTTTAATAATTGGATCATAAGCAATTGTATCAAAAAGCAGCAGCGGGTATGTTTCCCTCCGCAGAGATTTCTTTCATGACATGGAGATAACGGCAGCATCAAACGTTTAGGGCGGGGTTACAAACCCCGTCCCGCGTGGACTAGGTTCCGGCAATCCCTGCCGGAACGACGAACCTTTTACATTAGCTGAAGCATCTTGCTAATCAGGAACTTTTATAGACAGGCGAAATAATTGCATTTTATTTAACTTATCATAACTTGATAGGTAAAATAAATGTATACTTAATTTAAAATGATAACCTTACGGTGCGCCCATGATTATTTTCCTTAGAAATATTCCTTATGAAACCACAAAACAGGAAATCGCCGGTTTTATAGGCAGGGCTTTTAATGACTTCAGCCTGCTGGATAAGCCAAGCCCTAAAATAGAGCTTGAGGATATATCAATTTTATCGATAAAGGATGTCAATTCAAATGCGCTTGAAAAGCATGCCTTGGTAAATGTTTTCCCCAATGAAGCCGGCAAAAACCTGATTGAAAAACTGGACGGAACGGCTTTTAAAGGTGAATGCCTTACCATCCGCGAATATATCAACCGTTCCATGGATAATGATCGCAGAAATAATCCCCTGGCAGACACTACAACCGGCTTTACAGAACGGCGTGTTTCGGACCGGAGACGCCACCCAGTGATGAACTCCTGGCAAAATAATCCTATCCTGGTCTGCGCTTGACTTACTTGTAATTAATTGAATTAAGGAGAAATCAATGGGAGTAGATTCGATTGATTCCGGAGCGTGCAATTTAAAATCAATCGAGCCTGCTCCCAATGATTCGATCCTATTGATTTCATTTGTTTTTATATTAATGCTAACTTTTTGCGCTGATATTTACGCAAAATCCAGTCACATCACCATCAATATTAATGGCGAGGAGTATTATTCGAACGAGAACGTTTTTCCGGGTAATCGCTCTGTTTCAATAAAAGTCAAGAAAAAATCAAACGTATCTTCAGCGCCAAAAAACCGGCACAGCTATGCCTTGGGCATGAACAAAAGGAAATATGCGGATCTGATCGCCAGGGCCGCTGACAAACATCAGGTGGATGCCAAATTATTGCATGCCGTTGTTCAAGCCGAATCCGCCTATAATGCAACAGCCATTTCACCGGCTGGCGCGGTCGGCTTAATGCAGTTAATGCCCGGGACAGCAAGGCGTTTCGGTGTTTCCGACAGACGTGATCCCTATCAAAACATAGATGGCGGCACCCGGTATCTGAAACATTTATTGCGGTTATTCGATTCGGATTTGAAGCTTGCAATTGCTGCCTATAATGCCGGGGAAAATGCTGTCATTCAAAACAATAATGCCATCCCGCCATACACAGAAACGCGTCATTATGTTAAAGAAGTTTTGTCTTTAAGAAATGGCCTGCAGCCAGTACCACGATTGGCGTATAACACTCCACGTATTCAAGATAATTCGAATAATTGGGGTAACAGCGGTTACACAAGCGATTACACAATAGAGATCGATGAGCCTTAAGCTTTTGCCAAGCCAGCATTAAATTAAGCGGTTTAGCCCCTTCTTCCTTTAAGGGAGAAGGCCGGGGGGAGGGATACCTCAGGGACTGACTTGATTCAGCAATTTTCGTTATGACAAAATTCGCCCGAAAGCCATAATGATAATCGCTGAATTAGCTTGATTTCTTAACGCCATCCTGAAAACAAACTTTAAGCCCATGAATGAGCTACAACACGATAGAATTCTCTTTTTACTCGTTATCGGTTTCTTTACGTGTCTTATCACAGTATTAATCGGGACTGAATTTGATCCCTACTGGCACATTAAAGTGGGTGAATGGATAGTCAGCCATCACGAGGTTCCACATACCGGTATTTTTTCCCAGACCCGGGAAAATACGCCTTGGATCGCGCATTCCTGGCTGTCCGCAGTCCTTATGTATGGCATTTTCCATATCGCCGGATGGCCAGGCCTTATAGTTATGGCCGTTGTGGCGACAACAGCCGGCATTTTTATCATGCTCGGCTATTTACTGGAAAAACTCTCCCCGATACGCGCCTTATGCCTGACGCTGCTATCCTACGGCATGTTATTGGCGCATATCATGCCGCGTCCGCATATTCTCGCCCTGCCGGTCATGACCTACTGGTTTGTGCAAATGCTCAGGGCCAGCGAGAAATACCAAGCCCCTCCCCTATATCAGGCTCTGATACTGATTTTATGGGCAAACATCCACGGCAGCTTTTTAATAGGCATCGCCTACGCCTGCTTTTTTGCTTTTGAGTCGGTAGTAACCGCGCCCGAAGGTATAAACCGGATCGTGCTGAGCAAGCAATGGGCAAAATTTCTGGCTGTATCCCTGCTGTGTCTGCTGGTGACTCCCTATGGGCTGCAAGGCGTGTTGCTGCCACTGCAATTGACCGGCCAAAGCTACTCAATGAGTATAATCAGCGAATGGGCCTCCCCTAACTTCCAGCAATTCCAGTTTCTTGAAATTCTGCTGTATATTATTCTTGGGTTTGCGCTAACCCAGAAAATGCAGCTCCCTGTTTTAAGATTGCTATTGTTAATCGGGTTAATTCATTTGTCATTAAAACATGGTCGATATTCCAGCGATCTGATGGCGCTGCAAGTCCCCTTGCTGTTCGCCGCGCCTCTCGCTAATCACTGGCATGAATTAGTGCCGGACGGCAAACGATTTACGCTCTTTTCTTTAATCCCAGCCAACGGCAAAGGAAAGCTCTTGCTTATATCGGTTTTAGGTTGCTGGTTAATTTACATTTTTGCCTATAAAGATATTGAATACAAAGCCAGTAAAAAAATCAACGCCCTATTATCGAACATCAAAAAAGCCGATTTACCGGGAAATGTCTTTAGTCACTATAATCATGGCGGCTATTTTATCTACCAAGGCCTCAAGCCGTTTATAGATTCCCGGGCCGAATTATATCAGGATGATTACATTAAAGCTTATGAGGAAGCCGAACATCTGACAGGGGGCGAAAAACCACTGGTGAAATTGCTGAATCAATATCATATCGGCTGGAGCTTTTTGCCGCCCGAGACCCCTGCCATCGCCTACTTTAATCTCCATCCGGACTGGCTTAAGGTGTTTTCCAATAGCTGTGCCGTAATCCATGTTCGCAAAGGGTTATGGCCGCCACAAGTGATTGCGGATATTAAAGCCGGACTGGAGAAGCAATCCGGCAACGATGCCTGCAAGCTAGATCCTGAGTAATAAGGCCGCGCTAATCCGGGACAAGCAAATTATTATGGACAAATGATTTGCTAACATATACGATTAGCACCTACCTTAATTTAAGAGATTAATTTAAGGTGCGGCAAAAGAGAAATATAACAAATATATGGGCTAACCGTGGGTCTTATCAGACGGACAGTCCTGTATAGTTTAATCAATGAAGACATCTATGAAGTTTAGCTTAACACTTTTTTGTAATCACAGAGGAGCACATCATGAAAAAATCATTTATTAATCCATTTAATAAAAACCTTATGTCTACCAGGCAAAAGGGCGCAACAATGGTCGAGTATGCAATCATGGTAGCGCTTATTGCCATTGTAGCAATAACTGCGGTCACTATTCTCGGCCAAAAAGTAAGCGGCACATTTAACTCAGTCGCCAGCTCACTTCCTGGTTAAGCTTTATTTATATATCCAAGCAGGAATTAACAACGCCCCTCTAGGTTGGCAAATGGTCGAGACTGGGGGGCTTTTTATAGAGGCCTAATCCGAGTTTAAGCAAAATAGCAAATGCATAAGCTAAGATTCGTCATTGATTGGCAGACAGGCCGATGCGGATTAATCAACGAAATATATCTATATCTAAACTAACCAACCGCTATTCAAAGCAGGAACAGAGCACTGGCATAGGGATATTCAAAATCCATTCTTATATCAATTTGGAGCAAATTATGAAAAAAGCAATAATTAGCCAAAGCAATAAAATCCAATTGTCTAACAAACAAAAAGGCGCAACGATGGTCGAATATGCAATAATGGTAGCGCTTATTGCAATTGTCGCAATAGCTGCGGTTACACTCCTTGGTCAAAATGTAAGCGGCACATTTAACTCTATCGCCAGCTCACTTCCTGGTTAATATTTATAATAGAGCGATAGCGAAGATATGACCAAAGCTCATTTTGAAATCATATAAGCACGCAATATGAAAAAATCGTTAATTGACTCAAGCCATAAAATTTCAATGTCGCTTAACAGGCAAAAGGGCGCATCGATGGTGGAGTATTCAATAATGGTAGCGCTTATTGCCATTGTCGCATTTGCAGCAGTCAAATTCTTCGGTACAAATCTAAGCGGCACATTTAATTCTATTGTTAGCTCCTATCCCGGTTAGGTTTTATTCAGGCTTTATAAGCGGCCCGATTTCAGGAGTTAAGCAAGGATCGCAGAAGACAGGCTTGGAAGGCCTCTAAAAAGCCGATGACTTCAGCGTGCAGAGGCTAATTTAAAAACTGATTAATTTTGTATTTTAAAAATAAGTTAAACTACAATAAACTTTATAGATTTCATGATGTAAGCTGACTCAACCTTGGCAGAGGCTTCAGATAAATGAATGCACATAATCAACAGTTGTATAACACTGACAATCTCCGCCATAATTTTGCCCCCCGCCCCCGCACGATTGAAGAGACCGGCTTATCGCCCGCTTTTATTGCGGACTTAATCTGTAAACACTTGCATGTCAACGGCATAGCCGACCTCTATCAACTCAGTGAAAATATTGCGCTGTCCGGCAATATACTCGAAAGCGTATTAGACGGACTGCGCAAATACAATCAGGTTGAAACACTGGCCGCATCGCACGCCAGCAAAGGCATCCGCTACACGTTGACTGACAAGGGCGTTGCGGAAGCATTAACCGCGTTAAACAAAAGCGGTTATACGGGGCCTGCGCCGGTTACCATCGAACACTATCGAACCGTTGTTGCAGCCCAGTCAATACAAAACTGCAAAATAACCCGCCCCGATATACAAAAAGCCTTTCAGGATACTACAGTAGATCCGCAATTGCTGGACCGGTTGGGTCCCGCCATGCATTCAGGCCGTGCCATTATGCTCTATGGCCTGCCGGGCACGGGCAAAACCTTCATTTGCAAACGGCTGACACGGTTACTGGGAGATTCGATATTAATACCCTATGCCATCTCAGTGGGCAGCAGCGTTATTCAAATATTTGACCCGGTCATTCATACGCCGGTTAAAGACCATACCAGCGGTATTTCCCATAACCTCCAGCAAGGCGCCGACCCCCGGTTTATTGAATGCCGACGCCCTACCGCTATCAGCGGCGGCGAACTGACGCTAGACATGCTGGAAATTGATCACGACAAAAACACCCGCCTGTCTCAAGCGCCTTTACAATTAAAGGCTAATAACGGCATGTATATTATTGATGATTTGGGGCGTCAACGCGTTCTGCCCATCGATCTTTTCAACCGCTGGATTGTTCCTCTGGAAGAAAAACATGATTACCTCAGTCTCGATACCGGCAAGCGCGTACAGTTTCCTTTTGATGTCATTCTCATCTTTTCCGCCAACATCCATCCTTCCGAACTTGCCGACGAAGCTTTTTTACGGCGTCTGGGTTATAAAATCATGTTTATGCCCGTTAATAAAACGCAGTATAGGGAGATATGGCATTTATATACCCAAGAGTTGCACTTAAGTTGCCCGGAAAGCTTGCTGGATGAATTGTTCGAGCGCTACCAAAAAGAAAAACGTCCTTTGCTGCCTTGCCATCCCCGTGATTTATTAGGAATGGTCAAGGACCAATGTGAATATGAAGGCGATGCAGGAATTGCAACGCCGGAAAGATTACGCATCGCCTGGGACACCTATTTTATTAACTTTGAAAATGCAAGGATAGACTCATGAACAGTCGCTTCTTAATAATGCTTGTAATTGCCCTCATTCTGGCTGGCGGAGCCGCCATGATGGCAAAACAATGGGTCGAATCCCAAACCGGCAACCAACCCGTCAATCCCGAAGCAAATATGGTGCAGGTTTATGCTGCCGCAACCGATATACCTTTTGCCAGCCGGGTAGAAAATACGCAGATTAAATTGATAGCCTGGCCTAAAAATAACGTACCTGCCCAAGCATTCACGGTAGAAGACATCAAAAAAGACCCCAATGCTATTGTAGGCAAAGTGACGCAGCGCGATTTTTATACCGACGAAATCTTTTTAAAACCGCAATTAAAAGAACACGCTGGCGGCAGCACCTTATCCGCTTTGATTCAGGAAGGCAAGCGCGCCATCAGCGTGCGCGTCGATGATGTCGTTGGCGTAGCAGGCTTTATTCTGCCGGGCAACAAGGCGGACATTATCGTTAGCGGTACAGGCAGCAAGATTGTTTGCCAGTCCAAGGCGCCCGGTTACAGGATTATTCCCATTACTACAGTCAGTTCTAACGAAACCTATACTCTGCTGCCCAACATTAAAATTCTGGCTATTGACCAGCTTGCCTCCCAGGCCCAGGACAAACCCGCCGTAGTTCGAGCGTTAACCCTGGAAGTGGATCCCACGCAAGCGGAATGTCTCGTGCAAGCGATGAGAACGGGCACTTTACAATTTACCCTGAGAAACCCGACGGATAACATTACCGCCATGGCGATGCCGGAAGCGCCACCCGTAAATCCACCTGTAATTTCACCTGCTCAAATCAAACCGGAAAAACCTTATAAAGCCCGCCTGTCGCTAAAGGTTCTTCCCTGGGGAAGTCAAAAATTTATAGAATGCGAGAACGGGGCTTGCTGAGTTAGTAAAACAAGTTTATAAACCAGAATTACAGGTTCAGGTTTGCGCGTTTAAAGTCAGCATTTTTAAACGCGGGAATTCAAAAGAAGACTAAAAACAAGGGAAGCATAACCATGTTAAACATCAACCCTAGCAAGCTACTTAAAACAGTGTCCATGCTGTTATTGGGCTATACCCTCCAGGCTGGCGCCGAAATCACCACCAGCGCCGAGAGCAGACACCTCGTTTATCAAGTGCCGATGAATAAATCGTTGCTAATAAACCTTGACCGGAGCATCGCTAAAACAGTCCTGGGCAACCCGGCAATTGCCGATATTACCCTTCTGGCGCCGAGGCAACTGTTATTGCGAGGGACAAACATTGGCGGAACCAATGCCACCCTCTGGGATGGCAATAATCATGTCGCCATGGTGGTGGAAGTTGAAGTTACGCATAACCTGAACGGCATTAAAGAAGCGCTTCATAGAGTCATGCCTAAAGAGCCTATTCAAGTTCGAAACGCCGATCGATGCGTCATACTCAGCGGCGAAGTCTCCAGCCTGGTCAATATGGATTATGCCATGAAGATCGCCTCAGGTTTTGTCTCCAGCCAGGGCGGTGGCGGCGGCTATGGCGCCAGCAGCGGCTGCGGCTTTGTCAGCGGCGGCGGAGGCGGCGGCGGCAGCAGTGCCGGCGGCAACCAAAATATCATCAATATGATGCACGTCGGCGGCGAACAACAAGTCATACTGGAAGTTAAAGTCGCTGAAGTCAGCCGCACTCTGGCTCGAGCCCTGAGTTTAAATGCCCGCGCCTCAAGTACAACCCAACAGAGCGGCACATTTCTTTGGACTGTTCTAGCCGGCGCCGCAGGGGCGTTTTCAGGCGCTTACGTGGCGGGCGATACCTTGTTTAACTGGAGCCTGGATTTCAGCAGAAATACCGATCTGGCGACCATTTTAGCCGAGCCCAATCTGACCACGCTCAGCGGCAAAAAAGCTTCGTTTTTATCCGGCGGGGAATTTCCCTATACCGCCTGTGTCGCGGGCCAAGGCAACACCGGCATTGTCCCTTGTACTGTCAACTTTAAAAACTTTGGCGTTGGCGTTGAGTTTACGCCGGTCGTTCTGGACTCCAACAGAATCAACCTGACTACCCATGTCTCGGTCAGTCAATTGGATAATACCGCCAATGAAGTGGTTACTCAGGGCCTTACCAATACCATCATTGGCACTAATCCGATTTCTATTAATTTACAACCGGTGCCCAGCCTCAACCTCCGGGAAGCCTTCTCCACCATTGAGCTCTCCGATGGACAGACGATGTCCATTGCCGGTTTAATCAGCGTGAACCAGAACAACACCCAAAGTCAAACACCCGGACTGGCCGATATTCCCGGCCTGGGCGCGCTGTTTAATAACAGGACATCGCGGAAGGATAAGAAGGAACTGGTTATTTTAGTAACGCCGCATTTGGCAAAACCGGTACCGCCCGAGCAAATCATCCTGCCTACCGATTATTATGTCGCCCCGGACGATATCGAGTTCTATTTACTGGGACGGATGGAAGCAAGAAGGAAACCCATTAACACCGCTCAGGCGCCGGTATTCGATCCATCGTCCGGCGGCACGACCGGCCGGTTTGGCCACCAAATTTACGACGGAGATTCACCATGAAAATTCATACACTCCCTGTCCTGATGGCAGGCGCATTATGGCTTGCCGGCTGCGCCGACGGCAATTGGAGACCGTACGCGCTGGACGACAGCTTTGGCAGGTCTGCGAACCATCTGCTTACAGCGCAGATTGCAGACCCGCAGGCGGCGAAACACCCGCAGGTTAACTCGCCCAGAAAAATGGACGGTTACGCCGGGGGGAACATCATGAGAACTTTTCGAAATGGTTTTGGCCAGGATATCCAAATTCAGCCGCCGCAACAGATTACTATCGGCAACATCAGCGGTTCTGGTCAATGATGTAGCCGCATTGTCCAGTACCTAAAAACAGGAAAATGTTTATGAACACGGCATTGACTTCGTTACGTAAAGAGAAAGGCAGTGTGCTGGTGCTGACGGCCTTGAGTCTTTTGGTTTTAATGGGTTTAGCTGCCTTAGCCATCGATTTAAGCCATGCCTATGTTAATAAGACCCGGTTACAAAACTTGGCGGATGCGTTGGCTTTAAGCGCGGCAATTTCGCTGAATAAAAAAGAATCCAGCTTGGCAGCCCAAAATTATGCCACAGACAACACTTATCCTGCCTTCAGAAATAGTCCAGGTAATAAGGAAATAAGTGACCAATTAGCCACATTAACCATTAACTATAGCTTTGCCGTTAATCATCCCGGCCCTTATGTTGCAGCATCAAGCACTGACTTTACCAGGCGTTTTGCCCGCGTAGAAGTAACAAATATGAATATAGCCACCTGGTTTGCTCGTGTTATGAGTATTGCCTTTAATAATGTGGCTGTCTCTACCTCTGCGGTTGCGGGCACTGCCCCTATTAATCCCTGTCAAAATACCCTTCCCATCATGATGTGCGCAGACGCTTCGCCTCACGATAAGAATTGCAACAATAATACCTTGACAGCTTTTGGCAATACCAATAATGATTGTTATGGTTATGAACTGAATGTTGTTTATGCAACAAAAAAATCCAGTTGGAAGGCAACGGATATTGGACCTGGCAACTTCGGATACTATGACGCTGGCAGCGGAGGGTCTGCAATTAAAGATTGTTTAGCGGGGGACCCCGGTTGCACTTCGGGTTTGTGCTCACTCCTTGCCAATCCTAACGGACAACTCACTTCCCAACCTGGTAATAAAGTGGGTCCTGGTGAGCAAGGATTAAACACCCGATTTAATCAATATAAAGGTTCTGTGAATTATCCGACTTACCTTCCAGATTCTCTGGTAAGCGACAGCTTGGGCATCACTTTAAGCACCACTGCACGTACCGTTGGTTCTGAATTTGATCCAGCTAATAACTATACTGTGCCGCCGCAAGCCAACCCTTCTGCGCAAATCTATAATTATTTTTACAAAGACCATTACCAAACAACTAATGATGTGACCCCTCACGATTTTACTCAGGGCCGCCGTCTGGTAACCATGCCTATGGTTGAATGCAGTACCAGCGGCGGGGTAAATCCCATGCCCATCGCCGGCATGGCATGCTTTTTTTTAACCTCACCATCAGACGGCAATACAATATATGCGGAATTTTTAGGCGGTGGAGAAAATTGCCCTAATGCAGGAACAACTACCTCAACAAACAACTTTGGCTTTTATAAAGTACAACTTTATAAAGACCCTTTTGGCGGATCTTCCTAATGTTATCATTCAAGCACTCCATCAAAAAACTTGAGACAGGCGCTGCACTCGTAGAATTTGCGATTGTTGTGCCGTTGCTTTTGCTTTTAGTGCTGGGCGTTTCAGAATTTAGCTTTGCTTATTATCACCTCAACACGCTTAATAAATCCGTGCAGGATGGGGCGCGCTATTTTTCTAATAATGCACGCTGCAAAGGTGCCAATGATTGCACCCCTATTTATGCAATCAACGTCACCCCTAGCTCGAATCCATATTATGCCAATGCCGTTAATCTGATACAAACTGGCAAGATTAACGCTTGTAACGATTCTACAACCCCCTCTTTAATGCCCCTTTGTGCTAATTACCTCCCCAAACCTATCGTGTCTTGTGTAGATGTAAATGCCAATATTGTATCATGTTCAACGGCGCCTCTGCCTCAGCACATTATGGTCACCGCTACGTATAGCCATAATTTTATGCTTCCCAACGCACTCTATAATTTTCTTGGGATATCCAATCCGCTTTCATTAACCGCCTCTACGGTTTTGAGGGTTGAATGAAAACTCAAAAAGGCGCAGCGATGGTTGAATTTGCCATGATAGCTCTGTTATTCTTTGCTTTGTTATTCGGTATCATCGAATTTGGTAGGGCTTTTTTCGTTTACAACACCCTCGTGGAAGCAACTCGTCGAGGTGCGCGGGTGGCGGCAGTTTGCCCTGCTTCTGCAGATGCGATCACCATGGTACAACAAGCTACGATTTTTGATTCTGCACCAGGAAACCCCCTTACACAAACTACGGGTCTATTGGGACTAAACACTACGGATGTTTCAGTTACTTACTGGAAATCTGACATAGTGACTCAGGTTGCTACACCACTTGCTGCCAGCTCCACAAACTATGACACCATTGCCTTTGTGCGAGTCCAAATACTATCCCTCAACAGCAACAACAACATCAATCTTCTTATTCCGGGCGTTTCTATTGCCTTTCCTGTGCCGCCTATTGTCACAACTTTGCCCAGCGAAAGTTTAGGCAGGGTTAGCTCTCAAAACCCTGTCACTCAACGGTGCTGCTATGGAGTATGTACATAGAGACAATATTCTAACGCTGTAAGGCGGATTCGCGACAGCAACGCTATAAGGTAACTCGCAAATAATAACCCCCACCAAGTTTTGCCATACCACTGTATAGTTACTACAACTAATCACTAAATTTGTGTAGTTTATTTATTGCGAGTTACCTAAGGCGGATTCGCGACAGCAATCCGCCATGATCGGGATGAGCAATCTGACTCGCGCGTGGACTTTTACAAGTGGAGTTTTATGCCCGATTATTTTTGATAGTGTGCGATGATTGGCGGTTTGCTATCGCGAAACCGCCCTACGCCATACCCTAATTTACCCTAAGCGCGGCGGTGGTTGCAAACCTGCCAAGTCCTAGCATCTTTAACCCTGCACCGTATCATTTAACTGCTTATTTTTGATGATACTTATTTATTTTTATTGTATTCTTCACAAACATCTTTAACGAATCGATTTATTATGGTTCAGATAATTAATCCAATTTCCTGAAATCAATATTGAGCTGAAAAAAAACCATGCAAAAGGACGCCATTTCAATTGAAATTCTGGGCAGTAGCCCGTCTAAACTGACTCAATACCGCAGCCAGATTGCTTCTTTAATCAACAAGGAAGTCAGGACGCTTTTGTTTGACAATTCAATACCAGGGCCTCTTTATAAAGATAAAAAGCCGCCCGGCTTGCTGATTTTTCTGCTTGACGACATCACGATCGAGGCGCTGAATCAGCTAACCGCCCTGCCCTCTGCCATTCGCCCTGCATTGCTGGTGATTGCAGCGAACAACGATAAAGAGCTAATGCGCCTTGCCATGCAAGCCGGCGCGCGGGATTTTTTTACCCACCCTGTTGATGAACAGGATCTGCATAAATCGTTAAATCAGATTATTTTCGATCTGAGGCGGGGCCAAACAAAGCAGGGAATTTTAACGACGGTGATAAACGCCAAAGGCGGTTCAGGCGCAAGCTTTATTGCCTGTAACCTGGCCCATGTCTCCTCGGTCCTGTCCAATTCCAGTGTCGTCTTAATGGATTTTGACCTGCAGTTCGGCACCCAGTCGTTAAATCTGGATATCAAACCTCAACACACGATTATTGACGCGCTTAATGATGTCGTTCAACTTGATTTTGACGCCATCGACGGTTATATGGCGCTGCATAAAAGCGGTTTGCGCTTGCTGTCCGCCACGCCGGATCAACTGATCCTGCCTAATGAAGTCTCTGTAGAGAATATCGACCAATTGCTGACCCTGGCCCTCAGCCATTACGACCGGGTTTTTATCGACTTGCCCCGTCATATCAACCATTTATCGGTAACCCTATTGGAGCGGTCCGATCAAATTGTTATTGTCGTTCAGCAGACGCTGGCCCACATCCGCGACGCCAAACGTTTAACCCGGATTTTGAAGTCAGAATTCAATATTGCCGAAAAAAATATCCTGATTGTCGTCAACCGCTACAATGCCAATAGCAGTCTGGGATTAAATGACATTCAGACGGCTCTTGAAGCCAGCGTGATTTACAAGCTTCCCAACGATTATGATTCAGTTGCCCATTCCATTAATCTGGGTATTCCAGTCTTCGATTACGCACGCAACTCCGCTATCACCAAGGCCATGATCTCATTGGCCAAATCGTTGAATATCTCCATAAGGGACGAGTTTAAAGAAAAAGGTTTTTTTAAACGTTTGTTTGGTTCCAAGGATAAATTATAGTGCTGTCAATGGACGCGGATTTAACATTTCATCCGGTTGGCGTTTCCAAAACTACTATGCAGGATCTTAAGCAATATGCAAAAATAACCCGCTATTTTGCAGGATGCGCTGAACTCAGTGGAGCGTTTCATTCGAGATTGAGCGATGCGCTGTCCAGCGGTAAGCAAAAGTATCTACGCAAATAAAACTAGCGTTATCCCGGCATGCGCAGATACCCATGCTAAAGGGGAGCAATCCTGGCGAACCATGAACGGCTTAAGTTGGCGGCTAGTGAATATAAGGTAAACAAAACCCTTGTGGTGAGAAAGCATTAGGTATTTAATTAATTCATTTATTTAAACCCTCCTGATTAGCAAGATGCTTCAGCTAATGTAAAAGGTTCGTCGTTCCGGCATGGATTGCCGGAACCCAGACGCCAGGGAAGGCATGTATACATTACATCCATGTAATCTGGATACCGGCATTCCATGCCGGTATGACGTTGCTGCTGAAGCATCTTTATAATCAGGTAAACTCTTTAATTTTCATTACCCAGAGAACTATCGTGAGTCTAAAAAGCCGTATTCAGGATTACACCAACAAAGCGATTAACCCGATACCCAGCAAAAGCGCATCACTGGCGGATAGCAATGTCCATCCCGATCGCCCTGCAATCCCGCCCTTAACGTTTGATCTCCTTTCGGCTAAGGATTTGGAATACCAGGAAAAGGTTCGTCGCAAGCTGATGGAAATTCTTGATTTATCCTTGATCGTTAACATGGCGAGCGAGGATGCAAGAATACAAATCAGTGAAATCGCCCGCCGTGTTATTGATGAAGAAGCGATACCGGTCAACGCCAGATCCCGGCAGTTAATTGTTAATGAAGTCGTTAACGATATTCTTGGCTTCGGCCCTCTGGAGCATTTACTTTATGAACCGACTATAGCCGACATTCTGGTTAATGGCTGCAACTCGGTTTTTATTGAACGCTTTGGCAAGCTGGAAAAAACGCCCATTACCTTTAAAGATGATGCCCATTTATTAAAGATAATTGACCGGATTGTAACGCTGGTCGGCCGAAGAATTGATGAATCTTCACCGTTAGTCGACGCCCGGTTGAAGGATGGCTCACGTGTCAATGCGATTATTCCGCCCTTGGCTATAGACGGGCCCTCGTTATCCATACGGCGGTTTTCCCAGGATAAAATGAAATTGCAGGATATGGTTAATATCGGCACCTTAAGCCAGGCCATGGCCGATGTTTTTGCCAATATGGTTAAAGTCAAACTGAATATCCTGATTTCCGGAGGCACCGGCTCCGGTAAAACCACCCTACTGAATGCGCTTTCCAATCATATACCCAATACTGAGCGGGTTGTGACCATAGAGGATTCTGCCGAATTGCAACTGAAAATTGATAATCTGGTCCGCCTGGAAACCCGTCCGCCTAATATGGAAGGTAAAGGCGAGGTTACTCAGCGCGATCTGGTAAAAAACAGCTTGCGGATGCGGCCTGACCGTATCGTTATCGGCGAGGTGCGCGGACAGGAGGCTTTCGATATGTTGCAGGCCATGAATACCGGACATGATGGCTCGTTAACAACCATCCATGCAAACAACACGCGCGACGCCTTGTCCCGGGTTGAAAATATGGTTACCATGGCCGGGTTCGATTTGCCTGCGAGAACAATTCGCTCGCAGATTGCTTCGGCGATAAATGTTGTCCTGCAACTGGAAAGAATGGAAGACGGCAAAAGGCGGGTGACCAGCGTCAGTGAAATCAACAATATGGAGGGCGATATTATTACGATGTCCGAGATATTCAAGTTCGAACGCAGGGGCGTCGATGAAGCCGGCAATATCACCGGCCGCTTTATGTCAATGGGTATTGTCCCCAGATTTCATGAGCGCATGAAACAACGCGGCATTAATATTGGTCTTGACTTATACATCGACCAAACAACCGGCTCATTATAAGGATTATCACCATGGATCAATCCACGCTAATTGTCTTTTTAATTCTGGTTTCCGGTGCGGTTTTTCTGTTATCCCAACTTATTTTAGTCCCTTCTTTTGGCACCAGGTCAGTAGAAAGCCGCAAGATTAAACAACGGCTGCGCAGCATCGCCGATGCCAAAAACGAGGATAAAACTTCGCTGGTCAGGCAAAAATATTTACGCGAGTCATCGGCTCTTGAAAGAGTCCTGCAATCTTTACCCGGCACGGATAGACTGGAAGATTTAATCGAGCAGGCTGGAAAGACTTATCCACCTTACCTGATTATTTTTATAATGCTTGGACTTGCGCTGCTTGCAGGCGCAATAAGCTGGCATTATACCCTCAATATCTACGCTACGCCTGTCGCAGCGTTGTTTGCCGCCTTCCTGCCGATATTAAAGCTTAAAAATGACCGTAAAAAAAGACTGGAGCTGTTTGAAGAGCAGTTGCCGGACGCTTTGGATATGATGACCCGGGCGCTGCGCGCAGGCTACCCTTTTAATGAAGCGATGCATTATATCGCTCAGGAGATGCAGGATCCCTTAGCCAAAGAATTCGGCATTACCTTTGAAGAAATGAACTATGGGCGCGATGTGAGGGAAGCTTTTAATTATCTTCTTATGCGGGTACCCAGCCTGAATTTAATCGCGGTCACGACTGCCATTTTAATTCAGCGGGAAACGGGTGGCAACCTGGCCGAATTATTGGACAAAACCAGTGATCTTTTAAGGAAACGATTTCGCTTTCAGCGTCGCGTCAAAACGATTACCGCGGAAAACCGTGCGTCGGCCTGGGTGCTTGCACTGCTGCCCTTTATCCTGTTTTTGGCCATTTCGTTAAGTTCGCCTGACTACATCAAGCCCTTGTTCATTACAGAAATGGGTCATAAGATTCTTGGCGGCGGGCTGCTTTTGCAGGTTATCGGCGCTTTTTGGGTACGCAAACAAATTAACTTCGACATATAGGCCATTATTATGGATCGCATTGTTCAGTTTATCATAGGCTTATCCGGCGACCCGGTTTTGGGCCGCTGGCTGGTGATGGTTTTATTTGGTAGCGCGGTTTTTGCCTTGGCATTAGCCTTTTATTTTTTAATTTTCGGCATGTATAACCCGCTTAGAAAGCGATTAGGCGATCTTACGGGCGCCAAGCAAGAAACCCGGTTCTTCAGGAACGCGACTAACCAGTTGGGTAATTACTTTGTCATCAGGGAAAGGGCGGGCGAAAAACTGAGTTATGACCGTGAGCGCATTATACATGCCGGATATCATGACAAAAACAGCCTGTCGCATTACTATGGCACTAAAATTTTGTTAACGATCGGCCTCCCCGTCATTATATTCTTTGTTTGCACGGTTTTTATCCCTAGGATAGATCCGAACATTTTGTTGCTTGCAGTCAGTTCCGGCTTGTTATTCGGCTTTATTACCCCCAGCTTTTATCTGGACAGCAAGGTTAAGGAAAGAAAACGGATTATCAGAAATACCTTTCCGGATACGGTTGATCAACTGATCGTTTGCACTGAAGCCGGCCTTGGCCTTGATGCGGGCCTGCAACGGGTTGCCAAAGACACCCAGTTAAGTAATGAGATCATGGCTTATGAATTGGGTCTGATAAATGCCGAGCTGAGTGCCGGCGTAGCCAGAGAGCAGGCATTAAAAAATCTGGTAAACAGAACAGGCGTGGAAGAAATTCGCGGACTGGTTTCAGCCTTATCCCAGAGCATGCGTTTCGGGACCAGTATTGGCAATACCTTACGGGTCTTCGCCGAGGATCTTAGAGACAGGCGCATGCAAAAGGCGGAGGAAGAGGCCGCCAAGCTGGCTGTAAAAATGCTGTTCCCTTTGGCATTTTGTTTTTTTCCGGGTATTTTTATCGTGATTTTGGGACCTGCCCTCATTTCAATTTACGCCGCGCTAGGCAAATAATTTTCTATAACGACTATGTTATCTCAAAAACTGAATATTCTTGCCCTCTCTTGTATAGCAGCGCTTATTGTCAGTGCCTGCAATCCGTATGCTGTTAAACCGGGTCAGGACAAAAACAACCTTAACAATCCCGATAATATTTTAAATTTGCTGGACCCCGATGTAAAAACGGAAGAACAGGCTTTTGCCAAGGCAGAAGCGGCATTAAGCGAAGGACAGTCAGAGAATGCACTCTTTTACTACATCAAAACCCTGCAATTTAATAACAAAAATATTCAGGCGCTGGAGCATATTGCCGCCATTCACAGCCGCAACAAGCATCCTGAGTTAGCGCTTAAAATATATCAGGACATTTTAGCCATCGACAGCAAAAATCTGTTCGCCAATGAAAACCTGGGGTTGTATCTTTTAGCGAATGGTCAAATTGGCAAGGCTAAAGAACATCTTACCGCCGCCGTAACAAAAAGTAACAGCAGCTGGAAGGCCCATAATGGTTTGGGTGTCATTGCAGACTTGGCAAATAACAGCTCTGAGGCGATTGCTCATTACCAGGCAGCGCTTGCAATGCAGCCAACCGATCCAATGATACTAAATAATCTTGGTTATTCATATTATCTTTCCGGGGATAAAACAAAGGCAAAATTCTATTTTAATCAGGCGCTAAATTTTGACAATCGATATGATCGCGCCATTCATAATCTGGCATTGCTTGAAATTCAAAATGGTAATTTTTCAACTGCCGTAGCGCTATTCAATCGAATAATGCCTGCTTATGAATCTTATAACAATATCGGCTATATTTGCATGCTGAACGGCCAGCACGATATGGCGGATGAATATTTAAACAGAGCGATTAATGAATCCCCCGTTTATTTTCCAAAAGCCCAGGAAAATCTTAAAACACTGTCGACGCTGACGCCCAGACATACGTTACCCAGGCAAATGCTTCCTTTTGAACCTGAATCAGACGCCCCCTCGACTCCTGCTCAAGCCAAACGGCCTGCTACATAAGCTACCCCAAAGGCAGCAGGCACGTTGAAAAAAGAGCCAAAGTCAAAACGTATCAGGTACTCGAGAATCTCCTGATAAGCATGCTTCGGCAGGCTCTTTAAGAGCGTGCATTAAAAGCGTCGCGAGCGGTTCGAGGCAAGGCGCGGGGAGCGCAGCAACCGGACCGCGCAGCCGCTTTTAAAACACGTTCCAAGGATTTCGGCTATCTCTAACAGGGAAAGCACTTCCCAAACAATGAATCGGGAGTAGACCTGGATCGAATTGCTCCGGTCCCATTAGGCATAAGGATTGGATGCCTGGTGTTTTTAGTAGCGGTACACATGGATATTTTTGTCCACAGTTCGCCTTCGATCTGAACATCGTTGCTCTTTAAATTCAATTGGAGTGATCAGGTGCTTATTTCTCGGATCATTATGCTCTGAGCGGATGAAATATTCGCGAACGGTAATGCGGTTTCCTTTAAAAATCTTTCCATCAATCAATTTGATCGCTCTTTTCCCTTCTTCTTTTTGGAGAATCCTGATTAAACCATGTGTTTCAAGAGTTTTTGAATTGCTATCCTGTATCGTTAAAATTTCAATATCCATAATCGCTATTATGAAACGGCTATCGGAAATTCTATTGATGAAACTGGCAATTTCATATTTCTTGGTTTCTGGAGGAATGTTTCTGAAGAAAATAATCATGACTCTATGTGAAATACAGTGGGTAATGAAATTTTAACTTTCCGAAAAGAAAATAAGTCATATTGAAAAAATTACTAATAGGGCGTTATCCCCTAGTTCGTCGTTTAGAGCCAGTTGAATCATGTTATGAATGCCTTCCAAAATGCCGTTAGTAATGCGTGATTCAACGAAATGAACAATACTTGACCTGCGCGCCAAGGTGTTTGCAGGCCTAAACCCATGCTGAATAAAGTTTAACTGTTCATGGCTATATTATTGCACTATCCACTACGATTCACATAAAGCCGTTAACTTATATGTTAGAATTTTTTGACAATATAGAGGATTCGGTGTTTTAATTATTATCTTTAATACCAAAACCATAAGGTGAAGCAATGAACGTAACTCTTGATTCGATAATACTCTTGGTAATTGCATGTGAATTGGCTTTTATTTATCTAAAAGTCAGTGATGGCAAAGAATAATAGCTAGTTTAAAATATAAAACAGCTTGGGAACAGGTATAAAATAAGTTGATCAAGTTTTAATTTTAAATTAAGGAACGCGCGCGAAATAGCTTCGTGCGCGTTCCCAAGTATCTTATTCCGTACCTGTTCCTAAGCATTTTTTAAAAATTATAAATTCATTAAAAAATCTGTTTTTTGCGGGGCGATGCCCTACATGCGATCCGGACATCTGGAATGCTTGATCGCATGCTACCGTAGCCCCCTTTAAATTTGGCCGGATGGCTGAGTAGTCATATAAAGAATTGAAACAAAACCGTGTTATTTCGTCATTTCTTTTTTGAACAGGGCATCAATCTTTTTATTGGTGTCATCAGTATATTGTACCGGAGGTTCGGCAGCCCCTGTTTTTGGCTGCTCAACAGCGGGTGGCGCCGGTTGGTAAACAACGGGGAGAACCTTATGGGTGCAGTCTTCATCATATCTATAATCGCCTGAAGGGCGCATAAAAGTCCATTTGAATGGTTTGCATATAATGGTATTGCCCAGCTTTTCAAAGGCATCATGGGGGGCAGGTATCGAAGCCAGCCCGGTAAGAGGACTGGTGCCTACAAATATACCGGCGCCGATTAATGTTGCTGCAATACCGACCGGTCTTAAAATCATATCGAGCATCACATCATAACCGTCACTTTCGACTTTAGGCCTATCTGCAAAACCGGGTGCCGCCAAGGCGGCTAATAGAGCAAAAACAAACAATTTACGCAATTTCATTTTTATTCTCCAAATTGATTAACTTGTATCATACCGTGCCGGGTATGAATGCTACCTACAACGCCGCCAACGCACTTTCGTAATTCGGTTCGTTAGCCAGTTCACTCACTAACTCTGTATAAACTACATTATTCTGCTCGTCAATAATGATGACTGCGCGAGCGGTTAATCCGGCCAGAATGGAATCAGCCAGTTTTACGCCATAAATTTCAGGAAAATTTGAACGGAAGGTTGATAAGGGGATGACATGCTTCAAGCCTTCCACTTCACAAAACCGGCATTGCGCAAAAGGCAGATCAGCAGAAATAACCAAAACAACGGTGTTATGCCAATGTGATGCTTTCTCGTTGAATACCCGCGTCGATATGGCGCAAGTGGGGGTGTCCAGGCTCGGAACAATATTCAGCACCTTCTTTTTGCCAGCGTAAGTTGCCAGAGTCACGTCCACTAATTTATCGTTTACCAGGGAGAAATCGGGCGCTTTGCTGCCCACTGCCGGTAAGTCGCCATAGGTATGAAGTGGTTTGCCTTGAAATGTAATCGTTGCCATTACTTAATCCTTGTTGTGATGTTTTTTAAAAGCAGGATCAAGGTGAAAGGAATTGTACCTTATACCTTATACCTTATACCTTATACCTTATACCTTATACCTTATACCTTGTACCTTGTACCTTGTACCTTGTACCTTGTACCTTGTACCTTGTACCTTGTACCTTGTACCTTGTACCTTGTACCTTACCCTACTCTTTCTTCGGTTTTGCTCGCTTCGCCAAACGTAGACGCTTTTGTACTTCCCAATCGGTGAGCTTCTTTTTTTTCCCGTGAAAGGGATTGACGGGGGACTTAAACTCCAGGTGTATCGGCGTTCCCGATAGCTTGAGCTTTTCACGGAAATAATTCATTAAATAACGCTTGTATGACGTTGGCAAGGCATCCGTTTGAACGCCATGAATCACCACTATAGGCGGATTCCGGCCGCCCTGATGCGCATATTTCAGTTTGATGCGCCGCGTGTTCACTATCGGTGGCTGATGCGCTACTGTCGCCTCTTTCAGAATCCGTGTCAACACCGGGGTTGACATATCAAGCATGGCTGAGTCATATAATTTGGATACGACATCGAATAATTTACCAACACCACTGCCATGCAGCGCCGAAATGGGATGTTTTTCAGCGAAATCAAGAAAGGTCAGCTTTACATCAAGCTGCCGCTTGATGGTGTCTTTTTGCTCCGTGCTTATGCCGTCCCATTTGTTGAGGCCGATTATCAACGCCCTCCCCGCTTCCAACACCAGGCCTAACAGATGGGCATCCTGATCCGTTACGCCTTCGCGGGCATCAACCAAATAAATGACGACATTTGATTTTTCAATCGCTTGCAACGTTTTAACGACACTGAATTTTTCAATGGTCTCCGAAACTCTTGAGCGTCTGCGCATGCCCGCCGTATCAATCAGCGTAAACTGCTTGCCATTGCGTTCAAAAGGAATATAGATGCTGTCGCGTGTAGTGCCTGGCTCATCAAACACAATAACTCTTTCTTCGCCTAGCAGCCGGTTAACGAGAGTCGATTTACCGACGTTAGGCCGGCCGACTACTGCTATCGCTATGCCTTTGCTGCTGTCATCAATGGCTTCTTCAGTCTCGGGAGGCAAAAGCTGGCCGACCCGTTGCAGCAATTCAGGTATGCCCCTGCCATGCGAGGCCGCAATCTGCACGGGCTCGCCCAAGGCCAGCGAATAGAAGTCTGAAGCCGCCAGGGTGGCGTCAATGCCATCAACCTTGTTGGTCACCAATAGTATGGGTTTATCCAATTTCCTGAGAGAATCGGCAATGACTTTATCTGAAGCGCTTAAGCCTTCGCGCGCGTCAACCATAAACAACACAAGGTCTGCTTCTTCCAAAGCAATTTGCACCTGCTTCCGGGCAAAACTTTCTATGCCTTCGGCATCATCAGCTATGCCGCCGGTATCGACAACCAGGCAAGCACGATCGCCATGCTTAACCCGGCCATACTGCCGGTCTCTGGTTAAGCCGGGAAAATCGGCGACCAGGGCTTCCCTGCTCCGGGTCAAATAATTAAATAAAGTTGATTTGCCAACATTGGGGCGCCCTACCAGGGCTATTACAGGTAACATAGTGTTAAGGCAACCGGGTTTTTAATGCAGTAAGAGTGCCGTCATTTGCATAAACATAAACGGTATCATCCACCACGACAGGCTTGGCATCTATTTCGCTTTTCGCGACTTTTATACGGCCCAGCTGTCTTCCGTCACTCGTGGACAGCCAATGCACGTAACCTTCAAAATCGCCCACCACAACATAGCTTTCATAGACTGCCGGAGCTGTCAGTTTTCTTTGATGCAATTCTTTTTGTTTCCATAATGAAGCGCCAGTGCGCTGATCCAACTGCCATACATCATCGCTCGAATCCGACAAATAGAGATTCCGGAAATCATGGCTCAAGCCTGTATAGGAAGAAATGGCTTCGTTGCGCCACAACACATCGCCATCCAGTTCCGATACGGCGGCAGCGCCGCCACGATAACTGGCGATGTATATCACGCCCCCCACTTCTATCGGATCAACATCAAGATCCACAAGCCTTTCAACTTCAGAACGCCCTTTAGGAATGGCGACGCTGGTTTCCCAAACGTACTTGCCATCCGATAAACGCAAGGCCATTAATTTGCCATTATCGTAGCCCTCGATCACATTCTCCCCAATAACAAGTGGCGCTCCGATCCCACGCACGCTTAAAGCAGGCGCGTTATGTTCATAATTCCACAGTTTTACGCCAGTCTTTTCATTGAGGGCGATCATTTCGCCGTCGGTGGTGCGAACGACCACGATGCCGTTAGCAATTACCGGTACAGAAAGCACTTCACTGGAGACCGGCGACCTCCAAAGCAGCTCGCCATTTTCACTATTTAAGGCAACGACTTCTCCATCGCTGGATCCCAGAATAACGGTTCCAACGCCCAAACCCGGCCCGGCTGAAAAATGAACGTCCGTCTCTGCTTCCCAAATCAGACGTCCCGTATTTAAATCTCTTGCCTCAACCAATCCTTCCCTATCCGCCGCAAGTATTTTACCAAAGCCAATGGCGGGGACGAGTTTTAAGGTCTGTTCATCCGAACCTACGCCGACTGATTCCTGCCAGAGTTGTTCGATTTTTATTTCAGGGGTATATTCAAGCAAAAGGGCTGGAGGATCGGAATTATCCTCGCCGCCATGAAAATAATCAGAAATACCTGACATACCTTCACTAAGTCCGTCAAATACAGAGCAACCTGCCAAAGCAAAAAAAAGCAAAAAAAGCGTAATCAGGCGCATTATTTTCCTGGCTCGGCATTTTGAATCCCTACCTTTTCCGGAGCGGTCAAATCATCAATTTTTAATTGCAATAACGGTGACCTATAACCATTTTCCAGCGCTTTTTGATAAGACGTCCTCGCTTGATCCAGGCGGTCCAGGGCAACATACAAATCACCGACCAGCTCATCATAGTTACCCGAAAAACTGGTTGACGTGGCCGGATCGACATCATTAATCAACTGTAAGCCCTGTTCGTATTCGCCGCTAGCCAGCATTAAACGGACTTGCCTGATCTTGGCGATGTTGCTCAATTCTTTATTTGATCCCGCCGCAACACCCTTCAGAATCGCTTTTGCTTTAGCTGGATCACCTTGCTGAACTTTTATTTTTGCCAATAAGAGGCCGCTGTAGGCTGCATATTCTGTCTTGGGATATTGCTGTTGTATGCGCTCAGCCAGTTTTTCCGCGCTGTCCTTCTTGTCTGCCGCGACCGCCTGGATTAATTGACCATACAGAGCTGATGCTTGCCCTGCCTGTTCCTTCTTGTGATTCTGCCAGAAATTCCAGCCCAGAATGATAGCAATGCCAACAACCAACCCTATAATTGTCGATTGTCCATTTTCTTTCCACCATCTTTTTACTGCTTCTAGCTGTTCTTCTTCTGTTTCGTAAATTTCCACTGGCTTTCTCTTGTTTGTATTTTAAAAATAGCTTGCAGGCTGGGTTAGCTATAACGCAACCCAACGTTGGCCGCTTTGCTGTGCCGGGCGGTTATCGCCCAGCCAAACCCCTGCGGTTACGCTCCGTTAACCCGGCCTTCACAAATATATAACGCTTGCAAAAAAGCAATTGTTTGAGTTGTGGATAGCGTTTGCTGCTCCTGCTCCTTACGCAACGATTTAACGCTGACCTCGCCTCGGCTAACCTCGTCATCACCCAAAATAATGGCATATTCCGCACCCGATTTGTCTGCTTTTTTAAACTGGCTTTTAAAGCTGCCGCCACCGCAATTCACTTGCAGCTTCAGTCCCGGCACTTCATCCCTGACAGTTTCAGCAAAAAGCAAGCCTTCCCGTTCGGCAATTTCGCCGACACGGATCATGAACACATCAACAGCCCTTGCAACTGGAACATTGGCCAGGGTTTCCATCAAAGCCAACAGGCGCTCAATACCCATGGCAAAGCCCACGGCAAAATTGGGCTTGCCCCCCAACTGCTCGATCAAACTGTCATAACGGCCACCCGCGCACACAGTGCCTTGTGAGCCCAATTCGTCAGTAACCCATTCAAAGACCGTTTTGCTGTAATAATCCAGGCCACGCACTAATCGTGTGTTGATTTCGTAGCCTATCCCAAGATCATTTAATGTTGCGGTTAAGGTATTAAAATGCTTCAGGCTGTCATCACCCAAATGGGCCATTAATTCCGGGGCATTCGCCACAACTTGCTGCATTGCCGGGTTTTTGGTGTCCAAAATCCGCAATGGGTTGGTCTCCAGCCGGCGTAAACTGTCTTCATCCAGCTCTTCCAGATGCTCCTGAAAATAGCCGACTAACGTTTCCCGGTAGGCCAGCCGTTCTTCAATGGTGCCTAAAGAATTCAGTTGCAAGCGCACTTTATCGCGAATGCCCAACTTTTTCCATAAACGATCCATTATCAGAATCAATTCAGCATCAATATCAGGCCCGGACATGCCATAGGTTTCAACGCCCAACTGGATAAACTGGCGGTAACGCCCCTTTTGCGGGCGTTCATGGCGATACATGGGGCCGTAATACCACAACCTGTGAACCTGGTTATGCAAGAGACCATGCTCCAGACAAGCCCGAAGACAGCCTGCCGTCCCTTCGGGACGCAAGGTTAGGGAATCCCCGTTGCGGTCATCAAAGGTGTACATTTCCTTTTCGACTATATCGGTCACTTCACCAATAGAGCGCTTGAACAGTTCTGTTTTTTCCACAATGGGCAGCCGGATTTCGCTATACCCATAAGCGCTTAGCACGCCTCTAAGCGTTTGTTCCGCATACTGCCAAAGTGGCGTTTGTCCGGGCAGCACGTCGTGCATCCCGCGAATTGCTTGTATGTTATTAGCCATGTTGATCAGAGTGGCCTGTTATCGTAAAACAGGCTTGATTTGTTTTGCTTCATCTGAAAGTGGAAACTCTTCCAGTAATAAGTTTTGATATTCTTTTGCCAGCGCCGCATTGCCTAAAGCCCGCTCTGTTTGCATGGCATACCATAAAGTGCCTGAGGTATGGGGCGCAACGCTCAGATATCTTTGTAAATAGCCCTTTGCCGCCCAATATTCGCCATTTTGATAACTGATTTTTTGCATTTCCAGCAATGCCGGCGCATAAGCAGTGTTCAATATCAGCGCTTGTTTAAAATAGGCTTTGGCGCTTTGTTGCTGTTTCATTGCCAGATGACAACGTCCGGCATTGGTTAAAGCCAGCCACTGCCTGTCATTTAACTGAGTCGAAATGGCCTTGGTCAATAAAGCCATGCCTTCTTCATATTCACCCCGGTCACAGAGAAACCGGCCATAGTTGTTTTGCACGCTCCAATCATCAGGCGAAATATCCAGAGCCTTTTCATAATTCTCCTTGGCCTGATCATAATCATTTAATTTTTCGTACAAAAAAGCAAATGCATTAAGAACCTGAGGATTATTGGGCTCTTTTTTTTGCGCCCGTTGTAAATTCTCTTTCGCCACTTCCAGCTTGCCCAGATCCATGTAACGCACCCCCAGCTGTAAATAAACACTGGCAGAGTCATCATTTTTAGTTACATTGTCAGTCGATGAAGCGCAAGAAGTTAATACAACAACCAAAAGTAAGGCAGGTAAAAGGCGATCGATTATTTTTGCTGTCTCATGCAGCACGCTCTGAACCTACTGCCTTAAGCTTAAGATGTCTGCGGCTTTTATCCTCCACCTGTCCGACCAATTGACCGCAAGCCGCGTCAATATCCTCGCCGCGCGTCTTTCTGACCGTAGTGACTATGCCGGCATCGTTTAAAACAGTTTTGAACCGGTTAATGGTTTCTCTGCTGGAGCACCGGTAAGCGTTATTTGGAAACGGGTTAAAGGGTATTAAATTAAGTTTTGACGGAACCGTTTTTAATAACTTAATAAGTCCACGGGCATCCTGCATGGAGTCATTAATGCCATCCAGCATCACGTATTCAAAGGTAATGGTGCGCCGGGGCGCAATCTTTGCGTTATCCCTGCATGCATCCATTAACTCCTTCAAGGGGTATTTTTTATTAATCGGTACCAGTTCGTCCCTCAGTTCATCTGTCACGGCATGTAATGATACGGCAAGGCTTACATCGCACACCTGGGTCAACCGATACATGGCCGGCACAACACCCGAAGTGCTGATAGTCACCCGGCGCTTGGAAAGCCCAAAGGTAAAATCATCCATCATCAGGTTCATGGCGGCGACCACATTATCAAAATTAAGCAAGGGTTCGCCCATGCCCATCATGACCACGTTGGTGATTTTTTTTGTTACCCCCAAGCGTTTTTGCGCAACAATGACTTGACCAATAATCTCAGCCGTCGTCAGATTACGATTGAAACCTTGCTGGGCAGTGGAACAAAAGGTACAGGCTAGCGCGCAACCAATTTGCGATGAAACGCATAAGGTGCCGCGCCCTTCTTCAGGGATAAAAACCGTTTCGACCCGATTGCCGCAACGGGTTTGCAATGCCCATTTGCGGGTGCCATCGCTGGCGATTTGTTCAACCGCAATCTCGGGAGTCGCCAGATAGCAATTTTCATTGAGCCAGGCGCGCAACGGCTTGCTTAAATTGGTCATCAGGTCGAAATCTTCCACCCCTTCCTGATAAATCCATTTAAGCAATTGAGTTGCCCGAAAAGGTTTTTCGCCTAATTCGACAAAAAAGGCCGCAAGACCTTTTCTGTCGTAATCGAGCAAATTAAACCGTTTAGGATTAACCGGCTTAAAATTAACGAGTTCTGGCACAGATTTCATTATCCGGGAAAAAGTAAGCGATTTCTCTTTTAGCGGTTTCGACAGCATCTGATCCATGGACTGCATTTTCATCAATGCTGGCAGCAAAATCAGCGCGGATGGTTCCGGCAGCCGCTTCTTTTGGATTGGTAGCGCCCATTATTTCGCGATGCTTGAGAACGGCATTTTCACCTTCCAATACCTGCATGATCACAGGGCCTGAAATCATAAATGACACCAGATCCTTAAAAAAACCGCGCTCACTGTGTTCCGCGTAAAAACCTTCAGCTTGTGCTTGAGTCAAGTGCAGCATTTTAGCGGCGACAATTTTCAAACCGTTTTTTTCAAATCGGCTGTAAATTTCACCGATAACGTTTTTAGCGACAGCATCAGGTTTAATAATTGAGAAAGTGCGTTCTATTGCCATTATGTTTTAAAACTCCAAAGTAACATTAACTAAAAATAAAATATTTAACAGGGTAATTATAACCGATCAACCAGGTTTTGTAGACAAACGGCAAGTCTGGCATCTAGGGCCTGCGATCAATATCAGCGCCTTCTTTGACCGGTATCATCAAGTCTTCCGGACTAACACCCAAGATTAACGCCATTGGGCTGGCAATAAAGATGGACGAATAGGTCCCAAAAAAAACGCCAAACAGCAGCACGATCGAAAAATTATGTATCACCTCGCCGCCCAGGAAAAACAGGGAAACCAGCACCAGAATCACTGTCAACGAGGTCATGATGGTTCGGCTTAAGGTGACATTGACCGAAATATTCATAATTTCTTCGGTCGACTTATTTCTCATTAGCCGGAAATTTTCGCGGATACGGTCATACACCACAATGGTGTCATTCAAGGAATAGCCAATCAGCGCAAGGACCGCTGCCAATACTGTCAAATCAAATTCCAGACCCAGAATCGAGAAAAAGCCCAAGGTCACAACCACGTCATGGATTGTCGCTATGACGGCCCCGGTTGAGAACTTCCACTCAAAACGCCAGGCTATATAAATCAAAATACCTATCGTTGAATACAACAAAGCCAAAAATCCATCCTCAGCCAGGTCGTCGCCGACCTGGGGGCCGACAAATTCAACTCGCCGCACACTGGCGGGTTCTGCCGTGGTTTTGTTAATGGCCTCCAGCACCTTTGAACTTAAATCGGCGCTACTCACGCCTTCATGAAGTTTCAAACGGATAAGGACATCTTTTGCCGTGCCGAAATTCTGCACCGTGGCATCGCCAAAACCCGCTTCATCAAGCGTTTTACGCAACACTGTCAAGTCAGCCGGTTTTTGATAGCCGATTTCAATCAGTGTTCCGCCGGTAAAATCAATGCCCATCTGCAAGCCGCGCACAGCGAGCGATCCTATCGAAATAAGCATCAGCACGCCGGAAAATATCAGCGCTTTATTCCGGTTACCTATAAAATTTATATTTGTTGTCTTCATATTTTATTCTTCTTAAGGTAGGGGCAATCCTTTACGGTTGCCCTTGTGTTGCACGTAGGTTGCTTGAATCAAGGGCAACCGTAAAGGATTGCCCCTACACAAATTTAAATGGATAATTTCTCAACCCTACGGTTACCGTAGACCCAATTTATAACCATCCGCGTGCCGGTGATTGCCGTAAACATCGACGACAAAATACCAATAATCAGCGTCACCGCAAAACCTTTAACAGAACCTGTGCCATAAGCAAATAACACCACAGCCACCACAAGGTTGGTAAAGTGGGAATCAAGGATGGTTGCAAAGGCTTTATCATAACCAATAAATATGGCGGATTGCGGCGTATTGCCATTCCGAAGCTCTTCTTTAATACGCTCGAAGATCAACACGTTCGCATCAACCGACATGCCCACGGTCAGAATAATCCCGGCAATGCCCGGCAATGTCAGCGTTGCCTGCAACATCGATAATATCGCCACGACAATAACCACGTTAAACGCCAGCGCAAAGTTGGCGATCATGCCAAAAAGCTTATAGTAAACCGCCATAAACAGTACAACTAAAGCAAAGCCCACCACAAACGACAACATGCCTTTGTCGATATTGTCCTGTCCAAGACTTGGCCCTACAGTACGTTCTTCAACAATATCAACTGGCGCCGCCAACGCGCCCGCCCTTAACAACAGCGCAAGATTCCGTGCTTCCTGGGGGCTATCCAAACCGGTGGTTTGAAAGCGTTTACTGAATACGCCCTGGATAGTGGCCACATTGATGACTTTTTCAACCTTTTCTTTATGGCGCACTTTTTGGCCATTGATCAGCTTTGTGTTCACTTTATATTCGATAAACACTACCGCCATGGGCTTGCCAACGTTAGCCTGGGTCAATTTACCCATTTTGGCTGCACCAACACCATTTAATGAAATATTTACCGAAGGCCTGCCGTCCTGATCAACGCCGGAAGAAGCATCAACAATTTGGTCGCCCGTCACAATGACGCGCCGGTCCAGCAATATAGGGTTACCGTTCTTTTCATAATACAACCGGCTGCCAACGGGAACGTGTCCGGCAACCGCTTGCTGCACATCATGCTCAACATCAACCAGACGGTACTCCAGGGTAGCCGTAGTGCCCAAAATCTCCTTGGCGCGCGTCGTGTCTTGAACGCCAGGCAATTGAACCACGATACGGTTTTCACCTTGCTGCTGGATAACCGGTTCGGCAACCCCTAATTCATTGACCCGGTTACGCAAAGTCGTCATATTTTGCGCCACCGCAAATTTTTTGATTTCGCGCACTTCTTTTTCAGACATCTTTAGCCAAACCTGATCCTGGGCTTCCGGCTCGGTAATATCCAGGGTGCGAAAATCTTTATCCAGAAGCGCCAATAGCGCGGGCTTATCCTCAGCCGACTTCAGGGTCACTTTAATAAAACCGCTGTCTTTGGTAACAGACTGATAACGCATCTTTGCGTTTCTTAAAGCCAGGCGAACATCATCGGTGTAACGGTCTTCAGCTTGCCTGACAGCAGCATCCATATCCACTTCCAACAGAAAATGCACCCCGCCGCGCAAATCGAGCCCCAAATACATGGCATTAGCGCCTAAAGCACGCAACCAGCCGGGTGTTGTCGGCGCCAGATTTAACGCAACCGTATAATTGCTGCCCATTGTGTCCCGCAATAAATCCGCCACTTTAAGCTGATCGTCGGTATTATTAAAACGCGCTAAAATACGCCCGTCTTTAAATTCAAATGCCTTGACCGCAACACCGGCATTTTTAATTTCAGACTCGACCCGGTTTGCCTGCTCCTGCCCAACAGCGGCGGCCAGGGTCGATGACACCTGAACAGATGGATCATCACCGTACAAATTCGGTAACGCATAAATAATCCCGATGCCAAAAACAAGCAGGACTAGTAGATTTTTCCAAAGTGGGAAATGGTTTTGCATGTGTTATTCCAATAATTGAAGCATGTCGCAGGATGGATAGATCATATCGGCCGGTTAGGGCGCGAAGCGGTATCCATCCTTTCGATATTTCCTGATTTGCGGTGGGTCTCACTTCGTTCTAGCCACCCTACGCACTATGACATTAAACTTTAACTGCTTTTTTAGTGACTGCTTTAAAAGTCCCTTTTGGCATCATGCTTTCAATGCTCTGGCGCTGCACTTGAATGAAGGTATTGTCGCAAATTTCAAGTTTGACAAAGTTATCATCAAGATCGACCACCTTACCTAAAATCCCTCCTGATGTCACGACTTCAGCGCCTTTAGTCATCAAGGCAATCATTTGTTTCTTTTCCTTGGCCCGCTTGGCTTGGGGACGCAAAAACAAAAAGTAAAAAAACACCAGAATACCCAGCGGGAAAAGCATACCTTCAATGCCCGGTTGCGTAGCAGCGGGAGCTGCCGCTAAAGCGTCAGAGATAAAAAAACTCATGATTAACCTCAATTGTTATAGTTATTAAAAAATCCCTTCATTATGCCATAGTCGGCACAGATTTTCCTCGTTGTTGATAAAATTGCCTTATAAATAGATCCAGCCCTTGCTTTTCAATTGCGTCCCGCAAGCCGTGCATAAGGCTCAAATAATAGTAAAGATTGTGTATCGTATTGAGCCTCGAACCCAACATTTCCTTACACTTGTCCAAATGGCGCAGATACGCCCTTGAATAATTTCGGCAAGTGTAACAGCCACAAGATTCATCAAGGGGCTTGGTATCAAACTCATATTGACTGTTCCTGATTTTCACCACCCCGAAACTGGTGAACAAATGCCCGTTACGCGCATTGCGCGTGGGCATCACACAATCAAACATGTCTATCCCTCGCCTGACCGCTTCGACCAGATCCTCCGGCGTGCCTACGCCCATCAAATAGCGCGGCTTATCCATCGGCATTTTGCCATGAATGACATCCAGCGTCGCCATCATTTCATCTTTGGGTTCGCCCACGGACAAACCGCCTATGGCATAGCCATCAAAACCAATAGCCAGCAAACCATCTATCGATTCCTGACGAAGGTGCTCATACATGCCGCCTTGCACGATACCAAACAAAGCCGATGGATTATCCCCATGCGCCGTTTTACTACGCTCAGCCCAACGCAAAGACAAGCGCATGGAATCGGCTGCTTCGTTAACGGTTGCAGGATAGGGCGTACACTCATCAAAAATCATTACGATATCCGAACCCAAATCAAGCTGTACCTGCATGGACTCTTCAGGCCCCATAAAAATGGCACTGCCGTTAATGGGTGATTTAAAAGTGACTCCTTTTTCAGTAATTTTCCTTAACGCTCCCAAGCTGAACACTTGAAAACCGCCAGAATCGGTCAGGATAGGTTTATCCCAATGCATAAAATCATGCAAATCGCCATGCGCCTTTATAACCGCAGTCGTTGGCCGCAGCATTAAATGGAAGGTGTTGCCCAGAATAATTTGCGCGCCGACACCGGTCAGGTCCTCAGGCGTTAATGATTTAACGGCGCCATAAGTGCCGACCGGCATAAAAACCGGCGTCTCTACAACGCCGCGAACAAAAGTGAGACGCCCACGCCGGGCATGTCCATCAGTATTGATTAAATTAAATTCCATGCAATTGTATTCTCCCATTAATTAAGGAGGCAGATTATCCAGCCTTTTTAGTCTTTAGTGCAATAAGCCATTAAACGTTTGCATCCCTGGTTTTGTAAATGATTTTTACCCATCAGCATAAAAACATACTCCAACCAAGAGTTTGAAATAGTTTAATTACCCAGGGTACTTCTAAATACAGATTTTAAAAATTATTTGAGGTGAAGTATGAACCCGCAAACTACAAAATAAAGTCCCGGAAATACACTTCAAAGTGAATTGATACGGTTACATAAAGAAAACGAACAGTTACTTATCGCCCGTAAAATGTTAAACAAGCGGCAGTCTTCTTTGCGAAAGAAGCCGGGTAAAGTGCGGCATTATTCGAGAATAACAGAAGATTTATTCAGCCGCCTTCCGCCGGGTCATGCGAGTGAATAACTGCGCCTTTTATGCGTCGACTCAATCCACTGATAAAGCAGATAAAAAAAAGCGCTTAAAGTTAAAGCTCGTGAGCTATTTGAGAAACGTGAAAGTAGAGCCCTAAGAAGGCCTCCGGTTGTTGTTCATTACTTAAACCGTAAACCCTTTAGGTCAGAATCCACCCCTATAATCAAAATCGTATTTTCTTATAGAATCCATCTAGAAAAAGCGGCCATTTATAAGAAAGTGCGCTGCGATACTACCAAAATAACCAAGCGCGATAACCGGTGTCCATTTCAAATGGCTGGTGAAAGTATAAATTCCCTTAGCCTGCCCCATCAAGCCCACTCCTGCTGCAGAACCTATAGCCAACATGCTGCCTCCCACGCCGGCAGTCAATGTCACTAGCAACCATTGGCCTTCGGAAATATCCGGCGCCATGGTCAATACGGACAGCATAATTGTGCCGTTATCGATAAACGCAGAGGCAATCCCCACCATAATATTCGCTACGGTAGGATCGATAGCGCCATAAAGAAGATGGGATGCCAAGCCCAGATAGCCGATGAAGCTCAAGCCTCCGACACCCATCATGACACCGTAAAAAAACAGCAGGGTATCCCACTCCAAATTAGCAACTTTCTGAAAAATATCAAATGGCAATTCCTGCGCCACCTGTAGATTTTTTTCAGCTTGCGGATTATTCATGTATTTCATGGGGGCAAAATAATCAATTTTTACATCGGTCAAATCCACGGGGATCAAAATTGGATGAGAATTGCGGGTTTTTTGCAGGTAATAACTGAAAAACTTCAAATAGGTCAACCCTAGCATCATGCCACCTGCGGGCGGCAAGCCAAGGAAATTCTCAAAGCAAGCCGACGTAATTATCGTCAATACGAACAGAAAGATAATTGTCCACGCGCCCCGCTTCATATCTTGAGCTTCCATAACCGCAGCGGGCCTTTCTTTTGGGATAAAGAAATTCATAACGGCTGCCGGTATAACAAAATTGATGATTGCTGGAATCAACAGGGAAAAGAAATCAGTAAAAGGCACTACCTCTTTTTGCCATACCAACAAGGTAGTAATATCGCCGAAGGGACTAAATGATCCGCCTGCGTTGGAAGCGACCACAACATTGATGCAGGATAAGGTCACAAAGCGCGGACTCCCCTTGCCCATTGCCAAAATTACCGAACCCATCAGCAATGCGGTAGTGAGATTATTGCAACCGGATGAGATAAAGAAAGATTGAAATCCGGTGATCCAGAATAGTTGACGATAAGTGAAGTTTTTGCTTAACAACCAGACCCGCAGACTGTCAAACACGCCCCGATCTTCCATGGCATTTAAATACGTCATCGACACCATAATGAACAAAAAAAGTTCACCATAGCTTTCCAGACTGGAGCGGAACGATGCTCCTGCTTGCTCGCTCATCCCGCCACTGACGTAAACTGCTGCGATAAAAATCCAAATGAGACTTGCCGCAAACACCATGGGTTTGGACTTTTTTAATTCCGTCACCTCCTCCGTCATGGCGAGAACGTAGGCCACCGCAAAAACAATCAGGGCAAGATAACCCGCCCAATGTCGAGTCAAATCTAATGGTTGAATTTGGCCAATTGTGTTCACTTTCTCAGCAGCCATTGCCAGGGAAGGAAAAAGAAGGACTGGTAAAATCCGGTTATATTTTGAGCAAAGCAATTTTTTTAACAACTTAAGAGACCAGTAAGTTTTGAACAAAAGCACTCCGTCTTTATGTACAGGGAAGCTAAATTTACTCAATGTATTTAAAGATAGCTGCGTTCTGATCAAAAACCCTTCACTTGATACACGCATTATCAAAGAAAAAATAGATAAAAATATTTTAAATTTCATGTGCGACTCAAAAGAATTCAAAAGATTGGCAGGAACGTGAAAATTACATACAAAGTGATTGGGAATATCATAATCGAATTAGCGGCTATATGTCCTGTATTGTTGAATAAATCACTTTTTCCGGTATTCAAACTATTGATGCAGCATCAGGAGGGCATAATTGCCACAGTATATTTGCTTTAAATTACAATTCTTGCACTCGTATGGCTTCTTTTCCATTGATGCGTAGCGGCACAACAGCTTTCAAGCGTTCTTTTCTTAACTTTTTATACAGCTTTGTTTAAACTTCCCTTAGAATGGATCAAGCGAACGGAGCCGGATCAAAACCGGCTTTGAGGCAATACGGATTCATTATCTATTGTTAGCCGGTTTTTGTTGTATTGAAAGTTGTTCCTTTTACCTTGATTCACTCATATTCGAACATAAAATGAATAGCAAATTATTTAAGTGTTTTATCTTTACGATTTTGCTCCTGCCCGCTGCGGCTTTTGCTGGCGAAGTTTCGGATGTTCTAAATACGCCCAGGTCATTAAATTTGACCCATCATATCATTGGCTATCTTTCCCTAGCCGTTACAGTTCTCGCCTACATTGCCGCAATGTCGGAAGAAGTGATCGAGTTGCGCAAGTCCAAACCAATGGTCTTGGGTTCGGCACTGGTGTGGTTTGCGATATGTATTTACTATGCCTTGCACGGAGAAGCCAAAGTGGCGGCAGTCGCTTTTGAAAGTAATCTGCTTGCGTATGTCGAATTATTTTTATTTATTCTGGTGTCAATGACCTACCTGAACGCCATGGAGGAACGCGGCATTTTCGATGGCCTCAGAATTTGGCTGCTAAGCCGTCAGTACAGCTATCGGCAACTGTTCTGGATAACCGGCGTACTTGCCTTTGTTCTTTCTACCGTGATCAGCGGCATGGCGGTAGGGCTTTTAATGGGGGCTGTCGCAGCAGCTGTGGGTAAAAGAAAGAAAGAATTTGTCGCTTTGGCTTGCGTAAACATTGTAGTGGCGGCCAACGCCGGCGGCTCGTTAAGTCCTTTGGGCGGCATTTCAACACTGTTCGTCTGGCAACATAAAATCCTGCCTTTTTATGAGTTTCTATCACTGACTATTCCATGCCTGGTCAATTTTCTTGTGCCTGCAGCGGTCATGCATTTTTTCGTCCCCAAAGAAACACCGGCCGCTTCCACCAGCACCGTCTGGCTCCGTCGTGGCAGCAAACGGGTTATTTTACTTTTCATCGTGACACTTGCTATCACCGTATCTTCAAATATTGTTCTGGAACTGCCGCCTGCCGCAGGCATGATGGCGGGGCTTGGTTTATTACAATTTTTCAGCTTTTATCTGACCCAAACAGCTAACGAAGTCAAAAGCGACTTTGCTCATGTCTATCAGCTCTTCGGGGTGGATCCTCCCAGGGATAATAAAAAACAGGACTTTGATGTTTTCAAGAATGTGGGGACTGTTGATTGGGATACGCTGTTATTCTTTTATGGGGCGATGATGTTAATTGGAGCCCTGGGGTTTCTCGGCTATCTTGATGCTATTGCGCATTTTCTGTTCGGGCAGATTAGCGCCACTGTTGCCAATATCAGTATCGGCCTTTCATCCGCGTTTATTGATAACGGCACCTTGATGTTTGCGGTACTGAGTATGCATCCCGATCTTCCTACCGGCCAATGGTTGCTGTTAACCTTAACCCTCGGCGTAGGCGGTAGCCTGTTGGCAATTGGATCAGCTCCAGGGGTCGCTTTGCTTGGACAAATTAAGGAAGGCTATACCTTTGCATTCCACATGCGCTGGATGCCCATTATTTTACTGGGCTATTTAGCCAGTATTGCCGTGCATTTCTGGATAAATGCCCAATATTTTTAAGTTAATCAGTCAGATAAGCTTTGACATCTGTGTTTTCTTGAAGCATGCCCCCATTTTATAGGTTTTAAACGCTATTGGACGGAAATCAAACCGTACGATTTTTCTTAAATTTTTTAGTTTCAGATTAGTTACGATTATGTCCTCAACTTCACAAGATCAAACCAAACAACATCTGGCTGCCCTGGCGATGGGCGCCATCGGAGTAGTATTCGGCGATATTGGCACTAGTCCGCTTTATGCCCTTAAGGAAATTTTTCTGAGCGGCTTGACGATTAATAGACTCCACGTGTTCGGTGCTTTGTCGCTGGTTTTTTGGACATTAACGCTGGTTGTAACTACCAAATACGCAATTTTTATTATGCGTGCCGATAACAAAGGCGAAGGCGGTATCATGGCGCTAATGGCCTTAGCCTTGCAAGGTTCAAAAGAAAACCCGGAAAGAATGCGTTTCATCGTCACCGTCGGACTGCTGGGCACGGTGTTGTTTTACGGAGACAGCATCATTACCCCTGCAATTTCAGTGCTCAGCGCCGCCGAAGGCTTGCAAATTATCGCTCCGTCATTAGCCCATTATGTGATGCCGGTTACCATCACCGTTCTGGGCGGTCTCTTTGTAATGCAGGCGAAGGGCTCTGGCAAGATGGGCAAACTGTTTTCACCCATCATGTGCATTTGGTTTTGTTTACTTGCGGTTCTCGGTGTAATTAACATCATCCATGAACCGGGCGTTTTATTGGCGATAAACCCTTATTACGCCATCCATTTACTAATTGAGTTAGGCTGGCGTGGATTTTTGATTATGGGCGCGGTCGTGCTGGTGATCACCGGCGCCGAAGCACTATACGCCGATATGGGGCATTTCGGTTTAAAACCGATCCGTTACGCCTGGTTCGGTTTCGTGTTTCCTGCTTTGCTGCTCAACTATTTCGGCCAAGGAGCGCTGTTGATCGGTCATCCTGATGCAATAGAAAATCCTTTTTATTTACTTGCGCCGACCTGGGCGCTGTATCCTTTGCTAATCCTGTCAACGCTGGCCACTGTTATCGCCTCGCAAGCAGTGATTTCAGGCGCATTTTCAATGACGCGACAAGCCATACAACTGGGTTACTGTCCACGCATGAATATTTTACACACCTCAGGCGATGAAATGGGACAAGTTTATGTGCCTGCCATCAATTGGTTATTGATGGCGTCGGTTTTCGTGCTGGTGCTGAGTTTTCAGTCTTCAACTGCATTGGCTTCCGCTTATGGCTTGGCGGTGACCGGAACAATGATGTCCACCACGTTGTTGGCATTTATTGTCATTCAAGCACTTTGGCAATGGAATAAATATACGAGCGTGACATTTTTGTCGGTTTTTTTGACCATAGATTTAACTTTTCTTTCCTCTAACAGCTTAAAGATACCGACTGGCGGCTGGCTCCCTCTGTTCGTCGCCACCGTTCTGTTTCTGGTGTTAACGACGTGGATTAAGGGGCGTAAGCTACTCTCGGAATACATGGATGCCAGGCGAATGTTATTCGAGGATCTGGAAGAAAAAATAAATGGTAAATTAGTTACGGTACCGGGCACTGCAATTTATTTAACCAGAAGCTTGCACGGTGTCCCTCAAGTGCTTTTGCACAACCTAGAACACAATCATGTCTTGCATAAGCAAATTATTGTGATGACCATTGTCACGACCAACGAACCCTATGTTGACGAAGCGCATCTGGTCAAAATCAGATCTTTCGGCGAAAACCGGAACTTTTACCGGGTGAAACTCTATTACGGTTTCAAGCAAAACGCGGATGTGCGCCGCGCATTGGAATTATGCATACAAGAAGGCCTGGATATTAATCCCAAAAATGCCTCTTTTTTCATCGGCAGTGAACAACTGTCTTTTCGTAACAAAAGCCCGATGCCGAAATGGCGCAGAACCCTATTCAGATTTTTATTCCACAATTCCACCAGTGCGATTGAATTTTTTAAAATACCTGTCGACCGGGTCGTGGAGCTTGGGATCCGTATTGAGCTATAACCGAACTTGAGATATTAGATAACTCACCATTCCTTGGTCGCCACAGATTCACAGATTTTAAATAAAGTTAATCTGTGAATCTGGGGCTATTTATTTTTTGCACTTTTACCTTGTTAACTCTCTTTTGAATAATACTTATGCCGGATAAACTCTACTACAGCAGGCATTATTGAGATAATCACAATAGCTAAAATTACAATGGTAAAATTTTGTTTTACAACCGGAATATTGCCAAACCAGTAGCCTCCAAACAAGCAAATGGAAATCCAGGAAACCCCGCCTATCACGTTGAATTGAAGAAACTTTTTGTAGCCCATGTCGCCTATGCCTGCCACAAATGGGGCAAAGGTTCGAATAATAGGGATGAATCGGGCAATTATTATTGTTTTGGCGCCATATTTTTCATAAAACTTATGGGTGCGCTCTACATGTTCCTTATTCAAAAATCGGGTCTTTTCCTGTTTAGCTATTTTGGGTCCAAAAAAACTTCCAATTTCATAATTGACTGAATCGCCCAGTACCGCGGCAATACATAAAATCACATAGAGTATTCCAACACTCAAATCACCTTTTGCAGCAAAAGCGCCCGCTGCAAAAAGCAGGGAATCCCCCGGTAAAAAAGGGAGTACAACTAACCCTGTTTCACAGAAAATAATAATAAATAATATGATGTAAGTCAGCTGTCCGTAGTCTTGAATAATCTCGCTGAGATATTTGTCCAGGTGTAAAAAAATATTAATAAATTGGGTAATGTGTTCCATGCTAATTCCTGAAAGTGTTTTGCCAAGTTGGATAGTACGTGATTAATCGGCTGTAAATCAGTCCAACTAATTGCTACTTGTACCGCCGGTACGAATGATAATTTTGCAATGCCCGAGTGCTGTATTATTGCCTTCATGGCATCAACCTCGGATGTATCAGCGGATAAAAGCATTCTTAATTTGTTTTTAATTAAATAAATCGATAAGTTACACTTGCTTTTTCTTTTTCTTTTTCTGTTTTTGCCGGTTTTTATTCTGATATAGTATCTATTCGACTCACAATTTCACTGCTGGCCAGCTCCAGCCCATTCTTATAACATTTGATAGCAGTGTCTTTATCGCCTTGTGCAAATAACAAATCACCCAGCAGTTGGTAAGCCTGAACAGTGGGTTCAGCTGCGATACTTTTAGCCAAATAGCTTTCGGCCTTCAAGGTTTCACCACATTTAACAGCCAGCTTGCCCATAACCGCTAACAACACCGCATTTTCCTGATGCACATAAGACCATTTTTCGGCGGTTTCAAGCTGCTTTGAAACATCCCTGGACTGGATACTGCCAAACAATACGACTAAAGTTTCAGCCCAGTTCACTGATATGGCATTAGCCAGTTCTTGTTCAATCTCAACACCCGCGCCAGCGTCTATCATTGCCGCGAAATATATAGCAGCAATACCTGCCACGGTTTTTATGTAATCAGGGATTTCCGACCAGAGTGATTTGATTTCATCGGTATTACCCTTTTTGGCGGATTGTTTTAGCAATTGGCTGAAGGCTTCAGTTTCCAGCAACTTTACTTCGGCCTCCATCAAAATTTTGTGGTTATGCAACGATGGAATCAATTTTCTTATGCCTTGCCAATCACCTAAATGCTGGTAGGTTTGATGCAATAATTTCAGAACACTGGCATGGGCTGGGTCGATCGAATGAAGGCGGGTCAGAGTTTCCAAGGCCTGTTCAAATTGATTGCCTGACAGACTTAATTCCGCCTGAGTTAGCCCTATCATCACACTGGAATCAGGCGACTGGTCGGCGGCTTTTTTTAAATATTCATCTCTTTTATCAAAAGCGCCCCGCGATTGCGCCGCCCTTGCCGCAGTCAGATAATGAATTAAGGGCACGCCACTTTGCGAGGCGTGCTTAATTAAAATATTTTCCGCTTTTTCCCAGTTGCCTTCCGCAGAGTCCACTAAGCCGGCGATCAAGGCTTCTTGAGACCGGTTAAATTTTATGTTTTTACCGCGGCTCTTAATTTTTCCTGGCAATCTGATCAGCCAACCCATCAACCTGAAGAAAAAATAAAATATAAAAAAACCAAATATCAGGCTGACTGCAAAAACCACCAACGATGTTTCCAACGACCAATGCCCAATGCCCATCAGAACATAACCTGGATTATCAAAGCCTTTCAACAAGTTACTGACAAAAAAAGCAAAGGCGGCAGTGGCTAGAAGAGAGCCTAGAAAATAAAATAATTTTTTCATCAGGTAGTCTCTATTATTGCGCTGCCGGTGCTGCTTCAGCCGGAGCCACTGTTGCGGCCGGTTTTGTGGGTTCTCTTGTTTGAGCTGGCGCCGCTTCTGCTGGCGGCATTGCTTTATCCGATTCAATTCTCAGTTTGGTTATGTCCCTGAGCATTTTTAACGAAGGGCTGATATCAGGAAACTGGCTATGAACATTAATGGTGTTAATCCGGTCCAGCTCGGCGATAAAGCTATCAGAATCCGCGTTCTTGGTAAAATGCTGCTCTATCCATTTTTTTGCATCCGCCAAACTGGATTGAAAAATCGCTTCATTATGCTGAACCAGCGAAACTTTCACCATTTCCAGTTTTACTCTTAATTGCTCTTGAATAAATTGTGCTTCCTCTGGCGTCAGTATTTCTTTAACTTCATGCTCTGTGTGCCTGATGGTAACAAAGCCTTCAAGTTGATTGACAGCAGAATCAATCAGGCCGTGGTCTTCTGTTGCCGCGGCAGGTTTCTGCTTTTCTTCGGCCGGCGCTGTCAATGCTTTACCGGTATACGGCAACAACAGCACTAATTTATCGACACGGTCTTGCAATGTCTGGATCGAAGCATAGATGCCGACAGTATCAGGGACTGTAATGCTTTTGATGACTGCGATTTCCCTGGCAATCTCTTCGCGCACTTTATACGTTGCGGCATCGCCGCTTTCCCTTAAACGTTGATCGGCGGCCTCCAGTGCTTCACGCGTGGTGTTTACGTCACCGATTAAATGCAATCGTTCATTGGCGACACTCAATAAATACTCGGCATCGGCAATTAACCAATCACCGCGCGTCTTTCCCAGTTGCCGTTGAACCTGGGCGATGGCTTCGTTCAACTCTTTGCGGGTGTTTTCCAGCTTTTCGTTGTGCAACTGGGAGAAGTCAGCAAGCGTTTTAGTAAAGTGAGTGTCTTTACCGGCAATATTTGCTTCCAGGGTTGCAAGCTGTGACTGAATGGCAACAAGCTGGGACTGATAGTCAGCAATCTGCTTTGACATCTGGCCTTTAACTTCACCGCCCAGGCCTTCCTGTTTGTCCCGTAATTGTGTAAAAAGATAAAAACCGGCACCTGCAAGTCCAATAACAAAAAACAGGATAATAACGCCAAACCAGAATCCACTCCGCGACCGGCGGGCCTGTTTGGTCTCACCCAGCTCTTGTTCTTGTTGTTCACTCAATTCGGCCACTTTATTCCCCCTGTTACACACATTGTTACTGTCTCAAGAATTGCAGCATCTGAAGGATCATGAGTCACTGCAATTCGTTTAAATCCGATGTCGGCCGCTATCTGCCTGATTCTATTACTAACCGCCACCAGTGACGCTTCGAATAATCGCTGATGATTTTTTTCTCCCAGCATGATCAATAAATTCTGCAAGGCTTCACCGCTGGTTACAGTGATGACGTCCAGCTTATCTTGCGCAATCAACAAATTGACTTGCGAGCTATCAATGACGGGAACCGCTCTTTTATATACGTCCAGATAGTCAACGTTTGCGCCTCTGCTACGCAATGTAACCGCAAGCTCATCTCGCCCGCCTTCGCCACGAACGATCAAACAACGCTGACCGTTCATCTGTTGCATCTGCGGCATTGCCAGCAATGCCTCGCTGTTATAACCCGCTTCAGGCGCCAGATCGACGGGTAACCCGGCCAAAACCAAGGCTTGCGCTGTCGCCTTTCCAATGGCGGCAATTCGTGCCGGCTTAAACTTTGCCATTTTATCACTATCTGAATAGTAACCATACATTGTTACTGCATTGGCGCTGATAAAAACAAGCCACTGATACTTATCCAGATTAGCCAGAGTACTTTTTATCCTGGAAGAATCATCCAACGCAACAATAGCCAGGGTTGGAAAGCGGACAGCCACCCCGCCCTGCTCTTCAATTAAACGGCTTAAGTTTTCTGCTTGATGTGCGGGGCGCGTCACTAAAACCCGGGCGCCATTCAACGGCTTAATCAATGAAATAACGCTTGCAGAATTTTATCTGCGCCCTGAGCCAGTAAATCTTCAGCAATTTGCTGACCTATAACTACCCCCTGGTCTAATCCGCCCTTGCGTTCAGCCCGGTAAAGGACGCTTCCATCGGGGTTGCCCACTAATCCGCGCATAGCTATTTGCCCATCTTGCAATTGTGCAAAACCGGCAATCGGCACCTGGCAACCCCCATTCAAGCGGGCATTCATTGCCCGTTCGGCCGAAACGCACAACCCCGTTCCGGCATCATGCAAAGTCTGCAAAATTTCATTAATTTCCAGGTCATCGACCCGGCATTCTATGCCTATAGCCCCCTGACCAATTGCGGGCAGGCTAACACTTGTATCCAGAGATTGGGTGATACGTTCAGCCATGCCCAATCTTATTAAACCCGCTGAAGCCAGAATTATTGCATCATAGTCGCCTGCATCCAGCTTGGACAGACGCGTATTGACATTGCCCCTTAACGGGATTACTTCAGCATCCGGGAATTTTTCTTTAATCTGACATTGTCTGCGCAAGCTGGACGTGCCAATTCTGGCGTTAGGCGGCAACTCGTTTAACATTGAATAGCGGTTTGACACAAAAGCATCGGTTGGGTCTTCGCGCAATAAAATGGCCGCCAAATGCAAGCCTTCAGGAAAATCCACCGGCACATCTTTCATGGAATGCACAGCGATATCAGCCAAATTCTCCAGCATCCCCTGCTCCAACTCTTTAACAAACAAGCCCTTGCCACCAACCTTGGCCAACGGCGCATCGAGAATTTTATCCCCCCGAGTCACCATTTTAACCAATTGCATCCTCACCCCTGGCACTGCCCGCACCAATAATTCCGCGACGTGCTCTGCCTGCCACAATGCCAACGGGCTCTGACGTGTTGCAATACGAATAATTTTATCAGCCAAAAGAAATCCTTCTTTTCAAAAATACGTTTATTGTAACCTTATTTAACTTAATGGTCTGTTAACGAGCCCTAAAAATATCCTGTTAAGCGTTTTTTAAAACCATTGGACCATTATGTTGTAAAATAATTTGTTTTTAAACTTCATTGCACATGGCCCTCAAAAGCATCAAACGCATTGCGTTAACACCTGGCGAACCCGCTGGCATAGGCCCCGATCTTTGTATCCAGCTCGCTCAACAGGATTTTCCTTGCCAACTTATTGCTATAGCCAGCCCGGAATTGCTGGCGCAGCGTGCCAAGCAATTGGGCATTTCTATCCGGATAAACGAATTTGACAGCTCTTTGCCGCCAACGGTCCATACAGCTGGATGCCTGACGGTGTTGCCGGTTGAGCTTGCAGAGCCAGCCCTGTGCGGACAGCCAAACCCGCTAAACAGCCGTTATGTATTAAAAACCATTACTAAAGCAGCAAAAGGTTGCATGGATGGGTTTTTTGATGCGATGGTTACCGGCCCTGTAAATAAAAGTGTTATCAATGATGCGGGTTTAACCTTTAGCGGTCATACCGAATATATTGCCGGAATTACGGGCGGACAACCGGTGATGATGCTGGCAACGCCGGGATTGCGTGTTGCCTTGGTTACGACTCATTTGCCACTTGCCGAAGTCAGCCAGGCCATTACTCACACCCGTCTGAGAACTGTCCTTCGCATACTGGGTCATGATTTGCGCACGCGTTTTCATCTTGATAACCCGAAAATACTGGTGTGTGGGCTTAACCCTCATGCCGGAGAAAAAGGCCACTTGGGCCGGGAAGAAGTCGACATTATTGAACCCGTACTGGAAGGCATGCGTCAACAAGGCTTGAACCTTCAAGGCCCGCTTCCTGCGGATACTTTATTTACCGCAAAATATTTGGACTCGGCAGATGCCGTATTGGCCATGTATCACGATCAGGGCCTGCCTGTGCTCAAATACATAGGCTTTGGAAAGGCTGTCAATATCACGCTGGGGCTTCCTATAATCCGCACCTCCGTTGACCATGGCACCGCTTTTGATCTTGCAGGCACCGGCCAGGCAGACATCGGCAGCCTGCAATTCGCCCTGCAAACCGCATTAACCATGGCGACTTACAATTCTCGATAAAATGACACATTCTCCGCGCAAACGCTTTGGTCAAAATTTTTTGCATGACCACAACATTATCTACAGCATACTTTCCAGCTTAGAAGCAAAGGCTGGCGAACACTGGGTTGAAATTGGCCCTGGCTTGGGCGCGTTAACCGAGCCTTTATTGAAACTGGGAGTACGTCTTGACGTAGTTGAACTCGACAGAGATCTGGTGGCGCTACTCAAGGATAAATTCAGACAACAAAATAATTTGCAAATTCACAGTGCCGATGCTTTGAAATTCGACTTTTCAGCACTGGCTGAACAGAACGAAAAACTGCGTATCATTGGTAATTTGCCCTATAACATTTCAACGCCGTTAATGTTTCACTTGCTTGATAACGCCTCTTGTATTGAAGACATGCACTTCATGCTGCAAAAAGAAGTAGTTGACCGGATTTGTGCAACCCCTGGCAGTAAAAAATACGGACGGCTCAGCGTAATGATGCAATATTACTGTGCAACGGAATTGTTATTTGACGTGCCTCCAGAAAGTTTTGACCCTGTGCCTAAAGTCATGTCGGCAATAGTCCGGTTAATGCCGCATCGACAACCGCCTGTTGAAGTGAATGACATTAAGATACTTAATAGAGTTGTAATACAGGCATTCTCGCAACGCCGTAAAACGTTGCGTAATTCATTAAAAAAACTAATCGACGAAGACGCTATTATCGCCCTAGACATAGATCCTGCCTTAAGAGCCGAAGCACTATCCCTGGAGGATTTTGCAAAATTGAGCAATTTGTTACAAGAACTGCCCTGAGACCTGCGACAATCTGTCACGCGGCAATATGCCACATTCCATCCGCCGGTTTTTATCGGTAATATACAGACAACTCTTGAGATGCAAACTTCCTCCTCGGAAATCAGAGTTTTATATCCTTCTCTTAATGCGGCCTAATCAGCCGCATTTTTTTGCCTGCTGTTTTTATCCGATCCTGCGACAATCTGTCACGCGACAATATGTCACATTCCATCCGTTAGTCTTTGCCGTTACACTAGCAGCAACTCTTGAGATGCAAACTTCCTTCCTGGAAATCAGAGTTTTATATCCTTCTTTTAAAGCGGCTTGATTAGCCGCTTTTTTTTGCCTGCTGTTTTAAGCCCGGCGGCATACTGACAAATAATTCATCCCTTAGAATCAAGTATCACGCCAAAAATAACCTTTCAATTACGTCAGTCCGAGTCTTAATTGTTAACCCGCTATTTTGAACGCGGCTAGTGGCTGCGCATCAGTTGTTCGATACCTTTACAAAACAGCAGCGCCCTGTGTACAGGTTTTCATTATCTCTACATTGGCGGTTTAATGGCGTTGATGCACAATCTTCAAATTAGTGTCAAACTGGGGCTATTTTAATTAAAACCCCTGGTGAGAACTGCATGAACTACTGGCTAATGAAATCAGAACCCGATGTGTTTGGCATTAATGATCTTTACAGCAAGCCCAACCAGACCGAACATTGGGATGGCGTGCGTAATTATCAGGCCAGAAATATGATGAGGGATGCCATGAAGTTGGGCGATCTAGTGTTTTTTTATCATTCCAACTGCGACCAACCCGGCATTGCCGGCATTATGGAAGTGGTTAAGGAAGGCTATCCTGATTTCACTGCTTTTGATCCTGATGACATCCATTTTGACCCTAAAAGCGATCCTGCCCAGCCACGCTGGATGATGGTTGATGTGAAATATGTTAAAACATTATCCCGTACCATTACGCTTAAAGAATTAAAGCGATACCCGAAATTGGCTGGCATGGCGTTGTTAAGGCGAGGCAATCGCCTATCCATAATGCCGGTTAGCGAAGAAGAATGGCATTTTATTCTTTCGCTGGAAGCAACCGCTAACCAATCCCTATAAACTTAATCCGCTAAATTGTCAGCCAGTGTTCACCTGGCTCGGACAAATTGAGTGTATTTTATAAAAAAGACAGCCGCCCTGTCTGGTAATATCGCGATAAAGATTGCGCAAGAATTCAGTATTTTTCCATGAAGAAAAACCAAAAGACTAAAAAACTGAAGACTGGTAAGATAAAGCCATCTTCACTTTTAGCCGCGCCTTTTTTTAAAACATAGCCACGACACCTCGGCTAAAGTTATGCTATTTTTCGCAACCGTCGTTAAGAACAGGTAAGCGCGTGAAAATTCAAGCCCGATTATTATTGATACTACTAGGCACGACCATGTTCACGATGGTCACAGCCTTCGCCGTCAGCTCGTATTTGACACGGGATGCCCTGGAAGCAGCGGGGAAAGCAAAATTGGCTGCTGTTTTAGAGGCCAGGCTCCACGCGTTGAGTAATTGGACAGACACGATACAGGCCGAAATGACTGTCTTGGCGACTTCACCGGTTACGGCCCAGTTGTTAGGCGAACTGAGCGCGGAATTTCACAACTTGGGCGGCAATGCCCAAACGGTGTTACAACAGAATTACGTGGGTACAGGACACGATAACCCGCCTACGCAGACGCGGGCTTCAATTGCAGCTTACGACAAAGTGCACCGCGCCACCGTGCCATTTTTTTGCCGTCGCCATGATGCTTACGGCTGGTCTGACATGTTTCTTATCGATACGCAAGGCAATGTGGTGTTCAGTCTGAGAAAAGAAACCGATTTTGCGACCAATTTACGAACCGGCCCTTGGCGGGATTCGGGATTAGCGCATGCGGTTACGCCCTTGTTGCAGAATGCTATCCCCAAGCAACTCAGTTTTGCTGATTTTTCACAGTACACCCCCAGCGATTTGCAGGCCGCCGGTTTTGTTGCCATGCCGGTGTTCGATGAAGAAAAACAGCTTTTTTTGGGGGTGGTGGCGATTCAATTACCCATTTACAAGATGAATGAGTTAATGTCAGACCCAACGGGCATGGGCGAAACGGGCGAGGTTCTTCTGGCAACCAAGGGCGGCTGGATGCTGACAGATTCCCGCTTCAGCAAGGAAAGCACCATAATGAAAAAACAGATTACAGCCCTGCCCGCCTCAACTGCTTTGGCAGGAAAATCCGCCATCCTGATCGCGCCGGATTATCGAGGCATTGAAGTTATTGCGGCCGTTAAACCGTTCGTGCCCTTTGCCACCGCGTTAGGCGACAAGGTAAGATGGGGCATCGTTGCTAAAATTGAACGCGCTGAGGTATTGCGCGAATACCATAATCTCCTGCGTACATTATTGTTTACCACAGCAGGGCTGATCCTGCTTGCCTTAAGTGTTGGCGTATGGAGCGGACGCATTATAACGCGACCTTTGCTTCGCATCACTGATGCGCTGACGCGCTTGGCAAAGGGTGAACAAATCAGCGTACCCGAATTAAATCGCACCGACGAAATTGGCGAGATTGCCAAGGCGGCGGAAACCTTTCATATCCTTGACAAACAAATGGAACAGGAGCATTGGCTCAATGAAAATGTCCTGCTATTGACCAACGCAGTGTCGATGGAAAGCTCAGTCAACAAGGCGGCAGATCGGATTTTGCATTTATTGTGTGATATGTTGGCCATTCCCGTTGGCGCGGTTTATTTACTGGACGAAGGGCGTTACCAACGCGTCAGTACACACGGCTTGGCGCGGAGTAATCAAGCCGAAACCAGTTTTGAGCCGGGCGTAGGATTATTGGGGGAGTGCGCAAAAAGTAACCAAGCCCTGGTGTTGTCGCCGGTGCCTGCCGGATTAACCATTATCAGTACGGGCCTGGCGGAATTTGCCCCGCATGAATTAATCATTTACCCCATTGAGCATAAAAATGAAGTGCTGGCAGTGCTGGAGCTGGCAGCGGCCAGCTCATTGCAACCCGGGCAACACGCTTTTCTCAAAGCCGCCTCCGCTGCCTTGGGTTTGCATTTCGCCAATTTGCAAATAGCTGAACATAATGCCCTGTTGTTGGCGGAAGTCAGTCAACAAGCCGCAGAGCTACGCGCCAGTTCGGCTTATTCACGTAGTTTACTTGAAGCTAGTCTCGATCCCTTAGTCACTATCGGCGTGAATGGCAAAATCATGGATGTGAACGCGGCGACGGAAAAAGTGACCGGCGTAACGCGCGACCAACTGATGGGCAGTGATTTTTGCGATTATTTCACCGAGCCGGACACTGCGCGCAGTGGTTATCAACAAGTGTTCTCCAAAGGGTTTGTCATCGATTATCCACTGGCCATTCGCCATGCTTCGGGCAACATTACCGACGTGCTTTATAACGCCAGTGTTTACCGCGATAGCCAAGGCGAGGTAGCGGGAATTTTTGCCGCCGCCCGTGACATTACCGACAAAAAGAAAGCCGAGCAAACCCTACGGGAACAGCAAGCCTCTTTGCAACGCAGTAACACGGAATTGAAGACACTTACCGAAGAGCTGCGCAGTCAATCGGAGGAAATGAAATCGCAAAATGAGGAGCTGAAAGCCAGCGAAGAAGAATTGCGCGCTCAACAAGAAGAAACGCTGCTGAAAAACCGGTTACTGGAAACGCAAAGCGGGCAGTTGCAAGCAGCCATCGCTGAAGCTGAAGTAAAAGCCGTTGAACTGCAACAAGCCAATCAATATAAATCAGAATTTTTAGCCAATATGTCGCATGAATTGCGCACACCGCTTAATAGCATTTTGATTTTATCCAGGAGTTTGGCGGAAAATGAGGATCATAATCTTTCTGCCGAGCAAATCGAATCGGCTACCGTTATCGGCGAAAGCGGAATCCAGCTGTTAACCTTGATTAACGATATTCTCGACCTGTCAAAAATCGAAGCGGGGAAACTGGATCTGGTTAAAGAACTCTTTCCGCTGCAAAACATGGTGGCGTATCTACGGCGGGTATTTTTGCCGCAATCAGAAAGTAAAAATTTGGCGTTCACCATAGAAGTGGCCGCCAACGTTCCCGAACAGATTTATACCGATAAGCAACGGCTAACGCAGATATTATCAAATTTACTGACCAATGCCATCAAATTCACCGATTCCGGCTCAGTTAAGGTGCGCATCAATAGAATCGATGACGATTGCCAGATTGAAGTGATTGATACGGGCATCGGCATTCCAGCCGATAAACTGGAGCATATTTTTGGCGCGTTCCAACAATTGGACGGTTCAACCAGCCGTAAATACGGCGGCTCGGGTTTGGGGCTGGCAATCAGCCGAAATTTAGCACACTTGCTGAATGGGGACATTACCGTTGACAGTACAATAGGACGGGGCAGCCGCTTTATCATACGTCTAAGCAAATTATTCGCGCCGTCTGAAATACGGGCTGAGGCGCAATTACCTGCGCCGGCACCTTCAACAGTTGCCGCAGTCACGGCGACGGCGGGTGGCAATATCCTGGTAGTGGAAGACGACCCCCGTTTATTGGCTATTTTAGCGCGCATGATTTCCGCCCTGGGTTATACGCCCATAGCCGTCGAATCGGCCGAACAAGCTTTATCGGCACTTGCTGAAACTCAGCTTACCGGCATTTTTATCGATTTGGTCTTACCGAAAATGAGCGGCATGGAATTGTTGCGCCAGTTAAAAACCAACGAGGCTACCGCCAAAATCCCCGTATTTATTATGTCGGGTACGGTCGATACCGGCGAGGCAAAAACCTTGGGCGCTCTGGGCTTTCTGGAAAAACCCGTCAGCCGGGCTACCATCATCGGCGCACTGAAAACAATGACACAAGTGACGCATGATAGGGCTGTGCAACAGATTTTATTGATTGAAGACAATCCCATCGATAGAAAATTTGTCGAAAACCGGCTGAAGGATGCCGGGATAAAGATCGTTGCCGCCGAAACCGGTAGCGAGGCATTGCAACTCTTGCAAACGCATCAGTTCGCCGCAGTCATTCTTGATTTGCAACTACCCGACATGAGCGGTTTTGATTGGCTAAAACGGGCGCAGCTTAAGCTCAATCCGCCGCCTGTCATTATCTATTCGGCACGCGAATTAACTGAAAACGAAGTATTTGAACTGAAAGGCGTGACGGAATGCATCGTCGCCAAGAGCGCGTTAAGCGATCGCTTGCGTGAGGAAGTATTACACGCCTTACACTTGATTGACAGCACCGCCACAGTCTGTGAGGTGCAGCCCGTGGGTAAAAAATTACTGCTGGTTGATGATGACGCGCGTAATCTTTATGCTCTCACCAAGGTATTAAAAAACAAAGGCTTTGTGGTCGAGGTCGCCTCTGATAGCATAAAGGCTTTGGAACTTCTGGCGCAAACAGCATTTGATGCCCTGCTTACCGACATCATGATGCCGCAAGTTGATGGTTATGAGTTGATACGCCGCGTCCGGGCGTTAGGTTATGACAAATTGCCGATTATCGCCATCACCGCCAAAGCCATGCAAGGCGATGACACGCTGTGTCTGCAAGCAGGCGCAAACGCCTATTTGGCTAAACCTATTGATGTTAATGCCCTAATCGAATTGCTCGACACACTATAATAACCATGTTAAGCAAATGGAAAAATCACAACATCGAGGATGTGGAAGTCAACTTGCTGCTTAACGCCCTTAAGGAACGCTACGGTTATGACTTTACGGGTTATGCAAGAGCCTCGCTGAAACGCCGTTTGTCTGAATTAACGCATGAGTTTGATGTGCAGTGTTTATCGCAACTCATACCGCTAGTGCTGTATAACGAGACTGTAGCGCAAACCGTGATTAACAATATCTCCGTGCCCGCGTCAGAATTTTTTCGCGACCCCCTCGTTTGGCGGCATTTACGCACCCGCATTCTGCCGCAACTGGCCAGTTTTCCGCGTATTAATATCTGGCAAGCGGGTTGCGGGCACGGACAGGAAACCTACAGTTTGGCCATTCTGCTGCACGAAACTGACTTGTTAAAAAAAAGCCGTATTTTTTGTTCCGATATTAATCCGGCATTTCTCGATGAAGCGCGAACGGGTTGTTGGCCGGTACGGTACAAACAACAAGGGTGTGATAATTATGCGCAAACAGGGGGCTGCCATGCATTTGCCGATTTTTTTGTCGAGGCGGACAATGTTATGACTATTCGAGATGAATTTAAACCGCCGATAGAGTTTATCCAGCATAATTTAGTGGCGGATGATGTCTTTAAAGAAATGCAGTGGGTGGTCTGTCGTAACGTTTTGCTTTATTTTGGCAACGCCCTGCAAGAGCGCGTTGTCAATTTGTTCACGCGTAGCCTGGAGCGTGGCGGCTATTTATTGATAGGCCGTGGTGAAAATATTGTAGACTTGCCGGGAAAACACCCAGAGCTGGAACTGCTGGACGGTTCGTTGCAGCTATACCGTAAACGAATTGGACTCTCCTGATGTATAAAATGCTGGTCATAGGTTTATCAGCAGGTGGATCGCCGATTGCAAGGCGACTATTAGCCGGCTTGCCCAAAGACTACCCCCTGGCGGTTGCCATCGTGGCGCACCTGCCTCAAGGTTACGAAAGCAGTCTTGCACAACAGCTTGATGCAGTAAGCGGCTTACCCGTGACAGAGGTAAGAGACAAGGAACCTATTGTTGCCGGGCATGTTTATGTCGCCCCGCCCGATTATCATCTGCTGGTTGAACAAAACCGCCCATTTACCTTCGCCTTGTCGGAAGATGAACCGGTCAAATCAGTGCGCCCCAGTATTGACATACTATTTAGCAGTGCTGCGGAAGTGTTTGGCGCCAGTTTAATCGCCGTCATACTCAGCGGCGCGAACTCTGACGGCGCAGATGGCATGGCGGTCGTCAAACAACTGGGTGGCTTGTGTATGGTATTGGATCCACTGGAGGCGGAATTTAACACCATGCCTAATGCCGTCATTAAAAAAGTCGATGTAGATTATATAGTTAGCCTGGATGATATTATAAGTCTGTTGATTTCCGTAGGTGAAAAATGATCAGAGAAACAACCAAAATTCTTATTGTCGATGATAACCCGAACAATCGGCTTGCCATACGCACTATTTTGAAAGGCGTGGATGCCGAACTACACGAAGCGGGCAATGGCTTTGACGCCCTGACGATGGCTATTGAAAACGACTACGCATTAATTTTACTCGATGTGCAAATGCCCGAAATGGACGGCTATGAAGTCTGTGAACAACTCCGCGCTGATGCGCGCACTGCCGATACCCCGGTGATTTTTTTAACCGCAGCCTATAAAGAAAATAACGACAAGATGAGGGGCTATACCGTGGGGGCGACGGATTATCTCACCAAGCCCCTGGACGATATCATTTTGAAAGCCAAAGTCCAGGTGTTTTTACGACTTTATTGGCAATATCAACAACTACAAGAACATGTTGCCGCGCTAAAATTGGCCGCCTTAGTCTTCGAAGCGCAACAAGGCATTGTGATTACCGATGCCAACAACATCATTATTCGCGTTAATAAAAACTTTACAACCGTAACGGGCTACAGTAGCGAGGAAGCCATCGGTAAAAACCCCAGCTTTCTCAAATCGGGCCGTCACGACACTGATTTTTATCGTGGTCTCTGGCAGAGCATTGAAACCACCGGGACATGGCAAGGTGAAATCTGGAACAGGCGCAAAAACGGCGAAATTTATCCCGAGTGGCTAATTATCACGCAAGTTAAAAACAATGGCGTGACTGCCAATTACATAGGCACGATGACTGACATCAGCAAATACAAAACCGCTGAAGAACAAATTCGAAAACTGGCATTTTATGACCCGCTGACAGCATTGCCCAATCGCCGGCTGTTAATGGATCGATTGCAGCATAGTGTTGATATGCACTTGCGCGATGGCAAACTCATGGCGATATTAATGCTGGATCTGGATAACTTCAAACTCGTCAACGACAGCTTGGGACATTTGGCAGGCGATGAACTATTACAACAGGTTGCCACGCGCCTTTTGGAACGACTGCGGAATATTGACATGATTGCGCGTTTAGGTGGCGATGAATTCATCGTGTTACTGGAAAACATCAACTGCGCTGATGATGCAGCATTTGTAGCCAACAAAATTATCGCCGAAATAAGCAAACCTTTTTGTCTGCTTCTTGAGAAGAAGGAAGTGCATATTAGCGTGAGCATCGGTGTCAGCCTTTACGGACAACATGGCATAACGCCACAAGCACTCATGGATCATGCCGATGCCGCCTTGTATAAAGCGAAAGAAAATGGCCGCAACTGTTTTACTTACTTTTCAGAAGAGCTAACTATTGCAGCGGTTAAACGCATCGAATTGGCATCTCGATTGCGCCTTCTTATTGAACGTAAGGAACTGCTGGTATACTACCAGGCGCAAGTGGACATTGCCACCGATAAAATTATCGGCGCTGAAGCCTTGATACGCTGGCAGCAGCCCATAGAAGGCTTTACTTCCCCCGGGCAATTTATCCGCTTTGCCGAAGAAACGGGGTTTATTAACATTATTGGCTCGTGGATACTGCGTGAAACGTGCCGTCAAGGTAAACAATGGTTGGACGCCGGTTTGTCGCCCGTAGTATTGGCTGTCAATGTCTCGCCCCATCAATTTTGTCATAACGACATTGTTGGCCAGGTTGCAGAGGTACTAACAGACACAGGTTTTCCCGCGCACTGCCTGGAATTGGAGCTCACCGAAAGCAGCTTGATGAACTATCAAGACGCAACCCAATCCATTCTGGATAATTTACGCCAACTAGGCGTTCAGCTTGCCATTGATGACTTCGGAACAGGCTATTCCTCGTTGTCCTATCTCAAACGCTTTCCTGTCACTACATTAAAAATCGACAAAAGTTTTATTGACGACATTCCGCAAAAACAGGAAGACATGGCAATCTCCGCAACCATTATTGCCATGGGACACATTCTTGGTTTCAAGGTCTTGGCGGAAGGTGTAGAAACACCGGAACAACTGGCTTTTCTGCAAGAAAAAGGTTGCGACAGTTATCAAGGCTACATCAAAAGCCCGCCACTTCCCGCACAGGAATTTGAACAACTACTGCGAAAACAGCGATGAGCACTTGCGGTTCCCAGTATTACGCTCTACTAACTCACTCCGCATATCCCGGTAAAACCAAGCGTTCTTATGCACATGGATAATTTGCAGGTTAAATTAAGCTTGAACCGGACAGGTATAGAAAAACCTCGTCCGCGGCATTTCTACGAGGCATTATAACCCGCCCTTTTCAGTTGCCACTCTGATCAATTCATCCACTTCATGCGCAGTAGTGGCCAGATTTGTAGAATAGGCGGAGTATTCAGCAACCCCTGTCGCCACTTCAACAATGAGGCTATCCGGCGCTTTAACACGCTCTGTAATTTCTTTTTTAACACGTACCGCGATTTCCTCGGCTTTTTTCAAGGGAGATCCCGGCATGGCGATAAGAAAATCCTGTTCATCCATTCTTGCCGCAATATCAACACCGGCTCTAATGTCATCATTAAAACAATCGGCCACGCTACGTAAAATGGCATCCATTTCGAAAGCCGGTAAATTATTCCGGGCTTTAAAGTCCTTTAAACTGATAAAAAGAATGGAAAAAGGAAAGCCATTGCGTTTGGAGTTCTCAACTTTTTCCTTTAATCTTCCCAACATCAAGTTTTTGGTCAATAACCGGGTTAACGGGTCTAAAGCGATATGTTCCTTATCCCATGTTTCCTGAGCTTCCAGCCGAAGCACGTTCATAATGCCCAATGAGCAGGCCAGCAATAATCCAAGTATCCAGGTAAAATACCACATAGCAATCTCCTAATAAGCCGTATGTTTGTTTTGACGAATGTGTTCCAGCGTTATCTTGCCGCGCAGCACACGGAACACCCAAGTGGTGTAAGCCAAAACGATGGGCAAAAAAACCAGGGTGACCCAGAACATGATTTTTAGGGTTCCAAAGCTGGAACTGGCATCCCACACGGTTAAGGAGCTGTTCATGGCCGAACTTGACGGTATCAGAAATGGAAACATCGAAACGCCAGCCGTTAAAATAATCGATGTCAACGTTAATGAACTGGTTATAAATGCCAGTCCGGGACGCTCTATTTTTGATAACACCACAGTTGCCGCCCCGGTGATAAATGCCAGTCCAGGTATCGCCGATAACACTGGATAACGGGCAAAATTCGCCAGCCATAACCCCGGTTCTTTAGTCACTATTTTAGCAAGCGGGTTTGATGGTGCGTTAGGGAGAACTTCAGTGCTGATATGGTAGCCGTCAATATTGGCTACCCAGATCCCCGCCACAGCAAAAATGGCGAGTGTTATTATTGAAAAAACAGTGACCATTTTCTTGCAACGCTCATTAATGCCGCCCTCCGTCTTAAGCTGCAAATAGACCGCGCCGTGCATAATGAGCATGGATAAGCTGACCAGTCCCGCAGCCAATGAGAAAGGGTTTAATAAAGCCCAGAATGAACCCGTATAAAAAATACGCATGTCGTTGTCAAAATAAAACGGCACGCCTTTTAACAAATTGCCAAAGGCGACCCCGAAAATCAACGCAGGGACCAGGCCACCCACAAACAAAGCGATATCCCAGTTGTCACGCCATTTTTGGCTGGGTAATTTACTGCGGTAATCAAAACCTATCGGCCTCAAAAATAACGCAAACAAGGTTAACAACAAGGCAAAATAAAAACCTGAAAAAGCCACGGCATAGGCCATGGGCCACGCTGCAAACAAAGCGCCGCCCGCAGTGATAAACCAAACCTGGTTACCTTCCCAGGTAGCGCCTACGGAATTGATAATCACGCGGCGTTCGGTGTCATTTTTGCCCAGAAAGGGTAACAGGATGGCTACGCCCAGGTCAAAGCCGTCGGTAATCGCAAAGCCAATCAATAGCGCGCCTAATAAAGCCCACCAGATCAAGCGCAAGGTTTCATAATCGAAAATCATAATCCGGCTCCTGTCGCAATTTCAAAATGATAGCGGCCTTTATGCAGACTGCTGGGGCCTAACGTAATAAACTTAAGCATCAAAAACGCTTCGATGGCCAAAAATACCGAATATAAACCGATATAGCCTGCCAGGCTCAGGTATAAATCCAGTTCAGTTAAAGAGGATGCGCTTAAAAAGGTCGGCAAAATTTCCGCAATCGTCCACGGTTGCCGTCCAAACTCGGCGACAAACCAACCCATTTCACAGGCAATCCAGGGCAAGGGCATCATATAAAGACTGGCGAGTAACAGCCAATTCTGTCTGCATTTACGAATTGAACTGGCAATGACCGCAAAAATAAATATCCCCAGCATAATAAAACCGCAAGCCACCATGACCCGGAAAGTCCAGAATAAGGGGACGACTCGAGGTAGAGAACTTTGCGCCGCCATTTCTATTTGTTGGTCAGTCGCATCGGTCACTTTTTCTGTAAACCGTTTGAGCAATAGACCGTAGCCCAAATCCTGCTTAAAGCGGCCAAATTCTGCAAGCGTATTGGCATCCCTGTTACCGCTTCTTAGTGTTTGCAACAGCGAATAGGCCTTGATGCCTTTACGAACGCGCAACCGGTTTTTTTCCAGAATTTCCGATAATCCGGTAATGGGTTCATCAATAGAACGCGTCCCTATCAGACCCAGCACCCACGGGATTTTTAGAGCATAATGCGTTTCCATCGTTTCCTGGTCAGGTATGCCGATGACGGTAAACGCCGCTGGCGGCGTTTGGGTGTGCCATTCGGCTTCGATAGCGGCGAGTTTGGCTTTTTGCACTTCGCCATCGGTATAGCCACTTTCATCGCCCAAAACAATAACCGACAGGACGGCGGCCATGCCAAAACCCGCGGCAATGGTATAAGAGCGCTGTGCAAAAGCGGCATCACGGCCTTTCAGCATGTAATAAGCGCTTATGCCCAACACAAAAGCAGACGCGGTCGTGTAACCCGCCGCAACGGTATGGACAAATTTAACCTGGGCGGCTGGATTAAACAACAGCGAACCGAAGCTCGAAAGCTCCATACGCATGGTTTCGTAATTAAAGTCCGCGCCGACCGGATTTTGCATCCAGCCATTAGCGATCAGAATCCATAATGCGGATAAATTGGTCCCTAAAGCCATCAACCAGGTCACCGCCAAATGCTGTCCTTTGCTTAACTTGTCCCAGCCAAAAAAAAACAATCCGACAAAGGTGGATTCCAGAAAGAACGCCATCAAACCTTCGATGGCAAGGGGGGCGCCAAAAATATCACCGACATAATGCGAGAAATAAGACCAGTTCATGCCGAATTGAAATTCCATGGTCAAACCGGTGGTCACGCCCAACGCAAAATTAATCCCGAACAATTTCCCCCAGAACTGGGTCATATCCTTGTAAATTTCCTTGCCGGTCATCACATAGGTTGATTCCATAATCGCCAGAATGAACGACAGGCCCAGTGTCAATGGAACAAACAAAAAATGGTACATAGACGTTGCCGCAAATTGCCAGCGGGATAAATTAACCATGGCCTCTGAAATCATAAATTTCCCCTACGGAGTGCAGTCCTGTGAATCAGAACTTGATATAAATGACGTTAGTAAGCAAGCAAACCAATGCTCCTTATCCTTAAACCAACCCATGCAGCGTAAAAACTTTAATCTGAAGTCAGCCTTAAATAATTTAGGCTTGTATGCTAAGTTTAAAATATGTTATTGTCTAGCAAAATTAGAAAATGCTAATGTATATTAAATTTTTCGGTTCCTTCTCCTGAGGCGGTTACGACGGGATAAAGATTTCTCTTTTAGTTATTCAGTATATAAGTAGACGTAAATGAATAACTGACCGTTTTTATGTGTTTCGATATGATAGCGACTTGATTGTATCTCGATTATAGGTAGCTTAAAGAAATAAGATCGGCCAGTTATTTATTTACACCTCCTAAGTACCGGTAATTTTAAATAGAATTTACACTTGGCTCAGGGCCGGTTGTAAAAGCACCAGACATACAATAATAATCATAAATTGAGGAGAGTATCATGGCTCGTATTGTAATTTTAGGCGCTGGCTTAGGCGGCGTACCCATGGCTTACGAAATGAAGGAAACGGTAGGGAAAATGCACGATGTCATCGTAATTTCCGATAGCCCTACTTTTCATTTTGTCCCTTCAAATCCCTGGATTCCGCCCAAATGGCGAACGCCTGAAGAATTGAAGGTTGAGTTAGCGCCGGTAATGAAAAAGAAAGGTATAGAATTCATTCAAAAAGCAGCAACCAAAGTTGATCCGGTCAATAACCAGGTTCAGCTGGATGATGGCTCCGCCGTCCCTTACGACTTCCTGATTATTGCCACTGGCCCGCGCCTGGCCTTCGATGAAGTTCCCGGTTTAGGGCCGGACGGCTATACCTCATCCGTCTGTCATGTGGATCATGCCGCAGTTGCTGTAGGCGATTGGGAAAAGTTTCTGGAAAATCCCGGCCCGATTGTTATTGGCGCGGTTCAGGGCGCCTCTTGTTATGGCCCTGCCTATGAATATTTAATGATTCTTGAAACGGAATTACGTAACCGGAAAATCCGCGACAAAGTGCCGATGACTTTTGTTACCGCGGAACCTTATATCGGTCACTTGGGTCTTGGCGGCGTCGGCGACACCAAGGGTCTGCTGGAAAGCGCCTTGCGTGAGAAGACCATCAAATGGATAACCAATGCCAAGGTCGATAAAATTGAACCCGGCATGATGTTCGTTACTGAAGTCGATGATGAAGGCAAGGACAAGAAAAAGCATGAGCTGCCCTTTAGGCACTCAATGATGTTACCCGCTTTTACCGGCGTTGATGCCGTGCGTCATGCCGGTGTTGAAGGTTTGGTTAATCCGCGTGGTTTTGTGTTGGTGGACGAGCATCAGCGTAATAAAACCTTTAAAAATATCTATTCCGTGGGCGTTTGTGTTGCCATTCCCCCTGTAGAAGCGACCCCGGTACCGGTTGGCACGCCAAAAACCGGCTATATGATCGAATCGATGGTGACTGCCACCGCGCATAATATTGCCGAGGAATTGGCCGGAAAAGAGCCGACGCATCATGCGACGTTGAATGCTTTATGCTTGGCTGATTTTGGCGATACCGGGGTGGCTTTTCTGGCCAAACCGCAAATTCCACCGCGAAATACAACTTGGTCATCGGAAGGCAAATGGGTGCATCTGGCTAAAATCGGTTTTGAAAAATATTTCATGCGTAAAATCAGAAAAGGCATCAGTGAACCTTACTATGAAAAAGCAATGCTCAAATTAATCGGCGTGGTTCGTTTAAAAGGAAAATAAGATGACTATTGATAGAGTTGTATTTGCAGTGGCGGGCAGTTTCATCCTGATTAGTCTTTTACTGGCTCATTATCATTCTGAAAACTGGTTATGGTTCACTGCTTTTGTGGGCGCTAATTTGTTGCAATCAGCATTTACGGGTTTTTGTCCCATGGCAATGATACTTAAAAAGCTGGGTGTTAAACCGGGCTGTGCATTCTGATTGTGCATGGCTTAATATAAGTTTCCGGCGAAAACACTGTTATATTTTTCACCACGAAGACACGAAGAGCACGAAGAAAAACATGATCCTTCGCGCTCTTCGTGTCTTCGTGGTGAATAAAAAATACCGAAAGACTTTTAATGGGTATCGTTAAACCTGACACAAGTACGTGAAGATTATGCTTAAAACAATAAAAAACAGATTGGTATTAAGTCTATTACCGGTACTCATCCTTTTGACCTTGCCAGCGGTTGCTAATCCTGCCCCTCCAAATTCTACCGGCAAAGCGGCTCCGGAAAAACTAAATAGCCAATCCTTTACGCTGGATCAGGCCATTGATTATGCGTTGGCCAACAATCCAGATATGCAAATTGCCACAGAACGGATCAATCAGGCGATAGCCCAATTGGGCGTGGCTCTGTCTGCGTTTTATCCGCAAGTCACCGCCAGAGTCAGTTATGATCACTCCGATAATCCGGCGCAGGTTTTTTCGATGATTGTGGCGCAACGGGATTTTACGCTTAACTCTATCGCCAACATCAATAACCCCGGTTACCGGCAAAACTTTCGCCCCGAAATTATAGGCAAACTGTCCCTTTTTCGTGGCGGCCAGGATTATCAAGCGAAAAAAGCTGCGGAATTGGGTATTGATGCGGCTGAGCTTGAACGCTCATCCGTGCATAATGCCCTGATTGAAGCCGTAACGGCTTCATATTATGCTTATCTGGCTTCTATTGAAGCGCAAAAAAACGCTCAGAATTCCATTACCTCCATCACCAGCCAGCTAAATCAAACCAAACTCCAATACGAAGCGGGAACCACGCTTAAATCCGATGTGTTATCCCTTGACGTAAAGCTGGCCGAAGCGCAAGAAGCCGAACTCCGCGCCACCAATGGCATTGAGCTGGCCAAAACCAGTTTGGCTAACTTACTTGGCCTATCCGGTTTTCAAACATTTACTATCGCGCCGTCATCTTCCCTATTAGCCAAACCCAAGCCTCCGGCATCCTTCAATGACCTGCTAGATCAAGCAATGGCCCAGCGCCCTGAAATAAAAGCCGCCGCCAATCAGGTTGAAATTAGTCTGCGGAAGTTAAAAAGCGAACAAGGCGCTTATTTGCCCAAAGCAGACGCTTATGTGAGTTATGGTCAAAACAGCCCATCCCCCGGCTTTTCCAGCAGCAAAGAAAATGTAACAGCCGGCGTCACTGTCGAAATGGATCTTTTTTCAGGGTTTAACACCCAACAACGTGTCCGCGCGGCAGAGCGAAAAGCCGCGGAAGCGCGTGAAACGGAACGGAAAACCAAACTGGCTATCGAGCAGGAAGTGAAAATTGCCTTTCTAAAACTCAAGGAAGCCCTTGCGCGTTTGCACGTCACCGAAGCGTCGGTACTTTCTGCCAACGAAGCCTTAAGACTGGTCAACGAAGAAAGACGGGCTGAAGTCGTCACGGTCACCCGTTATATCGAATCGGAAACCGCCAGAAATAAAGCGCAATCCAATATCATTGCGGCGCATTACGATGCCCTGAGTGCTGAAGCGGCATTGAAAAAAGCCATCGGCGACTGGAAATAAAGGAGTTCTTATGTCACATACCGAACACAAAAATATCAACAAAATCGTCGCTATTTCCGCCGCCGTTTTAGCCTTGGTTCTACTACTGCTCTATATGCAAGGCAGTTTTGTCAGTAAGGTGGAGCCCGGATTAAGTCCACTGGCTAACAATTCATCTATTCCTGAAAGCGACACGGTTGTTGTTGAAAAAAAGCGGGTTGGCAATATTCTTACCTGGCCCGGCACAGTAAGGTCAAGAACCGTTGCCAATATCGCCCCCAGAATCACGGCCCGCATTATCGAGCTCAAAGTCCATGCAGGCGACAAAGTCAAAAAGGGTGATGTCATCGCCCGTCTGGATGAACGCGAAACCAGAGCCCAGGAAAATGCAGCCCTTGCCGCGCTTGCAGGCGCAAACGCGCAAGCCAATCGCGCCAAAGCGGACGAACAACGCACCCGAAGCCTATACAGTAAGGAGGCTGCAACCCGCGAAAACTTTGATGCCGCCGTCGCACGGGCAAAGGAAGAGCAAGCTGGCGTCAATCAGGCAATAAGCGGCGTGAGTGAAATCAAGACCCACTTGGCTGATACGGTATTGCTTGCCCCTTTTGATGGCATTATTGTTAAACGCCTTAGAGAACCCGGTGACATGGGGCTACCCGGCGTACCGGTCGTGACAATGCAGACACCAAAGGGTTTAAGGCTTGAAGCCGACGTGCCAGCCGCTTGTGCCGGACGTTTAGGCGCCGGCATGGGCGTTACTGTGCGTATTGATGCCTTGGGACAAACAGTCAACGCCCAAATTGACGAGATCAGCCCCGATGTTGACCCGCAAACCCGCACCCAGTTGATTAAAGTCGCGCTGCCTGCCATCGAAGGGTTGCAACCGGGATTTTTTGGCTGGCTGGAACAGGCGTGTGAGCAACAGGAAGCCTTATTGATTCCCGCCAGTGCAGTGCAGCATATCGGCCAACTGGAAGTAGTCACGGTAGTATCGGAAGGCAGGCCGCTTATGCGTCATATCAGAACGGCAAAAACCTTCGGCGGCCAGATTGATGTTATTTCCGGCTTGGATGCCGGTGAAACCGTCATCATCAATCCACGGCAGGCACACTAATGGACGACCTGCAAAACCAAAGCCCCAAACGCGGCTTGACGACTAAGATCGTCGAAATTTTCACCACTTCGCAACTTTCCATTCTATTCCTGATCATTTCCCTGTTGGCGGGAGCCGCAGCGCTAATTCTAACCCCCCGTGAAGAAGACCCGCAGATTGTCGTGCCGGTCATGGATGTGCTGATCGAATATCCGGGCGCGTCCAGCGAAGAAGTTGAAAAACTGGTCTCCACGCCGCTGGAGGGATTGCTCAAACAACTTGAAGGCGTGGAGTATGTGTATTCCATCTCCAGGCCAGGCCAGGCGATTGTCACCGTCCGTTATTTTGTCGGGCAGTCTTTTGAGGACAGTCTGGTTAAAACCTGGGATCGGCTGATGTCTAACCAGAATCTTATTCCGCCGGGCGTAACGCACTGGAAAGTTTCTCCGGTTGAAATCGATAACGTGCCTATCGTGTTGCTGACCCTTTCTGCGCAGAATAAACATTTTGATTCCATGGCCTTGCGTCGTATCGCCGATGAGCTGCTTGTTTCCCTCAGAAGTGTTGGCGATGTCGGAAAAAGCTGGGTGGTTGGCGGTGAACAACGACAGGTGTCGATTTATGCCAACCCTGCCGCACTGGCCGCGCATGGCGTAACATTGCTTGAAGTGACACAGACACTGGCTAATGCGAATGTTAATCTGCAAGCGGGCAGCTTTGACCGGAATAACCGTGAAATTTTGCTGGAAGCGGGTCCGCATTTCAGTTCATCATCAGAAGTAGGCGCCACTGTCATAAAAAGTGCCGGGGGGCGGCCTGTTTACTTGCGTGACGTGGCACGAATCGAAGACGGCCCGGCTGATGTGGATCATTACACCCGCATCGGCTTTGGCCCTGCCGTTGATGAAATGTCCACCGTTGGCAAGGCCTCGGGCGACAAGCCGCAAGTAGGGCAAGAGCGCCCGATGGTGACCATTGCCGTTGCCAAACGCAAAGGCAGCAATGCCGTCCATGTTGCTGAGGCCGTCATTGCCACCGCAGAAAAATTGCATGGCACGCTGATCCCCGAAGATGTTTTGCTAACGATCACCCGTGATTACGGTGAAACCGCCAACCACAAGGTCAACGAACTGGTTAAGCACTTGAGCTTTGCCATCGTGATTATCGTGGTTTTGCTCGCCTTTTCACTGGGGCTTAAAGAGTCTTTTATCGTCTCCATCGCCGTGCCCATGACCTTGGCGCTCACCTTATTGCTGGACTATATCTCCGGCTACACCATCAACCGCGTTACCTTGTTCGCCTTGATCCTGTCGTTGGGCCTGCTGGTGGATGACCCGATAGTCGATGTCGAAAATATCCACCGCCACTATAAATTACACAAGGAATCACCGCTGGACGCCTTGTTGACCGCAATCGATGAAGTCAGGCCGCCGACCATTCTGGCGACATTCACGGTGATTGTGTCATTCCTGCCGATGTTTTTTATCACCGGCATGATGGGCCCCTACATGGCGCCGATGGCTTTCAATGTGCCGATAGCGATGATTGTTTCCATGATCGTGGCCTTTACCGTCACGCCCTGGGCAAGTTTCAAGCTCCTGCAAAGTGAATATCACAGCCATAGCGACGAAGCGCCCGAGGAACTAAAACAAACGCTTATTTATCGTGCTTATCATGCGACCCTCGGCCCGCTGCTGGCAACTTCCGGGCGCGCCAAACTGTTTTTACTAATCGTGCTGATTGCCTTTGTCGGCTCAGCCATGTTGGCTGTTACCCGCGCCGTCCCGCTTAAATTGTTGCCCTTTGACAATAAAAACGAATTCCAGATAATGATTGATATGCCGCGCGGCTCAACCCTGGAAAAAACCGATGAAGTCGCGCGGGCTATTGGCAGTTATCTCGCCACCGTCAACGAAGTCACTGATTATCAAACCTATACCGGCTTGGCCTCACCAATGGATTTTAACGGCATGGTCCGCCATTATTATTTTCGGAGCGGCGGTTATTTGGGCGACATCCGGGTTAATTTACTGCCTAAAGACAAGCGCGAGCAGCAGTCACACGAAATCGCCCTGCGCATTCGGCCAGTTATAGAACGAATCGGTAAAAAATACGGCGCTAACCTTAAAATCGTGGAAATACCACCGGGGCCGCCGGTGCTTTCCGACCTGGTCGCTGAAGTCTATGGCCCGCCTGATGCCACTATTGACAACTTGATAACCATAGCCAAACGCATCCGGGCCGACATGGAAAAAACCGAAGGCGTGGTTGATGTTGATGATTTTTCCGAAGCTCCCCATGACAAGGTGCATTTTGTGCTCAATCGTGAAAAAGCAGCCTTATCGGACGTCAGCGTCGCGCAAGTCGCTGAAACTCTGAGCATCGCATCCGGCGGTCAGAAAGTTGGCATTGTTCATTTGGACAGCGAACGCCAGCCGCTGGAAATTAAACTGCAACTGCCGCGTGCGCTACGCTCATCAGTTGCCGATTTACTGGCGTTGAAAGTTAAAACTGGGCAAGGTGAGCTGATACCGTTAAGCGAGCTCGGCACGGCCAGCGTGGAAAGCGACGGCCAGCCTATTTTTCACAAGAACATGCAACGGGTGAGTTATGTTGTCGCCAGCATGGCGGGACGCAGTCCGGTAGAAGCTGTTTTCGATCTCAATGACGCCCTGGCCGAACGCCCATTGCCGGAAGGCTATACCGCCGAATTGGCAGGAGAGGGTGAATGGAAAATTACAGTGGATGTGTTTCGCGACCTTGGACTCGCGTTTGCGGCCGCGCTGGTGATGATTTATGTCCTGCTGGTCGGACAAACCGGGTCGCTGTCTGTGCCGCTGGTAATGATGATCGCCATTCCGCTGACCGTCATCGGTATCATGCCTGGGTTCTGGTTGCTTAATCTGTTTGCTACTCCGATTGCCGGTTACTCCAACCCGATTTATTTTACCGCCACCGCCATGATCGGCATGATTGCCCTGGCGGGTATCGTCGTGCGCAACTCCATTATCCTGATCGATTTTATCGAGCGCATCCGCGCCCGTGGCGGCGTCACCCTTGCGGAAGCCCTGATTGAAGCCGGTGCAATCCGTTTGCGGCCCATCTTCCTGACCGCAGGAGCGGCCATGTTCGGCGCATTTGTAATTATCCTGGACCCGATATTTTCCGGGCTGGCCTGGAGCTTTATCTTCGGTATTTTCGCCTCGACACTGTTTTCATTGCTGGTGATTCCGGTGGTTTATTTTTTGATTAATCGGGAGGGGTGAGCTGGTAAGCAGTAGTTTGAAATTATTTACCTCGAAAGACACAAAGAACACGAAGAAAAATAAAAAACTTTGTGTTACAAACCCCGTCCTTCATGGGGGAGGGATATTACGGGAAGATTTGAGGTATACTCAAACCGGACAAAGCTGTGGATTTTATTAACTAATCAACTCATTGTTAATTAATATCTTATGCGATTTTAATAATCCGCATTTCTGATCGAATGCGGTATAGATATAGGTAGGGAGCGAGGCACGAACCCTAACATCGGCGGATCAATATGGATTTTGTTGGGGTTCCTAGCCACGCCCCAACCGAGCTATTAGCCCATTGTTTTAATTCATTAACCGGGAGCAAATTATGAAATATTTAATGTCCATTTTGCTGTTAGCAGGTATCAGTCAATCAGCTTTTTCTATGCCGTGTGATGCTGGGTACAGTTGCATATCCGAAACGGGAAAATATATTATTGAATTACAATCTTGTCGTTATACAAACTATATTGCTCTTGAAACAATCAAAATAAATGGTAGGGAAGTGAAAGGGGCAAGCTTAAATAAAGGTTGGGATGGTGATTCTGTATTGGCCTTTGAAATTAATTTACCGGTAAAAATTGAGGGTGCGGTTAAAATCTTAACAGCTGAAATGCCACAAAAAACAAAAGAGGGTAGTTTGCAGGTGAAATATGCAGATTATGAACCAAAACCAATGACCGCTATCCACACCGAGAAAATTTCTTGTAAAGCTAATTAATAACAAAAAAGGCTTCGATTTTGCGGAGCCTTTTCTAATCTTTTCTTACCAATTTACTTTAGAAAAAGTGGCTTACCCTAGGGCCTCCCTATTTTACGACATTAACCCTTCCACAACTTTTCCAACTGGGCTTGATCCCCATTGAATTTGTCGCGGTCGCAGTCTCCTATTCCTGGGACATCGTGGGGAGTAGGGCCGAGGTTGCCATCTGTATATTGCCACATTGTCCATGTCGGCCAATTAGCTGGCACCACTGCTGTTGGTCCATACTGCGCAAGCCAAAACCAGCACTTAGCAAGCAACGGGTCTTGTTTTGAACCTAATAATTCCTTTATTAAATTTCCTGAATAAAATCCAGGAAATCTTCCGTTTTCCTGTTGTACATGGGTAACGAAGGCATGAGCTTCTGTCAAATTCATGCTTGGTCCAGTCCGGTTTGGCTCGAAATCGAGAACTAACAAGGTGTCTTTATCTGGTTCTGCAACCTTGAGAAAATGTTCAGCCTGCTTTATTCCATCGCCTCCCTCAGCGAAATGATAAGCCCCCCACAACAACCCTGCTTCCAGTGCTGCAGTGCGATTCAAGGCATACTTTTTATCAACGTTCGACTGACCTTGGGTTGCTTTATGTATTACCCCCACAAGACCGGACGCTTTGGCTTTGACAAAGTCAATATTCGGACCATTATGATGGGAAATATCGACGACAACATTAATTATGCTCATAACACATACTCCATGAAACAATATAGAAAAATAGACTGGATATAAAAATGACCAACCAATTGTGTTAAGTTTTATAAACTCAACGGGATATGAGTGTATTCCCATTTTAAAATAAAACAACCTATCAACCTATTGAATCAATCAAAATCAAACAATAACTTGGGTCAACGCGTAAGGCGCAATACGCTATCGCTATTGCGCCCTACAAGACAACCAACCTTGCCCAAGTTTCCCAATTATTGCTGGCCATTCGATTGTATTTGTGTTTTTTGTTATGATGGATACCATCTTTACTTGAGGTTGAGATCATTGATGCCGGATTACCGACGTTATCGTTTGCCGGGCGGAACGTATTTTTTCACGGTGAATCTGCTGCAACGCTATCCCAACGATCTATTGGTTCGTCATATCGACATCTTACGAACCTTGGTGCGGGTGGTTCGTCAAAAACGTCCCTTCGTTATTGATGCCTGGGTGGTTTTGCCCGACCACTTACACTGTGTATGGACGTTGCCACCGGGTGATGATGATTTTACCAATCGCTGGCGACTGATTAAACAAGGCTTTTCCAAAGCACTGCCAATAACCAGACGCCGCTCTGCGGTGCGGATGGCTCGTGGCGAGCGCGGTATCTGGCAACGCCGTTTTTGGGAACATGCTATACGCAATGACACCGATTATGCCGCACATATTGATTATTGCCATATCAATCCGTTTAAACACGGTTATGTACAACGGTTTGCGGATTGGGCTGGCAACCTCGAAACTGATCTACAAGGCTGAACTGGGGCACAAGCCGGAAGCGCGTAGGGTCAATAAGCGAAGCGTCATACACCACATTGGAATTGCTACCACATACATGAAATGTATCACGTCGCGCCATTTAATACTGCTTTGATTTCATTGCATCCCGTCTTTTTTGACAAACCGGCAATTCGTAACTTTCTAATGGTTGTATGACGCTTCGCTTATACACCCTACAATGGCTAAAATTATTACGCCCTGCTTTACGGGTGCGACCTCAATTTTATGACAGCCTAAAGGAACAGATGGACATTATTCCTATATTTTGAGATAGAAGCTTAAACGAATTAAATCATTAAACCTTAAGAACAAACATGGCCGCAAAAATTATAAGAAAAGAAGGAAAAAAGCTAATTATAGAGCTAACAGTTGATCTCGAAGATTCAATGCTGGACAGTAAGGAAGCGATTCAACCCGTTGTTAATGAGGCGGGCAGCCTCGCTACTGAAGAAGCATTAGAGTTTATGCACAATTAGCAGAGTGGGCCATTTGCCATCGCTGGGTCTGTAGATTGACTAGCCCACAGACCGTTTGCATGACGGAAGTATAGATCAAATGAGAACAGCGAAAGCGAGTGGCGACAATCGCCCAATTTTTCACCCAGCCAATGCAATGTTCCACCCTGACACGAACAGCGCTGAGTTGAGAATTAAACTCTTCCTGTTGCTCAGTCAGTTCTTTCCCTTCACTTTCTTGAATGGGGTATAAACAGTTAAGCGTGGAACTTGTTGTTCGTGCCTGTTTCTGGGTTACAAACAGTGACCAAGCTAACTTGGTCAGCCATGCCTTGATATCCTTTGTCGGCATCAACTTCGCAACCATCGGGTAATCTTTCCAAGGTTTGCACCTCATCACTGAGTTTCTTATCGTGCATGGCCCCTGGAGCGGAGGCACTAATAGCCAGGATGTGATGATCGTCATCTGTCGCCATTTGCGTTTTTATCGTGAAAGCTTTCTGCTTTCCTGAGTAATATAGCTTGCGTGTTTCATCCTTAAAACCGTAGTTGAACATATACCTGCCAATAAAAATCAGCATAAACTTGACAAGGAAAATTGAGTTATGTTGAACGTTTAGCTCACGCAACTTAGCAAATCTGGTGGTTTTAACCCGTAACCCGTAAGGCGGAACACGATAGTGGTTCCGCCGAATGACATTTGTATAATCAACGCGTAAGACGCAATTCGTAGGGCGCAATAGGCGATAGCCGTATTGCGCCGGATGTTGGACCCCTACGCAGGACGGGATTGCAACCCCGTCCTAAACGTTTGAAGCTGCCGTAATCCTTATACCATGATAAAACTCAGCGGAGGGAAACATACCCGCTAGTGCTTTTTGATACAATCGTACACGATCACATTAAAAAGGAAGCGCCCCATGCCGTCCCGGCGTGTAGCCGCCAAGCTGAAGCGGAATTTACTATCTCACTCTAACCATTCAACGTTGGCATTATCTGTTTGATCGTTATAACCGCTGGCAGATCTTGTCCGATTCGATCCATTATTGCCAAGATAACAAAGGGCTGGAATTGAACGGTTATGTTTTTATGTTGAACCATATCCATCTCATAGTTACTTCGCCGGATATTTCGGGATTTTTACGAGACTTCAAACGCTTCACTACCGCTAAATTCAACCCGCGTAATGCGGAAGCCGACAGGCGTTCCGCCAGATGCTGAAGAACCCCGTAACCGGTCATTAGTTCCGCTATGGGGACGGACACATTTCCAGATGATTTCATCGGCATTGGTGCGATGGTTTCTGCGTTGTTATAGGCATTGTTGTCGCTTGATTGGCGGATCGCCTGTCGGCATCCGTATATACGGAATCAATGGCGAATCAATGGGGTCAAGTCCGTAATGCGTAAGTCGCAATCTGTAGGGCAACGGTTTGGACTCCTTCTTCCTATTATCGCCCTACGATCTCTTGCAAACCCCGTCCCGCTTGGAGATAGCCGCTTACTTCCCATAGTGCAAGGCATTTTCAAGGGTCTGACGGATAAACCGTTGATAGGGTACTCCTGAACGCTCAGCTTCTTTTTTAATCGCGTCAAAGAGTGTTTCAGGTAGGCGCATGGTGATGCTCTTATCCTTTGGCTGAAACTCAAAGCTAATTGACCTCATATCTGACAGGTCATATTGGCTCAAGTCGGCCCCGTCTACAAACGCTTCGGCCTCTTCATCAGTTTTATATTTTGGTAATTTCTTTTTCATAATGGTCTACTTCTTTTGGGTGCATGTAACGGGCGCTAATAGGACGGATCAAAACTTCGTCGCTATGACTACGAAGGGTAAAGGCAATAAACAGGCTTCGGCCTCGGTTTGTTTTGCCAATGCCGATAAACCGATCCTCTTCCTTGGAATAGGTAGGATCAGGAAAAACGGCCAACGTTCGGCGAAATGCGGATTCTATTTCTGCTATTTCAACGCCGTGCTTTTGGCACTTTTCCAAGTTACCACGATCCCAATCGAATCCTGTAACTGTTACATTTTGTATGCTCATGTCTTATGATGGGCGATTGTATGTACATTTGTCAAGTTTGCAAGCAAGTAGCCTCGATGTAACAGAGTGAAATCTAGGATAAAAGAAGACTGCCAATCCTCTATTCCGCTCCACTTCAGCGGAAACTACTTGCTACTCAAAACCCTATGATCGTGCCCGTCTTTTGTTTAAACTAATTCTAACCAATTGATTAATAAAATTTAAATAAAACATAAATATTTCACAGGTTCAAGTTTAAAATTCATTATAATGTGATCGTAATTAATCGAACTGAACCGGTTGATTTAGTGAAATTCTATTTTAATTATTCGAGGTATTGATATGAACTGGCTTGGCAGATTAATTAGTGTGATTTTGATTGGGCTAAGTGCTCAAGCAAACAGTGAGGTTGTCATAGATAGTGATGACAATTCGGCCACTTTAACCGGAACCTGGACACAAGCAAAAACTGATCCCGGCTTTTATGGAAATGATTACGCGACGGCACAAGGTGCTGGCACCGCAGATACTGCTCGATTTTTCTCTCCGCGTGCGATTACTTCAACGGGAATCTGGTGCATACAGGCACGATGGACATCAGGAACCACCCGGACAACTTCGGCAAAATACCAGGTTTATGACGGAACAACTCTACGCAATACTTTTACAGCCAATCAGCAACTTAACGGAGGTGCATGGCGCAGGCTGGGATGCGTAACTCTCACAGCTGGAAAAACCGGGGAAGTTCGCTTATCCGACACAGGCGTTTCGGCTGCAAACATTGTGGTCGCTGATGGGGTTCGATGGGTCTGGGAGGAAGGCCCCGGTAACTCGGATTTCTGCATTGCTGTCAGCGGAGGCTTCGGCACCTCAGGTGGAACCACCTTTGTCGGGAAAGGGTTTGTCGCACCTTCGAATGGAACATGCAAACCATGGTCTGGCATCATGCGGACTGCGTCAACGGTCGTCGGCACGTCCACAGGCGCTGCCTGTCTATCAAATGATGGGAAATTGTTCACCGTTACGCTTCAAACGACGGCCCCGGAATGGTTTGGAATCGGCGTAACTGCCACCGATCATATCGAGCTATGCCCGCTTGGTGCAACATTAGGATGCCCGGCGCATGCAGGACAGTCAGATCGCGGAACCAATAGCGGACCTGCCGCCCAAGTTGCATGTACTGCGGCTGTCAGCACCATTCCATCAAGCCACGACTAATATTTCTCTGAATATAGGTAACAATCAACCCTAATCTCGGATGGAGATATGGGGCTCCATCCCAATCGCCTTGAAGTTGCATATTGGGGCCAGAGTAAACAACCATAAAAATTCATCTTTATGTTTACTTTGGCCCCCCATTATTTCGTTTCCCAGCGGAGAGGCAATACTAATGTTGCTTAATTAACATCGCCAATTATCACTAAAAAATGGCGGGGGCCACTATGTCGCGATATTTTTTCCGGGAATACTGCTCGAAAAATTAACGCGAAATGCACAGTCCGTAATGCGTAAGTCGCAATCTGTAGGGCAACGGTTTGGACTCCTTCTTCCTATCATCGCCCTACGATCTCACCGGATTCACGGCACCTTAACTGACTGGGAAAACTTGTTATTGGTTTCGATCAACTCCGCAAAGCGGTTAACATCATCGACCCAAGCTGTAACCGTGTGGGTGCCGGCCGGAATGGCGTAGGATCCACCGTTGGTGTTAATAGTGACGGATGTACCTGCAGCCAGGGGCCCCATTACGGAGCCCCAGGTTTTAGGGATACCATCCACCGAATACCTTACGCCGACGTATACGCCGGCGGGAGTCGCTGCGGTCCCCTGGTTCTTCACCCTGCATAAAAAGGTGCCTTTGGCATAATAGAGCGCGGTGACAACAACGTCGGGGAGAGGCGAAACCACTTTAACCGGCTGGGAAAACGTGTTGTTGGTTTCGTTCAACTCCGCAAAGCGGTTGACATCATCGACCCAAGCTGTAACCGTGTGGGTGCCGGCCGGAATGGCGTAGGATCCACCGTTGGTGCCAATAGTGACGGATGCACCTGCAGCCAGGGGCCCCATTACGGAGCCCCAGGTTTTAGGGGTACCATCCACCGAATACCTTACGCCGATATATACGCCGGCGGGAGTCGCTGCGGTCCCCTGATTCTTCACGGTGCTCGTGAAGATGCCTTTGGCATAGGAAAGCTGGGTGACGATGACATCTGGGAGAGGCATGATGACAATGTTTGGCCTAACTGCTGCTAACTTTGTCCTGGCCTTACTAGCAACAACGCTATCACTGGAAGCAATAGCTGCCGAAAGATAAAGCGTCGCGTCCTTGAATAATCTTACTGCTTCTGGAAACAGCCCGGGCGACGGACCTGTGCCAAGAACATTAATTCCATCTCTACTATCGGCTAAAGCCAATCGCAACAGTTCCACGTCAATTTTATTTCCTGGGGCAGGCAAGGCCTTGTCTATATGATCTATAGCCGTCTGCGCATTTTCAAGAGCATTAATCGCTCTCAAGAAAGCGCCTATATCATTCACATCAGTAGAACTGAAAATAAAGGCCCGGCCATCAGCAGCGCCAAATGCCTCACTACTGTAAAATGTTATAGCATCTTCAAGTGTTTTAGCAGAATTATTATGAAAATATGGTGCAGTATCAGCCGCTTCATGTAATGAAGGCGTATTAAAAAAACCATGCGGATTCTCAAATTGCTCGCTGTAAAGCTTAACGCTAACGTTTTGAGTAGCACAGGATATATTATCAAAATATTCTATACGCCCAAATCCGCCATCTGCAGGAATATTCAAAGAGGGATTAAGCGCTAATCCCCTGCAAATCGGCGCATTAGGCGACAGGTTTGCGTTGGTAACACGGTTCCTAGCCTGGAATAGCTTGCCGTTATTTGCTCCTGCTTCCGTATGACATTGTGAGCAATTGTTCGTTTGCCCATTACTAGCCGGAATATTACTGAAGAATAGGGTTTTACCACGATCAGCGGCTGGCTCCTTGAAGACCAGTTTCGAAACTTGTGGAGTGTTCTGGCGACCAAGTGAAAGCTGGTATGCAAGCAGCGCATCCAGTTCATGCTCTGTTGGTAATCGAAAGTCAACGCCTTCATCACGATTTATGCTTTTGGTGAAATGCTGTTTTATGGCGCCAGCTGGAAAACATCGTAGCGAACCATCACCAGGGGCTCCATCCGCTGACCAGCCAGTTTCGTGGACAGGATGACCAATAGTATCAAAAGGATTGTCGAGTCCAAGAACGCCAATAGCGGTTGTTTGAGTTAGCCCCAAAAGATGGGGGACACCTCGCAAAACCCCGGGCTTATCAAACCCGTCGCTATTTGCAAGAATAAGCCCGAATTTCCTCAACATCACAGGATCTTCAAGATCTTTTAGATTTGGATTATTTTCAGCAACAAACAAGGGGTCATTCTTTGGCAGTTTTGCGATGAATACTGGATCAATCGTGAAGTTATTATTTTCACGGTGACAGGTTTGGCAGGTGCGTCCATTACCGTTAAACGTCTCTTCCTTGAAAAGTCTTTCTCCTTCCTTGATAAGTGCAGGCGTTGAGGTTACGGGTCTATCGGCACAAGCGTTTAGCGTTATGGGAACATTATCATTAGCTACTGCCGTATAAGACATCCCCAGCGCTGCAATAAGTATAATTTTATACCACATTAAAATATTCTCTTTTTTAGGTTAAGATAAGTTGTTTGAATTTCAAAACGAAATCATAGTGCTGATTGAGAGGGACTAGCTATCAAAATGTATGAATTTTCAAAAGATAAACGCCTTTGAAGATATATTTTAGTATTCTCCGCGAAAAAACCATTCAAAATAAAGTGTATTGTAACATTGTATGCTATTTGCCATAAATAATTTCTATTGAGCTGCCTGCAAAATTACCGGCCAGCAAAAGGGGTAATCTAAATAATGTTAATCCATACGAGTTGTTTTTGAACCGGCTAACGCGTATGCCGCAATCTGTGGGGCGCATTATGCGATTTATGCGATTATCGTATAGCACCGGATTTAGTGCGCTACTGTGCCGCAATATTTTGCAGCTATTGCTTCCATGGACTCCTCTCGTTCGCAAACATTTCATCACTTCCGGAATGGGGGTACGACTGCACACGTTTATCCGGACACCAATTAATATTGGTATCATTTGAATGTGTCGCGTATTATTTGGAACAATGACACTTGACTTAAACACCCTATAATTGCCACGCTGGGCGGCAACCCCGTCATTCATGTTTTACGAGCCGGCGGAATGTTCAAATAGAACCCATCCCGGTTGCGCCGGCATCGCAATCCAACCGGGCGGGTGTTTATCCAAAATTGCCTTAAGGAATCATTCTTTCAATGCCCACAAAGCTTCAGCCCTCCTTTCGGAGCGCCCATCAATGGCTGCCGAAAGCCTTACTTCTAATGGCTCTAACCTTGAGTGCGAGCGGTTGCGGTTTGATCAAAAACACCCTGGAATTGCCTGAAAACGGTATCCGCTCATTGTTTTCCCTCAGCCAGCAAAGTAATGCTTCCGATCCCGTCGAACTGCAATCCCAATTGCTGCGCTTTGCGGACAATTACCTTGATGCGATAAATCTTGGCTCCCAAGGCTTGCGGCAAGAAAACGGTCAGCCCCCCGAGCGGCTCACTTTACTGAGACGCCGCATCTCCGTCACCAACGATGTATTGGGCATCGCCACGGGAGCCAACGCCTACGCCAACCTCCTTGACATGGCCATCCTGGTCAGCTTGAACCGCATGAATGCCAGCAACTTTTGGATACCCCAGCGCTATGGCGACTCGGCCAAACCCTTACTGCTCGCCTCGGAAGAAGCAGAAAAAGAGATTTGGCGAATTGCCGAGACGACGCTACCGCCAGAACAAATCAAGGAATTGCGAAACGCCATCCAATCCTGGCATGACCAACACCCGGACGGGCGCTCGCCTCGTGATGTGGGTTCTCTCGGCTTCGCAGCCGAAGTGGCAAGGATGAACCGAAGCCCCAAAACAGGGATAACCAGCAGCGTATTCAACCTGCTCACCATCGACCCCTTGGCGGGACTTGACCCGGCCACGCGCGAACTGGCCAACACCCGGTTGTTCGCGGAACGCGGCCTGTTTCTGGCTCGGCACATGCCGACCCTGATCCGCTGGGAATCGGAGTTGCTCGTCATCCAAACGGCGGAACTGCCTCAGATAGAAAAGCTGCTGGCCAGCACCGCCAAACTTTCTCAATCGGCGGACCGTTTTAGCCTGACGGCGGAGCGGCTACCCGGAGTCATCAGCACCGAGCGCGAGCAAATCGTCCAGGCCCTGAACGCGCAACAGCCGGGACTCACCAGCCTCGCTGCACAGACCGAAAAAGCTTTAAATGCGGGTAAACTGATGTCTGATGCGTCCACCGCCACCCTAAAGTCTTTTCAAGATGTCTTGCAGCAACTCAACTCCAGCCCATCAAACCCGAACGCAGAGCCCTTCCGCATCAACGACTACACGGCCGCCGCTGCGCAGATTAACGCTACCGCGCAAGACTTGGTGAAGTTGTTGCAAGCCTTCTACCAGACCCTGGCACCCGGCAAGTTTGACGAGTTGTCAACCCGATTGGATGCGCTGACCCGGCAAGCCCAGGCCAGCGGCAAAGGATTAGTGGACTATGCGTTCAGACAAACTTTGTTTCTGGGTTTGATACTGATTGGTTTCGCCTCCGTGATGGTGCTGGCTTCAGCCGTAGCTTTTTGGGGATTGAAGAAGAAATTTGCTTGACGCCCGGTTTTTTGCATAGCGTGGAATAAACCTTACGAGGCTCCGCCTCCCCCCTGCGTCAGAATAGTTGTCGCCTCAAATTTTAAGAAAAAAAATTTGAGATTAGAAATGAAAAAATATAAAAGGTATTCAGCAGGCTTCAAAGAGCAAGCCCTGGTAAAAGTTTACAGTCGTG
>JAQTPT010000087.1 GCA_028712795.1 Methylococcales bacterium
CGTTATTGAAACATGCCGTGTTCGCCAACAGTCGCCCTGGATTTATTTGGCGGCGGCAATTCGTCAAAGGCGGGCGGGGTTTTCTGTGCCGAGGCTTCCTTTAGTTAAGGGGGTCTGAATAATTACCCGCTCGAAAGGAGTCGACTACGCCAGCGCGTTGAAAACCCTCAAATACAAAATCAAATAGCGGATACACCAACGCCGGTTCTACCGGATCAAGCAGGCTGCGAATGTGATTGTCGGTCGGGATTTGAAAAACATTAAACAGCGTTTGCGCGTTGTTTTTCCCATGCGTCTCCTGCATCGTCCGCTGAAAATCCAAAAATGAGGGGCTTTGCATAAAAAATACCGAAAATGCACTCAGTGCGGCATCAGTCATCGTGTAGCTCGAATTTTTTCCAGTTCGCCGATCGGTGAAGGTTTCGAAAGTGGTGCGCAACTCTTTAACTACTCCACTAAAGGTCAAGGCATTTTTTCCAAAGGGGTGCTCATATACTGGTCTTATGGGGAATCGGTCTGCCATTTTAGGCGATTAGCCGTCATAATGAGAATTGCTGTAAGTCCTGCGAGGACGCCGAAAACTGTATAAGTAAGCTCGGAAAAAAGCACATGGGCCAGCGATAGCCAAAAGGCCCCGCGCGTGTCCAGACTTGAGCCCCGGCCAACAATGAGTCCGGAAAGAATGGGCAGCATCGGGAAAATGCAAGGCGTAAACGCCAACAATAGCCCGAGGCCAAGAAAGCTCAAGGCAATCAGCCAGAAAGAACCGGTTTTTAATGTGCCGGCAATACGATCTTGTCCGGAAACAAAAGGCGTGGTCTGGTCTGGCGAAGAAGTCCTGCTCCACCAGTTGAAACCTTCATCAGACAATTCGAAAGAAACGGTTTTTTTGATAGGCATATAACAAACGCTCACATCAGCGCAGCCCTGGAAAGTCACATCTAACGTTACAGACTTGAGTTTTGGATCATAAAGTTTAAGAGGTACCTCCACTTCAAGATGATCGTGGAAAATTTCGACATTGCCGAAAGTGCGGTCGAGCTTGGTTTGGCTGGGGGGAAAAGACGGCTCCCCTATTTTCATACCGGGACTCAGCGAGACAAATTTCAATTTGTTACGATACAGGTAATAACCGTTGGCTATATCCCAGGATAGCAACACCCTGTCCGCCTTTTTTACCTTCGATGTGAATTGAAAAGCTTGATCTGGCGGCAAAAGCTCCGCAGAATCGACCGCGAATGTCTGGCTGGCGAACCAGAACAAGAGGCAAACCAGAAGTTTTAGAATTGACCGCTTAGCCATATACAAACCCTGCAATGAAACTCAGAACATTAAGTTTTAAATATTGAAGCTGGAGAAACCCCTGTCTACATCAGCATTCAAAAAACTTTCTTTTATTATCCGTATTACTGGTTACGATTTCGGTATAAACCTGTTTGATTAATTCCTCTCCGTAGCGCCGCTCCAATCGCCGGACGGTGAAATGAGCTTTAGCCATTCTCTGAAAGTGACTGATAAACAATAAATTAACAGATGCCCCTCCAATTAAACCGATTGCAGGCAGGGTCTGAACGGCCAGTTTTTCGGAAACCGGTACGCTAAAACGCGAGGAAACCGCGCTGAGCAATTTAACTAAGACGGGTGCGCCCTCTTTTGAAAAACCATGCACGGCAACATGATTGGCTGAGTCGCTTAATGCCTTGGACAGAAAAGAGCGCACAGCGTAATAACTGGTGTCCGCAGACTCTGATTCTCCGCCGCCGCCACTTAAAGCAAATACGGTCAGACAAGCCATTTTGGTGTCTACATCCTTAATATCTTCTCCTTCACTACGCGCAATATCGGCAATCGAACGCAGCATTATAGTTGCAGATACCGGCAGCTCGATTGCCAGGGCAGTGATCCCAAATGAGCCGCCCACGGCACCTGAGAGACCGGCAAGGAACTGGTGCATTTTATTGGAAGGAACGCGGGGCGATGATTTCAGAGAATATAGAGCGCCATCCAGCGCCTTTTTCAAGGCTGCTTTAGTCATGCGGGTGGTGATGGTGGACCAGTGTCCGGGTAAAGCAGCCATCGCTTTTTCAATGGGCACACCCACAAAGTGGCTCATCCGCGTAGCCAAACTTATTGACTCCAGACTTTGCACCGCTTGCACGAGGGTTACAAAATCAGCTTGTTGCATTTACTGGCCCTGGATGTTTTTTATCATGCCGGCGTAGTAATCAACCATTAGCCTGAGGAACAAAATAACGGCATCAATTTCATTTTTAATGTCGTGTATGAAATTATGCTGCTGGAAACTTTCTGCAACGTAAAATGACATACCCATGTAAATGGTATTGCAGCCCATTATAATCATAATGAGTGCGGCAGACTTCAACATTAAACCTCTAAAGTGAGCGCTCATTTTGCCAAATGCCACACTGACAAACAGCATGGTGGGCAATGTACCGGCTCCAAAAGTAAGCATTAACAAGCCGCCTTCCATGATGGTAGTTGCTGACGTTGCTTTAACCGCCATGGCAAAGGTTAATGGACACGGCATCAAGCCATTTAACAGTCCGGCAATCGTTGCGCCAAGTAGTGGCCCTTTGGTTCTTGATTCAGCATAACCTCTGCGTAATAAATTCATTGGCAATAGTCTTACTGAACCCTGAAAAGGAATCCAGCCTAAAATGCCCAAGGCGAGAATAATGACGACAAAACCAATAGACATTTGCAAAATGCTTTGAAATTTTCCGAAAATGCCGCTGGAAACCAAAACAACGCCGAGCGCCGCAGCGGCAAATCCGACCAGGGTGTAAACGAATATCCGGGCAAATTGATAAAAGAAATAAGGCAGCAGAGTTCTTGAGGCGCCCGCCTTCATAAAGTAGCCGGAAACGAGCGCTCCACACATCCCCAGGCAATGCCCGCTACCCAACACGCCCGCCATAAAGGCAAGACCGTAATCAAATCCACCCGCAACAGCGGCAACTTGCTGCATACCCATATCCATTGTTGAATGATCCATTTTTATTCCTGTTTTTTGCTTAACCGTAATGAATTAACAATAACCGAAACCGAACTTAACGCCATTGCGGCAGAAGCTATCATCGGGTTGAGTTTACCCATCGCCGCAACCGGAATGGCAATAACGTTATAACCAAATGCCCAGAATAAATTTTGCTTGATGATCCTGATGGTGTCGGTGCTTAACTGGATAGCCTCAGTCACTTTTGTGATGTCCCCCTGCACCAGCGTCATATCCGCAGACTCAATCGCTATGCCAGTGCCTGTCCCTATGGCGAAGCCTACATCGGCGGCCGCCAATGCCGGTGCGTCATTAATGCCGTCCCCGATCATGCCGACGTTTTTGCCTTCCTTTTGAAACTGATGGATGATGGCCAGTTTTTGTTCAGGCTTGGCATTGGCAATAACCGTTTCAATACCCACAATAGCAGCGATATAATGGGCCGTTTTTTCCGTGTCGCCGGTCACCATCAGCGTCTGTATGCCCAGTTTTTTCAGGTGCTGGATAGCTTGTGTGGCTTGTGGTCTTGGCTTGTCGGCAATACCAAATACAGCCGCTGCTTTGCCATTGATAGCCATGGATACAGGTGTTTTACCCTCTCCTGAAAAACCACTGGCTGCGGCCAGCAACCCATCAACGGCAATCCCTTGATCCAGCAACCAGGCATTATTTCCCAACAACAATTTTTCACCATCAACTTCCGCCTCGATTCCCCGTCCGGCTTCACTGGAAAAATGAGTGCATTCTCGCAGCTCAATAGATTGTTCTTTAGCATAAGCGACTATCGCTTTACCCAAAAAATGCTCAGAGTTATTTTCTGCGGAAGCCGCCAAGCTGATTAGCTTTTCTTCGCTTAGTCTGGACAGTTTAAGCAACTCCGTAACTTTTGGCTTACCCTCCGTAATCGTACCGGTTTTGTCAAAAACGACGACATTAAGCTTCGCGGCAGTTTCCAGGCTTTCTCCATTGCGGATATAGATACCTTCGCGTGCGGCCTGACCCGCCCCCACCATAATCGCCGCAGGCGTTGCCAAGCCCAACGCGCAAGGGCAGGAAATCAACAACACTGTGATGGCATTGCCGAAAGCAAAGCCAAATGGAGCGCCGGCTATTAGCCAACCCGCCATGGTTAAAGCCGACAAGACCATTACTGAAGGCACAAACACGGCGGAAATTTTATCCACCTGTTTTTGAATCGGTAATTTGGTTGCCTGAGCCTGATCAACCATGTGTACTATGCCAGCCAAAACGGTATCCATGCCTACCGCTGTCACGCGCATTCTCAACGCACCGCTGCCATTAACGCAGCCTCCAATCACCTTGTGGCCGACGTCTTTAACGGCTGGCAAGCTCTCTCCCGTCACCATGGCCTCATCAACTGTGGATACACCTTGTATAACGATACCGTCGGCCGGGATTTTCTCACCTGGACGAACCAACAGCACATCGTCAATAACGCAATCGTCAACGGCAATGATAATTTCTTGCCCATCCTTGATTAAAGTTGCAGTTTGCGGTTGCAAATCAACCAGCTTACGGATGGCTTCACCTGCCTTGCCTTTGGCCCGTTCCTCTAAAAAACGCCCCAATAGTACAAAAGTAATAAAGGCAGAGCCGGCTTCAAAGTAGATATGCCCTCTCCGTCTGAATAATCCCGGTAAACTGTAGCCGTAAGCCGAACCTACCCCCAGAGCAATTAAGGTATCCATATTAGCTCTCCGTTGTTTTGCCAGGCGCCCGGCTTTTGCAAAAAATGTCCCGCCCGACCAGAAAACTACGGGCGTGGTGAGCGCGAACTGCAACCAGTGCAACCAGCGAGATGACGGCATACTCATAGCAATCAGTACCACGGGAAAACTCAACATTCCGGACCACATAAAACGGCGTTTAGCCATTGCAATCCTTTGGTGTTCCTTTTCAATCAAACTTTTGCGTTGGGATAAGGTATCCATCGCGTAGGTTTTATAACCCAGGGTCGCCACTTTGGCATCCACCTCGTCTTTCCCTAACTGGCCATGGACAGTGAGGGTTGAAGTACCGAAGTTGACACTGGCCTGCTTGATTCGGGGGTCGCGCTTTAACACCATTTCTATGAGCAAAGCACAGGATGCGCAAGTCATCCCTTCAACAGCAAGGTCGACTTCGTGGATCGGGCCATCAAAAGCTTTCTTTTGTTCTTTGTGCTGATCCGCTTTTTTTCGGGCAATATTACCCAGCACCGCATCCAGTAAAATGAGTAAATTCTTTTCTGGTAAGCGGGTCGGGTCAAACTCAATGACAACAGAGCCCAAAGCGAAAACCGAACGGATTTTTTTTATTTCAGGCCGCTTTTTTAAAAGAATTTCAAAAATATAACCGCGCTCCTGGTCATTTTTCAAGACGGGCGAGATAATTCTTATGCGCCTGGCTAATTGATGAACCAGCTGGAAATTTTTCGGGGCAGAAGTTTGTGTATCCATAACGCTAGTTTTCAGGAATAGGCAGGAGGGTGTAACGAATGAAAGTATCTAATATAACTTATCAGATAAAGTGAGAAGGGTAGGTGAAAGGCTAAAGGCGAAGGGTTAAAGACTATGTCGAACATAGCCGCCCTTCGCCTTTGGTCTTTCGCCTTGCGTCCCCATATCTATTTTTGTTTGCGTGAGCGAACCAGTAAAAAAAACATATAAAACAAAGCCATCCATTCATAACGATACTTGAGGGGTTTTAGCAGCCAGTTTTGAGTAATATCGTTCCAGTGCAGCTTTATAAGAAAGAGCACAAGAATGTCATTTAAAAAATCAATGACGGTTTTTTCAGGGTCTTTCATGAAAGCCGTCGGTTTTTTCATGCCCAATCGGGTAATCACTTTGGCTGCCTGAACGGTCTCTTTTGCATCCCCGAATTTTTCTTTGGCCCACCGCGTTGGTTTAAAAGCGTCTAATTTGGCTTTGGCTTTTTCTTTCCACAAAGTCGATTTTGAAACCGGTTTTGGTTTTAGGTCGCCTTTTATTTCCAGATCAGTAAGCAAATCAAACAATTGCTTAGCCACTGACTTGAAATCACAAACAGATTCCTTGAAACGAATGGATAATTTCTGCTGGCTGCGGTATAGATTAACGCGGTATACGCCGTCTATCCCGGAAATGCCATCCGTTACCGCTTTGGTCACATCAATATTACAAATACGGGCAGGTACTTGAAACCTGACAAGCCCGTCCTCCCTGTAACGCAGCACAAATTCTTTTTGGATAGACATAACTTTAAGTGAGCTCCTGAAAAAACAAAACGGGTGCCCTGACTTTATATGGACAGGGAGAACACCCGTTAGTGAAGTTACCCATTCATTAAAGAATGAAGAACTTGCCGGTTATTCCTTACTTTCGGCGACAATGTCTTCGAGATTTTCTTTTTGCTGCAATACAAAATCTTTACCGGCATCCACTGCTCTGGTGGTGCTGGAAATTATTTCTTTTCTGTATTTGTAGACCAGGTAGCCGGCTACCAAGCCCAAACCAAAAACCAGAACCGGATGTTTAGCAACATTACTCATGAGCCTGCTCCCCGTATGTACCGTAGATGAAACAATCGAACCCTTAACAACTTCTTTAGCCACAGAATTGGCTGGATTACCGTGCGCGTGCTTCATATTGATTTTTCCTTAATAATTTGTAAATTGGGTAATTAATCCTGGTCGGACTCAGGCAGAGTCTGGTCTTCATTTAACAATTGATAAATACCTTTGCAACCTTCGCAACAAAAGTCTTTATTGCCTTCTTTAGTTTTCAATGTAAAGCCAGGCACTTCAACGGGTAATCCGCAAAGATCGCACACTTTTTTGGTATCAGTCATTATAATTAACTATATTTTTTAGGCTGTTTTGTATATTAACAAACTATGAAATGGACTACAACAAGGAGCTTCACCTTGTAAGGTAAGAGATAACTCCATAAGCCATGTTGGCGAAAACTTGCCTTGGAGTGAGTTTGAACAGGCTTCAATATTAATCCATCAAAACTGCTGAGCCAATAAAACGCCATCAGTCATGAACCAAATGTAAGGTTTATTAAAGCCAAAGTAAGGAACAACTTGGACCAGTGAAAAGATTTAAGTCTTTAACATAAGCTTGTCGCTAAATCATTATACTCAATTGCTCTGATAATTTGTCATGCGAACCGTTTCCATGTAGGGAATAACCATCTCCTTGCAGACTTCCCCATGAAGATATGAGTTGTGACAAACCGCTTGATTTTGCCAATCGAAAAACTAATTGCTTTCGATTGGCTTGGTTGAAAACAACTCCAACTATTCTTAATAGCTATTTTTTGTAAATATCGAACACGAGAATTAATCCGCCCTAATGGTTAACATTTTTCATTATGCCGTTTTAGAAACATCCGTTGCACTCGAGACGGCCCGGCTCGACGCCTTCATCAGGGCAATTCTTAACGCTCCAGTTAAACTGGCTCCCAAGCCCAGCCTTGTTGCCAGGGCTGGCACCAAAATCATGGATGCAACAACTAAACCAGTCCCTATTAATAAAGCGCCATTATTGGTTTTTTTAATTTCTGTGTGTGCTAATTGCCGGCTCATTGTTTACCTCTGCTATATAAATAATTAACAAAATATGCATTATTGAACGCATGATTGATGCCAAAACTATAACCAATTGATTAAATAAAGCTTTAATTATTTATGACTGATATTCACTTATTAAACTATGTTATATAACCTAGTTTAATAAAATATTGTGCTATTTCCCTTATTATTCTTACCACCTCTTTCCCGCTCTCCATTTAACCGCCAAAAAAATAAGTAATGGGTATAAGGACTGGTTTGCTCTATTATTAACCCGCTCAAATCAATGATCCATGATGACAGATTTGACCCGCAACTTAAATTTTTCAAAGTTCAAATCCTGAAACAGCAACAAATGAAATTCACATGACTCTCTCGTCCAATTCAGATTCATCACCCGCGCTCACCGTTGACCCATGCGAACGACGGGCCAAACAGCTCAATATTCAATGCCGCTGCGTGTCGCTTAATAGGGAAGCAATGCGTGCAGAATTATGTCCACAAAAAGATGATGTCAATTTGTACCGAATGATCGTAGAGGAACGTCCTCACCTTTTGGCTGAATCAGCAGTGTTTGTCTCCGAAACCTGCGTACAGAGACAACGTGCCATTATTGCAGCATTAGAAAGCGTTATCGTTATGCCGTCTTATCAGGATCGCGTTCTTGAATATGCTCCTGACGCAGCAAAATTCACTCCCAAAGCATGCGGCGTTTTTTTCGGTTATGACTTTCATCTCAGCGCCGAAGGGCCTCAATTAATTGAAATAAACACTAATGCGGGCGGCGCATTACTTAATGCCATCCTGGCGCGTACGCAAAAAGTCTGTTGTGATCTGGAGGGAGGCGGATTATCAACACTCGCCACCTGTGAAACAGCCGCCAATGATCAAGAGCAGGCATTTATTGAGATGTTTCTTGAAGAATGGCAAGCTGAACGAGGCCAACAGCCTTTACGTTCGATTGCTATCGTCGATGAAGACCCGCAAACCCAATATATGCTACCGGAGTTTCTATTGTTCAAAAAACTGTTTGAGCGATATAACATCAATGCTGTTATCTGTGACCCCGCTGAACTGGTATATGACAATCAGGCGCTTTGGCGCGGTAACCAGCGTATCGATCTTGTCTACAACCGGTTGACAGATTTCGGGTTAGAGGCGACAGCACACGAGGCTTTACTTGAAGCTTATCTGGCAGAAGCGGTTGTTGTCACACCCCATCCACGAGCCCATGCCCTTTATGCGGACAAAAGAAACCTGACACTGCTGACTGACGAAGCGGCATTGATAGACATCGGAGTGGACGCAAAAACCAGAACCATACTTCTTAGCGGTATCGCTCATACCGTTTCTGTAAATCCTGACGATTCCGAAACCCTTTGGACCAATCGCAAGCATTTGTTTTTCAAACCTGCTAAAGGTTACGGTAGCAAGGCCGCCTACCGTGGCGACAAACTGACCCGGCGGGTGTTCGGTGAAATCCTGCAGGGCGATTATGTCGCACAGTCGCTAGTGCAACCCAGCGGGCGGCAACTGGAAGTAGAAAATAAAGTCGTCGATTTCAAGCTTGATCTGCGTCATTACGTTTATAAAGGCCGGACGCAATTGATAAGCGCCCGCTTATATCAGGGACAAACCACCAATTTTCGGACTCCCGGCGGCGGCTTTGCCCAGGTTATGGTTGTTTCTTGCAGGGATGATGAAATACGCAATTAATTTAAGCTGTTCCGATTCATCCAGTGGATACGTTTCTTGATGTGTCCATTTTGTAAATATTATTGTTTACAGGCAAAATTTTAAATGTTATAAACTTTAAAAAAACGCTTATAGTAGCCACTAAAACTTATGTTGGCTGTTAACTATGTGTTTCCAATTTCAAAGGCCGGCCAAAAATGGATATATCTGATGGCAAATCGATGACAGGCACTGATTCCGCTATGTCATTTATCTACTTGTCGCTGCACTGAGTCAATTGACACTTAAGAGTCAATATGATATCCCATGCTTTGACTATCGTGATAAACGAGCTGGATAAACATCTTGCTGATAATTATCCATCTGGCGATCCTACCAAAGTGGAGTTGGGTAATCTTGCCGAGGGCTTTGGCAGTAATGGCGCTTCAAGAGAAAAGCTTGTCTTGTCCATGGTGAACATCAAGGAGGAAAAAACCCTAAAAAATCTTCCTAACTTTGTGCGTAATGACATAACGCTCAGAACCATTTATGAAAACCCGCCGGTTTTTCTCAACTTTCAGATTTTAATTACCGCGACCCACACCGATTACACTAACGCACTACTGGTGTTATCCAGAGCCATTCGTTTTTTTCAATTCAAGAATGTGTTCACTCAGGATAATGTCGAACCAGGCTCTATTACCAAACATGCACCCACTGATCAGCTTGATCAATTAGAATCTTTCAAACTCATTTTCGATTTGTATTCCCCGACGATGGAAGAAGTCAACCACTTGTGGGGTACGTTAGGAGGAAAACAATACCCATTTGTTTTGTACATGCTGCGAATGCTGGATCTGAAATTCAAAGCGGTACAAAGTGAAAGCGGACTTATTACCGAAGTGATCAGTGATTTCTATCACAAAAACTCGGTGGCAAGCTAATGACTGAACGTATCAGTATTGGATATAAGCCGCTGTTTGAGGTGCGCCTGCTACACCATTATTGGCTGGATGAAGGCGGCACAGTGTTCGATTTAATTCAGGATCAGGTAAAAAAAGACACCCGTTTACGGGATTATGACAGGCGTTCTTTTCTCTCGGTGATGCCAACCGGTACAACAACAAGGACATTGAAAGGTTTGAAATGCATTTATAAGGATACTGCTTTTGGATTTATTGTTGCGGTACAGAACGAGAAGGTGATTCCCTCTGATGCCCTTTTCGAATTTGTCGTGACTATTGAAAGCTCAGCATTTTTTAACTATACCGCCTTGACGCTACAATCCCGGAAAATTCACGAGCTTTATGACAAGACAGCAGATAAAACATGGCGATACAAGGAAAACGTCTCTGTTTTATCTAACCTGACCGGTGCATCGCGCGTTACTGGCGTCAATAAATCGTTATTTTTATCAAAAGAATATGCTGAGCTTACAGATGACGATTCAGTTGAGTCTTTAGTCATATCCGGCGGCGCCTTATGGCAATTAACGGGTGATCAACCCGGCGCCGGTTCACAGCAATTAAATGCCCTGGCTACAAATTGTCCTGTATTTGTCCATCAAGGCGACGTGCCGGTTATAGTGCCGCCCGCTGACCTTATTGATGTACCTAAGCGCGGAATAATGCTATCTGATGATATTCCTGACGATGTGTTTGCCCTAATCCGCTTGTCGGCGGTAAGGGCGAATGACAGCGACTTCAGTTTTATAGACGATAATGGCCGCGCAAAAACACCTCACCCTATTTTCCAAATCCGGTTAAAAAATCGCTCAACAATCTGGCAATACTTGAATAAAAAAACAAATACTGTGACTTCTACAGAACTCAACCCGCTTCCGTTAACCCATTTTGGAAACGCAGGCACAAAACAAAAACCGTCGGAAGGTTGGGTGAAAGCGGAGAAAAATGGTACAAAAATAACCCGTATTGTCTCGGAAATTTTTGTATAACACTATCATTGTCAACATACTAAACGGTGAATAACATGGCAACAGCTTATAAAACCCCGGGAGTCTATGTCGAAGAGATTCCCAAGTTCCCCCCCTCCATTGCAGCAGTGGAAACGGCGATACCGGCGTTTATCGGTTATACCGAGAAGGCTATACGTAATGGTGAGTCGCTCACAAACAAACCTACTCGCATTGAGTCCATTGCCGAATATGAGCAATTATTCGGTGGCTCCCCACCACAAAATGTAACGCTTTTTCTGGATGGCAATAACCAGTTTGTTCGGGCGGAAGCAGCTGCAAAGCTATATCTCTATGACAGTTTACGCCTGTTTTATGCTAATGGCGGCGGTAACTGCTATATCGTATCGGTAGGCGCTTATCCAACCAGTGTATCCTCCGCCACGCTTGAAGCGGCTCTGGTACTGCTGGAACTAGAAGACGAACCGACTATTATTCTTGCACCTGATGCAGTTTCAGATAGCAATAGCAATGGGCCCTATGAATTTCAGAAAAAAGCACTCGACCAATGCAATAAACTAATGGACAGAGTGACCCTTTGCGATCTATCCAGGATCGGTTTTGTCTCTAATGATAGCTTTGCGGGCTCTGTAAAACGTTTCAGGGAAAACGTCGGCATTAACTATCTCAAATACGGGGCTGCTTATGGACCATGGATTAAAGCCAATCTGCCGCGCACTTTGTTGAGGCGTAATGTCATTTTAAAACAGGACAGTGATGGAACAACAAGCATACAACTCAATAGCCTGACCAATGACAGCGACCTGCAAAGCCTGATTGCTGACCTGATTAAGGTTGAAGAGTATCTACTTTAAAATCCATGGCAAATTCAAATGCCACCAAAATGTCTTGACAGCAGATCAAAAAGTATAGATTCTTTCGTTCCTTGAACATCCAAGACTTACAGGCTGAAATAAACGCCATTGACC